>JADJEE010000012.1:2369489-3021479 GCA_016709225.1 Deltaproteobacteria bacterium | reverse complement strand
GCTTCGTGTCGGCCTCGTCACTGCGTTGCTGATGCCCGCGACCGCGGCCGCCAGCGGGAGCTGGTCGAGCTCGCCGATCTCGGGCATGACCACGCACGTCTACGCGCCCAGCTCGACGAGTCCCATCGGTGAGGGTCGCGCGCTCCTCATCGGCCTGCACGGCTGCGTGCAGACCGGCGCCAACCTGCGTGACCAAGTCCCGTTCGACGCGAGCGCCGAGGCCACCGGCACGGTGATCGCCCTGCCCGAGGTGCCCATGGGTGGCGTGATCGCGGGGTGCTGGGACTACTACGGTGCGAACCACGATCGCAGCAGCCGTCACGACGACGACCTCCTCGCCTTGGTCGACGCGCTGCTCGCCGATCCGGAGCTCGACATCGATCCCGATCAGGTCTACCTCGCCGGACTCTCCTCGGGCGCCGGCGAGGCCGCGGTGATGGGCTGCCTCGCGCCCGACGTGTTCGCCGGCATCGGCATCGCTGCGGGCCCGGCCATCGGCACCAGTGAGAGTCAGATCGCGTTCGTGACCACCACCGCCGAGCAAGCAGGCGCGAGCTGCACGAGCTTGGCCGGTGCCCACGCGTCGTCGTTCGCGACGCAACAGGTCGTCGTCATCGCCGGCACGATGGACTACACCGTGGCCCAGGACTACGCGCGGATCCACGCCGAGATGTTCGCCGCGCTGTACGGCGGGCTCACCAGCGCGCCGCTCGACGTCACGACATTGCCCGGCGCCATGCCGCAGGGCACCGCCGAGGTCTACGCCGACGACGACGGCGAACGCATCACGCGCGTGTCGATGCAGGGCGTGGGTCATGCGTGGCCCACCGGCACGGGCAGCGGCTACGACCTCTACTTCGTGTCACCGGGCGGCTTCGACTTCGCGGGCTACATGCTGGCGTCGTTCCAGGCCAACAATCGCAGGGTCGGGGCCGGGCCGAGCGGCAGCGATTCGGGCGGTGGCGACGCGAGCGGATCGAGCGACGCCGGCGATGCCGACGGCACCACCGACGACGGCGTGGGTAGCCTCTCCGGCGGTGACGACGGTAGTGGCGCGAGCGATGCGGCCGGCGCCGAGGGTGGACTGGCCGGCGACGATGGCAGTGGTTGCGCGTGTCGGGCCGACGGTGGCGCGCGTCCGTCCCTCGCGTTCGCCCTGCTCGCGTTGGCGGCGGGCCGGCGTCGGCGATTTCACGGCACCAGCAGCACCTTGCCCATCGCCTTGCGGTCGTGCAGGTAGTGGTGCGCCGCCGCGGCGTCGTCGAACGCGAAGGTCTTGTCGACGCGCGGTGAGATCTTGCCCTCGCGATACAGCTCGAGCAGTGCTTCGAATTGCGGCCGCAGCAGATCGAGGCGGTCGAACAGGTGTCCCATGTTGCAGCCGCCGACGGTGCGGTTGTCGTTCATGAGATCGATGGGGCTGTACTTCTTGATGCGAAGCAGCTGGCCGATCGCGGTCACGAGGCTGCGGGTCTTGCCCGCTGCGGCACCGGAGATGCCGAAGCACACCAGCCGACCGGCGGGCCCGAGCAGGTCGTAGCCGCGCTTCCACGAGGGGCCGCCAACGGCATCGAGCACGAGGTCGAGGCCGCGATCGCCGACCAGCTGCCGCACCGCGGTCGACCAATCACCGGCGGCATCGATGGGATGATCGCAGCCCTGCTCGCGCAGGAACGCGTGCTTGCCCGCCGACGCCGTGCCGTACACGACGCAGTCGCGGGTCTTCGCCAGCTGGATCGCCGCCTGCCCCACACCACCGGCTGCCGAGTGCACGAGCACGTGCGAGCCGGGTCGCAGGTTGCCGGTGAAGAACATCATGTAGTACGCGGTCAGGTACACCACCGGCAGCGCCGCGGCCTGCTCGAAGCCCATCGACTCGGGGATGTGAAAGGTCTGCGCGGCGGGGATCACCAGCGTGTCGGTGTAGCCGCCGAAGCGCGGCATGCCGAACACGCGATCGCCGATCGCGAGATCGGTGACGCCCGCACCGACCGCATCGATCACACCCGCGACCTCGTAGCCGACCACGCACGGCAGCGGCGGCGCATCGGGATACAGGCCCACGCGCGCCATCAAGTCGGCGAAGTTGATGCCCGCCGCGCGCACACGCACGCGCACGCAGCCCGGCGTGACCTCGGGATCCGGCGCCTCGCGAACCTGCAGCACCTCGGGCGCACCTGCTTTCGTGATCCAGATCTGCCGCATGCGAGGCGGATGCTACACCACGGGCGCAGGCGCGCCATGACATGCGGCTTCGGAGAGCAGCAGCCCCCCGCTGTAGTCACGCATCGCGGCGTCGAAGCACCGCCACAGCAGCGGACGAAACTCCCTGGACAGATCGATGCCGTCGATGACGTGCGCCCGCGGCCGCGCCACTTCAGCGCACGTCGACCTCGCCGAGGTCGAGCACATCGTCGACCGGCGGATCGCCGGCGAGATCCCATCGCCGATAGCCCTGCACGCGGGTGATGCCGTCGTCGGCCGCGATGCGCACCGCGACCTCGTAGCCGCAGCTGCCCTTGCGCGGCGCCGCCGGGTGCATGTCGCACGGTTGCAGCAACACGTCGAGCGACGCCCCATCGGCGCCGACACGGGCGCAGGCACAGATCGCCTGCTCCGGACGGAACACGAGCCCACTCGCGGTGAGCTGCCAGTCGTCATTCGACGAGGTGAGCGCGAGCTTCGGCATCTCGTCGGGGATGCCCTGGTCGCAGGTCAACCGCTCCTGACCGCGAGTGTCGCGAGGCCGGCTGACAAGCATGCAGAACTTCGCGAAGCGGCTTGCTGGATTAACAGGACTCCCGGAGCGTTGCGGCGCGCCAGATTCGCCAGTCGCCACGGCATCTTCGAAGCAGCCGTGCGCACCGTCACATGTTTATACAGACCGGGACGGCGCGACGAGGGGCGACAAACGCAGGTCTGCCGAATTAGAGTTGGGCAGCGGGGCGGAGACTGGTGGCCATTCGGACAAGGCCGCGCGGAAACGCGAGTCTTCCCTAGCCGCGGCGCTGCTTGAGACTCCACTGGAGCGGTCCGCAGACCTCGGGCGTTGTGATAGCATCTTGGGGTGAGCGATCAGGACACGCCACCGCCAACCGACGACGATGCTGACGAGGAAGATGCAGGCGGCGGATCCAAGAAGCGCAATGTAGTCAAGCAGAAGCGGCTTCCATGGCACTCGCTTGAGGAGGCCGAGGCTGTCCCTAAGGCGATTGTGGAGCAGTACGCTGGCAAGGCCACGACGCCGACGCAGGTCGCGCTTGCGATGAATCGGTCGCCGTCATCCTCCGCGTTTCGGTCGATTACCGGAGCCGCCGAGGCATACGGACTCACGGAGGGCGCCTATCGCAGCGACGAGATCGCATTGACAGAACTCGGGCGCAAGCTCGTCGCACCGACGGAATCGGGACAGGACCTCGAAGCGCGTCGCGAAGCGATCTTGCAACCCTCTGTCATCGGCGATTTTCTACGCAAGTACAATCAGAACAGGTTCCCAGACGATACAATTGCCAAGAACGTTCTTCAGTTTGAGATGCAAGTCCCTATCGAGCGCATCGAAGGCGCGCTCGACGTCATCAAAGCAAACGCCGCGTACGCGGGCGTACTCCAGACTCAGGGCACGAAGCAGTTCGTCATCCTGAGCCCGACTCCGCAAGGCGTGGCGGCTGCTTCGTCGCAGGTTTCAAAACCCAGTCCAGACGCGCCGGCGCCCCCGGTCGGAACAAAGCCAGGACCACGCGCGGCGCCGTTGCAAGTGCAGCCACCCATTCCGGCGCCCGATGGCATCGCTGTCAGCTCCCCGCGGTCGGCGGGCGCGCCCCAATTGCGAAAGGCTGGCGGTCTCCGAGCCGGTCGGGATCTCGACTGCTATCGCTTGATCAGGCCGCTCGGCTCGGGACACTCTGCGGAGGTCTGGGAGGCCGCTGTCGTCGCCGCCCCGCCGGGCGTCGCCCTTGCTCCCGGCGAGCGTGTCGCAATCAAGATCTATCGTCTGCTCGAGATTCGTCGTTCGGAGATCCTGCGTGTGGATCGTGAGTACCAGCTAGCCACGCAGATCGACCATCTGAACGTTGCGAAGGTATACGATCTGGTCCTAGCGCCAAGTCGCCCCGACCACAGTTTCATGGTGATGGAGCTTGTGGAGGGATCAACGCTCAAGGACCTTACGCCGAGCAACGGACTCGGCGATCCCCTGCGCATCCTCTCGCTCGCGAAACAACTCTTCTCTGCGCTCGTGGAGATACACGCCTATGGAGCGCTTCATCGTGACGTGAAGGCGTCCAACATCATGATCTCCAAGACGGCAGCGCACGGTGAGGACCTCAAACTTTGCGACTTTGGCATCGTCTCCGTGCAAGGACTTCCAGGGTTTACCGCGAGCGGCTTTCTCGGCAGCAAGCACTCTGCCCCAATGGAGCAGCTTCTTGGCATTACACTTGATGAACGCTCAGATCTCTATGGTGCGGGGGCTGCATTATTCCATGCGATTTCTGGACGTGAGATGTACGCCGGACAGCAGACCGAAGCAGCGATCGCGCAGGTTATGGAGCGGTCGCCCGAAAAAATTGACTTTCCGGCTGTAGTGGAGTCGGAGCGGCGGCTGGTAAGCCTAGTCAATCGGTGCCTGGAGCGTGACCGCAACAATCGCCCGCGTTCGGCCGTCGAATGTCTGGCGGAGATCGAGGCCATCGAGCAGATGCTTCCGACAAAGGTCGAGGCGTAGCCTTGATGCTCTGATCGAGCCGGGAGGCTCTCGGCTGTGCAGGCACGAAGCCTCCTCCCTCTCCGCTCGCACGACCTGCGACGGCGTCCCGTCCCGGCGGCACCGGGACGCTCCCGCTGTTTACGGGCGGGCACGGTGGGCGCCGGCGCCACGCAACGCCGGCATCCAGCCAACTCTAGCCAACCCCGGCTCTCTTCGCTTGCGCGGAGAGCCGGAAACCCGGCAGGATGTTCGCGCGTGATCAAGTACCTCGGCTCGAAGCGCACGCTCATCCCTGCGTTGCTAGAGATCCTCCGGTCGCTCCCGGGAGCGCGCAGCGTGCTTGACGTGTTCTCGGGTACGGCCCGAGTGGGCCACGCTTGCAAGGCCGCGGGGTTCCAAGTCCGAGCGAATGATCACAATGCCTACGCATCGACGCTCGCCCGATGCTATGTTCAAGCCGACCGTGAGCACGTTGAACGAGATGCCGAGCGCCTGCTTCGTGAACTGAGCCTCCTCCCCGGACGACCCGGCTACTTTACAGAGACCTTCTGTATTCTGAGCCGCTTCTTTCAGCCGCAGAATGGCGCGCGTATCGATGCGATTCGTGAGGAGATTGCACGCAAGTGCCTGGATCCGGAACTGGAGGCTGTTCTACTGGTCTCCCTGATGGAGGCTGCCGACCGAGTAGACTCCACAACGGGCCTCCAAATGGCGTACTTGAAGAGCTGGGCTCCACGCGCGTACAACGACCTCGAGCTCAGGCTGCCGAAGGTGCTTCCATGCGCTCACCATGGAAAGGGCGAGGCCTACCAGATGGATGCACTTGAATTCGTCGACGCGGTTGCATCTTGTGAAGTTGACGTTGCGTACCTGGACCCGCCGTACAATCAGCACAAGTACCTGGGCAACTACCACATCTGGGAGACGTTGATCCTCTGGGACAAGCCCGCGGTGTACGGGAGAGCGTGCAAGCGCGTCGACTGTCGCGAGCGGACGAGTGTGTTCAACTCTAAGCCACAGTTTACCGCGGCATTCGCCGAGCTTGTGCGGCGCGTGAAGGCTCGCTGGCTTGTTGTCTCATTTAGCGATGAAGGCTACCTCGACCGGACGACTGCCGAAGCGATTCTGGGGCAGCGCGGACAGGTACGCGTGGTGGAGCACGACTACAAGCGCTATGTAGGCGCGCAGATCGGCATCTACAACCCGTCAGGTGAGAAAGTAGGGGCCGTCAGCCACCTTCGCAACACCGAGTACGTATACGTCGTCGGGGAAAGCGAACTCACCGAACGCTCCCGGGCGTATCAGGGACGTCGCAAGCCCCAACAGGTTACGCTCTTCGAGTGACAGCCGGGCACATCACGGTAATGCACAGGAGCGAACAATGACAAGCGATGATCGTCTGAAGAAGGTTCTGGCTCAGTTTGAGTTTGAGCCAACACCGACGCAGGCCGGAGAAACCGCCGGTTCGCGCAGCGCAGAGGGCCGCGAATTCGGTGAGGAAATGCGCAAGTTGCTAGCGAGACCAGGGTTCGTGATCGAAACCGCTGTGGCCAAATCGAGCGATGGTCGCCGACTGGACGGAAACGCGAGTGAGCGCGTATCTTACAAGATGCTGAGATTCAAGCGCCATCCCTTGAATCGCAATCGTACGCTTGTAGTGGCGCTCAACGTCGCGTTTGAGAAGTACGACAACCCTCAACTTGGGGAGTTGCGCGAGCAGGCGGCCTTCTTGAACGGCCTCGATCTGCGCGGTCAGATTCTCCTGCTCTCTCGTAAAGAGCATTACGAGTACTACCTTCGGGATATCTCCGGGGAGGAGACGTGACGAAAGGTCTCTCAAGGTCTGCGGAGGAGCCAAGTCCGCTGCCCAACAAGCCGTTGCAACGGACGAGTTCCCGCGGCTTCGCCACGGGAACTCGCCGCTGAACGCCCTGTGCGTTCGTTGCACGGAATGGACATCCCGTTCCAGCGTCGCGGTTGCGGCGTTCGAGTTCCTTCCGGTCCGCCTGATCCCCCGTGATCCTCGCGCCCCACCGCCGCCATCATCACCCCGCCGCTTCGCCGGGCTTGGCGATCCCCAGCTCGCCCTCGAGCACCGCGAGCACGTGATCCCGCAGGATCTCCGCCCCCGCCGGCGTGAGGTGGATGCCGTCGCCGGCGCGCACGCGAACCTTCTTCGCCGGCTTGCCCTCCGGCGCGACCACGCCGGGCGGCACGATGCGATCGGCGTAGGCACCGTTCTCGTCGGCGAGCAGCTCCCACGCATCGATGAACTTCGCACCCGGGCGCACGGCCATGCGCGCGCGGTAGATGACGTTCACCCGCTTGACGCGCTCGTGGAATTTCTCGGGGCGCATCACGGGCATGCCGACCCAGAAGAGGCGCTCGCCGTCGGGCGCGAGCAGATCGGCGAGCGCGTCGACGCGGCGCGCGTACTCCTCGTCCCAGCCATCGTCTTGCCAGCGGATCCACTCGCCCGAGCCCATGTAGAGCCCCTGCACGTCGTTGCCACCGAACATCACCACGCTCGCGTCGGGCTTCCACTTGCCGACGATGGCCTTGGCGGCCTCGGGCCAGTCGTAGAAGTCGGGCCGCGACAGACCGCTGCTGCTCTTGCCCGCGCGCCGGCACGGCAGCACGTAGTCCTTCTCGAGCGCGCGCTCGAGGAAGACACCGAAGCCGCCGGCGATCATGCTGTCGCCGAGCACGAGGATCTTGGGGGTCGCCGCCTGCGCGCCCGCGCGACGCGGCAGCAAGCCGGCGAGCGCGGCGGCGGCACACAGCCCGCCCATGCGTCGGCGTGAGATCGGCATCGTGTGGATGTCCCGCGGCTGCCCTGGCATCGGCCCGAACCTTGGCAAACCTTGGGCCCCGCCGCCAAGCGGGGGCGCGCGGCTTGCCCGGACGCCGCCGTTCGCCTATCTAACGCTGCGTCAGCTTCTCCTGGAGCTGCGAGAGGCCAAGGCCATGATCGACGAGCAAACCCGCAAGTTCCTCGACCACCTGATCCAGAACAACCGCGTCGTGCTGTTCATGAAGGGCAACAAGACCTTCCCGCAGTGCGGCTTCTCGGGCGCGGTCGTCGAGGTGTTGAAGAAGCACAAGGTCGACTTCCACACCGTCAACGTGCTGCAGGATCCGAACATCCGCGACGGCATCAAGGAGTACAGCAACTGGCCGACGATCCCGCAGCTGTACATCGACGGCGAGTTCGTCGGCGGCTGCGACATCGTGCGCGAGATGGACGCCAACGGCGAGCTCGCGCAGAAGCTCGGCGCCTGAGCGCCGCGCCCTCGCTGCGGGCCGACGCGCGCTACATCGCGAAGGCCAGCAGCACCCACGCGACCGCGATCGCGCAGCCGTAGAGGGTGTGCCGCGTGAGCCGATCGCGTGCGTCGAGGGATTGGCGGAGCGCGCGCTCGTCATGGCGCACGAAGTGACGTGCGATGCGGGCCTGCAGCGCTGCGGCGCGCTCGAGCTCGAGCTCGGTGCCGCGTACGATCCAGCGGCCGAGCGTGCCGTCCTCCGGCTCCACGGCGACCGCGACGCCGGCGCGTTCGAGCAGAAGCTCGACACCGACGGCCTCGTCCTCGTCCTCGCAGGTCCACGCGACCGGCATGTATGGTTCGTACGGCCGCCGCACGCGAGCGCGAGCCACCGATTCGGGCCGCGTGCGCGGTGAACCCTCGCGCGACGTAGGCGCGCACGGGTGGCCGACCCTTCACCCACCGTCGCGCACGTGCACCGACCGCGGATGCACGTTGCTGGCGGTCGTCGACGGGTTTCCGGTAAGCTGGGAAGCCCGCTCGAAGGAGACCGCCATGCGCCGCACCGACTCGATTCTCCGTGTTCCGTTGTTGACCGCCGCGTTGGGCCTGTGCGTGGGGATTTCGGCGGGGGCCGTGTCCTGCGCCCCGGTCGCGCAGGGCGGCTGCGACCGCGACGAGCAGTGCGGCCGCGGCCAGCAGTGCGACCCGGACCTGAACGAGTGCGTCGACAAGGTCGTCGACACCACCAGCACCGAGTCCCCGGCCCCGGCCACCTTCACGAACAAGCAGGTGCCGTTCCACCGCGGCAAGGTCTGCACGGTGTCGGAGGTGAAGTCGGGCGAGAACATCCCGGTCTCGCTCAACCCCTGCTACCACCCCTGCCTCGACAAGGGCGCCTTCAAGCACAAGCACTACTACGAGTGCCTGGGCTCGCGCTGCAACGCGTGGGCGGTGATGTACATCGACGCCGGCAGCACCCCGACGACCTGCCCGACCGACGCGTTCGGGCAGTTCGACAGCGCCGAGTGCAGCTGGGGTCCGCTGGTCGAGCTCTCGATCGCGACCACCATCGACAGCGGCCCGGTCACCGGCACGATGCACGTCGAGGTGCCGTTCTTGACCAACGCCGACACCACCGAGATCGCGGCGAACTTCGAGGACACCGCGCTCATCCAATCGAAGATCGACCAGTACCCCGCCGACGACGCTCGCGTGCCGGGTGGCATGGACATCAAGATGAGCCCGAGCAGCGCGGTGCCGCCGGCCTCGTGCACCGAGGCCACCGCCGGCACCGGCGGCTGCCAGTGCTACGACATCGGATTCTGAGTGGGCGGCATCGAGGCCACGGACGCGCATCCCCACGACGAACCGCGGGTGGGGTTGGTGCTCTCGGGCGGCGGCGCACGGGGGGCTTACGAGGTCGGCGTGATCCGCTACGTTCGTGAGCGACTCCGCCTCGCACGGCCCTTCCACGTCATCACCGGCAGCAGCGTGGGCGCCGTCAACGGGGCCTACCTCGCCGCCACCGCCGATCGACCGCGCGCCCAGGGCCGCATGCTGGCGCGCGTGTGGAGCGACCTCGATCTCGATCGCATCTACCGCTTCGGCTGGCGACAGATGCGATCGCTGCCGCAGGTGCTGCTGGGCCGCAACCTGCCGAGCGACGACCACGGCCAAACCCTGGGCGGCCTCATCGACGCGCGGCACATCGAGGACGTGGTGCGCTCGCGGATCCCGTGGGCGGGCATCCAGGCCAACCTGCGCAACGGCTCACTGCACGGCTTTGCCTGCAGCGCGACCGAGCTGCAGACCGGCATCACCACCGTGTTCGTGCAGACCGCCGACGGCGATCGCAGCGAATGGCCCACGGTGCCCGGTCAGGTCGTGCAGCACACCACGATCACGCCGGCCCACGCGCTGGCATCGGCCGCGATTCCGGTGTTGTTCCCGGCGGTGCGGGTCGGCAACTCGCTGTTCGTCGACGGCAGCCTGCGGCAGAACACGCCCGTGCGTCCCGCGATGCACATGGGTGCCACGCGGCTGCTGGTGGTGGGCCTACGCCACAACCCGCCGACCCCGGAGACGCCGCGCATCGAGCGACGCAACATCGTCTATCCCAACGCCGTGTTCATGCTCGGCAAGATGTTGAACGCGCTGATGCTCGACAAGCTCGAGGCCGACCTCGCGCGGATCCATCGCACCAACGAGATGGTCCACGCCGGCACTGCGCTCTACGGCCCCGAGTTCGCGCAGAACATGGCGGCGCAGATGACGGGTCGGCGCGCGCGGCCCTACCTCGAGATGCAGGTGGTGCTCATCAGCCCGAGCCGCAACCTCGGCGAGATCGCGTTCGACGTCATCCGTCGCACGCGGCTCCGCGAGCAGAAGGGCGTCATGGCCCGCTGGCTGCGCAACGTCGTGAACGCCAGCGACGAGGTCTCGGAGAGCGACCTGGCCAGCTACGTGCTGTTCGAGGCCAACTACGTCAACGAGCTGATCGAGCTCGGCTACAACGACGCGGCCGCGCACCACGACGAGCTGACCTCGCTGTGGGAGTGATGCGCCGTCAGCGACGCGCGCGCGCCCTGCCGCCGCGGGTCCGTGCACGTCCGCCTCGGGCGGCGCGCAATCGCGTGCACGCGGCCGTTGCTGCGCGATCCCTCGCAAGTCGGGTTCCTCACCACGCGCGGGGCCCCGCGCGCGCCCTGGCCCCGCTCGCTTCGCGGTACACCAGGGGGCGATGGCGTTTCAGCTCGTCACTCTCCCCGGCGATGGTACTGGCCCCGAAGTCATGCGTGAGGGCATGCGCGTGCTCGATGCGGTGTCGCGCAAGCTCGGCATCGAGTGGAAGAACCAGGAGATCCCGTGCGGCGGACAGTTCTACCTGCAGCACGGCAGCCGTGACTGGCCCGAGGGCAGCGAAGAGGCCTGTGCGGCCGCCGACCTGATCCTGCTCGGCGCGGTGGGCTGGCCCGACCCCAAGGGCTCGGGTGGGCCGGTGCTGATGGCGAACGGCAAGATGGCCGGCTACTCGCCGGTGATCGGCAACCGCATCCGCCTGAACCTCTACGCCAACGTGCGGCCGGTGAAGCTCTACCAGGGCGTTCGCCACCGCATCCACGGTGCGCACAAGCAGGTGTGGGAGCCCGGCAAGGTCGACATCGTGTTCCTGCGCGAGAACACCGAGGGCATGTACGCCCAGACCGGCGGCAAGCTGTCGCCCGGCGGTCGCACCGACGTCGCGATCGACACCCGCGTGATCACGCGGCGCGCCAGTGAGCAGATCATCCGCCACGCGTTCGAGCTGTGCCGCGCGCGACCCAACGGCGCACCCAAGGACGGCAAGAAGCGCGTGACCGCGATCGTGAAGGACAACGTCCTGCACGGCTGCCAGTTCTTCCGCGACGTGTTCTTCGAGATCGGCGCCGAGTACCCCGAGATCGAGAAGGAGACCGCGATCGTCGACGCCTTCACGCAGTGGCTGCTGGGCCAGCCCGAGCACTACGACGTGTGCGTGACGACCAACATGTTCGGCGACATCGTGACCGACCTCGCCAGTGTGCTGCAGGGCGGCATGGGCATGGCGGTGGGCGCCAACGTCGGCCGCGAGCACGGCATGTTCGAGCCCATCCACGGCAGCGCGCCCAAGCACGCCGGCAAGGACAAGGTGAACCCGATCGCGATGATCCTCGCGGTGAAGGAGGGCCTCGACTGGCTCGGCCACCGCAAGCACGACGAGCGCCTGACCAAGGCCGCGACCGCCATCGAGGCCGCCGTGGTGGCCACGCTGCAGGCCGGCAAGCCGCTCACCTACGACATCGCGGGTGAGGCCGCCGCGGCCAAGTGCAGCGAGGTCGGCAAGGCGATTGCCGATCGCGCGGCCGCGCTGGTGTAGCGCCGGTGATGGCCCCCGCCTTCGGGTGGGGGCCCCTCGAAATCGGCCCGTTCTTTGGGGCGCTGGGCTCCCACGTGGCAGGCTGCCCGACATCGTCATGCCGCAGCTGCCCGTGTTGATCGCCATGACGCTGAGCGCCGGGGCGCCGGCCCCTGCCGCCTCCGATGCGGCGTCCGGCTCCGCCAGCGCGAGCGTCGAAGCCCCGCTCGCGACCCCACCGGCCGCCGGCGGTGAGGTCCAGACCACCGCGCCGACGACCACGACGCGCAAGCGCGAGCCGCTGTCGAAGCGCCGCGATCGCAAGTGGATCCATCGCTGGGCGCCCGAGCGCAACATGGCCGAGCTCGGGGTCTACGGCGGCGTGATCCTGCCGGCGCGCGACCTCGAGCTGTTCGAGGCCACCCTCGATCTACCGCGGCAGGGCTTCGCACCGCTGCGCCGCGCCGGCCTCGACGTCGGCGGACGCGTGGCCTACCTGCCGCTGCGCTTCCTCGGCTTCGAGCTCGAAGGCGGCGCGATGCCGAACAAGGCCAACGACCAGCGCGCCACCATGTGGACGGTGCGCGGGCACGTCATCGGCCAGCTCGGGCTGTGGAGCGTGACGCCATTCGTGGTCGTCGGCGCCGGTGCGCTCGGCGTGGCGAGCTCGCGCGCGGCGGTCGGCAACGACGTCGACGCCTCGCTGCACCTGGGCCTGGGCGCGAAGTTCTACCTCAACCGCTACGTGATGCTGCGGCTCGACGTCCGCGACATCATCACCGCACGGCGCGGCGTCGCCGACGGTGCGACCAACACCGTCGAGGCGCTGCTGGGGCTGTCGTTCACCTTCGGGCGCAAGCGCGATCACGATCGCAAGCCCGAGCCCGTGGTGACGCCACCGCCCACCGACCGCGACGGCGACGGCGTGTTCGATGACACCGACGCGTGCCCCGACGTGCCCGGCGAGAAGCCCAGCGGCTGCCCGCCCGAGCCCGGCGATCGCGACGGCGACGGCTTCCTCGACCCACAGGACGCATGCCCCGACGAGAAGGGCGTCGCGCCCGATGGCTGCCCCGATCGCGATCCCGACAAGGACGGCGTGCTCGATCCCGACGATCGCTGCCCGACCGAGCCAGAGACCAAGAACGGCTTCGAGGACGGCGACGGCTGCCCCGACGCGCTGCCCGACGAGTTCGGCGATCTCGAAGTGCTCGAGGGCGTGTTCTTCGACGTCGACAAGGACACCATCCGCAAGAACTCGCGCGAGGTGCTCGACAAGGCCGTCTCGGTGCTCGAGCGGTTCAAGACCGTGCGCGTCGAAGTCAGCGGCCACACCGACTCGACCGGCAACCGCGAGCACAACATGGAGCTGTCGCAGCGGCGCGCCGATGCGGTCAAGCGCTACCTCGTAGAGCACGGCATCGACGCCGCGCGCATCGAGACCCGCGGTGCCGGGCCCGACGAGCCGCTCGATTCCAACGCCATCGCGGGGGGTCGGGCCAAGAACCGCCGCATCGAGTTCCGCGTGCTGACCGTCGGGCGCTGACGGGCGATCGCACCGGCGCCCGCGCTCGAGGCACCCGCCGCGCCGTGATCAAACCCGGCGCTCGCGGGACCACCACGGCATGCCCCACCTGAGCCTTCGCCTGGCAGCGCTGCACCTCGCGGCGCCGCTGCTCGTCACGCTCGTCGCATGCAGCCCCGGCGACGACGACGCCGACGCCGACGACACCGGCACGACCAGCGCCTCGGGCACCGCCAGCGCCTCGGGCAGCGCGTCCGCCTCGGCCAGCGCGACTGCCTCGGCCAGCGCGAGCGCCGGCGACACGACCGCGGGCGACGGTGAGCTCGGACCCGCCGCACGCGTACGCTTCGTCAATGCCGTGCCCGACGCGAGCTTCGATGCGTGGGTCGCCGACGTCGACGGCGCGCCCGTCCGCGTCGCCGAGAACATCGGCTTCGGCGAGGTCTCCGACTACCTCGATGCGCCGCTCAATCCGTTCTCGCAGTGGCCCGAGATGGTCCTGATGCCGAGCGGTGAGGCGCCGCAGAACACGCCGAACTGGCGGCTCGACAACGTCAGCGGCCCCGATCGCATCTTCCTCGAGGTCCGCGAGCTCGACGCCGAGGGCGAGCAGGCCTCGCTCATCGTCACGCGCGACGAGGTGCTGCAATGGCAGACGCTCGACGAGACCGAGATCGCCGACGCCGATCCATCGCAGGCCACGCTGCACATCTCCTACAACCTGTTCGACCTCGAGGGCCCGCAGGTGAGCGCGCTGGCGGTGGTCGGCCAGCCGTGCCTGCACGTCGGCTCCACCAGCGTGGCGCTGCCGTGGTCGGTGTCACCGGGCAGCTTCGAGCTGGGCTACTACGACCTGCAGACCGACACCGAGTGCACCACCGCGCTGCAGACCCTGCCGATCACCGCCGCGGCGGGCGAGCGCGTGCTGGTCGTGCTCTACCACGACGACGCCGAGGTCCTGATGCTCGAGACCCCGATCCCGCTCGACCCGTGACGGCGTGCGCTACGCTGGAGCCCGTGCACCGCCTGCTGATGTTCGCGCTGGCCCTGGCGTCGTGCGCCACCGACGGTGGCGCCGCGACGTCTGGCACCACCGGCACGTCGAGCACCGCCACCTCGAGCGCGGCGAGCTCGAGCACGGATTCGACCGCGGCGCCGGGCACCGATACGACCGCGGCCGACAGCACCGGCGGCGCGCTGGCGTGCAACGGGCGGGTCGACGCCTGCGCACGACGACTCGACGAGGTCCTGCTGCCGGCCACCCACAACTCGATCGCGGCGACCGCCTATGGCTTCCCTGCCCTCAATCGCAACCAGGAGCACGGCCTGCGACGCCAGCTCGACGATGGCATCCGCGGGTTGCTGCTCGACGTCACCGAGTACGAGGGCGGCACGTGGCTGTGTCACGGGCCCTGCTCGCTCGCGAAGCTCGCCCACCTCGATGCGATCGCCGAGATCGGCGAGTTCCTCGACGAGCACCCGCGCGAGGTCATCGTCATCATCTACGAGGACACCGCCGGCGCCGGCGCGATCGAGGCCGACTGGCAGGCCTCGGGCCACGAAGGCAAGCTGATCGAGCTCGACGGCACGGGCTTCCCCACCCTCGGCGAGCTGGTCGACGCCGGCACGCGCGTGCTGGTGACGGCCGAGAACGGCGGCCCACCGCCACCGTGGTTGCACCACGCGTGGGACACGGTCTGGGACACGCCGTACACCTTCCACGCACTCGACGAGCTCTCGTGCGCGATGAACCGCGGCACGCCCGGCGTCGGGCTGTACTTGGTGAACCACTGGATCAGCACGGAGCTCGATCTCCCCGACGCGTCGAGCGCCGCGGCCGCGAACGCGAGCGATGTGCTCGGCGCACGGCTCGAGGCCTGCGACGCCCAGTGGCAGCACCCGGTGAACCTGCTCGCGGTCGACTTCTACGACCAGGGCGATCTCTTCGCGGTGGTCGACGCCCACGGGCCCTGAGGCCGACCGCCCGTGGCAGCATCGAGGCCGTGCCCCGCCCCCATCGTCACACGATCGAGGTCGTGCCCGCCGACGACGACATCGACGAGCTCGATCACGTCTCGAACCTGGTGTACGTGCGATGGGTGCTGGAGGTCGCGCGGGCCCACTCCGACGCGCGTGGCTGGGACCATGCGGCCTATCGACGACTCGGCGCGATCTGGGTCGTGCGGCGTCACGAGGTCGACTACCTGCAGCCGGCCCGCCGAGACGAGCGTGTCCGCGTGACCACATGGGTCGAGCCGTGGAAGCGGGTCTCGTGCGTGCGCTGCACGGAGATCGTGGGCGACGATGGTCGCATGCTCGCGCGCGCGTCCACGACGTGGGCCTTCGTCGACCTCGCGACGCGGCGTCCGACGGCGATCCCCGACGCGCTGCAGCAGGCCTTCGTCGAGCCCGCGTGACCGCGCGCGCCGCTCACGGATGCAGCGGCAGCCCCAGCACCAGCGTGGTGTGGCCGCAGGGATACGCCAGCTCGAGCGGATGCGCACCGAGGGCGAGATGCTCGCCGTCCATGCGCAGCACCGGATTCTGCACACCTGCGGCATCGCCGAACGCCGCCGCCGAGGCGCACGCGGGCAAGCCACGCGCGGCGAGCTGATCGTGCTGTGCGGCGAGCAACAGCTCGCGCTCGGGCTGCAGGTCGGCCGTGATCGCCACGATATACCGCATGGAGCTCGCACCATCGCCGTAGTCGAGCTGCAGCGAGGTCCCGGTCGCAGCGCAGTCGAAGCGATAGCCGTCGTGCCCGGCGTCGCCGAGCGGCACCACCGTGGTCTTGTCGCAGTAGAAGCGCGGCGACTCGACGTGGAGGATCACCGAGAGATCGGGCTGCGGACCCTGTGCGCAGCCGGTCGCGACCGCGACCAACGCGACTGCAGCAATACGTTCGAACGCTCGAAGCTCGGCCATCAATCGAGTTCCCCTGCACCCAGAGTTTGTCGATGACAGCCGACGCGAGCAACGGTCGGACGTCGAGCTGGCCCACCTCGGGACCCGTACAGAGCGCGAGAGCCCCCCGCGAACCCGATCGAGACGCCGAGTTTCATCGCGGTGTCAGCCGACCGCGCGACACCCGGCCAGCGCATCACCGACGGGCACGGCGACGACGCGCCAGGCGGACACCACCGACGGTCGCGACCACTGCACCGACGCCGAGCGTGACGCCGCCGCCGACGTAGAAGCCGTCGATCGGGCCATCGAGCCGATCGAAGCGATCGTAGTCGTGGGTCGCGCGCTGTCGACGACGCAGCTGCTCACCGACGATCACGAGGGCGATGCCGACCACCACCAGCGCGGCGCCGCTGCCCAGCAACGCCGGCCCGACGCGATCGCGGGGCACCCGCTGGGGCGGTGGTGTGTCGGCAGGCGGCGAGGTCACCGCGGGCGGCGGGACCGGCTGCGGCGCGGGCTCGCGGGGCTCGGCGGCAAGCTGCTCGCGACACCGCTGTTGATTCTGCACCGCCGCCTCGCGCGACTCGCCCGCGGCGCCGGAATCGATGAAGCGCTGGTAGAGATCGATCGCAGCCGCGCAGTCGCCCACGCTGCGAGTGGCCTGCGCCCACGCATACAACGTGCTGGGATCGGCACGCAGCGCGTGCGATCGCTTGAAGTGGGCGATCGCTTGCTCGTACTCGCCGTCGGCATACGCTGCGAGTCCGCGCTGCAGCTCGGTGTCGGCCTCGGAGCTCGAGGGCTCGGCACGTGCGAGCGTCGGCCACGACAACGCGAGCGCCAATGAGAGCGCGAGCCCCCGTCGCGAGTTCATCGACGGCCCGAGCCCGGTGGCAGCGGTGCATCGAGATCGATGGTGCGCTCGGGCGCAGCGGCCGGCGTGGGCTTGCGCTTGGTCCGACGCGGTGCAGGCGTGCGGGACGCTCGCGCGGCCGCCGGCGACACGCTCGGCTCGGCGGCCGCCGTGGGAGCGCGCGTCGTCGATGCCAGCTCGGGCGCTGCCGGAGCCACCACTGGGCTCGGCACCGGCAGCGGCACCGCGGCCGGTGTCGGCACCGGGCGCTCGCGATCGGTGGCGTCGTCGTCGGTGGCCTGCTCCACCGACGGCCGCATCGCGAGCGTGACCGCGAGCCCCGCGAGCCCCGCGATGGCGACGCCCGCCAGCACCGCGCCCCAGCGACGCGTCGGCGCCGGCGTGGGCACCGACGACGCCGCGTCGACGCCCGCCCGCGGCGGTGGCACGGTCGCGGTCGCGGGGGTCGCCTCGGCGGCTTCGCGGCGCAGCGCGACCGTGCGTGCATGCTCGGCGTCGGTGGTCTCGCGCTCGATCTCGGCCGCGAACAACGACTGCATCAGCGCTGCCACCGTGCGCGGCGCGGCGACCAGGTGGGCCGCGTCTGCGAACGCCTCGAGCTCGTGCTGCAGCGCCTGCGCACTGCCGTGACGTCGCGAAGGCTCGCGGGCGAGCGCCCGCATGACGATCGTCTCCAGCTCGACCGGGAGATCCGGTCGCAGCGGCCGCGGCGAAGGCGGCTCGTCATCGGCGATCTGTCGCACGAGCGCGATGTCGCTGTCGCCACGACGCATGCGCTGGCCGGTCAACAGCTCCCACAGGAGCACGCCCACCGCGAACACGTCGCTGCGACGATCGAGCGGCTCCCCGCGGCACTGCTCGGGGGACATGTACGCGATCTTGCCGCGCAGGGTGCCGGCCTCGGTCGAGATCTGCGCGCTGCGAACCTTCGCGACCCCGAAGTCGGCCAGCTTCACCGCGCCCTCGAAGCCGAGCAACACGTTCGACGGCGAAATGTCGCGGTGCACGATGCCGAGCGGCCGCCCGTCGGCGCCGACGTGCATGTGGGCGTGGTGCAGGCCGGCGCACAGGGCCGTGATGATCGCGAGGATCTCGTCGAGCTGCAGCGTATGCCCGAGCTCGCGGGCGCGTCGCAGCAGCTTGTAGAGGTCGCGGCCCCGCACGTACTCCATCGCATAGAAGTAGCCCGACGGATCGCTGCCGACCTCGTAGACCGCGGCGATGTTGGGGTGGTCGAGCGAAGCGCTGAGCCGCGCCTCCTGCAGGAACCGCTCGACGAACTCGGCATCGTCGGCGAGCCGCGGCAGCACCTGCTTGACCACCACCAACTTCTCGAAGCCGCCGATGCCGCGGGAGCGCGCCAGGTACAGCCGCGCCATCCCACCCTCGCCGATCTGCTCGACCAGCGTGAACTTGCCGAGCGTGCGCAGCGACGTGGCGGGCGTCGCGTGATCGCGGTCGTCGGCCAGCTCGGGCACGTCGACGATCGTATGCACCGGCATCGGTGGGATCAACCGCGGCCGCGCTCGAGCGCCACGCAGTGGGCAAGTGCGGCACGAGAATGCAGCTCGAGTCGCTCGAAGATCCGCTCCAGGTGCGTGGCGACGGTGCGGCGACTGATGCCGAGGCGGGCAGCGATCTCGGCGTTCGTCAGGCCCTCGGCCACGGCCTCGGCGACCTCCCACTCACGGGCCGACAGGGTCGCATGGACCGGACGCGCCGGTGCGGCCATCGCCGGGGCCGCAACGTCGTCGAAGCGCACGACGAGCTCCGCGGTCGCGATCTGGATGCGATCGCCGTGGTGCAGCATCGCCACGTCCACGCGCTCGCCGTTGAGGAATGTGCCGTTCTTGGCACCGAGGTCGACCAGGTTGTAGCCACGATCGCCGGTCCGACTGATGCGCGCGTGTTTGCGCGACACCCCTTCGACGTCGAGCTGCAGATCCGACTCGCGGCTGCGACCAATCACCAGCGCGTCACCCGTGACGGCGACACGTCGCGACGGTGCACCCTCGAGTTGCACGTCGAGGTGGACCATACGCGGCTGCGCCGGCAGGGGCTCGACCTGTCGCGTCTGCGTCGGATCCTCGGCCACCCCCATGGAGCGTAGCACTCGCCCGCTTGACAGCCGCGGCCGCCGCGGGCCTACGATCGCGCACGGTGGTGCGCGACTCGAATCGAGCATGGGGCGCAACCGGCGCGATCGTGCTCCTCGCGGCATTGCCCGCGTGCCACCGCACGTTCGCGTGCAGCGACGCCGCACAGTGTCACCTCGACGGGCGCGCGGGGTTCTGCGAAGCCTCGGGCGAGTGCAGCTTCAGCGACGACGCCTGCGCATCGCAGCGTCGCTATGGCGATCACGCGCGGCGCGAGCACGCCGGACGCTGCGTGCCGCCCGATGGTACGGCCGAGGGCGAGAGCACCGACCCGAGCGGCGCTGCGACCTCGAGCACCGCCGGCGACGGCAGCACCTCGACGGTCGGTGAGGTCAGCAGCGGCTCGAGCACCGGTGGCATCCCCGTCGATCCCTGCGTCGACGGCCTGCGCGACAGCCCACCGGTCGTCGCCAGCGCGGACGGCCAGATCATCGAGGGCCTGCGGATCGTCAGCGACGGCGAGCCGGCGATCAGCATCGAAGGCTTCGAGGGCGTGGTGGTGCGCAACTGCGAGCTGCACCACCGCGACGACCCCGGCCTGGTGTTCCGCGACGCCCACGACCTCGAGGTCCGCAACGTCGTGGTCATCCACGATGGCGCACCCGCGAGCGGCCCGCACGGCGACAGCAACCAGGCCAACGTGGTCGGCAGCGACAGCGAGCGCGTCGTGTTGGAGCACGTTCGCGCAGTGCGGGGCGCCAGCGGTATCGACCTCGAGAACACCCCCGGCGCGCAGCTCTCGTTCATCGAGGTCCACGACGTCCGCGGCCCCGGCGAGGCCGCCTGCGTGCGCCTGGCGGAGAGCGACGGCGCGTTGCTCGAGGACTTCTCCTGCGAGAACCCGCTCGACACCGCGCGGCCCGGTGATCTCATCGAGATCGAGGCCAGCTCCGACAGCATCGTGCGCCGCGGAATGCTCGACGGCAACAACGCGGAGTTCGGCTACGGCGTCCACTTCACACAGATCTCCGGCCAGCACCACGGTGGTCTGGTCGAAGATGTCGACGCGATCCGCATGACCAACGGCAGCTTCTCGTGCTTTCCGTTCGGCCGAGACATCACGTTCCGTCGCACACGCGCGCGCGAGAACATCTGCGAGATCGTGTCGGCGCCGGTACCCGGGTGCTCGAACCCGGGGCCCAACGGCGGCTGCATCCCCGGCTCCCAGGGATTGTCGTGGGCCGGATCGGTGGACTCCATCAACCTCGTGATCGAGGCCTCGGCCTACTTCGCGCTGTGCTGGGACGTGGTCTGGCCCGAGGACGTGTTCATGACGCCGCCCGAGCAGCTGGTCGAGCTCGACTTCGAGATGCGCGCGCCGATCCGCACCGTCGCTTGCTGGGAGTGACGCCCGCCGACGGCTCACGCGAACATCGCGTCGAGCCGGCCCGAGCCGCCGCCAGGGTGGCCGAACTGGTCGACGTCGACCACACCCATGGCCTGGATCAGCGAGACCATCAGCGCGTGGGTGTTGGCCGCGTCGTCGCCCAGCGCGAAGTGACGACCGGTGGCGAACTGGCCCCCCGCGCTGCCGAACACGAAGCTCGCGCAGCCGCTGTTCGAGTGCGCACCACCGGGTGAGCCGTACTCGCTGACCAACAGCACCGTGGTGGTGTCGAGCAGCCGCGAGCCGTCGGGCTGCACGGCGCCGAGGCGGGTGATGAACTCCGCGATCTTCTGGGCGTACCAGCGCATGAACAGCCCCACCGTCTCGCGCGTGCCCGCGTGGGTGTGCGAGTGATGATCGCGGACGTTCTGCTCGCCGGTGTTGACCTCGGGGATGAGCGGCGCGTCGAGCCACGGCATCGAGAACCGGAACGCGGTGTTGCCGAACGACAGGCTCGCGACCCGCGTGGCATCGCACAACAGCGCGGTCTCCATCATCTGCCAGAAGAAGTCGGTGAGCACCGGGTAGTTGTTGGGATCGTCGTGGTCGAGCCCCGAGACCTGCGCCAGCGCATCGGCCGGCGGCACGCAGTTGAAGACCTGCAGGTTCTGCTCGAGCTCGCGGATGCGCTCGCAGTGGTAGTCCACCAACGTGCGGCCCTCGCTGGGCAGCGCGCCGATGTAGCCCTTGCACTCGCCGTAGGACACGTCGAGTACGCTCTTCTTGCGTGCGATGAGTAGCGCGGCCGCGTCGGCGTCGAGATCGCTGAAGAGGCTGCCGTAGGCAGCGACCGGGTCGTTCACCAGCGGCACGCCCTCGCCGGCGGACTCGTAGTGGCTGTGGGCGTAGCTCGAGACCCCGCTGGCGCCGATGCTGAACACGGGGGCGCGCAGCACCGGCGCGTCGCCCTGCTCGAACAGCCGCCGCGCGATGAACTGATCGATCGAAGGGCCGGTGGCATAGCCGGTGCCTTCATCGCACGTGCAGGTGAGGCAGCCCATGCCGCCGGAGCGGTGGCCGGTCTCGGTGCTGGTGCCGTAGGGCACGCCGCCGATGTGCTGCTGCGAGAACGCGATCAGATCGGCGCGATGGGGCTCGAAGGCGTCGTAGTAGTCACCGAAGCTGAAGTCACTCTCACCGCCGGACGGGCCGGCGTCGGTGTAGTTGAGGCCGTTGGGTGTGAACAACGTGACGAAGCGGCGTGGCGCGTCCTCGGGCGCTGCGGTGACGCGACGCTCGATGCCGGCGAGCAACAGCGCGAGCGGGCCGGCGGTGAACACGGTGCGACGGGCGATCTTCAGGTTGGCCATGGTGTCTCGAGCTCCTCGTGGCTGCGGCGTCTACTCGGCGAACGGGCCCGTGCGCGCGAACTCGTCGGACAGCACCAGCGCTGCGACGAAGGCGGGGAACTCGCCGTCGCCGGCCTCGAGGCCGGCGGCGAGTCGGTGGTAGAGCGCGACGTCCTCGGGCGCGAGCGTGCGTCCAAAGGCGTACTCGAGGTAACGCCGCGCGAAGCAGCCCCGCACCGCCTGCGAGTCGGCGATGGCGTCGACCATCCCCGCGAGGTCGTCGAACTCGACATCGACGCCGTCGAGCGCCGTCAGGGTGCCGTGGGTATCGAGCGGTCGACCGAGCAGATCCTCGGTCATCACGCGACCGATCGCGTCGAAGCCCATGTATGCGAAGCCCGGCGCGTTGAGCAGCTTGTGACAGGCGTTGCACGAGCCCTCGCCGGTGAGCTGCGTGAGGTGCTCGCGGTAGGTCAGGCCCGCGCTCTCGGGCGTGTCGTCGAGCGTGGTGTCGACGTTGGGCGGGGGCGGCGGTACCTCCTGACACAGCAGTCGCTCGCGGACGAAGCGGCCCATCTGCACCACCGAGAAGCCCGACTCCTTGGTGTGCGCGGCCAGCAGCAGCGGCTGCGTGAGGATGCCGCGCCGGGTGTCGGGGTCCAGCTCGACCGCGCGGAACTCCGGCCCACTGACGCCCTCGACGCCATAGATCGACGCGACGGTCTCGTTGGCGAAGCTCGAGCTCGAGGTCAGCAGGGTCGTCAGCGACGGTGACTTGCCGAGCATCGCGTCGTAGACGAAGCGGCGGGTCTCCTGCTCGAGGTCCTGCTGCAGCGTGGCCGGCAGCCCCGCGGTGACCTCGGCGGCCTTCTTGACCACCTGCGCGCCGTCGGTGCCGAGCCACTCGGACACGAAGCGCACCACACCGTCCTGGGCGCGGGGATCCACGAGCATGCGCTCGGCCTGCTGTGCGATCTGTTCGGCGTCGGCGAGGGTGTCAGCGTCGGCGGCGTCGAGCAGCGCGTCGTCGGGCATCGTCCCCCACAGCAGGTAGCTCAGGCGGCTTGCGACCTCGTAGGGCGCCAGCGGGCCCTCCTGCCCGGGGCCGGCGGTGCCGAGCTCGGGGCGGTAGAGAAAGTGCGGCGACATCAACACGGCCTCGAGGACGAGCGCGACCGCATCCGCGGGCGCATCGCCGGCGGCGACGCGCGCGTCGAAGAGTCCGCCATACCGCGCGATCTCGTCGGCGGTGACGGGGCGACGAAAGCTACGGCGCAAGAAGCTCGGCAGCCAAGCATCGACGCAGGCGGCGTCGGCCGTCGCGGGCGTACAGCCCGGCGCGAGCGACATCATCGGAACCGCAGCTGCGGCAGCCTGCTCCGCGGCGCGCGAGAAGGTCTCGAGCTCCGCCAGCCCGAGCTGCTTGGCGTGGGCATTGTTCGACAGGTACTCGACCTTCTGCTCGTCGGCGAGGCCCTGCTCGGCTCCGACGACGCCGAGCAGGTCGCGCACGGTGTTGCCGTACTCGAACTTCGACAGGCGTCGCACGCCGATCGCGGTGTGGAGATCGCCGATCGCGGGATCGGGCCGATCGGGCTCGCCCGTGCCAGTGTCACTGGCCCCACCCTCGGCGCCACCGCCATCGCTCGAGCCGTCGCCGCCAGCCGCCGTGGCCTCGGCGTCGCCCGAGCCCGCCGGGCCCAGCCCCGTGTAGCACGCGGGCGCAGCGAGCAGCGCGAGCAAGGCGAGCGGGCATCCGAGCAGACGGGGCATGCTGTGATGCTAGGCCCGGTCCGTGCGCGGCAGTATCGGCCATGCGACCGCTTCGGCGACGATTCCCGCATCGGTCGATCGACCGACACCAAGGGCGTGTCGGCTGCCACTGGTGTCACCGCGCAGACGAAGGATGCGCCCCCGATCTCAGGGCCTGAGACCCGAGGCGCACCCTCGGTGCACCGCGACCGGCCACCGCGTTGGAGCGAGTGGACCGCGCCGCGTGCACGTACGGCTACCAAGCAATGGGAAGGTCCATCGCTTGGCTCCTTGCCTTTGTCGCGGGTGAACGCTTCGCGTTCATCCGGAACTCAGAAGCTGCGGTCCGGCCCCGGCGTGCTCTCGTAGAAGCACTTCCAGTCGATCGCGCCGCCCGACGAGGCCCGGCGCGCCTGCACGAGGTTGGTCGGATCGGGCGCCGTGGTGTGCTCGAGGTCGCCGTCGCACCACCAGTCGAAGCGACGGTTCTTCACGTGGATGTCGGTCCAGCTCTGGCCGGGCGCAACGCTGATCTTGCCCTGCTTGCTGTCGACCAACAGCTTCTGCGGCGCGTTGCACGAGTCGCGCTCGTTGCTGAGGAACAGCGCCGACGCCGGACGTGGCTCGCTGTCGGCGGCGACCAGACGGAAGTGCGCGACGTATGAGCCGTTGAAGCCGGTCATCTTCACCTTGACCTCCTTGTCGCTGGCGCTCGCGATCGTCGAGTACATGCCGGCATCGGTCTTTGCCGTCAGGTGCGTGCCCTTCGCGGTCAGCACGGCGACGCCGATGGTCTGGTCCTTGCGGTCACCCAGGGTCTTCAGCAGGCCGACGGCGTCCTGGATCATCTTCTCCTTCGTGCTGCCCTTGAACGCGTCGTAGGTGCCTTCGGTCCCGAGCTCCTTCTCGATCGCATCTCCGGCGTATTGGATCAGGTCGCCGAGGATTTCCTTGAACGAGTTCAGCTGGGCGTTGTCCTGCTCGGCGATCGCGACCGTCAGCACCGCGGTGTCGAGCGCGGAGAGATCACCCTCGAACAAGGTGCGCACGAGCGTCTTGTTGCTGTTGGGGCCCATCTCCCAGATGTCGCGAGCGCCGGGCGGGCGCACCTCACCGGCGATGAACGCCTTGCTGACGCCGTTGACGGCCGCCGAGCCCGACAGCATGTAGTAGATCTCGTCCTCCGTATTGTTGCCGATCGGACCGGCCCAGTTCTCGCTGAGATCGGTGGTGACCTTGTAGGTCAGCGCCATCGTGAGCCGCATCTTCTTCGGGATCGATGCGACGCGCCTGGTTGCCGGCCCGACGTTGGTGGCGCTCGAGCGCGGGGCGCTGTCGATGGCCGGGGCCGCCTGCGCGGACCGTGGGGTCGCCACGGCTGGCGCAGCGATCGAGAGTGCGAGTGCACCGAGCATCGCGCGGAGTCCGAAGTTGGATCGATTCATGGGAGTCGTCATGGCGTGTTGCTTTCGCGTCGGCGCGCATCGACCGGCTCACGCGGGAGCCGGGGACATGGGGAGCTCATCCTTGGACGCGGGTCCGAGCGACATGCCCGGCTCTCGCATCATCGGGGCGGCGCCTTGGCGTCCCGACACACCCATCGAGACCGCCACAGCTGCACTTGTGACGGGCGCCGACGCGGCCGCGATCGATTCTCCATCGGGCCCCCGCGCTGGGCCCCGACGCGTAGACTGTGGCGCCGATGCGTGCACCTTGGCGTCTCCCCGCGCTCGTGCTCGCGACCGCCTGCGGTCGCGGGCCGGTGTTCATCGACCCCCGCGTGGTGCAGGGCGACGACGGTGACGACGGCGACGCGAGCACGTCGATCGCAGCGACCACCGGCGAGCCACCGCCGGGCTGCGACCTCGACAGCCACGAGATCGACTGCGACGGCGACGGCATCCCCGATCGCGACGATCCCTTTCCGACCGATCCCGATCGCCCGGGTCGCGCCGCACCCGACGTGATCTACGTGCATTCGGCGGCGACGCTGTCGTGGCTCGACCCGCTCGACCCGGTGCCGGTCTTCATCAACGAGTTCCGCTTCCCCGAGGGGCCCGACGGGCAGGTCGTCGACATCGCCATCGATCGCTTCGGCGTGTTGTATGCGATCTCGAACGCCGTGCTGCACGTGTGCGACCCCGTGAGCGCGACTTGCTGGGCGCTCGGCGATCTGCCGGCCAATTCGCTGGCGATGCTGCCCGAGGGCACCATCGAGACCGACGACGACACGCTGGTGGCGCTGGCCGGCTCGACGTGGACGGTCGGACGGCTGCGGGGCCCCGAGCTCACGCTCGAAGAGATCGCAGGCGTGAGCCCCTACGAATCGCGCGGCGACATCGCGACCGCGGCCAACGGCCTGACCGTGTTCACCAGCCCGAGTGCGTCTGGCGACGTCGTCGTCGCGATCGAGGCCGCCACCGGGAAGCTCCTCGGTGAGGTCGCCGTGTTGCCCGCCAGCACTGGCCTGTACGGCGCCGCGGCGGCGAACGGGTCGCTATGGTTGTTCGATCAGCTCGGCACGATGTGGGTCATGGACCCGACGACCGGTGCGAGCGCGGTGGTCGGCATCGACCCGGCTGGCATCTGGGGCGCCGCTGCCCATCCCGACCTGCGCTGAGGGCCATCGGGCGGACACCGGCACCACGCGGACCACCGGCGCGATCGCTTGCGACCGCGCCGGCCCGCCTGCCTCCGAACTACTTCGCTGCGAGGCTCTTGCAGAAGTCGAGCGCGGTCGCGGCCTGCTCGGGCGAGGCCACGGTGGTCTCGCACCAGATCGACTTGCCGGCGATGTCACGACGAACGTTCACGAAGTAGTTCGCGCCCATGTCGCCCTTGTTGTCGAAGGTGACGACCCAACCGTCGTCGAGCTTCTCGTCCTTGAGGTTCTGCGGCGTGTACATCTCCGCGTCCTTCTTGGCCGCGGCGACGTCCTTCGGGCGGGTCTCCGAGGCTTCCTCGACGCTCACGACCAGGCCGGGGCCCATGATCATCGCGCCCTTGCCACCGATGCCATCGCTGACGGTGGTCTCGGCCGGCGCGCTGGCGGTGAGGCCCAGCTTGTCGAGCGCGAGCTTGCCAGCGGCGGCCGGCTCGGCCTTCGCGGGCTCGTCCTTCGCGGGCTCGGCCTTGGCGGCAGCATCGACCTTGTCAGCGCCGCCACCACCCTCGGCCTTCTTCTCCTCGGGCTTCTTGGCGTCCTTGCTCTCGGCCTTCTTGTCCTCGGCCTTCTTCTCGTCCTTCTTGCTGTCGCACGCGACAGACAGCGAGAGCCCCAGGAGCGACACCACACAGAGGGTACGGATCTTCATTCGTGTTTCGAACCTCCGCGACCAGACGGGTCGCGCGGCGCCATGTTGCACGGAACGCAGGCCCCGCGGTGGCCCTGCGCCCGTGACTCTCCTCGCGCGGGGTTTCCCAGCGCTACGGCTGCTCGTTCGCGAGCACGTCCGGCACCAGCGCGCTGCGTTGCCCGACACCGAGCAGCCACAGCTGGAAGGCCGC
Source organism: Deltaproteobacteria bacterium (assembly GCA_016709225.1). Lineage (NCBI taxonomy): Bacteria > Pseudomonadati > Myxococcota > Myxococcia > Deltaproteobacteria bacterium. The sequence goes on along the minus strand of JADJEE010000012.1, from coordinate 2,994,234 downwards.
GCGTGTCGCCCCGATGTGCAGCAGGTGTCGCGACTGCACCTGATCGGGGTAGTTTGCGCGGGTCGGCTCGAGCAGGACCACGTAGTCGAACTCGAGGCCCTTCACCTGACGCACGTCGGTGACGTCGATGCCAGCGGTGAAGGTGAAGTCCTCGCGTCGCACGCGACGCAGGCGCGGCACCTCGGACACCCGCAGCGCCTCGTAGTAGACGTCGGCCTGCTGCGGGTAGCGAGAGATCAACGCCACCGAGGCGTTGGGCTCGCGGTGCATCAACGTGCGCAGCGCTTCGCCCAGGAACGCGACCGCCTCACCGGTGTCGGTGAACTCGAAGTAGCTGACGTCGGCGCCATCGCGGGCGACGACCTGCTCCTCATCGGCGAGCGCGCCCAGCACGTACCGCGAGAACTCCATGATCTGCCGCGTCGAGCGGTAGGTGATCTTGAGCGGCTGGATCTCGACGTGCGGCAGCCCGGCGTCACCGAGCAGCTGCGGCCAGTCGACGAACCCGTTGTCGAACACCATCTTCTGCGCGCGGTCGCCCGCGATCGTCACGCTCTTGCCCTTGCTCGCACAATCGAGCAGCACACGGACCTCGAGCGGACACAGGTCCTGCGCCTCGTCGATCACGATGTGCTCGTACTCGATGCGACGGCCGCCCACGAACAGGCCGCCGTACTTGAGCTGCATCAGGCGCAGCAGGATCGCGTCGTCCTCGGCATCGAGCCCCGCGCCCTCGGGCACGGCTTGATCCGGGTGATCGACCTCGAGATCGGCCTTGCGGGCGCACCAGCGCACGATCGTGCCGATGTCGCCGTCGGTCCACTCGCCCGGAGCGTGCTCGTGGATCGCGGCGCGGATGCGCTTCTCGGTGGTGTTGAGCTCGAGCCAGTCGCCGACGAAGTCGCGCAGCTGCTCACGCGCGGCCCGGGCCACGGTGCCGGCGGCCGCCTTCACCTTGGGTGGCAGCTCGGCGCCGCGCCCATCGGCGAGCCACTTCACGAGTCGCTCGGCGCGGATCACCGGCGGCATCTGCGACGACGCATCCCACGTGCGCAGCACCTCCGCGCCGGCCCGCTCGTCGAGTCGTTCGACCAGCTGCGCGCGGATCTCGTCGAGCTGCTCGCGCACGAGGTCGTCGCACATCTTCAGGATCAGGGCGTGCTTCTTGAAGCGCTGCACCGGATCCGGTGTGGCCCCGGTGTAGCGTTGATCGATGCGCAGCTTGATCTTCGCGAGCAGACCCGCCGACCACTTGCGGTAGGTGGTCACGTTGACGCCTTCGACACCCAGCGAAGGCAACACGTGTCGCACGTACTCGACCAGGCCGTCGTTGTAGACCACGATCATCATCGAGCTGGGCGCAAAGCGCTGCGCGTCCTGGAACGCGAGGTAGGCCACGCGGTGCAGCGCGACGGTGGTCTTGCCGGAGCCGGCACCACCCTGGATCAGCACGATGCCCGACTCGGGTCGCGTGATGAGATCGAACTGCTGGCGATCGATGAGCGCCGTGATCTCCTGCAGGTGCTTGTCGGCGCGCGCCGGCGAGTCGTCGCCGTGAACGCCGAGTTGATTCTGCGGCACGCGGATGGCCGAGCCCGCACCGCCAGCGAGCGTCGGCTTGGCGCTGCCTTGGGCCTCGCGAAAGCACGCGCGGCCGTCGATCATGAAGGTGCCCTGCGGTGATGCGACGCGACGCAGCGAGCCGTCCTGCACCGCCAGGCTGCGGCGCACGAGGATCTTGCCCTCGAGCGTGCGCTCGTCGAACTCCTCTTCGTAGTCGTCGTCCTCTTCGTAGCGGTAGTAGAGGCGGCTGACCGGCGCGTTGCGCCAATCGACGATCGTGACCCCGTCGCCGTTGTCGAGCAGCGTGTTGCGGCCGACCAGCACGTCGCGCACGTTGCCCGTCCGTCCCTCGCGCAGGCGCAGGTGACCGAAGTAGGGATTGTTGGGGTCGACCGGCAGACTGCGGCCCTGCCCGCGCTTGCGACTGAGGGCGGCGACCTGGTGCATCTGGTCGATGAGCGACGGGACGTCCTCCTCCTTGGCCTCCGCAATCGCATCGCGCAGCTCGATGAGCTGCGCGTCCAGGTCCTCGATCTTGTCCGGGTCGATCTCGGCATCACGGGCGATGCGGGCCCGGACCTGCTCGAGGAGGCGGAGCTCGTCGTGGACGATCTGGCGCCCTGTCTCCGACAGCTGCGTCAGATCCGGTCTCGCGCGCTCGATTGCGCCATCGTCGGACATAAGTGCTATCGCATAGCAAAACTGCGGTCGGCTTGCGACTGCTACGGGCCAGTGAGGTTGTGCACGCCCTCACGCCGTCATGCGAGCGCCCTCGGCGCGAACGATCGATCGCGTCGCGACGACCGCAACGCGATCGACCATCGTGGCAGACCCGCCCTCACCACGCGCCGCTGCAGCGGCGCGCGTTCGGGCTATTTTGCGCCCCATGACCGCGTCCATGCAACGAACCTCCGTGCTCGCTGCGCTCACCCTCGCAGCGGCCTGCCGGCCGGACGCGAACACCAAGCCACCCCGAACGGGGACCACCGAGTCCCCGCGTCGCACCCAACCCGACCTCGAATCACTCGCCGACATCGTCGAGGGTCGCAACGCCACCGCACCGTCACTGCAGGACGGGATGCCCGCGTGGGTCACCGAGGCATTCGCGATCGGCTCGCTGCCACCGGACGTCGGCGAGATGCGTTCGGCGATCGGCGCCTGGCGATCGCTCGCGAACGACGCGGCGATCACTACCCGCCTGGCGGTCGCGGCCCGCCTCGGCCGCCTCGCGATCGCCGTCGAGCGCGCCGGTGATGCGGCGCTCGCCGATCCCGAGCTGCTGCTGTCGCTCACGCAGCTCTACGCGACGCTCGACGTGCCGCAGCTGCTCGATCCGCGGGGCTTGTTCGGCTCGCTCATCACCGCCGCGGCGACCTCGTTCGCGCGACAGACCCAGGAGGAGCAGCGGGCCGCGGAGCTGTACGCGTGGCTGCCGGCGGCGCTCGGTCGCGTGCCGGCGCTGCACCGTCACATGCTCGCGCGGGTGATGCGACAGCACGTGGCCGGCAACGCAGCCACCGACGCCGAGGTCGCCGAGCTGCTCGAGGGCCTCGCGGCGCTCGAGCCCCCCGAGCAGGGCAACCCCGTGCGCCTGCGTCGTGCCGCCCTCGAGCTGCGCGGCGACGATGCGCCCGCGACCTCGCACCGCGAGCTGGCCTCGGCGTGCTTCGTTGCGCTCGATCTACCGTGTGGCGACGCCGAGCTGGCGATCGCGCAGCGGATGACGCCCTCACCGGATGCGAAGGCCGTCACGCGCACCAAGGAGATCGAGGCCGAGCGCGCGCTGGCCGTGCGCGCGCTCGAGCTCGCGACCCAGCGGGGCTTCGACGATCGCATGACCCGCGCGAAGCTGGCGGTCTCGCTCGGGCGCGTGCGCGAAGGCGCAGAGATGTTCGCAGCGCTGCGACGCGATCACCCCGACGACGCACGCCTGCTCGCGGGGCAGATCGACGCCCAGCTGCGGGTCGACTACGACTTCCAGCGCGCCTACCAGACCTTGGCGGCGGCGCCGGCCGAGCTTCAGCACCGCGATGCCGCGTCGCTGGAGCTGTTCGCGGGCGTCCGCTGCGTGCACATCTTCTACGCCGTGTTGCCGGCCTCCCGCGGCGCCAGCATCGACGCCATGGTGGCAGCGGCCCTACCGACGCTGGTGCCGCTGCGTCGCGATGTCGCCGAACTCGCCGCGCTCGGGGTCGAGAAGGGCGTGGTGCTGGAGTTCGCGCTCGCGCTCGGCGACGAACTGCTGCCGCTGCTGCAGCGCGGCGACCAGGCCGGCATGATCGCGATCGCACGGGGCCTCTTGCCGCGCGTGGTCGAGCTGCGCAAGCGGGTGCCGCAGAGCGTGCACGCCTACGATCTCATGCTGGCAGCGGTGCAGTTCTCGACCGACACCGCGGCGGTCGAGGCCGCGCTCGCGGCCCCGCTGCCGGCCGGGGCCGACGACAAGCTACGCCTGCGATCGGTGATGACGCGCCTGGTGATCGCCGTCGCGCTCGACCGGCGCGACGCGGTGGCGCCACTGGTCGCCGAGATCAAGGCCTGGCCGGCCGAGACCCCCGGCGCCACCCGGGCGCTGGCGCTCGCGCGGGCCGAGGCCGTGAACGCGCGCTTGCTCGGCACGCTCGAAGCGCTCGCGAACGCGATCGAACGTCAGCAGCAGGCGCTGCCCGAACAACCGCAGGCGGAGCACGTCACCGATCTCTGCAACGTCGCGACGCTGCTGCTCGACGCCGGCGAGCCCGCGACCGCCAACGAGGTGCTCGCGATGGCGCAGCAGCTGGCGCCGGACGACGCGTTCGTGCTCTTGATCCGCGCCGTCGCAGCGGGCGATCGCAACGCGCTCGAGCTGCTGTCGAGCAATGGCGAGTCCCAGGTCGCCATCGCGGCCTCTTCCTGGCTCGAGCGCACCGAGACCAACGCCGCGAAGCGCAAGCAGTGGGTGCAGCGTCGCAAGCAGGCCGAGCGCAGCAACCCCCTGCGCGCGCGCGTGCTACCCACCGAGCTCGGCGTCGGTGCGTCGGCCGAGCTGAACCTCGGGGTCGGCTACTCGACATCGCGCGGGCTCGAGCTGCAGCTCGCCGCTGCGCCCACGCCCCGCGTGCTGCCGCGGCCGCCGGCGGCCGCCAAGCCCACCCGCGACGCGGCCGCCAAGCGACGCTAGTACCTCGACACAGCGATTGTGATGGGTCAGAACGCCGTCATGGCCGCGACTCCGCAAGGCGCCGTGCCGCCGGAATACCGGGCGTATTTCAAGGTGCGGCAACGCAGCGAGGCGCGGTCAGGGCGGTGTTCTGGCCCGTCACAATCGCTGTGTCGAGGTACTAGCGGCACAGGGGTCACGCGAGCAGCGGGGTCACGCCGCGACGCGCCTCGCTCCCGGCAACGCGGCGACGCGCGGTGCTGTCGCTCGCTCGATTCCATGCTACCGATGCCGCGATGACGAGCGGCTACCCTGCGTCCCTCTCGCGCGTGTCGTACCGACGCTCGTGCGTGCAGACCACGACCGTGCTCGCGGCCTTGTTCGCCTGCCAGCCGTCGCGCGGCACCACCGTGCCGCCCGCCCCCGACGATGCCGTCGTGACGACACCGGGCACCGCGACCATCGACGGCGCCCGCATGCACGCGCTGCTCACCGAGCTCTCCGCCGACGACATGCAAGGTCGCTACACGCTCGCGCCCGCGATCGAGCGCGCCGTCGAGCTGCTTCGTGGCCGCTACCAGGCCGCGGGTCTGAAGCCCGTCGGCAACGACTTCCGCACGCCGTACACCGTCGTCACCGGCGCCGCGCTCACGCGGCCGCTCGAGCTGGTGGTGCGGCGCCGTGGTAAGGCGGTGTCGATCGCGAAGGACGCCGTGGTCGCGCGCAACACCGGCACCGGCGGCACCGCCGACGCCGAGGTGGTGTTCGTGGGCTACGCCATGCGCTCGCGGGCCGAGGGTGACGAGCCCGCCGACTACGACGACCTCGCCGGCATCGACGTGCGCGGCAAGGTCGCGCTGATGCTGACCGAGGCCCCAGGCCGCCCCGAGCTCGACGAGCTGCTGCCGGCACTGCGCGCCCACGTCGAGGCCTTCGAAGCCCGCATGCAGCCGCTGCGACAGGCCAACGACACCGCCGGCATGAAGCGGGAGCAGGCCGCAGTGCGCAAGGCACTGCTGCGCGTGATGTCGCCGTTCCTGCACCGCGACGCCTCGCGCGAGATCCTCACCACGCCACCGGACGACCCTGCCGCGGCGCTCGACGGTGCGACACTGTTCGATCTGCTACAGCGCGTGCGCAGCAGCGAGGAGCTCGCGGGTCCGGTGTTCGACCCCCGCGACATCCGGACCTCGCGCAAGCTGCAGCGCCTGGTCGACGCCGGCGCGGTCGGGGTCATCGTGGTCAAGGGCCCGCGCACCTTCGTCGACGCGGCCGCGCGTGAGGCCGACCGTCTGCCGGAGCTGGCCGGGGAGCGCGTCCGCGACGTGCTCGCGATCCCGGTGGTGCAGATGCGGTGGCACGAGGTCGAGCGCGTGTTCGGGCCTGCGGGCCTCCACCTCGCCGCGGTACAGCAGCAGATCGACGAGAAGCACGCGCCGCGCTCCCGCGCGCTCGCGGGGGTCACCGCGCACCTCGACGTCGCGCTGGCGTCGGTCACCCAGGAGGCGCCCAACGTGCTGGCGCAGATCGAGGGCGGCGACCTGGCGCACGAGATCGTGCTGGTCGGCGCACACTTCGATCACATCGGCCAGGTCGGCAGCGGTCACTGCCGTGGCATCACCAAGCCCGACGGCACCCACGACGACATCTGCAACGGCGCCGACGACAACGGCAGCGGTACCGCGGCGATCGTCGAGATGGCGCAGGCGATCCAGGACGCCGGCATCCACCCCCGACGCACGCTGGTGTTCGCGAACTTCTCGGGCGAGGAGATCGGGCTGTTCGGCAGCGACGCGCTGTCGGAGCACCCGCCACAGGTCCCGCCCTTCGCCGACGGCAAGATCGTCGCGATGATCAACCTGGACATGATCGGGCGCCTCGGCGACAAGGGCCTCGCGATCGGCGGCCTGTCGTCGAGCTCCGCGTGGCTACCGTTGCTCGGCGAGCTCGGCGATCGCGGCATGAAGCTGGTGCTCGACCGCGCGATCACCAGCCGCAGCGACCACGCGAGCTTCTACGGCCAGCAGATCCCGGTGTTGTTCTTCTTCACCGGCGTGCATGCCGACTACCACGCGCCGGGCGACGAGATCGGCGGCATCGCCAAGGACGGCATGGTGACGATCGCTCAGCTCGCGTGCGACCTCGTGGTGCGCCTGGCCGACGGCACCGCGATCCCGTTCACGCCGCCGGCGAACGACGCCGAGGGTCTGGTCGGTGCGCTGCCGGGCGACAACCCCAACACCTTGGTGCAGCTGGGCGCGCCCGCAGCCGCGGCACCGCACTAGTACCTCGACACAGGGATTGTGATGGGTCAGAACGCCGTCATGGCCGCGACTCCGCAAGGCGCCGTGCCGCCGGAATACCGGGCGTATTTCAAGGTGCGGCAACGCAGCGAGGCGCGGTCAGGGCGGTGTTATGGCCCGTCACAATCCCTGTGTCGAGGTACTAGCCCCGGCCGCGTTCATCCCGACGCGGGCCACATGCACTGCGGCACCTCGCCGTCGATGCAGCGAGAGCCCGAAGGGCACGACATGATCTGCGGCACGCACTGCAACACGCAGCGTCCCTCGCCGTCGCACACGACCGGCACGTTGCCGCCGCCGCCGGCAGGACAGTCCGCGTCTTCGCGGCAAGGCGGCACGCAGACCGACCAGCCGCCGGCCGCATCGTCGCGGCGGCGGCAGTCGGCGCCGTCGCAGCCCTCGATCGGATCGTCGCACGCGGCATAGGAGACCGGCACGGACGCCGACGTGCTGGCATCGGCGTCGCTGGCGGCGTCGCCCTCAGCCGCTTGCCCGGTGCACGCGACCAGTACGAGCAGCAGTGCTGCATACGAATGACTCGACACGGGATCAGCGTACCGCGATCGGCGTGCGCTCATCGAGCCACGACGAGCATCGGTAGAAATGCCGATTTTGCAGCGCCACCGTCTTTTCGAGCTGCGCGACGACGATCGCAGTCGCATCCTCGCGAAACCATGCACGCATCGAATTCCACTTCAGCGCTCCTGTTCTTCGCGTCGCTCTCGGTCGCCCTGCCTGCCTGCTCCGAGGACGGCGAAAGCGAGTCGCGGGTTCGCGTCGCGTTCGACGAGGTCTTCGTCGAAGCCGAGGCCGACTCGGAGGCGATTCACGCCGAGCTCATGCGTCCGGGACAGGACGCGCCGCTGGCGGAGTTGGACGTGCGGGGCCGCGAGGGCGGCTACTTCGTGATCGACGGCGGCCTGCCGCGGCGCGTCGGTCCACGGATGGCGCTGAACGGCCCCGAAGACGTCACGCCCACCGACTGGGCGTTCCGCCTGTTCACGCTGTGGACCGCACACACGCAGGCGCCAGATCCTGGTCCGGCGACCTTCTCGGAGTCCGAACGCAAGTGCGTGACACTCGAGAAGGTGCCGCCGGTCACTTCGGGCAGCTCGATCTGCTACCGCTACAACGAGATCTGCTGCAAGCCGGCGTTCCCCGACTGTGAGCCGGGCTGGTACGGGCTCTACACGCAGGAGTCGGAGGTCGTCCGCGAGTTCTACAACTGCTATCCCGGCGACGAGGGCGGCGGCGGTGATGGTGGTCCCAGCGGGTGTGGCTGCAGCGGGTACTGCGGCAACAGCTGCTGCGAGTGATCCCGACGGCGGTGGCGGTGTGCCGACGCCGCTGCATCAGCCCGGCAGCCACACGCCGAGCTCGAGCCCGAGTGTGAGCTCGAGCCCGCCCACGCGCGAGACGTCGCGAACGCTCGCGCCCGCGCGCTCGCGGACCCGCACGACGCCGCCGTCGCGCGTGGGCATGCCGCTGCCCGCCAGCTCGATCGCCGGGCCGATGACGAGCGAGCGCCCCCGCTCGAACCGATGGCGCCAGCGCGGCGACAGCCGCACCGCGCCACCGAGCAGCGGTGCCTTGCTGCGCTGCTCACCCAACGGAACCGCCGCACCATCGCGGACCAGCCACCACGGCTCGACGCGCAGCAGTGCCAGGCTGGCCAGCTCGAACGCACCGCGGCGGAGCACGTAGCCGGCCCCCACCGCGATCGCGACGCGCGTCGTGCTCCACCCGCGTCGTCGCAGACCACCAGGATGGACCGCGACTGCGAAGCTGGCACCGCGACGCAGTCGCAACGCCCACGTCAGCTGTCCGCCGACGGCCGCGAGCCCCGCGGGCGCCGGCGGGCCGGCGCCGATCACCGCGTCGCCGGCCAGCGCGAGGCCCCACTCGAAGCGCGGCGGGATCGCTGGCGCGGCGCTCGGGCGTGCGGGCTCGCGGGGCGGCGGTGGTGCGACCGGCTGCAGGGACTCGGGCAGCGGCACGTCGTGTTCGTCGGGCGCGACGGTGTCCTCTTCGATCGCGGCCAGCAGGTTCGCGACGTTGGTCGCGATCTCCCGGGTTCGTTCGTGCTCGGGCCCGAGGATCTCGCGCAGGTAGCCGCGACCGTCGGTCAACGTCACGCGGATCCGTGCTCGCTCCGCAGTGGCTTCGATCTGCTGCAGATAGGCGAACAGCTCGCCCGACCGCAGCGGCCGCACGCGATCCGATCGCGTCACGCCGCGGTCGGCCAGGCGCAGGCGCAAGCCGGCCTCGATCGCAGCCAGCTCGGGCATCGCCGCGTCGATCACCACTGCGTTGACGCGACCCCTGGACGCGGCGGTGCTCACCGGCGGGTCGGCGCGTCGTTCGTCGGGGGCTTCGGGCCCACGCAGGCCGATCGCGACGATGAGGAGGGACAGGATCAACGGCGGAGCTGATCTAATCGCAGCCCCGATCGCCACGCCAGCTCAATCGGGCACGCACACGCCTTCGACCCAGCTACACGCGACGTTCTCCGCGCAGCCGGGCATCTCGAGGCCATAGCACGTGGGGCAGTCTTGCGCCTCGCAGTGCCCGGTCGCCATCTCACCCAGCCACGCGCATGCCGGCGTCGACAGGCAGTCCTCGTAGCCGACCTCCATGCACGTCCACGTCACGCACGCAGCCTCGCCCGGCAGCCACTGGCAGACCGGCACCGCGGGGCATGCATCACCATCGAACGCACCGCACCACGCCGCGAGGTCCCCGTGGCAGATGTCGGGGAAGCAACCGAGGCCGTCGTCGAAGTCGCACGCCGGATCGGCCTCGCAGGTGTCGGGGTTGTCGGCGGCCAGGCAAGCGTCCAGGCCGTCGACCGGTACGCCGCCGCTGCTGCTGCTGCCGTCGCTGCCCTGCGAGGTCGAGCCCACGCCGCCGGTGGTCTCGCCGCTGCTCGAGCCCGCGAGGGTCGTCGCGCTCGCGTCGGTGTCGGTTGCTGACGCGCTGCCGCCGGTGGTCGATCCGCTCTGCGACCCCTCGCCGCCGCTGGCGGACGGCGTGCCCGCGCTGGTCTCGCTGCCGACCGCACCGGTGCTCGAGCCGCCGTCACCCACGAGGAAGTCGGCGGTGCACGCGGTCGCCAGCACGCAGGCGCCGGCGAGGGCTCGCCACGCGGCCGCGATCATGGCGACTCTCCCAGCTCGCGCGCCGCCTTCTCGCGATACGAGCCCTTGGGGAAGTCGTCGAGGTACGCGCGCCAGCAGCTCTGCGCGTCCGAGCTCGCGCGGCGGCACAGACCCGCGCGGGCATCGTCGGCGAAGCGTCCGTGGGCGAAGCGCTCGAGGTAGGCCCTCCACAACGACTCCTCGCGCTTGGAATCGCCGCGACGCCGCGCGAGCGTGAACAGATCGCCATACGCGAGATCGGCCAGGCGCGAGCTACCGGCCAAGGCGATGAGCGCCTCGAACTTCTGCTCGGCGGTGCCGAGGTCGCCCGCACGCCAGGCCGCATGGGCCTCGCCGTCGAGCGCTGCGAGCCGCTCGGCGAGGCTGGGCTCGGCGCTCTCGGGGCGCAGCGCGACCTTGGGCCGTCGTGAGGGGTTCGGCTCCGGCCGCGTGCGACTCGGCTCGACCGGGGCCGCGGCGAGCTCGGGCGCGGGCACCTTCGCGTCCTCGAGCTCCGGCGCGGCCGGGCGCTCGCGTCGAGGTGCGCGCGTGGTCGCCTCGGGCGTGTCGTCGATGACGGCCTGCTCCTGCGGCACCGAGCTGCGATCGCCTTGGTGCAGCGCCGCATCGCCGTCGGTGCGCATTCGGGTCTGCACGTACTGGACCCCTTCGAGCACACCGACACCGACGAGCACCGCGGCTGCGAGTGCGACCACGCCGACCAGCCCACGCCGCCAGCGCGACGGCGGGGGCTCAGGTGTCGCCGCGGCGGGGGCCCGCGGGCCGGCGGGCACGCCGTGCATGCGCAGCGCAGCGTCGAGCTCCGCGTCGGCACGCACGTCCGCCACGATCGCTGCGAAGGCCTCGTCGTCGCGCGTCACCCGACGGGCACGTCGCTGCTGATCGAGCGAGACCACCGGCTCGGCCAGCTCGGCCTCGCGCACGAGCTCGCGGGGGAACTGCTCCGGATCGAGCGCATGGGCGCGCGCCAGCACGGCGGCGAAGTCCCATGGCACGTTGGCGCCGGCGAGCTCGCGATCCACCGTCGTGGTCACGCCGCCCAGCAGGTCCGCGAACTCGGGGTCGGGACCGCCATCGAGCTCCGGATCCATCTCGGCCCACAGCGTGTCGTCGTCGGGGCGGCTCATGACGCGCCCTCCTCCGGCATCGGCGTGAGCCAGCCGAGGCGCTCGAGCTCGGCGCGCAGTCGCTGGCGCGCGCGAGTGGCCCGCACCGCGAGGTTGCCGGGCGAGATGCCGAGCTGTGCGGCGGCCTCGGCGGGCGCGAGCCCCTCGAGGTCGCGCAGCACGAAGGCTTCGCGCAGGTGCTCGGGCATGTCGGCGAGCAGTGCATAGACCACGCGCGCTCGCTCGCGGGCGAGGTGGGCGCGATCGACATCGACGACCGGCGCCGCCTCGCGCACGGTATTGATCGCCCGCAGACGATCGTGGGCGGTCTGCGTGCTCGACTGCGACCGCCAGTGGTTGCGCACGACGTTGACCGCGATGCCGTGCAGCCACGTCGAGAACGACGAACGTTGATCGAAGTCCCGCAGCGACACCAACGCGCGCGCGAAGACCTCCTGCACCAGGTCCTCGACCGCAGCCCGCTCGCCGGCGAGGTAACGGACGTGGCGGAACACTGGCTCGAAGAAGAGCTGGTACAGCCGCGCCCACGCGTCCGTGCGACCTGCCCGCGCCGACTCGACCAACGCCACCACCTCGTCGCCGGCGGGGCGACGATGCGCAATGGGCTGGGGCTCGGTGTGGATGCGCGGCACGCCTGGTCGACCTCTCGCATTGGGTCGCGCGAGCGACCCGCCGATTACGTGGGGCCGCACACGCGAGGACGGAACATCGTGGCAGAGCCCGAGCGCCCGCGGAATCCCTGCGAATTCCCGCCCGCGGCGGCGCTGCGCACACGTGGGCACCCACGGCACAGCCGCGCCGTCGCTCCTACGGCAAGCGCCTCCCCTGCGCCGCCCTGATAGACTGGTCCGGCACGATTCGCGCGCGATGTCGGCCGCCTCTCCAAGCGCCCACGCGGGCTGCCCGAGCGAAGAACAGCTGGGCGAGTTCCTCGCCGGGGACGCGAGCGACGAGGTGCGGGAGCAGGTCGAGCAGCACATCGATCGCTGCGCCCGCTGTGCGCAGACGGTGGCGTTGTTCGGCGGTGCGTTCAGCGACCGCCCAGCCAAGGCCTCGGCACCGTCGCCCTCGCTGCTGCACTCGGAGAACGCCACACAGACCCAGCGCGACGGTGACGAGCCCTCGGTCGGGCGCGAGCCCCCGCGCATCGGCTCGCGCTTCGCCGATCGCTACGAGATCCGCGCGTGCGTCGGCTTCGGTGCCGGCGGCACGGTCTACGCCGCCTACGATCCGGAGCTCGATCGACGCATCGCGCTCAAGCTCCTGCGTGTGGCCGGCGGCCGCCGCGAGGCCAAGCGCTGGAATCGTGAGGCCAAGATCATGGCCCGCGTGGTCCACCCCAACGTCGTCGCGGTGCACGACGTCGGCGAGCGCGACGGCCAGGTCTTCATCGCCGCGGAGTTCGTCGATGGCAGCACGCTCGACGCCTGGCGGCGCACGCAAGCTCGCAGCTGGCGCGAGATCCTCGACGCGTACGTCGCCGCCGGCCGCGGGCTGGCGGCGATCCACGCCTGTGGCCTCGTCCATCGCGACTTCAAGCCCCACAACGTGTTGGTCGGCCGTGACGGTCGCGTGTGCGTGACCGACTTCGGCCTCGCGCAGCTGCAGGACGACCGCGGCCACGACGAGTCGGGGCAGATCGACGTCACCGCACCGATGCCCGCGGCGGCGCCCTGGCAAACCCACGCCTCGCTGACGCGCACCGGCACGGTGGTCGGGACGCCCGCGTACATGGCCCCCGAGCAGTGGCGCGGCGAGATCGTCGACGCGCGGGCCGATCAGTTCGCGTTCGCGGTCGCGTTGTTCGAGGCGTTGTTCGACCAACGACCGTGGGCCGGCCGGACCCCGGCCGAGCTCGCCGCAGCGGTCGCGGAAGCGAAGGTCACGATCCCCACCGGTCGCGAGGTGCCCCGCTGGCTCACCCGCGCGCTGATGCCCGCGCTCGCGCGCGAGGCCGACGCGCGCTACGCCGACATGAACGCGCTGCTCGAGGCGTTGGTCGAGACGCCGCGTCGCGCACGACATCGCATCTCGGTCGGCGCGGTCGCGATCGGCATCGGCGCGGTCGCGGCCGGCGGCTGGGCCCTGGGCCGCACCAACGCGGTGCGTCACTGCGACGGCGACGGCGGCATCGAGCAGGCCTGGGGTGACCCCGGTCGCGCCGCGCTGCGCGAGCACTGGGCAGCCCTGCCCGCCGACGTCTTCGATGCCACCGCCGGGCGCGTCGACGACTGGATCACGCGCTGGTACGCCGCCCGCGAGCCGCTGTGCCGCGGCGAGACCATCGACGCCACCACCGGCACGTTACAGCTGCGGTGCTTCGACCGCCGGGCATCGGAACTGAGCGCGGCGCTCGCGGTTGCGCGCGAGCTCCCGCCCGACGACGCGCTCGAGCTCGATCTGCTCGCCGGCGTCGAAGACCCCGAGAGCTGCAACGACGGCGCACGACTGGCCGCGATCGCACCGGTGTACGGCTCCGTGGCCTCGCACGTCCTCGCGCTACAGCTCGGCCCCGAGCTCGATCGCTGCGAAGCGCTGCGCTACGCCGGACGGCACGACGAGGCCCTCGCGCTCGCGCTGGCCGTGCTCGCGCGCGCGGAGATCGACGGCGATCATGCCGTGCGGGCGCCCGCGCTGCTCGAGCTGGGACGGGTGTGGTCGCAGCGCAAGGAGGCCAAGCTCGCCGAGGACGCACTGCGAAAGGCGGTGTGGGCGGCCGAGGCCAGCGGACATGTCGAGGCCGCCGCGGACGCGTGGGCCGAGCTCGTCAACGTGCTCGGGGTGATCGACGAGCGGCCCGAGCCCGCGCTCGAGGCCAGCGAGCGCGCGGACGCGGCGCTGTTCCGGCTGCACGATCCTTCGCGTGATCTCTCGCTGCGTTCGCATCGCGCGGTGGTCGAGAGCGTGCGCGGCCGCTACGAGATCGCATTCGCGTTGCAGCGCGACGTGCTCGCCCACGCCGAGGAGATGCTCGGCGACAAGGCGGCGCGTCAGATGCCGCGCATCCACCTCAACATCGCGGCGGTCGTCAGTCACCTCGGCCGCTTCGACGAGGCCGTCGAGCACGCGCGCATCGGCATCGCGCTGCAGGAGCAGCTGTATCCGTGGCCGCACGGCACCACCGCCGAGATGTACAACTCGCTGGGCGCGATCGAGATCCAGCGCGGCAACCTCGACGCCGGCCGCGAAGCCCTGGAGCACGCGCGAGCGATCGCGGTCGCGCGACTGCCCGAGGACAACCCCACGATCATCACGATCGACAGCAACCTCGCCGGCGTCGCGCTGCAACAGGGGCGCCTCGACGACGCGATCGCCGCCTACCAGCACACGCTCGCGATGTACCGCAGCCGCTACGGCGACACCCACCCGGACGTCGCGCTCGCGATGCACAACCTCGCGCACGTGTTGGACCAGAAGGGCCAACGTGACGACGCCATCACGCTGTACCGCCAGGCCTTGGCACTGCGCCTCGAGGTCAGCGGCGACAGCCACCCCGGCACTGCCAACACCATGCACAACCTCGGGCACCTGCTGATCCAGACCGGCGACCCTGGCCAGCTGGAAGAGGGCATCGCGCTGCTCGAGAAGGCACTGCTGCTGCGCGAGCAGGCCCACGTCGATCCCTGGCGTCGGGCCTCGACCGGCTGGGCGCTCACCAAGGCCTACGACGCGCACCACGAGCCCGAGCGCGCGCGCGCAGCGGCCGAGCGCGCGCGCTCGCTGCTCGGCGAGACACCTGCGGCGCAGCACCGTGACTTTGCCGCCAAGCTCGATGCTTGGCTCGCGACGCATCCCGCCGGCTGACGACGGCAGCAAAGTTGAAGTACCCTCGGCGGCCGATGACGGGAGAGCTTGGGTGAGCAGCGACGAATTCTACCAACGGCTGTTCGAGAACAACCGCGACTGGGTGCGACGCAAGCTCGAGGTCGGCGACGACTACTTCGAGCGGCTTGCGCAGGGACAGGCCCCCGAGGTGCTGTACATCGGCTGTTCCGACAGCCGCGTGACCGCCGAGGAGCTGATGGGCGCCGAGCCGGGGCAGGTGTTCGTCCACCGCAACATCGCCAACGTGGTGTCCAACAGCGACTTGAACGTGCTGAGCGTCATCGAGTTCGCCGTGAGCCACCTCGGCGTCAAGCACATCATCGTCTGCGGTCACTACGAGTGCGGCGGCGTGCGGGCGGCGATGCAGCCGCGTGACCTCGGCCTGCTGAACCCCTGGCTCCGCAACATCCGCGACGTCTACCGCATGCACCACGACGAGCTGTCGGCAATCTCCGACGAGAGCGCGCGCTACCGTCGGCTCATCGAGCTCAACGTCGAAGAGCAGTGCGTCAACGTCATCAAGACCGCGGCGGTGCAGCGCACGTACCTCGCCAGGGGCTACCCGATCGTCCACGGCTGCGTGGTCGACCTCGCGACCGGCTTGCTCAAGGACCTCGACATCGATTTCGACGCCAAGCTGGAGCGCATCCGGCACGTGTACGATCTCGGCGCGAGCTGAGCGGCCGCCGCTACACGAGGTTGCCGAGCACCGTCACATCGCGACCCAGCTGGGTCGCGATGGCGACCGCCGTGCGCACGCCATCGAGCGCCGCGCTCATGATGCCGCCGGCGTAGCCGGCCCCCTCGGCGCAGGGATACAGGCCGCGATGCCGGGGCGACTGGCCCTCGGCATCGCGCACGATGCGAACCGGGCAGCTGGTGCGGCTCTCGAGTGCGACCGCGATGCCCTCGCCGCCGGCGAAGCCGCGCATGCGCGAGCCCACCCGCGCCATCGCCTCGCGCAGCGGCCGAGCGAGCTCGCCGAGCACCGCGTCGAGCTCGACCGGCACGACCCCGCGTGGGTAGCTGCAGCGGGGCAGCTCGCGGGATGCCCGCTTGGCCACGAAGTCGTCGATGCGCTGCGCCGGCGCCACGAAGCCGCCGCCGCCGGCCACGAACGCGCGCTGCTCGAGTCGACGCTGCAGCTCCACGCCCGCCAGCGGATCCGCCGGCGAGAGTCCGTGCGCGACGAGGGTCTCCGCACCGACCTCGACCACGAAGCCGCTGTTGGCGTAGCGGCCGCGACGCGACGATGGACTCCAGCCATTGACGACCTGCTCGCCCGGCGCGGTCGCGGCCGGCACGATGAAGCCGCCGGGACACATGCAGAACGAGAACACGCCCACGGCACCAGCGCGCTCGACCAAGCGGTACGACGCCGACCCGAGCGCGGGATGACCCGCCAATGCCCCGTACTGCAGGCGATCGATGAGCGGCTGGGGATGCTCGACGCGCACACCGAGCGCGAACGGCTTGAACTCGAGCACGACGCCGGCTTCGGCGCAGAACTGCTGGACATCGCGCGCCGAGTGACCGGGCGCCAACACCACCGCGCGCGCATCGAGGGCAGTGCCATCACCAAGCGTGAGGCCGACGACCGCACCGCCGCGCTGCCGCAGCGCCGCCGCGCGGTGCTCGAAGCAGAAGCGAACCCCCGCGTCCTCGAGCTCGGCCCGCATCGCGCCGATGACCGCCGGCAAGCGGTTGGTGCCGATGTGCGGCCGCGCGTCGACGACGATCTCCGGCGGCGCGCCCCAGCGCACCAGCGCGCGCAGGATCGCCGCGACCTCACCGCGCTTGTCGGCCCGCGTGTACAGCTTGCCGTCCGAGAACGTACCCGCGCCACCCTCGCCGAAGCAGTAGTTGCTGTCGGGATCGACGACGCCGCGCTGCGTCAACGCTGCGAGATCGTGTCGGCGCGCCCGCACCGGCTTGCCGCGCTCGAGCACCACCGAGGCAATGCCGAGTCGAGTCAGCGCCCACGCGCAGAACATGCCCGCCGGGCCCGCACCCACGATGATCACTTCGGGCTCGCCGTGGACGTTCGGCAGCGCGGGGCTGTCGAGCTCGACCGCCCGCGGCGGATCGCCGTGGCACACGATTGCGACCCGCAGCTGCAGCCGGACCTTGCCGTGGCGCGCGTCGATGGCCTTGCGCAGCACCACCACCTCGCGCACCTCCGACTCGCGCAGCTTCGCGGCCCGTGCGGCCTCACGGCGCAGCACCGCCGCATCGAGCAATGCGTCGGGGTGCACCTGCAGGTCGACGGCGCTACGATCGCTCACGGCCGCTGCCGGAGTATCACGACCGCGAGCGCACCGGCGGCGGTGCCCAACACCGGGATGCGGCGCACCGGCCGGAGCCACCACAGCCCGGGGAAGATGCGCAGCAGCATCGACCCGGCGGCCGCGCCGACGTACCGCCCGCGCTCGCCCTCGATCTCGATCTCGAGCTTGCGGGATGACACGCCCTCGTCGGCGACGAACTGCAGCCGCTCGCCGAGGTCCCACAGCCGCAGCAGCGCGGCATGCCGCACGCTGGTCTCGTCGGGGTTGTGGTGGACGACGTACGCGCGGCCAGGCTTGCGCCAACGCAGGCGATCGATGGGCGCCAGCAGGGCTGCGGCCCAGCGTCGCTTGCGACGGGGGCGTCCGTGCTCACCGGGCGACGCCGGCCGCGACATCACGTAGCGGAACGCGCGACCGACCTCGTCGCCCGACGGCCACGCGAAGTAGGCCGCCATCATGACCTCGGCGAAGGTGCCGACGTTCATGCCGAGGTCGATGCCGATGTGCATCAAGAAGCCCCAGATGAGCCACGTGCGTCGCCCCAACAACCAGTGGAAGACCACCTTCGAGGCGATCGGTCGGTTGCGAACGGTGAAGTAGACCGCCACGCACAGCACACAGACGAGTGCCGACGCCGCGCCGAAGAACACCGGGAACGCCTCATGGGGCACCACCGGGAAGTACTGCGGCGGGATGTAGTAGTAGGCGCCCCAGCCCGCGATCGGTGCGCCGCAGGCAAACGCCGCGGTGATCAGCGCATACGAACTCCACCGACGCCACGCGGGTGCGCTCGGCCAGCTGCCGTCACGCCGCTCGCGCTCGAAGCAGTTGACCGCCATGCCCACGAGCACCATCGGGAACAGCAGCTCCCAGAAGCGCACGAACACCGTCACCACCGGCAGCACGCCGATGAACTGCATGAACGTCGCGACGTAGATCTGCTGGGGGAAGCGATAGAAGTGGTCGAGGCACAGCGAGAAGTAGAGCGCGGTGCCGTCGATCCACGTGCCGCCGCTCTTGAGCAGGCCGGTCGCGCTGTAGATGATCGCCAGCTGCAGCATCATCAGGCGCTGCGGCCACGCCGGGATCCGTCGCAGCGCGGGCAGCTCGCTCGCGCCGCCCAGGATCAGCTTGCGATGCCGACGCCACGCGTCGATCGAGTAGGCCTCGCCCCACCGGCAGAACATGCCGAGGAACAGGAACACCCGCACCACGGTGTCGCCGCCGGTGTAGAAGAGCGGACTGTAGCGATAGATCTGCTCGACCAGGATCCACGACAACACGGTGCTCGTGCGGGTCCAGATGCCCAGCGTCATGGTCGTGATCGACAGCAGCATCAGGGCGTAGAGGCCGTAGACGAACTGCGGATCGGAGCGGACGTGGAGGATCGTGAACTTCCCCCAGATCGCCGGGAAGATGTCCCACCAGTGCTGGAACCCGTGCTCGGGATCCCACAGCGTGGTCATCTTCCCGCCGTAGTTCTTGCGGGCCATCTTGGTCAGCCACATGCCCTCGTCCGTGAACAAGAAGCGGGCATCACGGGCCAGATCGGAGAAGGTCCACAGCACCACCAAGCCGAAGGCGATGCGCATGACGGCGGCCGGCCGCGGATCGAGCCGGTCGAACAACATGCGCTTCCACAGCTCGGGGCGCACCACGAAGAATGCGATGACGAGCGCGATCGCGGCCAGCGACAGCGAGGTCGCCTGGCCGAGGTGGGCGCTGACGTCGACGTCCTTGTCGTCGAGCAGGGCGATGATCGTGCCGAGCATCACTCCTTCGCTCCTTCGACCTCGCCGACCGCCTCGGGCACGCTGGCGTCGTCGTCGGCTCGCGCGCGTTCCATGCGTTCGTCACGCTCGGCTTGCCGCTGCTTGGCCTGCTGCAGATCCCACCAGGTGCGGACGCTGACATCGCGGAAGCGACCCGTGTTCGCCGGCGGCAGTTCGAGCCGCTCGCGGATCTCGTTGGGCAGCTGGCCGTGGTACGAGGTCGAGCAGCGGATGCTCTCTTCCTCGCGCTGGTTCAGGTGCAGCTTCATGGGGTCGTAGCCCATGTAGGGGTAGACCTTCTGTGGCGGCGGCACCTGCGTCCACATCTTCACGAACTGGATCTCGTCGGGGGACTCGCCGTCGTGGGTCATCTCCCAGTCGCGGCAGACCCACGCGGCGTAGTGCCGGCGATAGCCCTTCTCTTCGATCAACCGCCGGTTGATCTTGCCCATGCGCGAGTAGAACAGATACGGGTACTCGCGGCGGCCGTACATGTCGTGGGCCATGTCCCAGACCTCGCCGTCCTTGTCCTTCACCAGCACCTTCATGAACATGTTGCTGCGGTGAGGGTTGGGCGCGAACATGGCCCAGCTCTGGGTGTTGCCGGTCGCCCGCATGTAGTTCGACGCCTGCAGCTTCTCGTTGAAGAAGGTGTGCAGGTCGCGGGACAGCCCCTTGCCGGGTAGGTTGTGCACGAGCAGCACGAGCGCGTGGTAGCCCACCGCGAGCGACATCACGAGCAGCACCAGCGGCCGGTAGGCCCAACGCTTCGCGGGGTCGTCGTCGTCGCGGCGCGCGCGGTGCAGCAGCCCCTGCGCGAGCGACCCCGCGGTGGCATCGGCGGCCGGGGCTTGCGATTCGGGCGTCACAGCGTTCTCCCCCGCCACGGTATCGCGTTCGGCGTCCGGCGTGTCCGCCATCAGCTGTTCTCCTCGTCGCCCTCGGGCTCTTCCTGTGCGGCCTCGATCTTCTTCTCGAGGTCGTCGGCCTGTCGCTCGCGTTGCTGGCGTTCCATGCGGGCGCGTCGTTCTTCGGTCGACTCGGGCTCACGGCCGAAGTCGGTGCGGTTGTCCCAGGTCTTGCGACGGCTGTCGTACTGGCGCTGTCGCTTGGCCTGCTCCTGCGCGTCGGCCTCGCGATCGGCCTCGGTAATCGGCAACTCGTAGCGCTCCTTCATGTACAGCGGCAGCGCGCCACTCTTGCCACATGGATGGGTCTGCACGTGGGTCTCCTTCACGTTCAGCGCCCGCGGATCGTAGGGCTGCCCCGTGATCGCACCCGACACGTCGCGGCGGCCCTTGAAGCGCTTGGGCTGCCACACGTTGACCACCTCGGGCGTAGGGATGCGCGTGGTGATCGACCAGATCTCGATCTCCTTGGGCGTCTCACCGGTGCGTAGCGCCCACTCGCGGCACTGGAAGTCGACCCAGTAGCGCAGGTACCACTTGCCCTTGCCGACCATGCGCCGCTGCATCTTGCGCATGCGATCGTTCCAGATCCACGGGTTGGGCCGGTACTCGAACGAGTTGTTGCGCAGGTCCCAGCGATCGCCGTCGTCCTCGACCACCACGGTCTTCATGAACTGGTTGCTGCGCGGGGGGTTGGGCGCGAACATCTCCCAGCTCTGCGAGGTCGCGCTGACCGACAGCCACGAGCCGAACACGGTCTTCGCCGGCGAGCGCCAGGTGTTGAACACGCCGAAGGGCGGGAACAGGTGCAGCCCGACCGCGCCGGTGTGGAAGCAGAATGCGAACAGCGCCAGCGCGCGCCCGGGTGCGCCGTAGGCCAGCGCCGGCGGCTCCTTGGCAGCGGCCAGCTCGGCGCCGCGCGGTCGCAGGAATCGCAGCAGCACCGCGGCCAGCACGATGGTGCCGAGCCACCACTTGGTCGCGCTGCCGATCCACGGCTCCTTGCCCACGCGGGCGTAGATCAGATACGCACCGACCAAGCCGAACAGCAGCACCAGCAGATCGGGGAAGCGGCGGCCCTTGGGCACCACGCGCGCCGGATCCTCGGCGGGGATGAACGCGCGCTCGGGCGGCGCGAGGCGGGCCAGTCGCAGCCGCGTCCGGAGCAGGCCCGGTCGTCGCAGCCACGCGGCCCAGCGCCCGAACATGCGCGCGTACTCGTCGCCCGTCACGAACGCGGCGTACGTCATCAGCATGATGAACGGGAACATGCCGATGTTCATGAACAGGATCAGGAAGCCGTGGAAGAAGAAGCCCAGCGTCAGCCACAGCCGACGCCCGAGCAGCCAGCGGCGCAGGCTCTCGTTGCTGATGCGGATCTCCGGCAGCCGCAGCCACGCGAAGCGACGCGTCAGCGGGCCGAGGCTGCGGCCGCCGCGGAACAGCACCAGCGGCCAGCGGCGCAGCACGTACCACACCACCACGAACGCCGGCACCGCCACGCCCATCGCCATGTGCAGCTTGAACAGCGGGCGCGTCGGGTCCTGCGGCGTGTCGTTCACCATCGACAGGCAGAACGGCAGCGTGATGTACACGACCCAGTACGCGATGCCGTAGCCGGTGGCGAGCAACGCCCGGCCGAGCCACAGCCGCGGCCCCTGGCTCTGCCGCTGCCACCATGCGTCGTGCTGGTGCTTCAGCCCGAAGCGCAGGATCTCGCCGACGATGAGCAGCGGGAACAGCCGCTCCCACCAGTGCGTGACCCACGTGTTCAGCCGGAAGAGGTTGGTCGCGAACACCGAAGAGACCGCCTGGGTGATGCCCTCGAAGCGGTAGAAGTGGTCCATGTTGAGCGCGTAGTAGAGCGCGTCACCCTTGGCCCACACGTCACCGGTCTTGACGCTGCCGGTCGAGCAGTACAGCCCCGCGAGCTGCAGCATGAACAGCCACCGCGGCCACGCCGGAATCAGGCGATAGATGGGCTCGCGCTTGCGGCCATCGGGTGCGAGGGCCTCGGGATCGTCCGGGTCCTGCAGGCGCCCTTGCTTGCGCAGCCTTCGACAGCGCCACCAGTTGTCGAAGCTCCATGCGTGGCCGGTCTTCGCGAACAACAGGATCAGCCAGAAGCACCGATAGACGGTGTCGGTGCCCTCCCAGTACAGCGCGTTGCGGTTGTACACGCTGCTCATCAGCAACCACGCGACCACACCGCTCACGCGCGTGGCAACGCCGAGGCCGAACAGCGCGCACGCGCCGAACAGCGCCATCATGTGCCACACCACGAACTCGGGGCTGCCGTGCATGTACAGGAACGACGGCTTGTTCCACAGGAAGCAGACCACCGCCCACAGATCGAAGAAGCCCTCTTCGGGGTTCCAGCCGCGCAGCGCCGAGCGCCCCATGCGATCTTCGGCATAGGCGAGGTCGAAGATGCCCTCGTCGCTCCACAACATCCGCCAGTACGGCGCGAGGTTGAGGAAGCAGACGATGGTCATGATCGCGAAGCCGATGCGCAGCACCGCGAAGGTCCGTGGGTCCTCGAGCGCCAGCAGCGAGCGGCGAACCGAGTCGGCGCGCGTCCACGCCCACGCCACCATCACGGCGGCGAACGCGAAGAACAGCCACCCCACCTGCACCCCGAACTCGGGCGGCACGGTCGGATAGCGCGCCTTGTCGTCGAGCAGGGCGACCAGCAGCATCGAGGCCATCGATAGGCTTCGACACTAACACGGGGGGGCCTCCGCAACCCCGCGGCACGCCGCAAACCGTGCGCAATGCATCGCGCGCACGCTCGCCCGTGAGCGGACGCACCGAAAGGCGCCCTGCGCTCCCACGCAACGGACGGCGTGGGCGCCGAGGCGCCCAAGGGGCCACCACTCGCTACGGCTTCGCCGCAGGCTCACTCGCCGCATCTGCGCCCGCGCCCGCAGCGTCCTTTGCGGCGGCCTTGACGACCGCCATGAGGAAGTCGAAGCGGGTCTGGAACAGCTGCTTCTGCAGCGCGAGGCCCTCGATGCGATGGCCTTGGCCTTCGAACTCGACGTAGTAGACCGGCAGGTCGAGCGCCTTGGCCTTGTCGGCGAACTGCCGGCTCTCCTGCACCGGCACGCGCCAGTCGTTGCTGCCGTGGGTGAGCAGGATCGGCATGCGCAGACGCTCGACGTGGGTCAGCGGGCTGCGGTCGTGCATGCGCGTGCGATCGGCGGGCACCTTGGGATCGCCACTCTCGAGCACGACCCAGTCGGGGATGTTGCACTTGTCGTGGAAACTCTCGATGTCGGAGAAGCCCGCGTGCGCCAGCCCGAAGCCGAACGCATAGAACTCGTTGCGGCCGTTGGTCGCCGGCGGGAAGGTCAGCGCGCGCATGGTCGCGTAGCCGCCGTGGCTGCCGCCGTACACGCCGATGTGGCGCGCATCGAGGCCGGTGCGCTGCTCGAGCCAGCGCGCGACGTGGAACAGATCGACGATCTCGTCGCCGCCCAGATCGCGATCGTTGAGCGCCGCGAAGTCGCGACCGAAGCCCGAGCTGCCGCGCACGCTGGGCGACAACACCGTCAACCCCGCCGCGCACATGATCTGATCGAACTCGCTGTACGCATTGTCACCGCCGTAGAACGACGTGATCATCGCCAGGCGCTGGCCGGCATCCGCCAGCGGCGTACGCGGGGTCAGCAGGAACGCGTGCAGCTCGCGGGGCTTGCGGGTCTTGGGGTCGACGTCGAAGGTCGGGATCGACACCCGCTCGGCCTTGCACGCGACGACCTTGCGCTGCAGCGCGTCGTCGGGCGCGACCACCACGGTGGCACCCGGGGGCTTGCCGCTCGCGATCGCGTCGAGCCCGAGCTCGACACCCTCGAGCAAGATGTCGGGCGACTCCTGCGTCACGAGAGCCCGATCACCGAAGCCATCGATGACATCGGCCGAGCCCGGCAGACGCTGCTCCGAGAGGGTCTTGCCGCCCACGGGATCGATGACCGCGAGTGTCGATCCCGCGGGCGTGCGGTGCACCGCGACCACGCCGCGCGCCGTCAGCTCGGCCGAGCTGATGTCCTCGGTGAACTTGGACAGCGCGCGCGTGCGTCGGGTCTTGCGCGACCACGCGTAGAGGTTGGCGAAGCCGTCGTCGTTGGCGACGTAGACCAGCTCGTCACCGACCCAGCCATCGAGCACCTCGAGGTGGCTGCGCCGCGCGCGGGCGTTGGTCACCAGCTGCAGCTTCGGCTTGGCGGCGTCGAGCGCCACGCGGACGAGCTGCTCGCGGTTGCGATCGCCCTTGGTCTGCGCGTTGAAGTAGACCTCTTTGTTGTCGGGCGAGAAGTGCAGGTCGCTCCACGTGAAGGTCAGCGCCGCGTCGTCGCAGAGGATCTCGCGCTCGTTGCCGCTGGCGACCTCGCGCACCCGCAAGCAGCTGCGAAACGGTGCCTTGGTGCCGCTGCGGGGCAGGTACGCCAGGAGCGTGCCGTCCTCGCTGAAGCCGAGGCCGTAGACGTAGTCATGGTCGGTGACCTGCTCGAGCTTGCCGTCGTCGAGCGACAGCCGCCACAGGTTCATCTTCTCGTCGTTCGATGCATCCGCATGCAGCCACAGGCTGTTGCTCTGGGCGTGGTGATGGATCGACCACAGGCTGCGCTTGGACCAGTCGACGTCGCTGATGGTCTTGCCGACCGCGAGGTCCCAGCGCGCGCCGGGCTGCGCGAGCGGCAGCATCTTCAGCGTGTAGGCGTCGCCAAGCGCGAAGTAGAAGAGCGCCTTGGTCTTCAGGCTCGGACGGAAGCGACCGTAGGGGAAGCCGACCAGGAACGGCTCGAGATCGACCTCGCGATCGAAGTAGTGCACGACGCCGGACGCCTGCGGCGCGGTGTCGGGCTCGGGCTCGGGGGTCGCGGTCCCGCCCGCGTCCGGCACCTCGGTCTTCGGATAGGGCGTGGCCTTGTTCGGGGGCGCACAGCCGAGCACGAGCAGCGAGACGGAGGCGACGAGCGAGCGCATGGGCGGGGGAAGTGTGCGGGCTTTCGGCGCCCGGCGACAAGGCCGAAGCGCCGAGGCTGCGATCCCTGCCCCGCGTGGGTCCGCGACGCCGGCCACCACCGACGTCGCCACCACCCGAGCTACTCGCAGAAGCTCGACGGCGCACACACGCCGCCGCCGATGTCGATCGACACGCAGCAGCCGCTGTTGCACTGGCTGCCGTCGTCGCACAGATCGGCGCAGACCTTGGGCCCGTCGAACTGCGTGCACACCGTCATGCCGTCGTCGAAGCCGCAGCAGTCGCCGTTGATGTCGCAGTCGTCGCCGGGATCGAGGCACACGTCGTTGCCCGAGTCGTTGCCGCTGTCGTTGCCCGAGTCGTTGCCGCTGTCGTTGCCCGAGTCGTTGCCCGAGTCGTTGTTGCCGGAGTCGTTGTTGCCCGAGTCGTTGTTGCCCGAGTCGTTGTTGCCCGAGTCGTTGTTGCCGGAGTCGTTGTTGCCCGAGTCGTTGTTGCCCGAGTCGTTGTTGGTGTCGTTGCCCGAGTCGCCGTCGTCGTCGTCGTCGCAGCCGATCGGCGCGGCGCACAGGACGAGGGTGGCGAGGACGTGGAAGGAGTACTTGCGGAACATGGTGTGGCTCGTTTCGCCGCGCGCGTTCGGTGGGCGGCACCCGTCGATGCCGTCGCCCCTCGCATGTCGCGATTTTTCTGAGGCGACGATCGCGGGGCCCAGCGGGGGGCCACGGGGTGGTCTGGGCCGGCCCCCACGCCGCGCTTGCGGAGCGTGAGCTGGCACCCGGATCATGGGCGCAATGACTCGACGGCTCTGGCTCGTGGCCACGCTCTGCATGCTCGCCTGTCGACTGCGCGCCGATGCCGAGCAGCCCCGCGAGGTCGCGCCCGAGTTCACGCTGCCGGACGCCGACGGCAACCCCGTGAGCCTCGCGCAGCTGCGCAGCCGCGGCCCGGTGGTGCTGGTGTTCTATCGCGGCTGGTGGTGAACCTTCTGTCGCCGGCAGTTCGCCGGCCTGCGCACCATCCAAGACGAGCTCGCGTCACGGCACGCCACGCTGGTGGGCCTCAGCGCCGACGAGGCTCCCGAGTCGAAGGCATTCGCGGCCACGCACCACGTGCCGTTCCCGCTGCTGCAGGACACCGCGGCCGAGGTCGCCGCACGCTACGGCGTGCGCATGGCCAGTCAGGAGATCGCGATCCCATCGATCTTCGTGATCGCCCCCGACGGCCGCATCACGTGGCGTCACGTCGGCGAGTACGTGCCCGATCGGCCGGCGCCCGAGGCGGTGCTCGAGGCGCTCGACGGCGTCGCCGCGCCCTCGGGTGGCTGGCAGCCGCGCGCACGCCGGCGCAACCAACCCAAGTCCGGGCCTGCGGAATAGTGACTCCTGGAGCGGGTTGTCGAGCCCGCGCTCCTGGAGAGACGCACCCGCCATGGTCGAACCCACGACGATCCCCCACGCCCTCGCCCGTACCACCCAAGCCATCGCCCTCATCGGTGAGCGTCAGGCTGCGCGCGGCTTCGTCACCAGCCTCGTCGCTGTGACTGCGCTGGGCCTGTTGGTCGGCGCGATCGCGGCGCTCATCGGCTGACGTGGCCGTGGCTGGCGCTCGCGGGCCTTCGCGGTACCGTCGCGCTCGCCATGAAGTTCACGCGCCGGGACTCCACCTTCGAACGCTCGAGCCACGAGCGCACGCCCTCGCCCAACGTCCCTCTCGCCAGCGGAACCCTGGCGCTGGATCGGTGGGCGCAGGGCGTGCGCTTCGGCGGCGGTGAGCTCGACCTCGGTGCACTGGGCGGCGCGCAGCGCATCGGCGTGAACCTCGTCGAGCTCGCGCCCGGTCGCCAGAGCTGCCCGCGCCACTGGCACGTGAAGGAGGAAGAGCATTTCTACGTGTTGAGCGGCCGCTGCGTGCTGCGCTCGGGCGACGATCGTCACGACATGGGCCCCGGCGACTACGTGTGCTTCCCCGCCAACACCGGCATCGCGCACGCCTTCGAGAATCCCTTCGCGGAGCCGTGCCGCCTGCTCGCGATCGGCAACCGCGATCCGGACGAGATCGCCGTCTATCCCGACAGCGGCAAGATGAAGCTGCGGGCGTTGGATCGCATCGTGCCCTTGCCGCCGCAGGGCCTCGACTACTGGACCGGCGAGGCGACCGAGGTCGAGCTGGGCGATGCCGCAGGGGACGATCCGCGTGCTCGTGCAGCACGGGCGGCCGAGCGGATCGACCGTGAGGACGAGGCGCGGGAGAAGCAGGTGGATGAGGACCTCGCGGCGATGAAGAAGCGACTCGGGCTCGAGTGAGCGGCGTCCCACGCCGCACAACAACCTGCGAATCGACATCCGATTCGAGGGTGGGCCTGCGATCATCGATGCTTCGAGCGGGAGCCGAAGATGCTCGAAGCGGGTATCCGCGGCCTGGGGTCGAGCGTGAGGCGGCGGAGGCGTGAGCCGGGGTACGTGCCGAACTCGGCGACGACAGCTCGGGTCCACCGCATCGTGGGCAGACGGAGAGATCGATCGCAAACACGCGGGCCAGGATGGTGCTCATGCCGGTGCCCGTGCTCGTGCTGCCAGCTGACGTGGCTTGGACTTCGGAACTTCGGGCCGAAAGGCTGAGGCATCCCCTCATATGACGCCGACCACTCTGCGGCAGAGGGCATGGCCGGCGCATGGGCGAGGGCGCTGCCTTGCTCGTCGATCGACTGCTTCCGCGATGCGGGTACCGTCAGTGGGTGCTGTCATTCGCCGGGCCAATGGCGGTGCGACTCGGTTACGACGCGGCGCGGCTCTCCCGTGTCAGCCGATGCTTCGCGCGGGCAGTGATGGCCTCGCTGCGACGTCTAGGCTCCTGGGCGACCCATCCGTGGCGCGTGCGGTCGGCGGCCGACGACTCGCTGCGCGTCGAGCTCGAGCCGCTCGAAGCCGACACAGAGATCGCGCTCGAGTGACCACGCGTCAGCCCGCGGGCACGCACGTCGCGCTGCCCTCGATCTGTGCGTTGGTGCGGAACGTGTTGAGTCCGCGCCAGTGGGGGACCTCGACGGCCGGGATTCGTCCGTCTTCGCGCACGTTCGTCACGTGATACGTGTGCTGGTTCCAGATCCGCCGCGCTTGGATCCACCGGCTGTCGGCGTCGCCATACACCTGCACTGTGGGCGACGACGCGTTGCCGTCGAGGTCTTCGTTGCTGATCACGATGATCTCGGCGGATCCGTCGTTGTCGACGTCGACCACCGTCGGATACTCGATGAGCGTGCGACTCGATCGCGGCTGCTCGACCAACGGCGGCGCCTGTGGCATCGCGGTGTCGAACACCCAGAGCACCTTTTCGTCGCCGTACATCGCTTCGGCGGCGCCGTCGCCGAGAAAATCGAAGGCGGTGCCGGTGGCCTCGCCCGTGAAATCCTCGACCACCCATTGACCGTCGATGACGATCTCGTCGCCCGCGAGTGAGAAGATCGCGAACACTTCGCCGACGCTCATGGCCCACTGCGCGTGGTCGTCGCCGTCGAAGTCGTGGATCGCGGCAGGGCGGCCCCAGCCCTCGGCGGCGCCGAGTGGGCGCGCGTCGATGATCCGCGGGGTGCCGTCGTGTTCGAACACGCTGAGGCCCGCCGCATGAGACACCAGCAGCTCGGCGTCGCCGTCGCCATCGAGATCGGCGACATGCGGGTGACCGACGTCGATGCCGGTGTCGAACCGCTTCTGCGTCGCGCCGTCGCCGAGGTAGCGGTAGACGCCCTGTGCGGTGATGAGCTCGGTCGTGCCGTCCTCGTCGAGATCGGCGACCACCGTGGTCGCGGCCATCTGCGGGGCGGTCTCGTCGAGCTGGCCGATGAGATGCCCCGTGGCGTCGAGGATCAATGTGCCGAGCACGATCTCCGGCGTTTCGTCGTGATCGAGGTCGGCCAGGGCGATCGCGCTGGTCATGCCGCAGCACCCGTCCACTGGATCGCTGCCGAGCAGCGGCGCTTCGGCGAAGCCCTCGACGGGGGAACCGTCGTGATTCCACGCCGCGAGCGGGCCGACGAGCGAGGTCGGCGCGACGATCTCGATCGCGCCGTCGCCATCGAGGTCGCCGAGCGCCGGTTGCCCCCACGCCGACACCGGGCCGGCCTGCCACAACATCTGCCCGCTGGCGCCGTCGAGCGCGTACAGGTGGCCCGTCGCGGTGAAGAACGAGTCGGCCTCGAAGGCGCTCGGCCCAAAGGCGAGCACGATCACGTCGGGCGTGTCGCACAGATCGATCTGACCGTTGCCGTCGTCATCGTTGGTCTGTGCGACGAGGGCCGTCGCCACCGCATGAGTGTCGCCGTCGTGACCGTGCCACGCCCACTCGAGCGTGGCGTCGAACGATCCCGCGGGTGCTTCGTTCATGCACGATGGCGGTACGTCGAGCTCGTCCTCGCCGAGCTCGCACACCACGGGCCCGTCGGGCCCGTCGGGCACGCCTAGGTCGAGCCGCGGACCCTCGTCGCCATCCGCATCGGCCGCGCCGCTGCTCTGCATGCCGGTCGAAGCCTCATCGTCGCCGTCCTCGGTACCTTCGGGGCCGCTTGTGGTCGCGGGTACACCAAACGGCGACGTCGTCGACTCACGGCAGCCCGCGAGCGCGACGACGACAACGAGACCCGAACGAACTCCGGCGAGGTGCACAAGGTACCGTGCCGCGTGGGTGCGCTTCGGTTGGTGCACCCACGCGACCAGGTGATCGTGATCCCATGCTGCCGCGACGGCGCAGGGGCCCGGGTCAGCGCGGAGTTGCCTGCGGAGCCGTGGCCAGGTGGCCCACCGGCGGGAAGCTCAGCGCCAAGCGACCCAAGGGCGCGCTGGTCGTGCTCGAGTTCGCCGACGAGGTCCAGCGCTACGCCGACGAGGCCTGCCAGGACACCAACCGCGTCGAGCGGATCGAGAGCGACGGACGGTTGGTCCACGCCCAGCGCTGCTGCGCGTCGGCGACGAGGTCCGTGCGGTCGTCGGCCCCGGCACGCCCATGCCGGCGCGTGTGCTCTCGGCGTCGCGCAAGGACAAGCTCGTGCAGCGCCGCGACGTGCGTCGGTGATGCTCAGCGCGGGCCCACAGCGATCGGCCTGCCGAGGTCGTGCCTCGCGGCGGGCCCTTGATCCTCAGGCCGCGCGGCGTACGATCACCGCGCTTGCGCGACGAGACCCCGCCCGATCCTTCGGCCCTCGCCGTGCCCGAGAGCGCCGCGGTGGATCCCTACGAGCGGACGTACATGGCCGGCCAGGGCGTGGTGCTCCACCGTGACAAGCGGCCGGCCCCGAAGTGGATGCAGCTCCTGCTCGGCAGCACCGCGCTGGCCGGCGTCGCGCTGCTGTTCACGGCGGCGTGGGCCTCGGGGTTGGTGATGATCCCCGTGGGCGTGGTGCTGTGGGCGCTGTTCTCGGTGCTGCGGGTCTCGGTGAGCGAGGGCGCGGTGAGCATCCAGTACGGGCTGTTCGGGCCGACGATCCCGACCGCGGCCATCGAGAGCGCCGAGGCCGTCGACTACGACTGGAAGCGCTTCGGCGGCTTGGGTATCCGACGCGAGATGTACAACATGCCCGGTGACCACGGCCGCGCGGTGCGGATCGTCTGGCGCGGTGGGACGAAGCGCAGGGTGACGCTCGTCGGCACGCCGCACCCCGAGGCTGCGGTCGCGGCGATCGAGCGGGCACGACGCGGGCTGCCGCCGGCGCGCTCGGCCACCGCCGGCGAGCTCGGCCCGCCGCGCGACGAAGGGTAGTCGAGCGGCGCGGCGTCAGGCGGAGCGGCGCCACACCAGTGTCAGCACCGACGCGGTCAGCAGCACCAGCAGCGCGTAGAGCAGCGGCAGCCACAGCATCTCTTCGTGCATTGCCGCGGGGAAGGTCGCGATGATGATGCCGAGCGCCATCGGGCTGTTCTGGATGCCGGTCTCGAAGGCGACTGTGCGGCGCTGCGCCGAGGGCAGGCCGACGGCGCGCGCGCCGAGCCAGCCCAGGCCGAAGCCGCAGGCGCCCAGGCCGAACGCGGCGAGCACCATCGGCGCGGTGGTGCGCCCGAGCAGCGCCGCGTTGCTGACCAGGCCGGTGACGATGAGCAAGCCGAGGACGGCG
Source organism: Deltaproteobacteria bacterium (assembly GCA_016709225.1). Classification (NCBI taxonomy): domain Bacteria; kingdom Pseudomonadati; phylum Myxococcota; class Myxococcia; species Deltaproteobacteria bacterium. The sequence continues at coordinate 2,963,064 of JADJEE010000012.1, read as the reverse complement.
ATGCCGGCGATGCTGCCCACCTTCTCGGCCATCCGCGCCCGCGCTGGCCACCGCGCGCGCACGAGCATCCCGAGCGCGAGCGGCACGAGAAACTGCGATAGCAACCCGACGATGGGCGCGAACGGCCGCCGCGCGACGTCACGGATGCTCCGCTACATGCTGCGGCCACCGTTCGCCCATGACGCTGTCCGAGCCCTCGCAGATGGTCGTGTCCGCATCCTCTTCGAGGTGCCCACGCGCCAAGGCGCGACCCACGTCGATGTCGAGCCCGAGCGCTTCCTCGCCCGCCTGGTCGGCCTGGTGCCGCCGCCGCGGCAGCATCAGGTGCGGTACTTCGGTGTCTTCTCGAACCATCACGCCCTGCGCTCGCTGCTGCGGCCCGCAGGAGCGCCCGCGAGTGCGACCCCGCCCACGCAGGTGCCGATGTTCGACACGGCGGGCCTGCGTCCGTGGCCGCCTTCGACTTCGCATTCTCAACACCGGCGCGTCGTCACCCCACGCACCCTGACAGAGGGGGCCCAAGGCCCGCATCGGCTGGGCCAAACTACTGGCGCGCGTGTTTGCCATCGACGTCACCGTCTGCCGACGATGCGGTGGGCCGGTGCGCATCATCGCTGCCATCACCGACGCCGACGAGATCGCTCGTCTGCTCCACGGTGCAAGGCCGCCGCCTCGTCCGCACCCGCCCGGACAACTCGGTTTCTTCGACCCTTGAACCTCCAAACGCGCGGCACCGCCGGAGCGTCGTCGGACCGTCGCCGGACCGTCGCGCCCCTGACAGCACCACGCCACCGTTTCGCGCGCCGGGTCCTTCCCAGCGACGCCCGCCCACGACGACGCTCCCGCAGCGCACCACGGCCAAGCGCAATCCTCCCCGCCCCTAGCTCAGCACGTACGCTGGCTCGCAGCCTCAGCCACTGCACGCACGAACCACGTCTCCGATACCCGCTTCAAACCTCTTAGGCTCCTTCAAACCCCTTAGGCTCAGGCTGGAACCAGGAGACAGCGGCGGCCCTTGCCCCACGCGGCGCGCACCTCGGGCTCGAGCATGACCTTCCAGCTCGTGCTGACGACATCGACGACCACGCCGTCTTCCTCTGCGTCGCCCTTCGCGGGCGCGAGCTGGATCATCCAGTCGTCGTCGTCTTCGATGTCGAACTTTCCGACCAGCTTCGCTCCCTTGGCCAGCGGAGCGCGGATGAACTCGAAGAAGAGCTCCCGATCGTCCGCGCTCATGTCCGACTCTTCTCCTTCGAGCACCATCTCCGTGACCGCGAGGCGGCCGTCGTTGCCCGCGGCCCAGACGTGCGCGATGCCTTGTCCCACGTCGAGGCTGACCGTGACCGGCCTCTTCTTCGAGTCCTTCTCGCCGATGCGAATCACGAGCGAGGGGTTCTCGCTCACGACGCTGCCGAATCGCCGAGGCGCCTTGGGGCGAGGTTGCGCCTTCCGGGCTCCAGCCTTCTTCGTCTTGGTGGCTGTCTTCGCCTTTGCGGCGGGCTTCGGCTTCGCGGCGCCGAGCTTCGAAGCGCGCTTCGCAGGCGAGACCTTCATCATCGCGTCGACGATGCGCTTCTCTTCGATCGGAAGCGGATTGCCGCTGAAGTCGAGGACCTCGAGCGCCGGCAGGCTCGCGATCGCCGGAGAGACCGAAGTCAGCTTGTTGTCGCTGATGTCGAGTCGAACGAGCTTCTTCAGGCCGCCCAGTGGCGGGAGCTCCTTCAGACCGAGGCCCCGGAGTTGGAGCGTCGTCACTCCCGAGAGCGAGAAGACGGCCGCAGGCACCGCGCCCTTCCCGTCGACGAACAGCGTCTTCAGCTTCGTGAGCCTGCCGATCTCTGCGCCGACCCCCGCGAGCGCGCTCGCCTGGATGTAGAGCTCTTCCAGGTTGGTGAGCTTGCCGAGTCCAGGCGGCACCTTCGCGATACCACGCAGATCGAGTCGCTTCAGGCGCTTGCAGTCGAAGAGAGCCTTGGGGAGCTCCCGAATCCTCGTGTCCGTGAAGCTGATCGTCTCGAGGTTCTTCAGGCGACCGATCGTGTCGGGGAGCGCCGCGAGCGACGCATTGTAGTCGAGACTCAGCGTCTTCAGCTTCGACAGGTCGCCGATGGCCTTTGGCACCGCCCTCAGCGAGAGACCGCCAAGCATGAGCACTTCGAGGTTCCTCAGCTTCCCGATGCCGTCGGGGATCGTCACTGGGCCGGTGATGCCGCGAAAGATCTCGAGCGACACGAGGTTCTTGCACGCCAGGACCTCCTCGGGGAACGCCTTCAGGGGCTTCACCTCGAAGCCATTGTTCCGCGCGTCCGCCGGGTTGATCTCGAGCTTCTTCACCTTCTCGGGATGAGAGCGGACGGCGGCGAGCGGATCCTTCGGCTTGAGCTTCGGCACGTCCGGCAGAGTATCGGATCGGGAACGCGCGGCCATCCTCGATCGACGCGCCTGGGAGGACGTCATCGATGGCGTTGCGGATTGGACGCACAAGTGAGGTCGGGGCGTCCTCGCGGCGAGGCGCGACCCACGTCGATGTCGAGCCCGAGCGCTTCCTCGCCCGCCTGGTCGGCCTGGTGCCGCCGCCGCGGCAGCATCAGGTCTGCTACTTCGGTGTCTTCTCGAACCATCACGCACTGCGCTCGCTGCTGCGGCCCGCAGGAGCGCCCCGCGAGTGCGACCCCGCCCACGCAGGTGCCCATGTTCGACACGCCGGGCCTGCGCCCGTGGCCGCCCTCGACTTCGCAGCTCAACACCGGCGCGTCGTCACCCCACGCACCCAAGGCGGGCTCGAGTGATCGCCGGCGATCAGCGACCACCATCGAGTAGGTCGCCGCCCCCGACATGGTCGACGAAGCCACGTCGCAACGCGACGAGCGCATGCATCCGCTCCTCTCGATCCATCGCGCGGGCGACCGCGCGTCGATCGAGCTGCGTGTGCCTGCCGATCGCCGCCGCGAACGCGTCGACCAGGCGATCGCACTCGCGCCCCGCCGCTTCACTTCTGTACCGGAAGCGGAAGCGGACGAAGCGATAGAGCGACCTCGCGGTCGCGGTGCGATGGCCGGACGCGCCCGCGACGGCGATCAGGATTGCCGTTCCTCCGGCCACGCCCGCGACGGCGGTGCAAACCGGCGCCTTGACGTGCTGGATCGCGTCGTAGATCGCCAACGTCGATGTCGCGACGCCACCGGGCGAGTCGATGCGCAGGGTCATCGGGGCCGCCGGATCCTCTGCGTCGAGGTACAGCATCTGCGCGATGATCGTCGTCGCGCTCCGGTCGGTGATCATCCCCGTCACGCTGACCTCTCGGCGCTGCAGGCTCTGCTCGACTCCCAGCGACCAGGGGCGCTCGCCGGGGTCGGCATCTGACGATACCTGGTTCGGAGGCGGGTGCTTGGCGAGTCTGCCCAAGCCCAAGCGGGCCAGTTGATCACGAATGAACGCGCGCATGATGAGATGCCCCCCGACCTCGGCCTGGGCTCGGTCGGCCGCGGCGCGTCGTTAGAACCAGCGGCGATGCATCTCCCGGAGGAACTCCGGCGACAGCGGGTATCCCGATCGATCACCGAGGACCGCGTCGACTCCGCACCGTGGGCAGAGCGCAGTCTGACCCTCGTCGTCGACTTCGTCCGTCCACTCGTCGATCTCGCCCGGTGCGAACGTGGCGCAGCAGTAGAAGCAGCCGCACGTCGCACTCGCCAGCAGCTCAGCCCGATGATGGCTCGAGTGCCCGTGCGCGGCGCGGATCGCCTCCGGAAAGGCCGCCTTTCGGCGCTCGTGCTCGTCGTCGAAGTTCATGCGCGCGTCGTCCGTATCGCGGTCGGACACATACTAGGGAGGGCCCGGGCGCCAGTCGTTGTGCACGCCGAGCGGAATGAGACCCTCGCCGAGATCGCGAAGTTTGCCGTCGCTGCGCAGCAGGTGGAGATGCGGTGGCGCCCCCTCGTCGCCGAAGCGGCCCTGCGTGAGCGCCAGCATGTCAGAGTCCGGAGACCACACTGCATCCAGGTACGCATCGCAGGAGCCGGCTGCTATCGCTTCGCCGTCCGCGTCGAAGAACCGCACGCGGGCCCCGCCCGCCTCGCACGCTTCCCACGCAGCGTAGGTGGTTTGGTCGGGTGACCATCCCAATCCGATGGTGTCGCACGGGGTCGCGTCGATCAACCTCCGTCGCTCGTTGGTGCCGAGATCGACGCGCTCGAGCGCGCCATCGTCGTCCCCGCAGCCGACCTTCATGAGGAGCGCGTCGCCTCGTGGACTCCAACTGACCAACCTCAGATCGTCGCAGCCCACGATCTCCACTGGTTCGCTTCGCGTGAGATCGACCAGCTCGAGCCGCCACAGATCGTCGGCACAACTCCGCTGCACCACGAAGCGATCACCGGCGCGCGACCACGTCATGCTCGAGAACCCGGCGAGCTCGCCCTCCCAGACCACCGCGCCTCGGCGGTCGCGCACGACGCCCTGCTGGTCGGTGACCTGTGCCATGTGCTTGCCATCCGGTGACCAGCTCCGATACTCGCTCGCATCGGGTTCATCGAGCACCAACACGTCGTCATCGCGGCCGAGCTCGTAGAGCTGCCACCGCCCCTCCGACGAGACCGTGGCGAGACTTCGTCGTGGATCGATGTCGATCTGCGGCGATACTTCGACGCCAGCGACCAACACGTCGTCTTCACCGCCGGGACGCACGTGGGTCACGGTGAATGGCGTGGGCATCAGACAGCAGCCGCATTCGTCGGTCTCCTCGAGCAGCTCAGGGCCTTCGCCGACCCACACGACACCGGGTCCGGTCGTGCACGCGAGCGGAGCGCCGACGGGACGGCGCTCGAGAACATCCAGCACCGTCAGACCCAACCCCCGCACCGTCTCCGTGTAATTGTGCAGCGCCGCGTAGCGTCCACCGGGCGCGACCTGCAGCGTCTGGGTGAGCCCCGGAATGACGGACGGCTCGTGGAGCAGCCACGGGGGCTCTTCATGCCCCGACCACCCCCAGACCGCACCGAGGGACGTGTGTGCGAGCAGGACGTCGCCATCGAGCGCCCAGCTCACCGACTCCACCTCTTGGATCGGAAGCGGGCGTCGCTCGCCGTCCGCGTCGACGAGCGCGTACTCGCGGGCGGTGCCGTAGGGATCGTACGGCTCGACGACGATCAAATCCCGGGTCGACCACTCGCGGGGCTCCGACTGTTCCGCGCAGGCACCCGCGACCACGAGCACCATCGCGCCGCAACACGGCCACCGACCACGACACTTCGACCTGATGCACCACGGCACGACAGCACGACCTTCGACGACACACTCGACTCGACGGTGGTGATGCTCCACCTCGCTGCTAGCCTACGGCGCAGTGCATCGACCTGCGCTCCGGTGAGCTTAGCTCACCCAGCGCGGATGGGCCAACGGTCTCGCCCGTCTCGCCCAGCAGAGTTGCGACGGCGGGGCTATCAGGTCAGCGCGCAAGAGGTCAGCGAAATGCTGCACGCGATCGCCCGGGGTGATTCTCGCGGTGGCGGGCGGTACGCTGCGCGCCGATGCACGCGGGCCGGAGCTATTCACTCACCGAGATCACCCTGTGGACGCGACGGGAGACCGTGGTCTTCTTGGTGGTCGCGGCGCTGCCGAAGCTGTTGGACGCGTTAGGGCTGCAGTTGCCGGCGTTGCCGTGGGCACCGCTGGCGATCGTCGGCACGGCGGTCGCGTTCCTCACCGGCTTCAAGGGGAACGCGGCCTACGGCCGACTGTGGGAGGCGCGGCAGATCTGGGGCGGCATCGTGAACAGCAGCCGCACGTGGGCGATCGCCGTGCTCGACTACGTGTCGAAGACCGACGACGGCGGCACGCGACGGGCGCTGGTGCATCGCCACCTCGCGTGGCTGGTCGCGATGCGCTACCAGCTACGCGAGCCGCGGGTGTGGGAGACCATGAATCTTCCGCATCAGATCGAGTACCGCGCGCGCACGTACACACTGCCCGAGGCCGCGCAGCCGCTCGAGGCCGCCTTGGCCGAGTTCCTCGAGCCCGACGAGCTCGCGCGGGTGCTGGCGAAGAAGAATCGCGCGACCCACGTGCTGGCCCTGCAATCGGCCGCGCTGCGGCGGCTCGCCGACGACGGCGCGCTCACCGAGCTGCGCCACATCGAGATGATGACGATCTTGTCGACGCTCTACGATCACCAGGGCCGCTGCGAACGCATCAAGAACTTCCCCTACCCGCGGCAGTACGCAACGTTGAACCTGATCTTCGTGTGGATGTTCATCGTGCTGCTGCCATTTGCGCTGCACCCGGAGTTCCGCGATCTCGGACCTGTGGCGTCGTGGCTGTCGGTGCCGCTGGGCGCCCTCATCGCGTGGGTCTTCCACACGATGGACAAGATCGGAAGCACCTCCGAGAACCCCTTCGAAGGCGGCCCGAACGACGTGCCGATCACGGCGATGAGCCGCGGGATCGAGATCGACCTGCTCGAGATGATCGACGCGCCGCAGGTGCCGGCGGCGATCGGGCCGATCCACGCCATCCTCATGTGATCGCACAGTCGGGTGCCGCACGGCGCCCGTCATTCTCCGCCGTGCTCACGGCACGAGCAGGCGCCAGAAGCCGTTGCGGCTGTTGAGCGAGTAGAGCACGCGGTGATCGGCGTCGTACTTCAGATCCCAGGTGGTGATGTAGCCCGGATCGGGGAACGCCGGCATCGGCAGCTCGCTCCACGTGGTGGGATCGTCGGCGCTGGCGGTCACGTAGAAGCCGTTGCGCGAGCCGAACAGCCGCTCGTCGTCGCCGGCGAGCACGTCGGTGCCCGGTGAGTCGGGGATCGCGCTCCACGTGATGCCGTCGGTGCTGATCAAGGTCGAGAACACGCCGCCGGCGAGCAGCGAGCCGTCCGCGGCACGCACGAGCGAGGCGTTGGCGTAGCCCTCGTCGAAGACGTGCTGCCAGCTCTGGCCGCCGTCGGCGGTGCGCCACATGCCGTCGAACCCGCTCGACCAGTACCAGGTGTTGGCATCGAGCATGGTCTGGAACACGCCCTCGCCCGCCGGTGGGGTGCCCTCGAGGATGTCCCAGGTCTGCCCGGCATCGAAGGTCTCGAGGATGCAGTTCTTGGTCAGTGGCAGGCCGTCGACCGCACCGATCTCGCACTCGAAGTGGGGCGTGACGATGAGATGTTCGTGGTCCGAAGCGTCCATGCGCACGTACTGCACGAATCCACCGAACTGCATCGCGGCGAGGTAGGCCGGGTCGACGAAGGGCTCCCAGTCGACGCCACCATTGGTGGACTTCCACACGCCGTTGGCACCGTAGCCGGTGTTCGTGTACATGACCTGCGGGTCGACCGGGTCGATCACGAACGACCACTGGCGTCCGCCGTCGATGACGTCGGCGTTGGTGCCGGTGTCGATGTGCACCCAGCTCGCGCCGCAATCGGTGGACTTGTAGATGCCCTGGGCGCTGGTGCCGAGATAGATCGTCGCGGTGTTCTGCGGATCGATCACGAACGAGTGCACGCCATAGTTCTCGCCCGCTGGCGTGTCGAACTCGGCACCGAGGTCGACCTCGGCCGGCGTGATGTGCTCCCACCCGGCCGCCGCATCGAGGCCCTCGCAGGGCAGCACGGTGTGACCGCCGCTGCTGCTGCCCTCGTCGTCCGCGTCGGAGTCGGTGCTGTCGGCGGCGGTGGAGACCGACGTGTTCGTAGCACTGGTGGCGGTGGTCGAAGCCGTCGCGCTTGCCGAGGACCCGGGGCCGGTCGGCCCCGAGCTCTCGCCGGCGGTGTCGTCGCTCGACCCCGCGTTGGGATCGGTGGTCGTGCATGCGGTGGCGACGAACCACCCGAGAACAAGAGCGGAGCTGCGGTCGGTCATGGGCGCGAACGTAGATGCACCGGCCGCGGTGGACCCGTGGAGGAATCGACCGGGGGGCGTGAGGGAGGTGGCCGGCGGCCGCTCGCCTTCACGCCGGCGTCCCGTACTTCACCAGCACGTGCCACAGGAGCTTCAGTTCCTGCAAGACGTCCTCGGGGCGCCCGCGATCGCACCACGCACCTGGATTCACCCGCAGGTCGGTGACCGCGGCGCCGATCGCCCGCGCGTCGACGATGCCGGACCGCGCAACTCGCTGTGCGAGCGAGGGCATCGTATGGCCACGGAAGTCACGGGGGACGTCATCGCAGGAGAGCACGAACCCCGGATGCCAGTGAAGCGTGATCGCGTTGCGCACGCACAGCTCGGCGAGCACGCGACCTGTCTCCGCGTCGCGAAACGATGGGTCGGCCACGAGCGCATCGACATCTCGCTCCAGCACCACATCGCCGTGGACCTGAGCCTCTACGTAGTGATTGAGGTTCCTGGCGACGCGGAGTCGCCGAAGATCGTGGAGCGGCGCCGACAGGTCGCAGCGCAGGCGATGAACCAGGTTTGGCACGGTCAGATCGGACTCGCCCAGAGCCATCCCGTGATCGAAGACGCTGCGCAGCACTGCCGCGAATACGTCGTCGAACTCGTCGAGGGTCCCCCGCTCGACTGCCGCTTCGTGGGAATCCAGATAGGTGAACGTGCAGCGCGGTCCAACCGCAGCGGCGAGCACGAGGTAGCAGGAGCCGAACCGCGGTGAAGGACCGTCCGCGTGGCGCAGGATGCCGAGCGCACCGTACTTCGGTCGCTCGGCGGCCGTCGTGTCGGGCGCATGGTAGGCGCCACCGAAGAGCAGCTCCTCGCACAGATCCCGCCGCCCGCCAGGGTGGGCGGACAGACCGCCGTTCGACAGACCCGTCTCGTATTGACTGCGATAGACACCATCGCGCAGCAAGGCTTGGGCGACGGTGTCCCCTGCCGCGTCGGGACGGTCGGGATGGAAGTGAAGCGCTACCCGAGCATGCCGCTCGAGGCTGAGCGCCGCCTCGCGGAAGTCACCGGCCGAGATGTCGCTCATGCGCCGGATGTGATCCTGCAGCGCCACCGCTTCGGCTCGGCGTCGCCTGGCTTGCGCGGCCACGTGCTCGAGGGCGCCACGCTGGGCGAGTGACAGGTGTGGCAGAGGCATCGGGTTCTACGCCGATCGGATCGTACGTCGCGCCAGCGTACCGGGCTTCGTCGGCGTGTTCGAGGGTGTGACGAACGTCGGTAGAGAACCACGAGAGCGGCGATCTGCGACCAAACGCCCATCGCGTCGCCATCACTCGAGGACGTCGACCGCACGACACTCCGCCGCACCGAGGTTGGCGTCACTGTGACCTCCTTGCAGACTTCGCCTCGCGACACCACGAGCTCACGGTCGCCGCTCCTGCCCTACCGAGCCGGGATCACTGCAAACCCTGCCCCGGTCCGGCTCCTGCTAGCCAGCCGCCGCATGCTCGCTTCGCCTCGCCTTCTTCGCGCCCTCGTCCTCTTCGCCGGCTCGTTCGCGATCGCCTGTGGTGACACCAACGAACCGGCCGACGACGGTGGCGACTCGGGCTCGAGTGACGCCGGTTCGGCGAGTCAGGGCTCCGCGACGACCGCGTCGAGCAGCGCGGGATCGATGACCGGCGCGAGCGCGACCGATGGCACCACGGCAACCGACGGCACCACGGTGTCCACGACCGTGGGTAGCGATGATTCGAGTGGCGGTGACAGCGATGGTTCGAGCGACAGCGGTAGCGACACGGGTGGCGCGGCCGCATGTGGCGATGCGGTCGAGATTCCCTACGAGGTCGCGTTCGCCACGTACCTCGGTGGCGGCGCCGACTGGGAGCACGCGCGCGACGCTGCAGTCCTCCCCGACGGCTCGGTGGTGGTCGTCGGAGGCACGGCCTCGAACGATTTCCCGGTGACCCCCGGCGCCGCCGATGGCTCGTTCGGGGGAGGCGGCGGTGCGACCGGTGGCCACGGCGACAGCGATGTCTTCGTCGCCAAGTTCACCAGCGACGGCACGCTCGAGTGGGCGACCTATCTCGGCGGCCCCAACTACGATCGCGCCTACGCCGTCGAGGTCGACGGCAACGGCGACGTGCTCGTCTCGGGCCGTGCTGGGCCCGGCTTTCCGGTGACCGCCGGCGTGTTCCAGACCGAGTATCTCGGCAACGACTCGGGTTTCTACGGCCTTCAGAATGGGTTCATCGCCAAGATCGCCGGCGACGGTGGCACCGTGCAATGGGCCAGCTACTTCAGCGTCGGCCACCTCATCCGCGACTTCGCTCTCGACGATGACGGCGACATCTATGCCGCGATGACCTACCAGCCCGGCGCCCAGGGGACCGCGCCGTGGCTCGGTGCCGCCGTCGCGAATGCGTACCAACCGATGCGGCACGACGATTCGGAATCGGGCGTCGCAAAGATCAGCGGTGACGGCACGCAGGTGCTGTGGGCGACCTGGCTCGGCGGCACCGGGGCCGAGTCGGGCATCGCGTCGGTTCGCGTCGATGACCAGGAGCGGCCGTATGTCGCGACCTTCACCGACTCGACCGATCTACCGACCACCGGCACCGGCGTCACGACGTCGAACGCCGGCGGCGTCGATCTCTACGTCGCACGGCTCTCCGCCGACGGCAGCGCACTCGAGATGGGCGCCTACATCGGCGGCAGCGGCGACGAGTACTTCGAGACCCACGCGATCGGCCTCGGTGCCGGTGACCTCTTCATCGGCGGCGGCACGGCATCGACGGACCTCCCCACCACGCCCGGCGCCCACCAGCCACAGTACGGCGGCGGCGCGATGGATGCCTTCGTCGCGCGCCTCACCACCGAGGGCACGCTCGTCGCCGCCACCTACTATGGCGGCAGCGGCAACGAGGGCCCCGACGGCGTCTCGGTCACCGCGGCGGGCGAGGTCCTGTTCACCGGAGAGACCACCTCGACCGATCTGCCGAGCACGGCCGGCGCCTACCAACCCAGCTTCGGCGGCAATCGTGATGCGTACGCGATTCGCTTCGGCGCCGATCTCGACGCGCCTCGCTACGCCTCGTACTTCGGCGGTGGCGCCTACGACAACGGCCGCGGCGCAACTCTGGCCGACGACTGCACCGCGGTGATCGTCGGCGCGGCCGATGGCGCCGGGTTCCCCACCACGAACGCCTGGCAGCCCGCGTTCGCCGGGGGGCCCGATCAGTGGGGCAACGGCGACGCCTTCGTGGTCGTGCTGCGCTGAACCGAAGCCACCGCAATGTGCTCGCGCTCGTGGGATCGGAGCTGCCGACATTGCCGTGGGCCGAGCGCCGCGCACGGCGGTGACGTAGACTCCGAGGCGTGCAGCCCGGCGCACGGCGCATCGATCGCGGCGACCTCTACTGGGTCGCCGCCGCCGACGATCGTGGCGTCCCCGGCCTCGCGCATCCCCACGTGGTCGTGCAGGACGATGTGTTCAACCATTCGCGGGTGCACTCGATCGTCGTGTGTGCGTTGACCTCGAACCCGCGCCGCGCCAGCGAGCCGGGCAACGTGTTGCTCGACGCCGGCGAGGGTGGGCTCGAGCGGCCGAGCATCGTGGTGGTCTCACAGATCGACGCGGTGGATCGCGAGCGGCTCGGCGCGTACATCGGCAGGTTGTCCGCCGCACGCGTCGCGCAGATCCTCGCGGGGCTGCGCCTGCAACAGACGTCGTTCTTCGACCGCCCGTGATGAAGCTCCGTGGCGCTTGTCGCAGCGGTGTGCGCCGCGTACGCTCCTACGGTGGCTTGGGTACGTGATGCACTGGTGGAAGGTTCTGCGTTGGCGATGCTGATCGCCGTGACGGTCGCGTGTACGGTCGCGCCCGGCTCAGCTGAAGGGGACTCGACTGGGGGCAGCGACGCGTCGAGCACGGCGGTCGATGGTTCGAGCAGCGCAGACACCGAGCTGCCGTCGTGTCCCGGCGGCACGAGCTCCACGGCGCTCGCCGTCGATGCCGCGCGCCCCGACGATGCCAACGAAGAGGGAGACGCGATCGTCAACGCCGGACCATGCACCATCGAGTCGTCGGGCGGCGATGCCCAGTCTGGGTGGGTGCTCGCGCTGCGCTGCGATCTGAACGGCCTCGAGCCCGCGACCCCCGTCGAGCTGCGGATCACGCAGGAGCACTCGGCATTCGTGGGCCTCGATCTCGCGCAACCGGTCGAGCTCACGCTCGATCGTTGGTGGGGCTTCGAGGCCGGCAGCGGCACCGCGGTGCGCCTCGAGCAGGGGGGTCAGCTGATCGTGGCCTCGACCAGCGAAGCGCGCGGCGGCGGCCTCGTGCACGTGTGTGCGCTCCCCGACGACGATGCGCGCGTCGCAGCCGACGCGTGGCTGGCAGCAATCGACGCGCATCTCGAGGCCGGTGCGTGCGACCCCGACGGGACGCTGCGCGTGGTCCGTGCCGTCGACGGCGACGATGTGTTCGCCTACCCCGGCGAAGCCACCGCGCTGGGCGATCTGCAGATCGTCGTCGCCGATGCCCGCTGCGCGGTGCAGGGGGACGGCGGTCCCGAGGACTGGTCGTTCCGGCTGACCGCCTGGCGCGAGTGACTCACCCGCGGCACGGCGGGCGCGCTACAGCGCGACCACGCGGGTGCGCACGCTGGTGTCGAGCGCTGCGATCGCCTGCGAGAGCTCGGCGGCCGCAGCATCGCCGGGCGCGAGTGGCAGGTCGACGTAGAGCAGGCCCACGTCCTCCATGGTCGCGAGCGCCTGGCCGGCGATGTTGATGTTGCTCTCGGCGATCACGCGGTTGATCCGCGACAGCACGCCCGGCACGTTGCGGTGGATGTTGACGAGTCGACACACCGGCTGGCCGCGCAGGCCGGTCGGCGCCGGCATGTCGAGGTGCGGCAGGTTCACGCAGCCGATCGTGCGGCCGACCTCGAGATAGCGACCGACCGCGCCGGCGACCTCGAGGCCGATGTTGGCCTGGGCCTCCTGCGTCGAGCCGCCGATGTGCGGGGTGAGGATGACGTTGTCGAGGCCCTGCAGCGCGCAGGTGAATGGATCGCTCTCGCTGGCCGGCTCGCTGGGATACACGTCGAGCGCCGCGCCGGCGATGTGGCCGGCATCGAGCGCGACCCGCAGCGCGTCGAGATCGACCACGCGGCCGCGGCTGGCATTCACGAGGTAGGCCCCGCGCCGCATCTTGGCCAGCTCGGCTTCGCCGATCATGCCGCGCGTGAACTCGGTGTCGGGCACGTGCAGCGTGACGAAGTCGCTGCCGGTCAGCACGTCGTCGAGACTGGTGGCCTGGCGCGCGTTGCCCAGCGGCAGCTTGGCGACGACGTCGTGGAAGAGCACCTGCATGCCGAAGGCCTCGGCGAGGATCGACAGCTGACTGCCGATGTGGCCGTAGCCGATGATGCCGAGGGTCTTGCCGCGGATCTCGTGCGAGCCCTGGGCGTTCTTGGCCCACTTGCCCTCGTGCGCCGCCCGTGACCGCGCGAACACCTGCCGCGCGAGCACCACGAACTCGGCCATCACCAGCTCGGCGACGCTGCGCGTGCTCGAGAACGGGGCGTTGAAGACCGCGACGCCGGCGGCCCGCGCCGCGACGAGATCGATCTGATCGGTGCCGATGCAGAACGCTCCGATCGCGGTCAGCCGTGGCTCCGCATCGATCACCGCCTTGGTGACGCGGGTCTTGCTGCGGATGCCGATGACCAGCGGCGCGTCGCCGGGGATCGCGTGCAGCGCTGCGATCAGCTCGCCGTCGTCGAGCCCCTTGTCGATGCGATGACACGCCACGCCGTGGCGACCGAGCTCCTCGTCGGCGGACGGGTGGACCTTCTCGAGCAGGACGGCGTCGGCGCTGGGCACCGGCGGAGCATCGCCGATGACCGCGGGGCGTTCAATCCACGATCCCCGGCGAAGCGTGCGCGCCCGAACGTCGGCTGCCGCTAGCGCGGCGGGCCCGGGCGCTTCTCGAACGGCTTGGCGACAATCGTCGCGCTCTGGCCACTGCCGGCGCGATCGAGCTCGAGCCGGACACTCTGCCCGTCCCGCACGCTCGCGCGGGAGAGCAGCCGCGCCGCCGTGCCAGCGCCGAGCGACGACACCTGCTGGCCGTCGATCGCGACGATCTCGTCGCCGGGCTCGACGCCCGCGGCCTCGGCGGGTCCACCGATGTCGACCGCGAACACCCACAGATGATCGGCCTCGTCGGGCGCCTCGCGATCGTCCTTCGCACCCTTGGCGCGCGGTCGCTTCGACCAGCTCGCGCTGCGGGTGCGCAGGCCGAGATCGCCGCGTTCGTCGACCGGCACCTTGGCGGTACGGACCGCGGTGATCGTGCCGAGGTCGGCCTCGGCGCCGCCGTCGACGTGGTACTTCACCTCCGCGGCCGCGCCAGCACCCGCGTCGTCGGGATCGACGAAGGTCAGATTGCCGTCGCCGGGCGGCACCTCGTCGAGCTCGAAGCGGCCGCGCGCGTCGGTGCGCGGCCCACCACCTGTGAACATCGAGAACATCGAGGCCGAGTTCACCGCGCCGTCGCCGACGGCGATCACGTTGAGGCCTGCGACCGGCTCACCGGTGCCGTCGACCACCAGGCCGCGCAGCTTGCCCCACCCGCGGATCTCGAGCGTGACGGTGGCGGTCTTGCCCTCCTCGAGATCGACCTCGCCCTTGGCCGTGCCCTGCTTGCTCTCGGCGACCAGCTCGTAGTGGCCGGGATCGAGGCGGTCGAAGCGGAACGCGCCGGCCTTGTCGCGCACCGACTTCGTGCGCGACACCGGGCCCTCGAGCTTGACGCTCAAGCCCTCGAGCGGCTTGCTCGACCGCACGGTGCCGCTGATCACGCCCAGCGCGTCGAGCTGCAGCTTGGTGCTGCTCCCGAGCGCGACGCCTTCGACCCGTACACGCGCACCGCCCTTGTCGCCCTCGGCCTCGAGCGCGTAGGTGCCCGCGCGCAGGCCGGTGATCTCGAAGTGCCCCTGCTCGTCGGTGAGCACTGGCCGCTCGGCGCCGAAGCCCCGTGTGAAGCGTCGCATCGAGGTGTCGTCGGCCTCCTCGGCAGTGCGCTCGCGCGAGCTGGCGGTGAAGCGATTGAACGGCGTCTCGCCCTCGCGCGTGGCGGTGACCCAGGCATCCGCCGCCGGCACGCCCTGTTCGTCGACGACGCTGCCGCGCAGCACCCCGTCGCGGGCCTCGACCTGCAGCGCGAGCCCTTCGATGCCGCGGGCGTCGACCTCGAGATCCCGCGGTGCCGATGGCGACGCTGGATCGTCGGGGGTCGCCCATGCCAGCGGCAGCGCGCGCGCCTCGACCATGAGGTCGTAGCGACCAGGCTCGACGCCACGCACGATGAAGCGCCCGTCCTCGGCGGTGGTCGCCTCGTGCTGCCCCTGCCGCGAGCCGCCGTTGAAGTCGATGTTGAAGCCGCCGCCGGCCTGCTTCGCCTGGCTGCGCATGGCGACCGTCACACCCGCAACCGGCTTACCGTGCGCATCGTTGACGATGCCACCGACCGACGGTCTCGCCGTCAGCTCGACCACGACGCCCTCGAGATCCGCGGCGCCGACCTCGACCGGCAGCTCACCATGGCTGCCGTCGTCACCGTCGACCACCAGCTTCAGCTTGCCGGACGCCACCGGTGCCAGCGTGAAGCTACCGTCGGCCTCGGTGCGTGAGCGCAGCATCGCGTTGCCGATCGCGGTGAGGATGCCGCTCAGGCCCATGCCCTCGCCATCGAACACGACGCGGACATTGGCGAGGGTGGGCGGCTGCACGCGGCCGCGGATTGCGACCCCGGGATCCATGACGACCAATACGTCGTTGACGTCGGCGTCGACGACCTGCGCGCTGGTGCCGGTGATGTTGGGCAACGTCTCCTCACCGACTGCGCCGATCATGTAGTTGCCCGGCTGGACCCCGAGGATCTCGAAGTAGCCGTCCTGGGCGCTGGGCGACGATGCGACGTACAGCGCACTCGGCTGCAGTGAGAAGCCGCCGAGCAACACGCCCTCGAGCGGCTCGCCATCGCCTTCGCCACGACGCACGACGAAGCCCGAGATCGTGTACGCGCGGTCGACCCAGATCTCGACCCCCGAGACCTGCTCGGCCACACCGACCGCGACCTCGACGGGCTCCGCCGAGGCGTAGTGGCCCGAGCGCGCCATGACGGCGTGGACGCCCGACGCCAGCCCGCGCAGCTCGAAGTTGCCGCCGTCGTCGGTCAGCACGCGCGCGCCACCGAGGTCGATGCCGAAGCCGCTGTCGTCGGCGTCGCCGATCGTCACCAGCGCCCCCGCCAGCGGCGCGCCGTCGGGCAGCGTGCGCACGACCCCCGCGATCGTGGCGCCCGGTGTCAACACGAACTCGATCGACCGTGGACCGGCGACCTCGAGGTTCTTGGTGTCGGCGACGTACTCGGGATGCGCGGCATGGACCGCGAAGCTACCGAGCGGCACGTGGGCGACGAAGTGGCCCTCGTCGTCGGTGAACACCGCCGCCGGGGCGCGGGAGAAGTCGAGCATGTTGCCCTCGTCGGTGCGGGTGATCTGCACCAACGCGCCGTCGACCGGGCCACCGCCGATGTCGCTCACCGTGCCGCGCAGCTCGACACCGCCGGCGACGAGCTGGAGATCGTGGCCGCCGTTGTCGACCGCGGCGGCCACGTCGAGCTTGCCGATGCGTCCGGGCAGGAAGCCCTTGGCGCTGGCGCCCAGGGTGTAGCGCCCCGGCGGCACCGGCTCGATCCGCCAGCCGCCACCGGCGTCCGTGCGCGCGACGAGCGGGTCGGCCATGCGCCCGCGAGGCTGCCCCGACAGGTCGCCCATGCCTTTGGGCGTGAGGATCACGACCGCACCGGCGATCGGCTTGCCGCCGTCGACGGCGGTGATCCGTCCGCTCACGCTGCCTGTGCGGATGTCGACCTCGCCCCGCGCCCGCGCGGCGTGCTTCTCGGCCACGATGCGCGCGCGATCGCTGACGCCGCCCTCGGTGCCGTCACCCGCACCTTCGTCGCGCCCGTGCTGGACGAAGAACCACGTCAGCGCGCCCCCGAGGGCGAGCACCAACGCGACCACCACCACGATCCATCGCTTCGATCCCATGGGCTCCCACTCGTGCGGTAGCAACCGGCGGCGCGCCGGCAGCAGGGGCGCAACGCGCCCTCCTCGGACACCATTTCCGCGATCGCGGACTCGCGGAGCATCGCACAGGTGGCTCACACGGGGATGAAGGCGGTGGCGAAACCAAGCCAGGGTCCGATCGGGTCGCGTCGGGCTTCCCGTGGCGCAGCGAACCTGCTAACCCCACATCGACGATGGTCGAGACCACTGCCCGCGCCGAATCGCGTCCCCGGCTGCTCACCGGCGATCGGCCGACCGGCCCGCTCCACCTGGGCCACCTGGTCGGTAGCCTCGAGACCCGCGTCGCGCTGCAGCACGACCACGAGTGCTTCATCATCGTCGCCGATCTGCACACGTTGACCACTCGGCCCCGGGCCGAGGAGGTCGCAGAGCTGCCCGGCTACGTGCGGGACATCGTGCTCGACCAGCTCGCGGTCGGCATCGACCCCGAGCGCGCGACCTTCTACCTGCAGTCGGCGGTGCCGGCGGTCTACGACCTCGCGATCCTCCTGCAGATGTTGGTGCCGAAACTACGGCTCGAGCAGATCGGTAGCCTGCGCTCGATGGCCCGCGCCGCCGCGCTGCCGGACGACGCGATGACCATGGGCCTGCTGGCGTATCCGGTGCTGCAGGCCGCCGACATCCTGATGGCGCGGGCCAGCGTGGTGCCGGTCGGGCTCGACAACGAGGAGCACATCGCGATCGCCCGCGAGTGCGCGAGCGTGTTCAACGAGCTCTACGGCGACCTCTTCCCGCTGCCGCAGGCCCGCATCTCGCGGTGGTCGTCGCTGCCGGGCATCGAGCGCGGCGTCGCGGGCAGCGGCGCGAAGATGTCGAAGTCGCTCGGCAACGCGGTCTTCCTGGGCGACAGCGCCGAGGTCGTGGCCGCCAAGCTCCGCACGCTCGAGTTCGGCGATGCCGAGCGCGCGTCACCGCACGAGCCCGCGTTACTGGTGTTCGCGCGGGTGTTCATGGGCGAGGACGAGGCCCGTGAGCTGGGTGCGGGCCTGCGCGCCGGTTCGCTGTCGCTGGCCGCCGCGCACGATGCACTCATCGCGGCGATCGAGCGGCGACTGCAGCCGATCCGCGAGCGCCGGAGCGCGCTCGCCGGTGAGGTCGGGCTGGTCGAGGAGATCATCGTCGACGGCACGATCCGTGCCCGCGAGGTCGCGAACGTGACGCTCGCACGGGCCCGCGAGGCGATCGGGCTCGAGCCGCTGTGGTCGGGCCTGGTGACCGCGACCCAGGCCCGCGCGAAGGCCAGGAAGCGACCGTACTAGGCATGAACGTCTCGACGCGCTCGCGCTCGCGGCTGCGCCAGACGGTGTCGCGTCACCTGCGACGCGGCTTCGTGCGGGCCATCTTCGCGCGACCCGGTGGCGGCGACGACGAGGTGGTCGAGGGTGACGGCGGCGTGCCCGATGCCGCCGCGATCACGGGATTGCTCGAGCGGGCGCTCGCCGCCGCGGACGCCGGTCGCGTGAAGCAGACCTGGATCATCGACGCCGAGCACCGCGTGCTGATCGACGCGCGACACGGTGGTGGCAAGCCCATCGCGCACGACTCCGAGCGCGTGATCAAGCAGATGGGTGGCAAGGACCGCGTGCTGCGGCCCGATCGCTCGCAGCCACTGCTGCAGGTGATCGGGATCATGAACCCCGACGGCACCATCAGCGCCAAGCATGCCAAGAAGTACAAACAGATCTCGCACTTCGTCGAGCTGTGCCGACCGATCTGGGACGGGCTGCGATCGCAGCGCGACTTCGCGGCGGAACCACTGCGCGTGCTCGACCTCGGCTGCGGCAACGGCTACCTCACCTTCGTGATGACCGAGGCGCTGCGCCTGGCCGAGCTGCCCGCACGCCTGCACGGCGTCGATGTGCGCGGCGATGTCATCGCGCGCTGCCGCGAGCGCGCCGGTACACTCGGCTACCACGAGCTCGCGTTCTCGTGCGCGACGATCGCCGATGTCGAGCAGGCCGCCGCGCTGCTGGGCGGTCCGCCCGATCTCGTGGTCGCGCTGCACGCCTGCGACACCGCCACCGACGACGCGCTCGCGCTCGCGATCGAGGCCGGCGCACGGGCGATCCTCGTCGCGCCGTGCTGCCAGCACGAGATCGCCGCCCAGCTGGCCACCGCCGCCGGCCGCGACGGCGACGGCCCGCTCCGCTGGTCGCCCGCGATGCAGCGCCACAGCCTGCTGCGCCAGGACTTCGCCGCCACCCTCACCGACGCACTGCGCATCGACGTGCTCGAGGCGCTGGGCTGGTCGGTCGACACGCTCGAGTTCGTCGACGACAGCCACACACCGAAGAACCTACTGCTGCGCGCACGGCTGCGAGGCAGCGTGCGGGAGCGTGGCGCGCTGGCGGCGGTGCGACAGCGCTGTGCCGCACTGGGCATCGCGCCGCGCCTGCTCTCGCGGCTGTGAGAGTCATCGGTCCCGCGAGACGCGACGCCGAGCCGCACCGCTCGGACGACCACCTCGGGCAACGCCGCCCACGCCACGAGCCGCTCGACGCAGGGCTTCGCAGGTGCCAGTGATCATTCGGCCCGGCGCCGCAGTCCTCTTGGGCATGCTCGCCGTGCTACTTCCAACCCGCCTCATCCTGGTGCTCGCGCTACAGACCCTCGCAGTGGCGCCGGCGGCCGCCGGCGACGCGCCCGCGGGCGAGTTCCGGCTGCCGCCCGCACCGTCGGCGCAGCTGCAGGAGTCGCTCACCGACGCACTCGCGCGCGCCACCAAGGGAAACAGCAGCGTCATCAAGAGGTACCAGGACTCCGTCGATCGCATCCGCGCGAATTGGCGGGTCGCGCCGCCCGACGAGCCCAGGTTCGATCTCGAGGCCGCTGCGCGCGAGGCCGTGCTCTCGACCGACTTCGGTGACGGCTCGAGACGCAAAGCCAAGAAGCAGCTCGCCGCCCGCACGCAGCTGGCGTTGATGATGTTCGCCGTGGACACGCACCGTCGCCTGCGGCTCGAGTTCGGGCATCGACTCGCGCTCCGGGCGGTGATGGCCTGCAAGGGTGACACCGCGTGCCTCGACGGCATCACGCCCACGGCGACGATGCCGAGCTCAGAGGTCGCCAGCGTGCGCGCGCAGCTCGGCAATGACGCGGCGGCGCTCGCCGACGCAGAGCTCGCGAGCGCCGCGCAGCTGGAGGCACTTTCGACCATGTACGCCGACGGCCTCCACCTGCTGGTGCAGGTCAGCGGCGCGAAGTCGACGCAGGCCGACAAGGAAATCGACTAGCGACGTCGCCGGCAACCGCGATCGGCGTCGCGCACGATGGTCCGGTCGAACTCCCGCTCTGATCCCGTGGTCTGCTTGCTCGCATGTGGCCCGCGCGGCACCATGCGAGGATGCCGGTCGGTGCCGCCACCCGCGTGTTGGGCCTCTTGCTGTGGATCGGCTGCGCTGGACCTCGACCGGAGGCGACGCCGAACACCCCGCCGGCCCGCCCCTCCACACCGACGCCAACGGTCGCCGCGCCAACGGTCTCCGCACCGACGGTCGCCGCACCGACGGTCGCCGCACCGCGAGGTTTGGACGGGCGTGCGCCTGCCGATCCTGCGCCTACCGTCGCGAAGCTCGGCCGCGATCATCGCTCGGCGGTCGCGTGCGTGAGCGATGCGGACTGTGGCTGGGACGACGCGTGCAGACCCACGCGCTGCGTCGAGCCCACGGCAAGGCAGTCCTGCGACGAGTCGGTGCCACCACCCGGTCGCTGCGGCTGCATCGACGGCGCCTGTACGACCAAGCCCACGACCGCCCCTGCGCCGAGCGGCACATGCGAGGTCCGTGGCTGCATGGTCGATCGCGCCGCCGGCCGCTGCGTCGCCGATACCGACGGCGTGCCCGAGGGCCTTCGCACCACGCCGGGTGTCGACCTCGGGCCCTCGTGCGATTGTGTCGATCCGGCGAAGGGCTGCACGTTCACGTGGTTCGAGCCGGTGCCGTGCACCACCGATCGCGACTGCTGGTTCGACCCGTCGCCGCGGCTGCACCCGATCGCGCGGCCCAAGGCGCTGCGCAAGCGTGACTTCGCGCCGTGCAAGGACGGCGAGGTGGCCCCGAAGTGCGGCCCCGCGGGCGCCTGCATCCTCGGGCCGGCGTTCACCTGCTGACGACGGGCGGAAGTTGTCCCCTACCCGCGCGCGTTACCCTCTTCGACGCCGTGCTACGCGAGCTTCATTGGTGCACGCTCGCGCTTTCGATCGCCTGTCACCCGGCGCCGGCGCGGCCGCGTGAAGACGCCGCGGTCGCGACGATGCCTGGCCCCACCGCGTCGGCACCGGCGTCGGGGCGCGTCACGCTGAACGACGGCTGCGTGCGCTGTCATGCCGCGCAGGCCCTCGAGTGGCAGGGCTCGCAGCACCGCAGCGCCTACGCGGACCCGGACTTCCAGCGCGCCATCGCGGTGGAACGCGGGCGATTCTGCCGGGGCTGCCACGCGCCCGAGGCCGACCCGACGCAGATCCCCGGCGCCGCGCAGGGAACCATCGGGGTGGCGTGTGTCACGTGCCACGTGCCCCATGGCGCCGACTCGATCACGCTCGCCGTGCCCACGCCAACCCGCGACGCCCCGGCGCCCCATCCGGTGACGCGCACCTCCGCATTCGCCGACGTCGACGCCTGCGGCGGCTGCCATGAGTTCGCGTTCCCGCGGACACCTGCGCTGGCGATGCAGTCGACCCTCACCGAGCACGCGGTTTCCACGTATGCCGCGGTGAGCTGCGCCGAGTGCCACATGCCGTGGGTCGGCGAAGGCGCACTGCGCCACCGCAGCCACGCGTTCGCGGCCTCCCGCGACCCCGGCATGCTGCGCGACGCGATCGACGTCGCCGCCACCCGCACCGCGGGCGGCCATGTGTCGCTGCAGCTGACGCCGGGTCGCATCGGCCACGCGTTCCCCACCGGCGATCTGTTCCGCCGGCTGTGGGTCGACGTCGAGGCGGTTGACGCCGACGGCGACGCCGTCGCCTACGACGCGCGGGCGTTGGCCCGCCACTTCGCAGGCCCGGGTGGGCCGGTGACCCACGACGATCGACCCGGAGCACCGTCACTCGCGGATCGCAACGGCGTCGTCGACGTCGAGTTCGAGCTGGGCGACGCCGTCGACGCCCACGCGATCGTGTGGCGCGTGGTCCACCAGCGTGTCGCGTTGCCGCACGACGGCGACGACGCGGAGATCTTCGGCGAGACCGTCGTCACCCAAGGCCGCCTCGACGCGGCAGGAGCAAGCCCATGAAACGCCGCCTCCCC
Source organism: Deltaproteobacteria bacterium (assembly GCA_016709225.1). NCBI lineage: Bacteria > Pseudomonadati > Myxococcota > Myxococcia > Deltaproteobacteria bacterium. The sequence continues at coordinate 2,940,822 of JADJEE010000012.1, read as the reverse complement.
GTCGCCCTGTGCCTCGCGTCGCTGTCGCTGTGGTCGGGTGCCTGCACCGATCACGGCAACGAGCCCGCGATCGATCCCAGCACCGCGAGCCCTGCGAGCGAGGCCTCGCCCGACGCGCCGGTGCCGAGCACACCAGTCGTCGCCGCCACCGAGGCCCCGCCGAGCGAGCCGGTCGTGGTGCCACCTCCAACCGCGCTCCACGTCGCGGTCGAGGGGCGCTGTCGCTACATGGGCGTGTCGCTGGTCGGTGACGACACGCTCGTGCACTACGACGGCGGAGACATCGTGCGTCTCGACGCGAGCGGGCGTGCGGCCGAGCGCGTCGGCACCGCGCTCGCGAGTGCGGAGCCAGCACCGGCGTGGCAGTCCCGCGTGCCGCGGATCGAGGAGCTCGGCGGCCGCTACCCCGACGCGCTGTTCGCCGAGGTGATGGAGTTCTCGCGCGAAGGCATCCGCGGTGCGTATCGCCAGACCAACGACGGCTGGGTCGAGCTGGACCCGTTCAAGGACAACGACGGCGGCGTCGAGCGGCTCTACGCCTGGTACGATCAGTCGCTGTTGGCACTGGGCGCAGGCGCGGACGGTGGGGCGAAGTTCGCCGTCGTGCGCGGCAAACCCAAGGGACCCCGCTTCGATCGCGGCCTGGCGAAGGCGGGCTGCAAGACCGCCGAGGTCATCGATGCGCGCGTGCTCGCGGCCGGCGACGCGGTGGCAACCTGGACCTGCGAGGGCAAGCACGTCTTCGTCACCCACTGGCGTCGCGACGACCTCGCCGGCCACACCCACGATCTCCGCGTCGCCGGCTCGAGCTGGGAGCGGCCGAAGGACGGCTCGAGCATCGCGTTCGACGGCAAGGACGGCTTCTACGTCGTGGCCGAGTCGAGCAAGCTCTGGCACGGCCACGACGACGCGTGGACCGAGATCGCGCTGCCCAAGGGCGCGGTCGTGCGCACCATCGAGGTCGATCCCGAGGGCCACCCGTGGATCGGTGGCAGCCTGCTGGCACGGCACGACGGCCAGAGCTGGCGAAGCATCACCCTGCCCGATGGCAAGCCGGTGGTGGAGCTCGCGGGGGTGCCGTTCGGAACCCCGTGGATCCGCACCGGCGGCGACGGCTACGAGAACGTCGGCGGGCGACTGTGGCGACTCGACGGCGAGACCCCGATCGAGATCGCGGTGCCGCCGTCGGCGTTCTTCGAGGGCGAGGCGCTGCGCCTGCGTCGGCTGCACGCCGCGGGGCCCGACGACGTGTGGGCGGAGGCCGAGTTCGTGGTGCAGCGTCGCGGCAAGGGGGCGCCAGGCCGCTTCTACCGCGCGGTGCTGCACTCGCGAGCGACCGCGCACCCGCTGCGTTGTGGCGAGCTGATCGACGGGCGCGAGATCACGCAGCCGTACGTGCCGTGGCCGACCGCGTCGGGTGGCACGTGCGAGCAGCGTCTCAGCCTGCTCATGCGCCGCAAGGCCTGGGACGACGCCAACGACTACCCCAAGATGACCAAGGCGCTGTCGCGCGTCGCGGGCCTCGAATCGGTGCGCTTCGTCGAGCTCGAGATCGGCCCGGACAAGTTCTTCGGCGCGATCGCGGCCGACGCAGCCGCGCTCGAGCTCGTGCACAAGAAGACCAAGAAGCTGCGACCGAACACCTTCCCCGAGCTGGTCTGCGGCGACGCGGCGGTGCTCGACGCCGCCGGCGTCGTGGTGCACCGCGAGCTCGCGCTCGTCACCGCGAAGTGAGCATGCGGGCGCCGTCGCGTCACGGCGTCGGCGTGAGCGTGGGCTCGGGCAGCTTCGCGAGCTCGTCGCAGAACAGCTCCTTGCCGCCCACCGTCGAGTAGTTGCACATCCACGCGCACGACTCGCGGTCGTGCTTCTCCATGCACGCCGGCAGCGCGAGGTCGGTCATGTGACCGCACGCCTTCTGATCGTCCTTCTCGCACAGCTCGCCGCACGCGCTGATCTGCAGGTGCACCGGCTTGCCGGCACCTTCGAAGCAGATCTTGGAGGTCTCGTCACAGCCAGCGCCCAGGACCAGCGCAACGAGGGCGGTCAGGCGCAGGATCGAGCGGAGTTCTCGGTTCGCTGGCATCTGAAGATCGTAGACCGACCCGACGCCGGATTGATCACGCCGGTCGGAGCTTCTTTTTCAGCGCGTGCCTGGGAAGGCCGCCATCACAGCCTCGACCGCCTCGTGCACGGTCGCGTCGGGGTCATCGCCCTTCGACAGCCACTTCGAGGTCCAGCCGTGCCACACCTCGCGCCGGGACGCGTGATCGACGAGGTAGATGTTCAACGTGCCCTTGGTCTGCTTCTCGCCGGGTTCGAGCCCGGCGATCGACCCGCTCGTCGAGCCCTCGAGCCGATAGCGCACCGTCGTTCCCACCGAGAACGCCACCAGCACCTGGGCCTCGTCGCGCGATACCACCTGGAAGCCGCGCTTCGCCAATGCAGCGTCGATCGCGGCACGCAGTCGCAGCTCGTTGGCCTCGGTGCGCACGTTCGCCTGCGGCTCGCCGAGCTGGATCAGCACCGGCTCGTCGGTGATCCACGCATAGCGCGTGCTCGTCTCGAGTGGGAACTCGGCGACGCGCTCGGCACGGGCCTTGGGTGCGCAGCCGAGCGCCGCGCTGACGGTCGCAGCGGCGAGCCAGCCGAGCACATGGCGGCGGGTCGAGGGGCGTGGTGGAGCTTCGGCGCCGCGCGTCATGGGTGCGGCCAATATATGCAACCCTGCCGGGTCCGTCGACGCGATCGCCGCTCCGGGCCGCCACGATCACCCGGGATCCGCGTCCCCGCGCTCGCGCAGCCACACCAGCAGCTCACCGAGGATGGCATGCAGGGTCCGCAGCTTGTCCTTGCCGACCGCGGCGGCGGCCTCGGCCTCGAGCTCGCCGAGCACCGCGAGCCCATCGTGGATGCGGACGCGTCCGCGGCGCTTGGCGAACACGATGAGTTTCGCGCGGGCGTCGTCGGGGTCGGGCACGCGCTCGAGCGCGCCCATCTCGACCAGGTCGTCGACCAGGGGCGCGACCGCCTGCTTGCTCACGCCGAGTCGACGCGCGAGCTCGGTCAGTCGCGTGCCCGCGAGATCGATGTGGGGGAACAACGAGGTGTGGGCCGACCGCAGGTCGATGCCGCTGCGGTCGCGCACGCGCGCAATCGCCAGCTCGTCGAAGCGGCGGGCACATTGCAGCAAGAGCTGCGCGAAGCTGGCGGCCTTCGCCCGCTCGAGCGCGGCGACTTGGTTCGGTGGGACACGCGCCACGGACGGCTGGCAGTGCAACAGGATCGCCCCGCAACGTCAAGCGTCGCGCCGACAACGTCAATCTCGCTTGACCATTTCTAGTTGTCAGGTTTAGTCAGACATGATTGACTAATTTCGATGCTCATCGATCACGGCGGCGACATCTTCACGGCGACCACCCAGCTCCGCCTCACCGGCATCCGCATGCCGATCGCGATGACCGTGGTGCGCCTGCCCGACGGCCGCCTGTGGTTGCTCTCGCCGATCGTACCCGACGCGGGGCTGCTCGAGGCGGTGGCGGCCAAGGGCGAGGTCGCGTACATCGTCGCGCCGAACTCGTTTCATCACCTGTTCGTGCAGCCGTGGGCGACGCGCTTCCCCGGTGCGCAGCTGTGGGCGTCGCCTGGCCTGCGGGAGAAGCGACCCGACCTCGCGTTCGCGGGCATTCACGGCGATGGCCGCGAGCCGTGGGCCGACGCGATCGCCTCGATCGCGATCGCCGGAGCGCCCAAGGTCGGGGAGACGGTGTTCTTCCACCGCGCCAGTCGCACGCTCGTCGTCACCGAGCTGTTGTTCAACATCCATCGCACCGAGGGCTTCTTCACGCCGTGGGTACTGCGGATGATGGGCGTGCACCGCCGGCTCGGTCAGAGCCGGGCCTGGCGTCTGCTCACCAAGGATCGCAGTGCCGCGGCCGCGAGCGCCCGCGCGGTGTTGGGGCTTGGCGCGCAACGGCTCGTGTTCGCCCACGGCGACGTGATCGACGCGCTGCCCGAGGGTGAGCTCGAGCGGGCGCTGTCGTGGATGCTCGCCGGCGCCCCGGCACTGACCGCCGCGGCGTGACGCAACGGCCCGATCTCACGCGCGGGCGAGCGCCTGCGTGAAGTCCTCGCAGAGATCGTCGGCGTCCTCGAGCCCGACGCTGACGCGCACCAGCGCGTCGGTGATGCCGAGCGACGCCCGAGTCGCGGGGTCGAGGCCCACGTGCGAGGTCGCCGCAGGGCGCGTCACCAGGGTCTCGGGACCACCGAGGCTCGGCGCTTCGACCGGCAGACGCAGCGCTGCAATCACGGCGTGCGCGACCGCGGCCCCGCCGTGCAGCTCGAACGACAACATGCCGCCGAAGCCCGTGAGCAGCTCGCGGGCGCGGGCGTGCGCCGGGTGATCGGCCAGCCCGGGGTACCGTACCCGCAGCACGCGGGGGTGGGTCGCGAGCATCCGCGCCAGCGCGAGCGCAGACGCGTTGTGGTGGCGCACCCGCACCGCGAGGGTCTTGAGTCCCCGCTGCAACAGGAATGCCGCGTGCGGATCGAGCGAGCCGCCGAGGTGGTTGAGCTTGCGATGCACGCCCGCGACCAACTCTGCGCGCCCCATCACCGCGCCCGCGACGAGGTCAGAGTGGCCGTTCAAATACTTGGTCGCGCTGTGCAACACCAGGTCGAAGCCCAGCGCCACCGGGCGCAGGTTCACCGGCGTGGCGAAGGTGTTGTCGATCATCGAGATCAGGCCGCGCTCGCGCGCGAACCCTGCGATGCCGCGAAGGTCGGCCAGCTCCAACGTCGGGTTGGTGAGGCTCTCGCAGTAGAACACGCGCGTGGTCGGTCGCACCGCCTGGGCCCAGCCCTCGCGGTCGTCGCCGCCGACGAAGGTCACCGAGATGCCCAGTGCCGCGAGATCCTGCGTCATGAAGTCGTGCGTGCCGCCGTACAGGCAGCGCTGCGCGATGACGTGATCGCCGCTGCGGAGAACCGAGAGCAATGTGGTCGTGATCGCTGCCATGCCGCTGGCGGCGACCAGGCCCGCCTCGGCGCCCTCGAGCACGGCGAGCTTGGCGTGCAGCGCCTGGTGCGTCGGCGAGTTCGACAGTCGCAGGTAGCGGAGGTCGTGGTAGTCGCCCGCGGCAGCGCTCGGGTCGGAGCTGTGTGCGAAGGTCGACGACTGGAAGATCGGGGCCACCACCGCACCGGCGATGCGAGGGCGCGGCTCGCCGGCGTGGATCAGATCGGTATCGATGCGGGCCATCGCAGATCCTGGTAGCACGGCCACCGTGCCCGAGCATACAGTCGTGCGTACGTGGAGTGGCCGTCCGGCGTCGCGCGCATCGCCAGCCAACCCCTACTGCGGGTCGCACTGCTGCCCGTGGTGGCCGGCGGCGCATGGCTGACCGACGGTTTGCTGCGATGGCTGCTCACCGGCGCTGCGTTGGTGCTGTTGCCCGAGCTGTTGCCCGAGCTGTTGCCGCGGCTGCGCGCGCGCTTCGGCGCCGACGCGCTCGCAAGGGCCGCCGCGCGCTGCCGCTGGCGATCGTGGCCTGCGCCAGCGTGGTCCTGCTGTGGCCGCTGGTGAAGGGCGAGCCCCCGGCGACGCGGGATCACGCGATCCACTACTTCCAGACCCGCGTCTTGCTCGACGACCTGCTGCCCGAGGGCCGCTTGAGCGGCTGGACCGATCGCTTCAACCACGGCTTCCCGTTCGGCGAGGGCTACCCCACGCTGGGTTACCTCTGGGTCGCGTTCGTGCACGTGGTCAGCTTCGGCGCGATCGGCCTGCGCCACAGCTACGCGTGGGGTCTGCTGGGGTTGTGGTCGCTGGTCTCGTGGGGCGCGTGGCAGCTGGCAGCCGCGATCACGCGCGACGTGCTGACGCGCGCGCGCATCGAGTGTGACCACGAGCTCGTGGCCGCGTGGGCCGGCGCCCTCGCAGCGCTGGCGTGGCTGCTCGATCCCGGCGCCTCGCGCCTGGGCGGCTGGAACTACCTCATGTTCCACGGCGTGTGGGCGCAGCTGCTGTCGTGCGCGCTGTGGCTGGCCGCGCTGGTGTGGACGCTGCGCGCGATGGAGCACCCGAGCCCGCGGCGGCTCGCGATCGCCAGCGGGTGCGTCGCCGGCGGTCTGCTGGGGCATCCCTTCGGTCTGCTGACGTGGGCCATCGGTGGCGTCGCGTTCGCGATCGCCGTGGTCGCGACGCCCCCGGGTGCGCGCAGCCGTGCCTGTCGCCTGCGCACGATCGCAGTGGTCCACGTGCTCGGGCTCGCGCTCGCGGCCGGCGGCCTCGCGACGTTCTTCGCCGCCGCCGGTGAGCTCGGCCGCTCACCGGTCGGTTGGTCGGGGCTCGGCGCGCTCGCGATCCGGCTGCTGAGCGGCGAGCTGTTCGAGGGCCCGTGGGCGTGGGCCAGCGGCGGCTTCGCGATCGGCCTGGCGCTCGCGCTGTGGAGTGGCCGCACCGCCGCATGGATGGTCGTGCTCTCGTGCGTCGCCATGCTGCTGGTGGGTTCGCAGGACGGCATCACCGTGCTGCGCCTCGATCTGTTGATCGCCGCGTTCAAGAACCTGCAGTTCCCCCGCTTCGCGATCGGGCTCAAGCCCCCGATGTTCGCGCTCACGGGCACCGCGTGCGCCTGCGCAGCGGCGTGGATCCACGCGGCGATCCGACGCAACGCACCGGCCGATCCTGGGCTGCCCGTGAACTGGCTGCGCCGCGTGATCGTGGCGGTCCTGTTGGCGCCACTGGTCGCGTCGGCACTCGAGCGCGGGGGCCTGTTGGTCCATCGGCCGGTCGGGGCCGTCGACACGCTCGCCCACAGCGGCGCCGAAGCCGAAGAGGCCGCGCTCGCCTCGGCGCTGCGTGACGAGGCCACCGCGACGCCGCAGATGCGGGTGGCCTTCCTTCGCACTGGCATGGGTGGCGGCACCTATCCGCTGTTCTCGATCGCCGATGCCGGTGCCGCCGCCGTACTCGACGGTCACGTCGCGACCGTGAACTTCGAGTGGCAGATCACGCGGCGCTCGGTGGCGGTGCTGCGTCGCCTCGGTGTCACCCACGTCATCCACGATCGCCCCCTCGACGACACCGACGAAGCGCTCGCCGACGCACTCGTGCGCATCGGCGAGTACGGCAGCTACACGCTCGAACGCTTCACGCTCGCACCGGACACCGCGCCGCGCTTCGTCATCGGTGGCGGCGAGATCCATGCCTTCGAGCGCACGCGTGATTCGGTGCGCGTCGAGGTGTCGTCGCCGACGGGCGGGCGGCTGACGCTGGCGCAGGCGCCGTCTGGGCGGTGGCAGGCAACGCTCGACGGCGAGGCGATCGAGACCACCACCGCCAGCGTGTCGAGCGGCATGGACCTGCTCGCGTTCGAGCTCGATCGCCCGCTCGAGCACGCGGTGATCGAGCTGCACTACCTGCGCACGCGCGGCGAAGTCGTCCTGCCATGGGTCAGCGCGATCGCGCTGGTGCTCGCGCTCGCGATGCTGCTGCGGGGCACCGCGCTCGCGCCCCCGACCGCCGCGATCTTCGGGCCGCGCGTGCGGGTGCTCGCGCCATGGATCGCGATCGGGCTCGCGGTCCTCGGTGTCGGCGCGCTCGCACGACGACAGGCGTCACAGCTGGCCACGACCTGGCAGTCGTTCGCACAGGAGCGGTACTTCGAGCACGGACGCGGCCCTCGTTCGAGCTTCGTCACCGACCTCGTGATCCGCGGTGACCTGCAGCTCGAGCAGGGTGAGCGCCGCCTGTGCGACGGGCTCACGGGCAAAGACGCGCTGGTCGACTGCGACGAGGCCGATCACCGGCCACACACCTCGTTCACCTACGCCGACCCGTACCTCTTCCGTTGTCTGGCGTTTGGCGTCGCGCCGGGGGACACCGTGACGGTGCGGTTGGGCGCCGCCGGCGACGAAGTCATCGCGTTCCTGGCCCGGCACGGCGGCGACACGCGCTCGCGCCAGATCGAGTGGTCGACCGGCGGCAAGCGCCACCCACTGACCGGCCGCCGCGCCGACTTCCGCTTCCTCCCGCGCGACTTCGAGGGCGGCGCGGTGCTCGAGGTCACCAACACCGGCGACGACCTCGAAGACGTCTGCCTGGCGGCCGCACGCTTTCACTGACGGGCCCGACGCGCGCGTCGGCCGTCGCGCCGTCGGGGCCGCAGCCGTGGCTCCGGGTGGCCGACTTGCTTGCTGCATCGGCGCCCCCGTACACTGGCGAACGAAGATGGCAGTCTCGGGCGGCGGACAAGAGGGCGAAGCAGTCTGCGAGATCAACGTCACGCCGATGGTCGACGTGCTGCTCTGCCTGCTGATCATCTTCATGGTCGCAGCCCCGACGCCGCCCAACGAGCAGATCCAGATCTCGGTGCCGAAGGAGTCGGTCACACAGGTCCCGTCCGATCCGAACTCGCCGCTGCTGGTCGAGGTGATGGCCGACGGCCACGCCAAGCTCGGGCAACAGGATCTCTCGCCCGAGTACGAGGCGATGGTGAAGGCCTTCGAGACCAACGAGAAGGCCCAGACCGACAGCAAGGTCATCGTCACTGCCAAGGGCGAGGCCCGCTATGGCGACGTCATCCGCGTGATGACGGCGGCCCACGAAGCCGGCATCTCCGATGTCGGCATCGCGTCCGATCGCCTGTAGCGCGCCACGCTACGGCGTGATGATCACGACGGGGTGGGCGACCCGCCACGCGCTCAGCATCGAGGTCACCGCGGGCGCCGCGGCAGCCGACTCGAGCACCCGCTGCGTCTCGGCGACCGACGCGTCGGCGGCTTCGTGTTGCTCGCGAGCCCACATCACGTCGGCGAGTACGATGCGGGCGTGTGCGAACGCCTCGGGGTTCGCGGCGGGGTCGATCACGGCGACGGCCGCGGTCGCGGCGAGCTCGGCCTGCGGCCACAATCCCTGATCCTTGCGCACGCGCGCCAGCTGGGCCCATGCCTCGGCGACCGCGGGATCACGCTCGCCGAGCGCCGCGCGGCCGCTCTCCACCGCGTGCTCGAGATCCGCGGCCGCACGGTCGAGCCGCCCCGTCGACCACGCGACCCGGCCTCGCAGCAGCCAGGTATGCGCGGCGAGCTCGCCCTTGGGCGCGTCCAGCAGTGTTCGCGACGCGAGCACGACCTCGAGCGTCGCGTCGGCCTCGGCGAAGCGGCCCGCGTGGGCCTGTGCGCTCGCGAGCTCGAGCCGCAGACGCGCCACCAACGGATGCGCCGCGCCCGTGAGTTCCTCCGCCAACGACACCGCCGTGACGGCGTCCGCGAGCGCACCATCGAGATCGCCGAGCTCGCCGCGCGCCCGTGCGGCGCCCGAGGCCGCCAGCACCAGCCGCAGATCGTCGGTCGCCTCGGCCTCGCGCAGCCGATTCTGCACCGTCGAGAACGACCGCATCGCGTCCTGCCACTGCGTCGCCGCCAACGCGACCACACCTTCCTGGTACGCGACCTCGATCTCACCCCACAGGTCGTGGGGGACCCGCTCGAGCGCACCACGTGCGACCGCGAGGTGTTGACGCGCGCGCTCGACCTGGGCCTGCTCGCTGGCGAGATCGGCCGCCTGCACCGACGCCCGCAGCACCAACCCCGCATCGTCGGCGCCGAGCCCCGCCTGCAGCGCGCGCGCGAGTGCGAGCTCGGCATCGCCGAGCTGACGGTGGGCGCGGAGGATCCGGGCACGGATCAGCTCGGCCTGTCCCTGCTGCGCCCGCGCACCGTTGGACTCGGCCGACTGCAGCGCGGTCGCGACCGCGAGGCCGGCGCGCTCGAGCTGACCCAGGCTCGACTGCGCTCGCGCGTGCGCCAGGCGCTCCTCGATCGCCACCAGCTGCGGCGTCGCCACTTCGATCTCGCCGTCGCGGTCGAGGCAGCGCGCGGGTGAGCCGAGCGCGAGTGCGCTCTCGAGCAACAACGGCACCTCGGTGGAGGTGAGCCCCCGCCACGCGCCGGCGAACGCCGCGAGCTCGTCGCGCCATTGCGACAGACATGACAGCCTCGCGGCGCCGCCGCTCTCGTCGCCCTCACACGCCGCGGCATGCAGCTGCTCCCAGCGCGCGACCTCGCGATCGACCATCGCGGCGCTGCTGCGCCAGATGGTCGCGCCCCACGGCGATGACTCGGCCACCTGAGCCACGCGACCGCGGGAGTCGTCGTCCCAGACCTGCGCCGCGGTGGGCTCCTCGCCCGCGCAGGGACCCTCGGGTCGCGCGCGGACGATCGCGATGGCGATCGCGCCCACGATCGACATCGCGCCACCGGCGAGCGCCGCCTGCCCGAGTCGTCGGCGACGGCGCTTCGCACCCTCGATGGCTTCGAGCCACGCGTCCATGCTCGGATGGCGCCGCTCGGGATCGCGAAGCAGGCCGCGCAACACGATGGCCGCGAGCCAGTCGGGCACGCGGGAACGCAGCGGGATGTCGGGCGGAATGCCGGCCAGCACGCGCTTGCGCAGACCATCGGGGTCGGGCGCATCGAAGGGCGGCCGCTGGAACAGGGCCTCGAACAGCGCCGCACACAGGGCGAACTGATCGACCCGGGCATCGCTCACGCCCTCGTACTGCTCGGGTGCCGCGTAGATCTGCGTGCGCTCGCCGATCGGCACCGTCTCCTCGTCCGCCGCCAGCGGGTTGCCGCGGACGACCGTGCGCGCCTCGTCGTGGAAGGGGTTGTTGGTGCCGAGGCCGAAGTCACCGACCTTGACGTGGCCGTGTGCGTCGACCATGACGTTCGACGGGCGAAACGCCCCGTGTGCGACGCCAACGCGATGCGCGGCCGCGAGCCCGCGCGCCGCCGCCACGAACACGTCGACGATGTCGCGCCAGCCACGAGCGGCGGCGCGCATCCACTGCGCCAGCGTGAGGCCCTCGCACAGCTCGGTCGCGATGTAGGGCTGCCCTTCCTGGGTGCCGGACTCGAAGACTTGCACGACGTTGTCGTGCTGTAGCTGCGCGAGCGAGCGCGCGGCGAACTGCCATGGCGGATCGGCACCCGCCATGGGTGGCGCGACCGCGAGCAGCCGAAGCGCGACACGCCGGTGGGACTCGCGATCCTCGGCGGCATAGACCGCGCCGTGCTCCCCCATACCGATGCGATGCAGCAGCGTGTAGCGGCCCACATGGGCGGGCGGCGACGCGGGTCGCTGCGGGCGCGCCGGCGTGGGCACGGCCGAGAGCACCACCACCGTCGGCTGCGAGCGCAGCGCGGGATCGTCATCGAGCTCGAGCTCGCCGGCGGCCGCCGCCGTCGGTGCGGGCGCAATCACGGTCTGTGAGGTGGGCGGCGGCGATATCGGCAGCGCGAGCGTCGGCAGCTCGGCGTCCCCCGAGGACGTCGTCGCGGCGTGCTGGGTGACCTCGGCGTCGGGCTCGGGATCGAACGCGTCGATCGTATCGATCGCGAGCATGCGAGTAGGTTCGGCATCTTCGAGGTCGGTGCGCGCCAGCTCGGCGACGAGGGTGAAACACACCGCACACGCATCGAGGTGCTCCTCGACCTGTGCGGCATCGACCATCCGCAGCGCACCGGAGGCGAACGCGACCAGGGTGTTTTCGTCGGGGCAGGCCATCGCGGGCGCGGAATCAGCCGATCGTGCTCGAGTCGATGCGTCGTCGCGATCGCGATCGTTCGCGATCGCGAGCATCTCACAAACGACTCACCGTCGTTCCGACACCCGACATCACCGCGCACGTGTGCAGCGAACGCGTCCTTTGCGGGCATTCGCGTGTTGGACATCACCACGGGATCATGCAATCTCGGGAGCGTGGGGACGGGCGACGTGCCGACGCTCGCGAGCGATCCGTTCGCGGACGAGGCGTTTGGACAACGACTCGTGCGGGTCGGCGCCACCGTGGCGACCTGCGTGTGGGGCAGCTTCGCGGCCGCCACCGCCATCATCCACGGCCACACGCTCGCGGTGGTGATCATGGCCTCGCTGACGATGGCGAACGCAACCTTGGTGCTGCTACACCGCCGGATCGGTAGCGGAGTCGGTGGGCCGGCGTTCTCGCTGCTGCTCTACCTCGGCGTCTTCGGCGTCGGTGTTGCGCGCGGCGGCTTCGAGCCCGCCATCGCGGCGTGGAACCTGGTGCTGCCGCTGTCGTCGGTGCTGGCCGGGCGTCCGCGGCGGGCGTGGCTCTTCGCCGCGCTGGCGGTGCTGCAGCTGGTCGCGCTGCTGTTCGCCGAGCGGCTGCACGTGCTCGGGCCGCGCCTGCCGAACTCGATCGCCGGTCAGCTGATCTCGATCGCCGGTCTGCTCGCCGTCGTCGTGTTGATGGCGACGATGTTCCACCGCGCACGCGCGTCGGCGTTCCGCCAGTACGCCGCGCTGCAGCGCGAGCTGTTCCAGGCCCAGCAGCTCGACAGCCTCGGCCGTCTCGCCGGCGGCATCGCCCACGACTTCAACAACCTGCTGTCGGTGATCCACGCCCGCATCGATCTCGCGACGATGGCGGGCGTGACCGAGCGGCAGCGCGACGAGGACCTCCGTGCGATCCGCGAGGCCGCTCGGCAGGGGGCCGCGTTGTCGCGCCAACTGGTGGCCTTTGCCGGCCGCGAGTCCGGCCCGCCGGAGCCGGTCGAGCCGGGCGAGGTGGTGGCCGAGATCCAGCGCTTGCTCGCGCGGGTGCTGCCGCGCGGCATCCGGCTCGAGACCGACGTCGATCCGTGCACCCCGACGATCTCGGTGAGCCCGCAGCACCTGCACCAGATCCTCATGAACCTCTGCCTCAACGCCCGCGACGCGATGCCCGAGGGCGGCTGCATCCGCGTGTCGACGCGGGCGCTGACGCTGCCGGGTCACCGGCGCGCGCGCCCGCGCGAGCTGTACGTGCGGATCTGCGTGGAGGACGACGGCATCGGGATGTCCGAGGACATCCGCAGCCGCGTCCTCGAGCCGTTCTTCACCACCAAGGCCAAGGGCACCGGGCTGGGTCTCGCGACCGTGCATCGCATCGTCCGCGAGTACGACGGCCGACTCGAGGTCTACTCGGCGCCCGGTCACGGCAGCACGTTCGAGGTGCTGCTGCCGGCTGCGAGCGACCGCAACTGTGCCACTGGGCGGGGCCTGGTGGTGCGCTCAGCCGAAACCTAGCGCGCGACCGCCCTGGTACACCAGGAGCGCGGCGAGGTACGCGAACGCGGTCATGCTGAAGAACATGAACGCCGGCCAGCGCCACGACTGCGTCTCGCGACGCACGACCGCGAGCGTCGACATGCACTGGCACGCGTAGACGAAGAACACCATCAGCGCGAGGCCGGACAGCGGCGTGTGGACCGGCTCGCCGGTCTCGGGGTCGCGATCGTCGCGGATCGCCTCGCGCAGACCGACCGGCTCGTCGTCCTCGGACTCCATGCCGTAGACGACGCCGAGCGTGCCGACCAGCACCTCGCGCGCCGCAAAGCTCGCGATGATGCCCACGCCCATGCGCCAGTCCTGTCCGATCGGCTCGAGCGCGGGCTCGAGCGTCTGCGCCGCGCGCCCGCCGTAGCTGCGCGAGATCTCGGTCGCGCCGGCCGAGCCCGCGCCGGTCTCTTCGCGCGGGAAGCTGAGCAGCGCCCACAGCACGATCGTCAGCCCGACGATGACGGTGCCGGCGTTGCGCACGAAGTCCATCGTGCGGTCGTAGACCACCAAGAAGGTGTTGCGCAGCCTCGGCATGCGATACGGCGGCAGCTCCAGCACCAACGGCGGCGTGGGGCTACGCAGCAAGGTGCGCTTGTAGAGGAAGCCGACCCCGAGCGCCGACACGGTCGAGAGCGCGTACATGCCGAGCATGATGCCGGCGCGCTCGAGGTTGCCGCCCTCGCGATCATCGGTGACGAACAACGCACCGATGACGAGGCTGTAGATCGGCAGTCGCGCCGAGCAGCTCACGTACGGGATCATCAGGATCGTCACCAGCCGATCCTTGAAGCTGGTGATCGCCCGGGTGCCGAGGATCGAGGGCACCGCGCACGCATAGGCCGACAGCAACGGGATGAACGCACGCCCATGCAGGCCCAGCCGCGACATCAGGCGATCCATCAAGAACGCGGCACGAGCGAGGTAGCCGCTGTCCTCGAGCGCGCCGAGGAACAGGAACAACATCGCAATCTGCGGCACGAACACCAGCACGTTGCCGGCCCCGGCGAGCACGCCGTCGGTCAGCAGCTCGGTCAGCAGGCCCGGTCCGAGCAGCGCCGCCAGCTGACCGGAGCACCAGCCGATCACCGCCTCGATGCCGTCCATGAGCGGCGCAGCCCAGGTGAACACCGCGGTGAAGATCGTCGCCATCACCAGGCCGAACACCGCGAGCCCGAACACGCGGTGCGTGAGCACGCGATCGATGCGAGCCGAGCGAGCCATGGCCGGCGCGACCGCGGCGGTCTTCGGCGTCGAGTCGTGGGCTCCGAGTGCCGCCACCAACACGCGATCGACCTCGGCGTAGCGGGCGGCGATCAGCTCGCGGGCGCCACCGCAGCGGCCGGCGCTCGACAGCCGCGCGAGCCGCTCGAGCTCGTCGGCGGTGGCGCCGAACTCGGCCGCGGTGCCGGCCGCACCGGTGCAGAGCAGCCACCGCGAACGCGCGTCGTCGCCTCCGAGCGTGCGCAGGCCGGCGAGCGCGGTCTGCCCGCTGGCATCGAGCGGCGCGAGCCGGGGCGTGCGGCGCTGCGGCAGCGCGGCGATCGCCCGCACGAGCGCATCGCAGCCGGCACCACTGCGACCCGAGGTCGCGACCACGGGCACGTCGAGCACCTTCGCGAGCGCATCGGCATCGACCGGCAATCCCAGCTGGGCCGCGGTGTCGCTCATGTTGAGCGCGATCACCATCGGCACGCCCAGCTCCGCCACCTGCAGCGCGAGGTAGAGGTTGCGCGCCAGGTTGGTCGCGTCGACCACCACCACCACGCCACCCAGGGTGGGATCGGACAGCTCGCGCTGCGCGACCGCCTCGTCCTGCGCCGTCGCGGTGAGGCTGTAGCAGCCGGGCAGATCGAGCAACGTCAGTGGCCGACCGGCGCCGAACTTGGGCGCGATGGTGCCCTCGAGCCGATCGACCGTGACGCCGGCGTAGTTGCCCACGCGATGCCGCGCCAGCGTGAGCTCGTTGAAGAGGCTGGTCTTGCCGACGTTGGGGTTGCCGAACAGCGCGATGCGCCGCGGCGGTGTCTCGACCGACGACACGCTCATGCGACGCGGACCCGCGCAGCCTCGGCGCGACGGAGCGAGATGTGGAAGCCACGCAGGGTGAACTCGAGTGGATCGCCCAGCGGCGCCGTCTTGACCAGCGCGACCTTGGTGCCGGCCGTGAAGCCCATCTCTTGCAGGCGGATCGCGACGGCGCCATCGCCTTCGACGCTGTCGACGGTGGCGGTCTCGCCGACGGCGAGCTGATCGAGCGCGCGCGTGCTCAAGGGGGGCTAGCATCGAGCGGGCCCGGAGCCGCGGTCAAGGCCGATGGCCACCGCGAGCCGGCTGCGGCCGCGTTCGCGCGAGCAGGGTCACGCCTTCGGCGCCCGCGTGCAGGTCGCACGAGGGCGCCGGGGGCGACCGTTGCTGATAGGCTGCAGCCCGCGCGCCGGTGCAGCAGCTCGCCCGGTCCCGAGCCGGCGAGCTGGGCAGTCGCCAAAGGCGTGCACACGAGGAAACCGCACATGGAATACCGCACGCTGGGCAAGAGCGGTCTGCGGGTGTCGACGCTGTGTCTCGGCACCATGACCTTCGGCGAAGCCGACGCATCATCGTTCATGCACAACGTCGGGTGCGACGAGGACACCGCGACGACGATCATGAATCGCGCGCTCGACGGCGGCGTGAACTTCTTCGACACCGCCGACGTGTATGGCCAAGACGGCCTGACCGAGCGCGTGATCGGCCGGTGGTTCGAGCGCGACAAGCGGCGCGACGAGGTCGTGCTTGCGACCAAGTTTCGCTTTCGCATGGGCCGCGGCGCCAACGGCTCGGGCGCATCGCGCTACCGCATCATGCGGGCCTGCGAAGATAGCCTGCGACGGCTCAAGACCGACCGCATCGATCTCTATCAAGTGCACATGCAGGACGTCGAGACGCCCGAGCAGGAGACCCTGCGCGCGCTCGACGATCTCGTGACGCAGGGCAAGGTGCTCTACGTCGGTGCCAGCAACTACGCCGCGTATCGACTCGCCGACAGCGTGTGGACCAGCCGCACCCAGGGACTGGTGGGGTTCATCTCGCTGCAGGCGCAGTACAGCCTGATCGCCCGCGAGATCGAGCGCGAGCACGTGCCGCTGTGTCGCGAGCACGGCGTCGGCATCCTGCCGTGGTCGCCGCTCGCCGCGGGTCTGCTGTCGGGCAAGTACCGCGGCAGCCAGCGACCGCCGGCGGGCAGCCGCCTCGATCAGTGGAAGGACCGCTGGGGTCGCCTCGACAACGACCGCAGCTGGCGGATCGTCGACGCGATCGTGATGATCGCGGCCGAGATCGGCGCGACCCCGGCCCAGGTCGCGCTCGCGTGGCTGCTGCGCAAGCCGGCGGTGACCTCGGTGGTGTTCGGCGCGCGCTCGCTCGCGCAGCTCGACGACAACCTCGAGGCGGCGGCCGTGAGCCTGCCCGACGAGATGGTCCGCAAGCTCGACGAGGTGTCGGCGTTCGACCTCGGCTACCCGTACGACTTCATGGCGCGCATCCAGGGCCGCTGGTAGCCGGAGACCGTCGCGCTCCCGGGCTTACGAGCACGGCAGCCAGCGACACGCGAGTTGTCGGTCCCGTACGAGTGATCGCGTAGCCGACCGCTGGCCTGCCATCGAGGCTTGCCCGCGCACCACCGCCTTCGTGCACCATGCTCGCGATGATCCCGACGTCGTTGCGCGCAGTCGTTCCGGTTTCCACCTTCGGCTTGGTCGGCCTGCTGCTGCTCGGCTGCGGCAGCGACGGTGGCGACACGGGCAGCACCGCCGCCGCCGACAGCAGCGGCACCAGCGGCGGCACCAGCGGCGGCAACACGCTGACCACCACCGTCGCGGCCGAGAGCTCGTCCGGCACCAACCCTGGTACGGGTGACGTGAGCACTGCCGATCCCGCGAGCTCGTCGAGCGGGGGCGGCGACAGCAGCAGCGGCGGCGAAGATCCGCTGTCGTACGCCGGCGAGATGAACGGCTACCGCTGGGAGTTGCCCTGCGAAGATCCCTCGGCGCGCGACACCTGCCCGTGGGACCCGGCGCTGCTCGAGGGCGCGCTCGACGACCCGCAGTACACCCTGCATCGCGAGACGCTGGTGACCTTCGGCGGCGACGCCAACGTCGTCTACGACGTGACGATTCGGATCCGCGGCGTGACCGAGCCCAAGAACTTCGACGGTGGCGAGGTCCAGCAAGACCACTTCCAGATCGGCGGTACGCCGACCGTCGACGACTACAACATCTACGCGATCGACGTCGCCGATCCGCAGCAGCGCTACACCATCAATCGCCACGAGACGCCGCACAATCACTTCTTGTTCGTCATGGACTACACCGTCACGATCCCGATCCGCGGCGGCACCACGGTCGGGCTCGAGATGATGGACCCCAACAACATCGCCATTGCGAACCCCGGTGGCGCCAGCGGACAGATGGATCCGTTCGTGGTGCCCGACATCCCGCCCGCGCCGGAGCCGTTCTACGGCCAGTTCGCGCAGCTCGACGTGATCTCGGTCGTGCCCCAGTAGCACGTCGGCAACCGCCGGGCGCCGCACACGATCGGCGTAGCGCGGCTTGCATCCTCGGCACCCACGCGCCTCTTCGTCGGCACGCGCTGGGGCCTCGCGACCACGACCGCCGCTGCGACGCTCGCAATCACCGATGTCCCGCGTACATCGATTGCGCGCGCTACGGATCGCCGTGCATCTACGGTTGAGTCGCTCGCCACCCACGCGCATGCTGGCGAGTGATGACGCGGCACGCACTCGTGGCGAGCGTACTGTTGTCGAGCGGCTGCTATGTCGGACTCGACGCGGGCAAGGCCAGCGGCGGCGCCGGAGCCGACGACGCGGCCGACTCCGGCGGTAGCGACGGCGGGGTCCCGGCCAGCTGCGAGGGCAGGATCCACCCCGGCAGCGCACCGCTGCGACGGCTGACCCGATTCGAGTACAACAACACCGTCCGCGATCTGCTCGGCGACGACACGCTGCCGGCCAACGCGTTCCCCAGCGAGGAGAGCGGCAACGGCTTCGGCAACGACGCCGCCGCGCAGTCGGTCTCGAGCCTGCTCGCAGAGCAGTACGCGACCGTGGCCGAGGGTGTGGCGACGCGCGTGATCGAGAGCCCCGATCGTCTCGCCGCGCTGGCACCGTGCACCACCGCGATCGGCGAGGGCAGCGACGCTGCGAGCGAGTCCACCTGCGTGCGCGACCTGGTCGCGTCGCTGCTGCCGCGGGCGTGGCGACGACCGGTCGCGGCCGACGAGATCGACGAGCTCGTGGCGCTGTATCAGGGCGTGCGCGGCGACGCCACGTTTCCGGTCGGCGTCGCCGCGGTGGTCGAGGCGGTGCTGCAGTCGCCCGATTTCCTCTACCGCGTCGAGCGCGGTGAGCTCGACGACGACGGCAACCTGCGACCGACCGGCCACGAGATGGCGACGCGCCTGTCGTACCTCTTCTGGGGCACGATGCCCGACGAAGCGTTGTTCGCGGCCGCCGAGCAGGGCGAGCTGTCGAACCCCGAGGGCGTGCTGGCCCATGCCGAGCGCCTGCTCGACGACGAGCGCTCGCGACCGATGGTGCGCTTCTTCTTCGACAACCTGCTGCCCCTGCAGGGGCTGTCGCAGCTCGAGCGCGACCCCGTGCGGTATCCCGCCTACACCCCGCAGCTCGGCGCGAGCATGCGCGAGGAGGCCCATCAGCTGCTCGCCTACGAGATCTTCGAGGGGCCCGGCACGTGGACCGACGCGCTGACCGCCCCATACACCTTCGTCGATGCGACGCTCGCGGCGTTCTACGGCATCGAGGGTGTCACCGGCGACGCCTTCCAGAAGGTCGAGCAGGACGGCACGCAGCGGCTGGGCCTGCTGACGCAGGCGGGCATGGTCGCCGGCACCATCCACTCCAACGAGACCAACCCCGTCGTGCGCGGCTCGTTCATCGTGCAGAAGCTGATGTGCAAGGCCATCCCGTTGCCGACCGGCGACGTGCTCGATCAGGTCAAGCCACCCGATCCCTACTCCGGCGACACCGCGCGCGATCGCTTCGGCAAGCACAGCCAGGATCCGGTGTGCGCCGGCTGCCATCGCTTCATGGATCCCGTCGGCCTCGCGCTCGAGAACTACGACGCGATCGGGCAGTGGCGCGATCGCGAGAACGACGTGGTGATCGACGCCCGCGGCGAGCTGCCCGGCATCGAAGGCACGTTCGACGGTCCCATCGAGCTGGCGCGGGCGATCGCCGGCGCAGAGGCGACGCAGACCTGCTTCGCCCACCAGTGGGCCAGCTTCGCGTACGGCCGCACGCTGGACGACGACGACGCCTGCACCGAGAGCCACCTCGCCGACGCGTTCGTCGCGTCCGGCAGCGACATCCGCCAGCTGTTGCTCGACCTCACCCAGACCGACGCGTTCCTCTATCTCCCCCGCGCGTCCGAGGAGGACCCATGAGCGTGCGACGAATCCCCCGACGCGCGGTGCTCCGCGGTGCCGGCAGCATCGCGATCGCGCTGCCATGGCTCGAGCTGATGGGCGAAGGCCGCGTCGCGCGGGCTGCCACCGCGGCCAAGCGCTTCATCTCCGTCTACACCCCGGGCGGCGCCGTGATCGACGACGGCAACGGCGAGAACCGCTGGCGCCCGACCGGCAGCGAGACCGACTTCACGCTGTCACCGATCCTCACCCCGCTCGCGCCGATCCAGCACAAGCTGCTCGTGGTCGACGGCCTCGCGATGGCGAGCGCGCAGGGTGAGCAACACCAGGCCGGCATCATCGCGTGGCTCACCGGCACGACCCAGCAAGGCGGTGGCTACGGCGCTGGCCCCTCGATCGATCAGGTGATCGCCAACCGCGTGTCGACCAACAACCCCATGAAGAGCCTGCAGATCGCGGTTCGTTGGGGCACCGGCAAGTCGCACGGGCTGCTGCACCCCATCAACTGCGTGAACTTCGAGGACAACGGCACCTACTCGCCGATCCCCCCGCGGCTCGACCCACAGTCCATCTTCGACCAGCTGTTCGGTAGCCTCGACCCCACCGACTCGGCCGACTTCCAGGCCAAGCTCGCGCGCAAGAAGTCGATCCTCGACTACGTCGATCGCCGCTTCGAGTCGGTCTCGCCCAGCCTCGGCGCAGCCGACAAGCAGAAGCTCGAGCAACACCTCGACAAGATCCGCGAGCTCGAGCAGTCACTCGACGACGTGGTGATGCCGACGGCGATCTGCAAGCTACCCGACGAGGTCGACACCTCCGACTACAATCCGACCACCGGGCTCGACTCGGCCGACGACGGCTCGATCGCAGACGTGAACACCGACGAGGCCATCCCCAAGGTCGGCAAGTTCATGATGGACATGCTGGTGATGGCGCTGGCCTGCGACATCACCTCGGTGGCGTCGCTGCAGTGGAGCGACACCGAGGCCAAGCACACCTTCCCGTGGCTCGGGCTCGACCAGCACCACCACTTCTACCAACACGACGGCGGCTTCCGTCCGGTGGAGTGCGAGCAGATCTACACCTGGTACGCCGAGCAGCACGCATACCTGCTGCAGCAGCTCGACGCCGTCGATCTCGGCGGCACCACGCTGCTCGACGAGAGCGTGGTGTTCTTCGGCACCGAGCTCGCGCAGCCGCCATCCCACGACAAGAGCAACATGCCGTTCCTGCTCGCGGGCGGCGGCGGCGGTCTGCGTGGTGGCCGTTTCCTGCGCAACGAGGGCCTCGCCGACCCCTCGCACAACAACCTGCTGGTCGCGATCCTCAACCTCTTCGGCGACGAACGCACGAGCTTCGGCGATCCCGCCTTCTGCAGCGGCCCCTACGCGGGCCTCACCTGACCAGTGGCGGGCCACCACCGCGCCGCCGCCGCAGGGCCGACACGAAGGTCGGGCGGCGCATCGCCGATGCAGCCGAGCATGTCGCCCGTCGCCGCACGAGCCCCCGCACCCGCGGCCTTCGAAGCCGCGATGCTGCGCAAGGTCAACGAGCAGCAGAAGCTCGAGGGCGAGGCCATGGTGAAGCTGGTGGAGTCGACGCAGACACCTGCTCCGCGTGCCGACGGCACCGGCACGCTGGTCGACACCAGCGCGTGAACGATCGCCGCGACGAGCCTGCTCGCGGCCGACCCACGCGCACGGCTCAGCGGTGGCGTCGAACGAATGCAGCCAAGCCGCGGCCGATCGCGTCGGGGTGATCCTCCTGCAGGTAGTGCACCCCGGCGCCGAGCTCGATGACCTCGAGCTCCGGCAGGTTGGCGCGACACCACGCGATCGCGTCGGGGGTGCCGATCGCGCCGGGCGTGGCCGCGAACAGCAGCTTGGGGATCTCCGAGCGCATCAGTGCCTCGCGGTACTCGTTCACGATCGCGACGACCTCGGGTGGCTTCCCGGCGACCGGGATCTGCCGCGGCCACGCGAGCGTCGGTCGGCGCGACGCGGGGTCGGGGAACGGCTTGCGGTAGGCCGCCATGGCCTCGGGCGCGAGGCCTGCGAGCACCGACCCCGGCAAGATCTGCTCGACGAACACGTTGCGCTCGAGCACGAGGTCTTCTCCCACGCCGGGCGTGCAGATCGCGACGAACAGATCGCGCTGCGGCGGCGGGAACACGTCCCAGCTCGGCAGCGGCATCAAGATCGCCTCCATGAAGGCGATCGCACGCACGCGCTCGGGGTGGCGCATCGCCCATGCGAAGCCGAGCGCGGAGCCCCAGTCGTGCAGCACCAGCGTCACGCGATCGAGGTCGAGCGCGTCGATGAATGCGTCGAGGTAGCGGGCGTGATCGACGAAGCGGTACTCCGAATCGATCTTCTCGGAGTCGCCCATGCCGATGAGATCCGGCGCGATGCAGCGGCCCAGGCCCGACACATGCGGGATGATGTTGCGCCACAGATACGACGAGGTCGGGTTGCCGTGTAGGAACAGGATCGGATCGCCACTGCCTTCGTCGAGGTAGGCCATCGACGCGCCGAGCACGTCGATGTGCTTCTTGGTGAACGGAAAAGCCGGTGAGGCGGGGGTGGGCTGGGTCATGGCGGGTCCTCCAGATGGTCGGTGTCGAGGGTCGTGAGCATTTCGCGAACGACCACCACGAAGTCGCGGCGGTGCTCGAGTTCGGGATCGGCTTGGAAGAACGCGGCGACGCGGCGCATCTGCTCGAACGTCGAGATGTGACGTCGCAGCTGCACGAGGTCGCCGTGCTTGGCTTCGAGGGCGTTGGGATCGACCCGGCCGAGTGCGAGCGCGCGGCCGAGACGCGCGTGGCAGCGGCAGGGCGCGACGGCGTCGTAGACCCCGCAGTTGCGGCCGAGGAACTCCTGCATCGCCGCGCGCGCGCGGCTCAGCCGCTTGCGATGGGTGGCAGCCTCGATCTCGAGCACCTCCGCCGCGTCGACCGACGACAGCTCGAGCACGTCCCCGAGCACGAAGGCAATGCGATGATCGCCGTCGAGACAGTGCAGCATCGCGCGGGTGCAGGCGATCTTGATCTGTCGGTGCAGCAGTGCGTCTTCGATGCGCTCGGGTGCCTCGTGATCGGCACCGTCGGCGAGGTCGGCGCTGAACTCGTCGAAGCTGTAGCTGGCGCGCGCGGCCCGGTGCTCGCGGAAGTCGAGGATCCGCCGCACCGCGATGCGCAGGGCCCAGGTTGTAAAGCGGGCCTCGCCGCGGAACTGCCCCAGCCGCGTGACGATGCGGATCAGCGATTCCTGCGTGGCGTCCTCGGCATCGCCTGCATCACCCAGCATGCGCTGGGCGACCGCAAAGACGGGCCCCTGCAACGCACGGACGACGGCGGTCACCGACGCGGAGTCGCCGGCGGTTGCGCTGACGACGAGCGCGGTCTCGATCTCGGGCAGGGCTCGTGACATGGTCGAGAGGTTAGACGGGGGCTCGACGACCGCCGTGACCAGAAATCGACGGCCCTTGCGGTAGTCTCCCGCGCGACGTGAGCGACCCGCTGCCGATCGATGCGCTGGTGCCGGAGGTGCTCGCGGCGCTGCGGGCCGGCCGCGACCTCGTGATCCAAGCCGAGCCCGGCGCCGGCAAGACCACGCGCCTGCCGCTGGTGATGCGCGAGGGCGGCTGGGCCGATCACGGCGAGATCTGGGTGTCGCAGCCGCGCCGCATCGCCGCACGGATGGCCGCGACGCGGGTCGCGTCGTTGCTCGGCGAGAGCGTCGGCGGCACGGTCGGCTACCAGGTCCGCTTCGACGCCAAGACCTCGGAGGCCACCCGCATCCGCTTCGTCACCGAGGGCATCCTCGCGCGACGCCTGGTCGATGATCCGCAGCTGAAGGGCGTCGCTGCGGTGGTGTTCGACGAGTTCCACGAGCGCCACCTCGACGCCGACCTCGCGCTGGCGTTGGTCCGCGCGCTGCAACGCGGCACCCGCCCGGATCTGCGCGTGGCGGTGATGTCGGCGACGCTGCAGCCGGGACCGATCGCGCAGTGGCTCGGCGCCGTGCCGCTCTTCTGCGAGGGCCGGGCGTATCCGGTGACGATCGCGTACGCGACCGATAAGTCCGATCGACCGCTGGGCGCCCAGGTCGCGGCTGCGCTGCGCGAGCTCGGTCGCGAGCGGCTCGACGGTGGCAGCGCGCTGGTGTTCCTGCCGGGCGCCCGCGAGATCCGCGAGTGCCAGCAGAGCTGCGCCAGCGTGGCCGACGCGCTCGGCCTCGAGGTGGTGGTGCTGCACGGAGAGCTGCCGGCCGACGAGCAGGATCGTGCGGTGCGACCGGGCGCGCGCGCGAAGCTGGTGCTCGCCACCAACGTCGCGGAGACTTCGATCACGATCGCGGGCGTGTCGTGCGTGATCGACAGCGGGCTGGTGCGGCAAGCCAGCCACGATCCGTGGACCGGCCTTGGCACGCTCGCGCTCGCACGCACGTCGAAGGCGTCGGCAGAGCAGCGCGCCGGCCGTGCCGGTCGCACCCGCGAAGGCCACTGCGTGCGGCTGTACGCGCGGGCCGACTTCGATCGCCGACCCGCCTTCGACACGCCGGAGATCCACCGCATGGATCTCGCCGGCGCGGCGCTGTCGGTGCGCGCAGCGGGCTTCGCCGGCCTGGCCGCGGTGCCGTGGTTCGAGCCGCCGCCCGAGCCGGCCTGCAAGGCCGCCGAGGAGCTGTTGCTGCGGCTCGGAGCGATCGATGCCGTCACCGGGGCGCCCAGCGATCGCGGTCGCGCGCTGCTGCGCTACCCGGTGCACCCGCGACTCGCCCGCGTGCTGCAGGCGGGTGCGTCCCTGGGGGTCGGCCACGCCGCCGCAGGGGCAGCCGCGCTGCTGTCGGAGCGTTCGATCCGACGCGGCGGCCCCGAGCGATCGCGACGCGCGGCGACCACCGCGAGCTCCGACGTCGTGGTCGACCTCGACGATCTGCGGGCCTTCGAGCGCGACCCCGGTCGCGCCGGTGGACTGGGACTCGACCATGGCGCGTGTCGGACCGTGCTCGAGGTGTGGCGCTCACTCGCGCGTGGCAGCAAGCGCGAGCAGGACCTCGACGAGGACGCCCTCGGCGTCGCACTGCTGTCGGGCTTCCCCGATCGCGTCGCGGCCGTGCGCCCCGGGGCCGCGGGCGCGCGTCGCAAGCTCGCGTTCGCCGGCGGTGGCGGCACTGCCGAGCTGGCGGAGGACTCTGCGGTGCAATCGGCCGCGTTCGTGGTCGCACTGCAGGCGACCGCTCGTCGCGAGGGCGCCTCGGGCCCGCAGGTGCTGGTCAACCTCGCGGCCGCGATCGAGCCCGAGTGGTTGCTCGAGCTCGACATCGATCGCCTCGAGGAGCGTCGCGTGGCCGGCTTCGACGCCGAGCGCGAGCGGGTCGACGCGGTGGTCGAGACCCGCTGGGATGGCCTGCTGCTCGAGTCGCGGCGCGAACACGAGCCCAGCGAGGCCACCGCGAACGCGTTGTTCGAGGCAGCGCGCGCGCGCGGGGCCTCGGCGTGGATCGACGAGCCCGACGCACTCGCGGAGCTCTCGGCCCGCGCCGCGTTCGCCCACGGCATCGACCCCGCGATCCCGCTGCTCGACGCCGGCGCCTTCGATCAGGTGCTGCGTGAGGCCTGCAATGGGCGACGCTCCTTCGCGGAGCTCCGCCGCGCCGATCTGCTCGGCGCGCTGCTCGGCACGCTCGGCAGCGCCCGCGATCGCTTCGAGCGCATCGCCCCGGCCCATGTCGCGCTCGACGGGCAGCGACGCGTGCGCGTCCACTACGAGCCCGACCAGCCGCCGTGGATCGAATCGCGGCTGCAGGACTTCTTCGGCAGCCTCGCGGGCCCGCGCGTCGCCGAGGGTCGCGTGGCGGTCGCGATCCGCCTGCTCGCGCCCAACCATCGACCGGTCCAGATCACCACCGACCTCGCGGGCTTCTGGGACCGCCACTACGCGGAGATCCGCAAGGCGCTGATGCGACGCTATCCGCGGCACGACTGGCCAGAGGACCCACGCACCGCGCGTCCTCCGGCGCCCCGCGGTCGACGGTAGCGTCGGCGTCGGCGGTTCTCAGGTCGGCGCACGGCGTCGCACCGTCGAGACCTCGCGGGGTTCGACGCGAGTCTCGCGTGCGGGCGCCAACAAGCCCGCGGCGCCTGCGATTCGGAGCGCGCGCGCAACCGCAGCGTTGATCTCCGGCCCGTCGGGCGGAGCGTTGCGCGCCACGAGGTCTTCCATGCGCCCGAC
This sequence comes from Deltaproteobacteria bacterium, assembly GCA_016709225.1. Lineage (NCBI taxonomy): Bacteria > Pseudomonadati > Myxococcota > Myxococcia > Deltaproteobacteria bacterium. Next base: position 2,915,011 of record JADJEE010000012.1, on the reverse strand, counting down.
CAACGCCTCGAGACGCGCGCGCGCGGCGGCCAGCCTCACCCGCGGATCGGGGATGTCGCGGAAGTCGAGATCACGGCGGGGATCGTCGAGCGGACGGTCTCGCCAACGCCCGCTGTCCGCCAGCCCCTGCGGCATGTAGCGGAACACCGGCGTCGGAATGAGCACGGTGTCGTCGAACGGACGCAGCAGCGCGTCGACGCCGGTGAAGCGAACCTCGTGGGCGAGCGCCATCCTGGTGGGATCGCCCGTGCGGGGATCGACGCGAAAGGAAAGTCGTCGCTGCGCGGCGAACAGCTGCACCGAGCCGCCCGCGAACTCGTGGGTCACGCCGTCTTCGAGCGGGTGCCCGTCCCAGAACCAACGCTCGGCGTAGCCGGTCGCCGGCGCGCCCGCGAGGGTGTCGGCCGTCAGCGTGATGCGGCTGGCTTCGTGGTCGACGAGCCCGCTGTAGGCGTACTCCTTGACCGTGAAGATCGCGTGCCGCACGGTCGCGACCACCTCGCGCTGCACCGACGATCGCAACGTGACGCCGCGACGCGCCCGCTTCACCCACGCGATCCACGAGAAGGTCAGCGCGTCGGCCTCCTCGCCGACGCCGCGCTCGACCAACACCTTGGTGAGATCCCGCGCCCCCTCGATGACGAACGCAACGGTGCCGCCGGGGGGGATGGTCGCGATGGTGTGCTCGTAGCTCGCCTGCACGCACTCGTCGTAGCCGCGCCGCCAGAACAGCTCGGCGGCGCCCTCGGCGAAGGCTCGGTGCGGCCCGCGGAAGCTCAGCTCGATCGCGCCGTCGCCCGCGGGCGTCCAGTCTGCGACGTGATAGACGCCACCGCCCGACACCACGAACTCCTGCGTGGCGCCCAGCGTGACCCGCCGCCTGCCGGCCGCGTGGTAGATGCCGGCGTCGGCGTGCCCGCTCACCAACAGCCCATCGCGACTGGTGCGGAGCTCCTCGAAGAACATTGCGATGCCGGCGATCTCGGGGAGCTCGGGTAGATCGAGATCTGCGACCAAGCCACCGAGATCTCCGAAGCGGTTGATCATCGCGGTGAGGATCTGGCTGTAGAGCCCCTCGAGCAGCGCCGCGCCGAGGGTCGAGAAGAAGCCCTCGCCGATGAACCACGCCAGGAACTCGAGCCCCGGATCGGCGTCGATCTCGATCAGCTTCGGGGTTCCGACGGCGAGCCGCGCCTGCTGCGATCGATCGATGCCCAAGGGCAGCAACACGTCGAACCTCAGCGAGTCGGTGGTGTGCGCGTCGACGTAACGGATCTCGCCCTCGAACTGCAGACGAATGCCCTCCGGGGTGCAGTACGGACGAGCACCGGGCCGCACGAGCACGCGCGAGGCCGCGACCTTCTTCATCAAGCCGTCGATGGTGATCGTCACGGGATCGCCGATCGCCCCGACGAGCGACACGTTGGCCGCGCCGACTGCGTCGAGCGTCGCGGTGTGCCGATCGCCGCGGTGGGACACGACGAGCTCGCGCCCCTGGTCGGCTGCACCGAACGCGACCGCGACGCCGACGCGCCCGCTCGCGTCCGGCGGGGTGATCGTCACCGCGCCGCCGGGCATCGCGACCGTCTGCGGTGCGATCAGCACCCACGGTGATACCGAGGGTGTCAGTCGATCGTGCACGAGCCGGTCGATCAGGCCGCCGAGCACGTCCGACGCGATCACGAGGGCGAAGTTGTATGGATCCGAGGAGGGACTCTGCGGGATGGCGCTGCCGATCGCCTGCGACGGCGCGACGCCGGCATACAGGCCCACGGTCACGCCACCACACACGCGATTGCCCGCGGCCTCTGCGGTGCTAGGGAACGGCGCGAGGATGGAGCTGCGCGCCACGCCATCGATGTCGACCGGCGGTAGCGGCAACCGTTGGCTGTTCGTCCTCGCGGCGGCTGCGATCGCGGCCTTGCGCTCGGCGAGATCGCCGGGTAGGTCGAAGAGCCCGGGGGTTGCGGTCGCGCCGAGGCCGTCGGCGGCGGGGCTGACCTCGATCACGTGCAGCGCGATGTCGGCGGCGTCGACCGTCGTGAGATCGATGTCGATGTCGCCCTGCTTCGCACGCAGGTGGACGTCGCCGAGCTCGCACGCGGCCGATAGGTTGCCGAGGTTCGGCAGGCCGGCACTGGCGATGAATGGTAGCTCGATGTGCACGACGTCGGCGGGGTCACCGGCCACCGCGAAGACCCGCGGCATGCCGCACTCGACGTAGCTCGGTGCCTCCGCGGTGCCGACCGAGAGCACGTCGAGCGGCGAGTGCCCACCGGGGATCCGCGCGAGGTCGTACGTCCGCGCCGCCAGCAGCCGTGACGTCAGGGCCTCGTCGAGCTGCAGCACGACGTCGAAGCCGAAGGTGCGCACGGCGGTCATCGCGGACCTCCGTCGCTGGAGGTGCGCAAGAGCTTGCCGATCGGCGTGCAGTGGGTCTGCGTCATTCGCAAGGGAGTGTCGCGAGGGGCTCGAAGTGATCCCCTACGGGGCCCTCGCGGCCGCAGGTGGAGCGCTCCTCGCCGGCGGCTCGCGCTGCGCAACACGTGCCTCGCGGGACCTCGTCCGCGTCGCGAACGGAGCGTCATCGAGACTCCGTTCGCGACGCGCCCAGCGATCGGCGTGCCACGCGAGCCGGTGCCTTCGCAGCGCCGTGGTAGCATGCTGGCTGACGTGCCGTTCGCGATGGGGTGGATGACGTGGCATGCGAGCGCGCTGCTGCTGTCGCAGATCGGTGACCCGGTGGAGCTACGGTGGCAGGCGCCCACGCAGTGTCCCGACGCGTCATTCGTGCAGCAACAGGTGCGCGAGACCGTCGGCGCTCGCTCGCCGGAGCAGCGCGAACCACTGCGCATGCGCGCCGAGATCGACGGCCAAGATGGCGGTTACCGCCTGCGGGTGTGGTTCGACGATGACCTCGAGCCCCGCGAGCTCGAGCACGACGATTGCCTCGAGCTCGCACGCACGGCCGCCTTCCTCGCCGCGGTCGCGATCGACCCGCGCGTGTCCACGGCCGACACGACGCCGGTGAACGCAACGCCACCCGAGGTCGAGCGCCTGCTCGGCAGCGACCGCGCACACGAGGCCGCGCGGTCGTCGTCGTACGTCGGCACGACGATCGCGACACCCACGACGCGTACGCCGTCGCGCTCGAACGGCCGATCGCGTCGCGCACCGATCGCGGCGACCGGCCATGTGGTCGCGGGCTTCGGACTCGGGCCTTCGCCGCGCATCACGGCCGTGGTCGGGCTCGGCGTCGGGATCCTCGGCCGCCGCTGGCGGCTGGAGCTCGAAGCCCACGAGTGGACACCGCGGCGCCTCGACTCCCGCGCAAACCCTGACGTCGGACTGGTCGCGCAGCTGTGGTCCGTGGGCGTGCGTGGCTGTGGTGTGCTCTCGCGCGGGCGCCTCGACGCGCCACTGTGCGGGCTGGTCCAGTCGGGCCTCGTGCACGCCGAGGGCGTCGGCGCCCTCGACCCCCGGCGCGCGCGGCAGCCCTGGCTCGGCGTCGGCGTCGGTGTGGGCGTGATCGGCTGGCTCGCTTGGCGGGTCGGCCTCGGCTGCACCGTCGACGTGTCGTGGGTCGCCGTGCACGGCGGCTTCGCGAGCGTGCCCTCGGGCGACATCGACCGCGTGGGCCAGGTCGCGTTCGCGACCACCTGCGGGCTGCACTGGCGTCATCGCAACCCGACCGCGCTGGAAACCCCGCGAGCCGGACAACCGGGGAGGTGAGCCCGCCATGGCACGCGAGCCAGCGCCCGATGATGACGCCCTCGCGGCGGCGTACCGCGCCGACGCCGGCTTCGTGTGGCGCGCCGTGCAGCGACTCGGGGTCCCCGCGGACACGGCCGAGGACGCAGTGCAGGAGGTGTTCCTGGTCGCGCAGCGACGCTGGCCCGAGTTCGATGCGTCACGGGGCTCGCGACGGGGGTGGCTGCACGGCATCGCCCGCGGCATCGCGTCGAACCTCCGCCGCGGCCGTGCACGCGCCGACCGCAAGCTGGTGGTGCTCGAGCCCGGCGGCGCACTCGAGGCCCCCGATGTCGCGCTCGCACGCGCCGACGCACGTCGCATCGTGGGCGCGTTCCTCGACGGCCTCGAGCCCCACCACCGCGAGGTCTTCGCGCTGGTCGACATCGAAGGCCTGCGCGGACCCGAGGTCGCAGCGATGCTGGGCATCGAGCTGGCGGCCGTCTACTCGCGGCTGCGACTCGCGCGCAAGCGCTTCGTCGAGCACCTCGAGGCGAACGGCTTCGTCGCCGCGGAGGCGCCATGAACCCGCGTGAGCACGGCGAGCCGACCGCGCTGCCCGAGCACGCCCGCGAGCTGCTGGCGCGCTACGTCGACCTGCACACGATGTCACCCGACGCGATGGAGCGCGTGGCGCTCGGGCTCCGGCGCGCACGTTCGCGGCGCGCCACCGCGGCCACCGTGTTGATCGCGTGCGCAGTGGCGGCGGCGTGTCTACTCGCGTGGGGGCTCGCGGCGGCGTGGCGCCCCACCGCGCTGGCGGGTGCCGTGCCGGCCCACGACCAGGCCAGCGATCGCCGCGCACACGACGACGCGCCGGCGAGCGCCGCTGCCACGATCGCACCGGCGGAGCTCCCGGTCGCGACGGCGACGTCCACCGCCGCCAGCGCGAGCCCGACGACGTCATCGCCCACGCCGACCAAGCGGCCGAGACCACGGGTGGCGGTGTCCGGCAGCGTCGACGCTGCGCCGCCCGACGAGGTCCCTGCGGCGATCGGGCCCGGCGACCTCGCGGCCGAACGCGCACTGCTCTCGCGCGCCTGGCAGGCCCTCGCCGACGACGACATCGCTGGCGCGCTCGCACTCGTCGAGACCCACCGCCGGGACTTCGCCGCCGGTGCACTCGTGCCCGAGCGCGACGCGCTGGCCGCGATCGGCCGCTGCCGTCGCAGCCCCGCGGCCGGCAAGGCCATCGCCGCCGAGTTCGCGCGCGGCCACGCGAGCGCGGCGCTGCGGACCCGCGTGCGCGAGGCCTGCGAATTCGTGCGATGACGGAGCTGGAACGGGTCCGACCCGGACAACCCAAGCACATGGACCGTTGGATGTTGGAACGTGGACTGGCTGGCGTGATGGTGGCGTGGGTGACGGCGTGCTCGCTCGCCTCGGAGCCGATCGGCAACGAGCACGGGAGCATGGATGGCAGTGGCGGTGGCAGTGGCAGCGGTGGCAGTACGACCGCGGGCGGTTCGTCGGGGTCGGGCACGTCGATGGGCCCGAGCACCAGCGGCAACGACACCAGCGGCGGCGGCGATGCGTGCCTCGCGGTGGCCGGGGGCGAGAGCTGCGAGACCCCCGGCGCGCAGTGCAGCTACGGCGACGACTGCGGATCATGGCTCTACGAATGCCAGGGCGGCGCGTGGGTGCAGATCGACGGCAGCGGCTGCGGCGGGACGCCGATCGCGTGCGAGGAAGGACCAGCGGACGGCGACGACTGCGACTTCGAGCTCAGCCCCGAGCCCTGCGACCCCGACGGCGATTGCCTCGATGTGCTCGAGTGCGAGGGCTACACCTGGGTTGCCCACGCGCTGTGCACCGAGCAGTACTGCATGCAGGCCGCGCCGCTATCGGACAAGCCGTGCGACGACCCCGACCGCTGGTGCGGCGTACCGACCGACTGCGGCACGCGCAACTTCGTCTGCACCGACGATCGCTGGAACTTCGTCGGCGGAGGGATCTGCACCGACCCCGTGGCGTGCGCCGACGCGCCGGTGCCCAACGACGCATGCGCGCAGGACGGGGAGATCTGCGACTCCGCGTTCCCGGGCGGCGCGACGCTGACGTGCATCGACGGCAAGTGGGACTGACGGCACCAGCCACACCGCAACCAATACCGAGGGCAACGCGATCAGGTCGGTCGGGTCACGCACGCACTCGACCTCGAAGCGCGGCGGCGTGGGCGAGCCGGCGAGCCACGCCTGCACCGCCGCGCCCGGCCACTGCAGCAGACCCCAGGCGACGGCGTAGGCGTGGTTGGCCGGCGGCCATGTCTTCACCATCGCGAAGCAAAGCGCCGTGAGGCCCGCGACGAGCCCGGCGAGGCGTCGGTCGCAGCTGCGCCGGCACCACGGCTCGATCAACGCCAGCAGCAGCAAGGGAAAGCACACCAGCCCCGCGAAGTCCGACAGCTTGCCGGTGACGACGCCCGGCCACACCCACTTGAGCAGGTGGTCGTTGACGATCAACACGGCGATCGCGAGCAGCGACAGCGGGTGTGCCAGCGGTGAGCGACCCATGGCCGTTGGCTCACTCCACCTCGGTGATCTGCAGTGCACCCTCGTGCTGCGGCTCGCGATCGCGACGGTTGCGCTGGACGTCGGAGATCGAGACGCTCGCGCGCCACGCCAGCGACGCCACGTCCGCCGGCTGCTCCCACCGGTGCCGCACCACGACGGTGCGACGGCAGGGCTCATCGGCCGGGCAACCGGCGAGATCGATGGTCCCGCCGCGGTCGATCACGACCGGCGCGCCCGGACGCACCACGACGTCGAAGCGACCGCTGTCATCCTCGTACCACTTGGCGCCCTCGACCTCGAGATGCAGCACCGAGCTCGCCGCGGGATCGCTGCTGTCCCACAGCAACTCGCCCCGCAGTCTCAGGTGCAGCGGTAGCTCGCGCGCGACGATCTCGGGCGACACCGTCACCACGAACATCCGCTGACCGAGCGGCGTGGCCTCGGACAGCTGCGAGGGCGCGACCGCGAGCTCGGGGGACTCGACCGACCAGCGACGCGGGCTGGTCGCGATCGATGCGAAGAGCGCCAGCGCGACCGCAACCAACTCGAGCACGCGCCGGGGCCGAGGCATGCCCACCGAACGCCGGCGCCGCCGCGCGGGCTTACACCGGCCCGACCTGCGCGCGGAACAATCGCTCCAGCGCGGCGGCGGGGTCGTCGGCGACCCCGGCGTGCACCGCCGAGGTCTGGATCATCGCGCTGCGCGGCGCCACCAGCCAGTGGAAGCGCTCACCGCGGGGCAGCGCGGCGATCGGCCCGGCCCCGCGCTCGCCGCGGCACACCGCCACGAACGCCTGCATGTGTCGCTCCACCATCGCGCACGACAGCCTCGGCGCCAGTGCGGCCAGCCGTGCGCCATCGAGCTCGACACGGCAGTCGAGGAACGCGGCCTCGGGGCTGTGCAGCACCACGCCGACGTTGATGAACTCCTCGCGATCGATCCGCGGCACCACGCGAATCGTCGCGGCCTCAAACACCCGCGCGGGCACGCACTGCCTCCTCGACGAATGCCGCAGCCTGGTCGCGGCGCGCTCGCAGCATCGCGAGATAGGCCGCCCGCCGCGCGTCGACGTCATCGGATGCCAGCCACGCCGCGGGCACTGCCCGCACCGCGGCCTCGAGCACCGCGTCGTCGATCGCGGCCACGAGCCACGCGCCGGCGGCCGCGAGATCACCGGCCTGCGGCAGCAGCACGTGGTCCTTCACCCGCTCGAAGCGCCGCGCGGGGCGATCGAGCGCGCCGTCCCAGCCGTGGTGCCAGTAGAGCGCCGCCCCGTGATCGATGAGCCACAGCTGCTCCTGCGCCCACAGCAGGTTGGGATTGCGCGCGGTCCGGTCGACGTTCATCACGTAGGCATCGAATGCCACGATACGCGCAGCCAGGTCGTCGTCGACCGGTGTGCGCGCGGCAGCGTCGTAGCCGATCGCGCCCGCGATCCAGCCCAGCCCGAAGTTGCTGCCGACGCTGGCGCGCAGCAGCTCGGCGATCTCCGGATCACGCTCGGTACGGCCGAGCTCGTCGCCGAGCTCGAGGATCGCGAGCTGCGGCACCGGCAGCGCCAGCGCACGTGCCAGCACCCCGACGATGACCTCCGCCACCAACGCGGTGGCACCCTGCCCCGCACCGCGCCACTTGGCGACGAACAGATCGCCGCCGTCGACCTCGATCAACGCCGGCAGCGAGCCGCCCTCGCGCAGCGGATGCACGTATCGAGTGGCGCGGACGCTCCGCAGACCGCCGGCATCGATGTCGCTCACGCCCGCCCGATCATCGCCGATCGCGGCCTGCCGGTCACGCGGGCTCACGCCCCCCAACCACCGTCGACGTCGATGCTCTGGCCGGTGATGTACTGTGCGCCCGCGCCGAGCAGGAATGCGACCAGCGGCGCGATGTCGGCCGGCACGCCGACGCGCCCCAGCGGCACCGTGCGCGCGTAGGCCTCGAAGCCGTCGTCGCCGATCGCCGCGGTCATGTCGGTGCGCACGAGCCCGGGCGCGACGGTGTTGATGCGAATCTGTCGCGGACCCAGCTCGCGGGCCAGCGATCGCATCGCCCCCTCGAGCCCGGCCTTGGCGGCGGCGTAGTGGCTGCGCCCGATCACTCCGCGGCGCGCGAGGTTGCTGCCGAGCAGCACCACCGACGACGGTGATGCCAGCGCCTGCGCGCGCAGCAGCGCCCGCAACAACACCAACGGTGCGCGCAGATCGTCGTGCAGCATGCGATCGAGGGGATCGTGGGCGGCGCCTCCGGGCGCCGGGGTCGGCGCGTCGAACTCTGCGTGTACGGCGGTGCCGGCCGCCAACACGGCGCCACACAGCGCGGGGCCGTGCGCGAGATCCATCACCACGCGATGGACCTCGGCATCGTCGCCGAGATCGGCGCGAATGCAGCGCACGCGCTCGCCGAGCTCGGCGGCCAACGCCGCGGCGGCGGCCTCGTCGCGGCGATAGATCGCGATCACGCCGTGGCCGATGCCGACCAGCAAGCGCGCGATCTCGCGGCCGATGCCGCGGGTCGCACCGGTCACCAGCACCAGCTCGCTCACGGCGCGACCTCGTCGATCTCGTCGGCCGGGATGTACGGCGGCACGTCGCAACAGAACAGCGTCGCGCGGACGTCGGCCGGGTTGTCGTAGGCGTGGCGATGGTGCAGCGGCCACTCGCGCGGCGTCGACGGCACCACGGCGGCGCCGTCTTGCACGAGCTCGCCCTCGACCAGCCACTCGAGCTCGCGCATCACCTCGTGATGGTGCCGCGGGATGCGGCCGCGGGGATCGACATGCAACAGATACAGGCCGGCCTCGCGGGTCTCGAGCAAGACCTCGACCTCACCGAAGCGGGAGGCCTCGCTGCGACGGGGATAGTCCACCCGCGAGCGCGAGATCGTCACCGCGGCGCTGCGGCCGTGCGCGAGCGCCTGCGGCTTGATCAACGTGAGCTCGACCGCATCGATGCGCGGATGCACGCCGAGCAGCATCGCCGCCAGCTCCTCGGCCGCGTTCTCGAGCAGCTTGTAGCGGCGGAATCCGAGCATCGCCGCGATCTGCTCGTGCACCACGGCGTAGTCGACGGTGTCAGCGATGCGGCCGCTGCGACCGGCCTCGCCGAGGTCGAGCAGCAGCGACAAACCCACCTCGAGCGGCTGCGTGCGATCGCGCTCGGCGGGCAGGATGCCGATCACGCACTCGACGGTGAGGCCTTGGATCTCGATGCGATCGCGCGCCACGGGCGGCCAACATAGCACCGCCACCGCGCGCGGCCCTGACATCGATGTCAGGGGGTCTTCGGGCGCGCGCACGCCGGGTTGCCCGCGCCTCGGCGCGTGCTAGCGTCATCGTTGTCGCGTCGATGACGACTCCCCGCCGCGCCACGTGTGGCCGGCGGCTCGCGTCCGCCAAGCGGACGATCGATTCGAATCACGCGACGAGCCTTTCGTCCCACGCCCGCCTGGGCGTTCGACGCGAGGCACCTACGGAGTTCCCTTCGACATGATGAAGCCTACGCTTGCGGCCGCGCTATCCCTGGTCCTGACCGCGTGTGTGATCCTCGACAACGGCGATGACGCCGGCGACTCCGGTAGCAGCTCGGCCTCGGCTTCGAGCGCGACCACTGGCACCACCGCTGCCAGCACCGCTGGCACCACCGCAGCCACCACCGCAGCGGGTACCGACGCCAGCTCCGGCTCGTCGAGTGACAGCGCCGCCGACAGCGGCACCGCCGGGCCCGCGGGCTGCGGCTGGGGTGCCACCGGCGAGAAGACGGTGCCGATGGGCTATGTGTGCGGCGGCGAGGGCGAGGACCCCTCGGGGATGATCTCGAGCGCGTGTCCCGACGGCATCGACCTCGTCGAAGGCGGCGACTGCGGTGGCAACATGGGCATCACCGGCGTCGGCTGCTGCGATGGCACCGGCAACGTGTGGTTCTGCGCAGGCGAGGGCGACGCCGCGCAGCTGTACACGCAGGCCTGCTAGCGGCCGAAGACGCCCTGGTAGAGAAACTCATCGACGAACGCCTCGCCGATGCGGGCCACGCCCTCGAGCCGCCCGACGCGGCGGAAGCCATGTCGCTCGTACAGCGCGATCGCACGTTGGTTGTACGTGCGCACGGTGAAGCGGATGTTCCAGATCCCGAGCCGCGTCGCTTCGTCGATGCAGCGGCCCAGCAGCGCCGAGGCCAGGCCCATGCCTTGGTGGCTCTGCAGCACACCGAGCGCGAGCTGACCGCAGTGGCGCGACACCGGCACGTCGGTGGCGTTGAACAGCAGGTTTCCCACCACGCGGCCGTCGTCGAAGGCGCTGAGGAAGAAGTCGCGCTCGCAGGCGCCGAGCCGCTCGATGTCCTCGGCCTGATGCTCGACCGACGCACCGTCGTAGCTGTTCGCAGGCGCGTTGAGGTGGTCGGCGGACTCGTGCAGCAGCTCGCGCAGGAACGTCAGCATGATGCCGGCGTCGTCGCGTTGGGGCGATCGGAGCTCGATGGAGCGGCCCTCGGGGCCAGGCACACAGATGGCGGTGAGCTGCACGGTACTGGGGGCTAGCGTCGCACGATCACCGTCGTGCCGGGGCTGCCCGCGTGCGCGTGCACGCCATGCCAACCCTCCGGCAAGAACGGAGTGGTCCAGTAGAAGAGCCATCGGGCGGCGCTGGGCCCGAGGTTGACGCAGCCGTGGCTGCGCACGCGACCGAAGCCTTGGTGCCAGAACGCGCCGTGCAGCGCGTAGCTACCCTCGAAGAACATGGTCCACGGCACGTCCTGGATCGAGTAGTTGCCGTCGGACGCGGTGTTGCCGTCCATCGTGGTGGAGATGTGCTTGCTGCGGATGCGCCAGCGCCCGGTCGGCGTCTCGAACGGCTCCTCGGCGGTGCCCTTCTTGCCGGTCGACACCAGCGACGTGAACACCGGCGTCTCGCCCTCGTAGGCGACCAAGATCTGCTTGTCGAGGCTGACGTCGACCCATCGCTCCCACGGCTGCAAGCCCTTGGGCAAGGGCTGCGGCTCGGCGAGGCGCAGGTCGGCCTTGCGGATCAGGTGCCCGTCTGGCGTGCTCATGTAGGCGCGCCCGCCGATCTCGACCTCCTCGGAGAGATCCACGAAGGCACGCTTCTCGAGCGTGGCCGTGGTCTTGAGCTTGCCGTCGGGCTGCAGCTCGATGAGCTTGGTGGTCTCCGACATCACATAGCCGAACGGGAAGCTCGCGCCCTCCGAGAGCGGGTTGCCCTCGAAGTCCTTGGCGCCGAACTTGTACGCGTAGGCGACGTCGACGAAGCCGCCTCGGGCGGTGCGCCACCACGTGCGGCCCTCCTCGGTGATCTTGTCGACCACCGAGACGTAGAAGCCACGCTCGAGCCACGACTTCTCGGGCTTGAGCGGCAGCCGCGAGGCCGGGATCGTCGGCTCCGCCGGCGCGACGGGCTCGGCCTTGGGCTTGTCGCCGTCGGCCTTGTCGGCCTTGGGCTTGTCGCCGTCGGCCTTGTCGCCGTCCTGCTTCTTCGGCTTGGGCTGCTCCGCGTCGGGCTCGTCGTCGATCGAGGGCAGCGCGGCCGCGGCGTCGTCGGCAGGCTTCGCATCGCCGGCCGCGGGCGCCATGTCGGCGCCGCCAGCATCGCTCGGCTTGGGCTTGGGCTTGGCGGGCGCCGGCGGCGGGAGCCCCTTCTCGGCCGCCTCTGCAGCGAGACGCTCGGTCTCGCGGGTGACCCGCAGCTGCTCGGCAGCGGCGGCCTCGTCGGGCGTCGGCACGCGCCACCACATCGGCGAGTTCCAACGCTTCACGTAGGCGTAGTCGTAGGGCAGGCCTTGGTCGGTGCGCGGCGGCGGCGGTGCATTCTTCATCACCGGGTCGCGATCCGCATCGACGACGAGCCCCTTGTTGGCGCACGCGAAGCCGCCCTGCGGCAGCTGATGCCAGCCCTTGGTGCAGCCGGTGCCCTCGACCTTCGCGGTCACGCGGGTGCGCGCTCCGATGCGCAGGTAGCCGAGCTTCGGTGACTCGGGATCGGGGGTATCGTGGATCGCGACGACCTCGTAGCCGGCGATCGCGTACATCGTCAGCGCCTCGGGCTCGGGCGCGGGCTGCGAGGGCTTGATGACGCCGTAGTCCGCGGGCGCGACCGGGGGCGCCGGCTCCTCGGGCACGACCGCTTCGTCGGGGCGATCCTCGGCGGGCTCGGTGGGTGCCGCGTCCGCGAGCACGGGCGGCGCGACATCGGGTGCGGCGCTCGGGCGCTCACCGGCCGACGTGGGCTTGGCCGCGGACTCGTCGGCCGGAGCTCGCGCGCCGATCTCCGTGCGTCCGTTCGCATGCGCCTCGCCCTGGCGATCACACGCCAACAGCAACGACACTCCGATGGCCCCGTAGATCCTTCGCATGGCTCTCCCTGCAGGTGCTTAGCCCACGTACGGCCGCGTGGGAAGATTCCGGCAGCAAGCAGGCCATGACGGCGCCCTGCGACGCGATGACGACGCACTCGGCCTGCCACCGGAGCCCGTGAACGCCGCTGCGGGCGCGCGCATGTGATGCTTTGCACGCGCGGGAGACTACGGTGCCCGGGCCACGACCGACGCACGCCCACGCGCGCCCACGCGGTCGCGCAGCTCGAGCAGTCGCGCGCGAAGCGGCGCCACATCGGCCGACACGGTCGCCTGGGCACCGTCGATCCGGACGACTGCGGCCTCGGCGACCTCGCGGGCGCGGGCGCGCTGTCCCGCGAGCAACAACGCCTCGACGAGGGACACCGCCGCCTCCGCGCGCGGCAGCGGCCCCGCATCATCGGGCTCGAATGCCGCGCTCGCCTGCTCGAGGTGCGCGATCGCTTGCTCCGCCTCGCCGCGCGCGAGCGCGACCCGACCGAGCCCCAGCTCAGGCCATCCACGATCCATGTGATCGGGCCCGAGGATGCCGGCGGTCTGTCCCGCCGCGCGCTGGAACATCACCTCGGCCTGATCGTACTCGCCCATGTCGAAGAGCAAGAACCCGTAGGCGTGGGAGAGTGCAGGCGTCGCCGCGTCTTCGCGGTCGAGCGCGTCTTGGACGCGAAGGGCCTGATCCAAGAAGCGCTTGGCCTCCACCAGCCGTCCTCGGCTCCGCTCGATGAGGGAGAGATTCTCGAGGATCCCGCGCGCGTCGTAGTCCGCGCGCACGTGCTGCAGCACGTCCAGCGCCCGCATGTACTCGGCGTACGCCTCGTCGAGCCGGTTCGCCGAGAACGACGCCAGCCCACAGGCCTCGGCGATCTGTAGCTCGGCCTCTGGCGCCGGCGCACGCTGGGATTTCGCCGCGCGAAGCTGGTTGCAGAGCTCCACCGCGGCCTCGCCGTTGCCGAGCAACGACTCCATGTTGGCGAGCTGGACCATCGTGGCCACTGCTCGGTGGTCGAGCTCCGTGGTGAGCGCGCGTTGAATGTCCAGCGCCTCGCGCAGGGCGCGACGGACCTCGTCGTAGTTGCCGGCGCCGTCGTAGACCGAAGCGCGCAGATCGAGGGTCTGGACCACCCGCGGGTGCATGGGGCCGAAGGTGTCCCTCGCGACCTCGAGCGCGCGGTCGACGTGCCGCAGCGCCGCACCATAGTCTCCTCGGGCGCTCGCAACCCTGGCGCGCGCTTGCTCGGTCATCACCTCTCCTTCGCCGCCGAGCTCGGCGCTTCGCACGATGGCTTCGGCCTCGTCGAGCAGCGCGTCGGCGTCGGAGCGATGCATGCCGCGATGCACCATGGACTGCAGCACCAAGAGGCTCACGGATGCGGCGGCGTCCTCGGGCCAGCGCCGGATGTGCGAGCGCGCGAGATCGATCCAGCGATCGGTCTCGCTCAGATCGCGGCCGGAGTTGAACGAGAGCTGCGCCATCGTCGCTGCCGCGCGGACCACGAGCCGGTCCTCGCCGTGCGTGCGCGCGAGTTCGATGGCGTACTCGAGGTCCGCGGCCGCGTCGAGCTCGGCGCCCGCCATCGCGCGCGCACGGCCGCGGGTGGCGAACGCCTCGGCGATCAGATCTGCACGCTCGGTCTGGGCCGCGGCGCGCACGACCTCGTCGGCGAAGGGCAACACCGACGCCCGGCCGCCCGCAGCGATGCGTGCCTCGAGCGTGGCAAGCGACAGGCGCAACGTCGCGGCCTCGGGCGTATCGACCACCGCCGGCTCCGACACCGCGACCGCTTCGACCAGACAACCCGACGCGTCGTCGAGCGCGAGCGCATCGTCGATCAGCGACACGATGACAGACAGGTCGGCGCCCTCGACCTCGCGGTACAGTGCGTCGATCTCGTTGCGTGCGCGCGAGAGGCAATCGAGCCGGACCAGCTGGGCATCGCGCTCGGCCGAGCCCTGTTCGATCGTGGCCTCGCAGACGGTGTCACGGGTCGAGATCATGCCCTCGGCCTTGCCGCCGAGCGCAGCGGATAGACGCTGCCAGCTCTGCGTGAGCGGCTCCGAGTGCTGGGCCTCGACCGTCGCGGTCACGCGACGTCGGAGCTCGTCCCAGTGTTCGCGCGGATCTTCGTCGCACCGCGGATCGCGAGGCGCGGCGGCGGGCAAGAGCAGCCATGCGGCGACTCCCAAGCTCGCGAACAGACCCACGCCGAGGCTGCGCCACCGCGATGCGCCACCGCCACGCAGCGCTCGCGCGAGCGCGTTCATGTCCGCGAAGCGTTGCCTGGGATCGCGTGCGAGCCCGCGGCGCAGCACTGTATCGAGCCACTTGGGCACCGGCTCACCGCCGCGGGGCTCGGCGAGATCACCGGCCAGGATGTGCGCCATCGTCTCCTCGGCGCTCTCGCCCTGGAACGGCAGCTGCCCGTGCACGGCCTCGAACAACGACGCGCAGAACGAGAACTGATCGGCGAGGGCATCGACGCGGCTGTGACCGATCTGCTCCGGAGCGATGTAGGCCGGCGTGCCCACCGTGGTGCCCTCGCGCGTCTCGATCGAGCCCACGTCCACGTGCGCAGCGACGATCTCCACCGAGGTCTCGTCGTCGTCGCCACCGAACGCCGCGGCGAGCCCGAAATCGGCCACGCGGGCGCGACCATCGGCGCCCACGAGCACATTGTCGGGCTTGAAGTCGCGGTGCACGATGCCGACGCGGTGGGCCGCGGCGAGCCCCGCGGCGGCCTGGAGATACATGGCGACGATCGCAGTGATGTCACCACGGTGTTGCCGCGCCCACGCGCGCGCGTTGGGCCCGTCGACGTACTCCATCGCGACGTAGACCTGGCCGTCGTGGGCGCCGACCTCGAGCACCGTCACGACGTTGGGGTGGCTCAGCCGCGCGAGCGCGCGCGCCTCCTGCCGCAGTCGCGCGACCGAGGCGGTACGACCGTGGTGGACCTTGATCGCGACCCGACGCCCGAGCCGCTCGTCGGTGGCCGCGAACACGGTGCCCATGCCGCCCTTGCCCAGCACGCCCTCGATGCGATAGCGCTGCGCCAGCAGGGTTCCCGCCGCGAACACGTGATGCGCCGGTGGGGCCACCGACGGCGCCGCGGCGAGCTCGCGCATCAGCGTGTCGGCGAACTCGGTCGACGTCGCGTCGAGCTGCGACGGCGTGGGCTCGGGCGTGGGTGTGACTTCGTGGACCATCCGCGTCGAGCTGGGAAGCTAGCCCTGCGAGCTGTCGAGGCCGCGAAACCACTGCGCGACCGTGGGCTCCTGGCCCGCGCCCTGCAGCCGCTCGATGGCTTCCTTCATCTCCTCGAGCTTGTTGCCGTTGCCATCGAGCACGATGAAGACAGGGTACGAGTCTGCGGGCTCGTACCAGCGCTTGCGCAGCGCCCCGAACTCGTCCATGCGCGTGGCCGCCTCCCAGTCTTCTTCCTTGAGCTCGAAGATGCGGACGTGGCCGATGTCGGCCGCGGGATGGGTGTTGCCGAGCTCGAGCTCGAGCTTGCGGCAGGGCTCGCACCAATCGGCCGAGAACAGCACCGCGGTCTGCTTGCCCTCGGCGGTGGCCTGCGTGAACAAGCGATCGAACATCTGCGCCAGCGGCTCTTCGTTGCGTGGCCGCAGCCGGCGCAGATCGTAGCCGACCTTCTCGGGCGTCGAGGCCGACGCGGCCGCGATGGTCTTGCCGTCGTCGGCCTTGGGCGCTGGGCCGCAGCTCAGCACTGCAAACAATGCGATCGGTGTGATTGTGATCCGATGCTTCATGGCGTCACCTCGGGCGCTGCTGCGCGGGCGTCGAGCTCACCGGCGAGGTCCTCGCCCATCAGGCGCTGCACCTCGGCGTGGTTGTGCCCCATCGCGAGCAGACAGTAGAGCTTGGTGAGCGCAGCCTCGGGCGTCATGTCGTGGCCCGAGACCACGCCCGCAGCGGTGAGCTTGCGGCCGCCCGCGTAGGCCTCCTGCCGAACGATGCCGCCGTGGCACTGCGAGCAGTTCACGATCACCGTCGGCGGATCCCGACGGGTGGCGGCGTGGATCGGCGCCATCAGGTCGTGCTCGCGCGACGATGGGAACGTGCCCGCGCCGTAGGTCTCGAGCACCAGGCCCTCGAGCGGCGCGCACAGCATGCCCTCGATCACCGCCGGGCGGATGCCGGGGAACACGCGCAGGGTCGCGACCTGCGGCTCGCGCACCAGCTCGACCTGCGACGGCAAGCCCTCACCGGGCGCGCGCAGCAGGTGCCCGTGCACCGTGATGCCGACGCCCACGGTTGCCAGCGGCGGCAGGTTGCCGCTGCCGAACGCGACGAAGTCGCTGTTGTGGATCTTCTGCGCGCGATTGCCCCGCAGCAGCCGCGACGCGAAGTAGATGCACACCTCCGGGATCGCCTGCGTGCCGGCGATGATGAGCGAGGTGATGATGTGCTCGCGGCCATCGCTGCGCACGTGCTCGAGGCTGAGCTGCGAGCCCGTCATCACCACCGGCTTGCGCAGACCGGTCAGCAGGAAGCTCAGCGCCGACGCGGTGTGGACCATGGTGTCGGTGCCGTGCAGGACCACGAAGCCGTCGAACTCGTGGTCGCGCTCGACGATCGCCTGGGCGATGCGGACCCAGTCGCGCGGACCCATGTCGGCGCTGTCGAGCAGGGGATCGAGCCGCTCGACGTGGTGCAGCGGCACGTCCGATCCACGCAGCTCGGGCATCGCGTCGAGGTAGCGCTCGAGCACGCCCGGCATGGGCTCGAGCCCGTTG
This sequence comes from Deltaproteobacteria bacterium, assembly GCA_016709225.1. Taxonomy (NCBI): domain Bacteria; kingdom Pseudomonadati; phylum Myxococcota; class Myxococcia; species Deltaproteobacteria bacterium. The sequence goes on along the minus strand of JADJEE010000012.1, from coordinate 2,897,624 downwards.
GCGGTGCGCGTCATGCCGATGGTGCCGCCGACGTGCAGCACACACACCCGCGCCCGTCCCCTGCGTGCGCCTGCGCTCGTCCCCGAAACGACCATCAACGGCTCCGATGCCCCAGCTTGGCTTTCGCGCTGTTCGAGCGCCGACGACGCTAGCACACCGGGGCGCGTGGCGAAAACGCGATTGCCGGGGCACCATGTCGATGCTCTCGTCCTTCCGCCATGGGCCGTCGACGCGTCGTCATCACCGGCATGGGCCTCGTCAGTCCCATCGGCAGCTCCGTCACGGAGGTGGCCACGGCCCTGCGCACGCACGCCCACGGCATCGTCTCCGTGGATGCATGGGCCCGTTGGGGCGTGCGCACGGCGCTCGCCGGCGCGGTCGCGGATCCCGCGCTGCCGAACTTCGGACGCAAGCAGCTGCGCGCCACCGGCAAGGTCGCACGCCTGGCGATCGCGGCGACCGAGGCCGCAATCGCCGACGCCGGGCTGACGAGCGCGCAGGTCCAGGGACCCGAGTGCGCGCTGCTGTTCGGCTCGACCGACGGCTCGACCGGCGCCGCCGAGGAGTACTACCGGCGCCTGTACACCACCGAGCGCTTCGAAGGTCTGCTGAGCTCGGCGTACCTGCGCTTCATGAGCCACACCTGCGCCGCCAACCTCGCGCAAGCGTTCGGCATCACCGGGCGCGTGGTGCCGATCTGCAGCGCGTGCACGAGCGCCAGTCAGTCGATCGGCGAGGGCTTCATGGCGGTCGCCCATGGCCGCGAAGAGATCGCGATCTGCGGCGGCGCCGAGGAGCTGCACGTGACGGTCGCGGGGGTCTTCGATCTCATGCTCGCCGCGTCGACCGGCCGTGCCGACACCCATCCGCGTCCGTTCGATCGCGATCGCGACGGCATGGTCGTCGCCGAGGGTGCGGGCACGCTCGTGCTCGAGAGCTGGGAGCACGCCCAGGCCCGCGGCGCGCGGGTATGGGCCGAGATCCTCGGCTATGGCAGCAACTGCGACGGCGCCCACCTGACCTCGCCGTCGCCCGACGGCATGGCCCGCGCGATGCGAGCCGCGCTGCGCGACGCGGGCGTGGGCGCCGACACGCTCGACTACGTCAACGCCCACGCGACCGGCACCGAGGTCGGCGACATCGCCGAGAGTCAGGCGATGGTCGAGGCGCTCGGCGATCGCGTGCCGGTGTCGTCGACCAAGGGTCACACCGGCCACACCCTGGGCGGCTGCGGTGCGATCGAGTCGGTGTTCACGATCGCGATGATGCACGGTGGCTTCATCGCGCCGACGCGAAACCTCGAGCACGTCGATCCGCGCTGCGCTCCACTCGCCTACGTGCGCGGCGAGCTGCGCGAGGCGACCATCCGACGTGCGATGAACAACAACTTTGCCTTCGGCGGCATCAACACGTCACTGGTGTTCGCGCAGGTCTGACACGATGCCTCGACCGATCCGCATCGTGCTGGTGGGCCTGTGCTACGTCGCGTTCGGCGGCTTCGGGGCCATCCTGGCCGCGTTCGTGCTGCCGCTGGCGCTGCTGGGCGTGCGCGAGCCGGCCGCTCGCATCGCCGCCGCGCAGGCGCTGCTGCACCGCTGGTCGCGGCGCTACTTCCGGTTCATGCATGCGCTCGGCATCGTGCGGCCGACCTATCCGCCGTGCCCCGAGCTGCTGGCCGATGGCGGCGGCGTGGTCGTGGTGGCGAACCATCCCAGCCTGCTCGACGTGGTGTTCATCATGGCCGCGCTGCCCCGCATCACCTACGTCGCCAAGCAAGCCTGGATGGGTGCGCCGATCATCGGTCGCATGCTGCGAGCGTGCGGCCACATCGCGGCGCCAGTCGGCAAGGACCCCGCCGATGGTGCGATCGCGCTGGAGCGCATGATCGCCGCGCTCGTGGACAACCGCGCGCTGCTGGTGTTCCCCGAGGGCACTCGCTCACCCCGCTTGGGCATGCACGAGTTCCGACGCGGAGCCTTCGAGGCAGCCGCACGCGCAGGCGTGCCGATCCTGCCCTGCGCCATTCGGGTCGATCCGCCGATGCTCCGCAAGCACCAGCCCTGGTACGACGTCGCCGAGCGACCGATCGACTTCGCGATGCAGGTGCTGCCGACGATCGAACCCTCCGAGCTCGGCGATGGCAGCCGCGTGATGGCGAAGCGCGTGCACGATGCCATCGCCGCCGCGGTCGGAGTACTGCCCGAGCGACCCGAGCCCGCCACCGCGGCGAGTCCACCATGAGCGAGCACGACGAGTCTGCGCGGCTGGCCCGTCGTCACCATCGCCTCGGCTGGGGTGCGCTGTTGGTGTTCGCCTGCAGCGGCATGGTGCTGGAGACGCTGCTGGGATTTCGCGTGCCGTGGTTCGTCGACGTCGATGTCGAGACCCGCCGCACGATGTTCCGCCTCGCCCACGCCCACGGCGCGCTGCTGGGCATGATGAACGCGGTGTTGGCCGCGTCGCTGCGCTCGGGCGGTGCGCTCGGGCTGTTGCACGCGCGTCGCAGCTCGGCGCTGTTGGTGTTCGGCACCGTCGCGATCCCAATGGGCTTCGTGCTCGGTGGGGTGTGGTTCTACGACGGCGATCCCGGGCTCGGCGTGGTCTTGGTGCCAACCGGCGGGCTCGCGCTGGTCGCCGGCTTGTTCGACGTCGCGCGCGGGTGAGCGCGCGCGCGACGGACCGGTGCCGTCGCGTCACCGCTGCAACGAGTTCGGGCGCGGGCCGTCCTATCCCCTCGCATGGATGCGGCGACGGGACCCCGTGAGCGAGCGCATGGTGCCGACGACAGGGGTGCACCGGAGCTGGCCGCTCGCCCTCGGGCCCTGGCGCTCGCTGCACCGGGTGCTCCGATGGCGTGGTCCTGGATGCGGTGGGCGCTGGTCTTCGCGGTGGTGTGCTGTGCGTTGCTGCTGGTGCCGCTGGTCATCGTGCACCGGCGGATCCGCGCCCACGGCCGCGATCGCGTGGGTTCGACGCGCGGCGGCGGTGCCCTGCGAGCGGCGAGCTGAGCTCGCCCGCCGGGCCCGCGACGGCACCGTGATCTGCTCGGCTTGTCGACCGCAGGGGCGCTCTGGTATCTCGGGTCCCCATGACCGCGGGATCCCCCGGTGCGCCCCACCTCCAGCTCGGACACCCGCCCGACCTGGAGCTCGAGCAGGAGCTGAAGACGCTCATCGTCGAGGCGCTGATGCTGGAGGACCGCACCGCGGCCGAGATCGACGCCAACGCGCCGTTGTTCGGCGACGGCGGGCTCGGCCTCGATTCCATCGACGTGCTCGAGCTGGCGATGGCGCTCCACCGACGCTTCGGCGTCAAGACCAAGGGCGACGACGAACGCAACCGAGAGATCTTCGGGAGCGTACGCAGCCTGGCCGCGTTCGTGGCGGCCGAACGCGAGGCGAATCCCACGTGAGCGATCAGCAGATCTTCGCCGATGTCCGCGCCATGATGGCCGAAGTCTTCGAGCTCGCACCCGAGCGCATCACCCTGGAGTCGAGGCTGTACGAAGACCTCGAGCTCGACAGCATCGATGCACTCGACATGGTGGTGAAGCTGCAGGAGATCATCCACCGCCGCGTCGAGGAGCAGGAGCTGCGTGGGCTCGCGACCGTGGCCGACGTGGTCGCGATGGTCGCCGGCGCCCAACAGGCCGCGGCGACCGACACCCCGACACCCGAGCGGGGCACGGGCACCCTGCGGTGACGGCGTCGGCATTGCGCGTCTGCGCGGTGATTCCGACCTACGACAATCCCAGGACCATCGCCGCCGTCGTCGAAGGTGTGCGCGCCGTCGTCGACGAGGTCATCGTGGTCGACGACGGCAGCGCGGCCGCGGGCCGACGCGAGGTCGAGCGACTGCACGCGAGCGGACTCGTGCACGCGGTGTTCCGCCCGCACAACGGCGGCAAGGGGGCCGCGGTGAAGGACGGCCTGCGCGAGGCCTTCGCCCGCGGCTTCAGCCACGCGCTCCAGGTCGACGCCGACGGCCAGCACACGCTCGCAGATGCACCGCGCCTGCTCGCGGCCGCGCGCGAACAGCCCGACGCGCTGGTGCTCGGCGCGCCGATCTACGACGCCACCGCGCCGCGCAGCCGCCTCATCGGTCGTCGCATCACACAGTTCTGGACGAACCTCGAGGTCGGGCGCGGCATCATTGACGACCCGATGTGCGGCTTCCGAGTCTATCCGCTCGCCGCTGCCACGGCGGTGGACGTGCCGGCCAACCGCATGGACTTCGACATCGAGATCGCGGTTCGCATGGTGTGGTGGGGCACGAAAGTGGTGAACGTGCCGACCGCCGTGCGCTACGTCAGCGCCGACGACGGCGGCGTCTCGCACTTTCGCATGTGGGGCGACAACCTGCGCATCAGCTGGATGCACACGCGACTCGTGCAGCGCAAGGTGTTCGGGCGCCTGTTCGGGCCGCTGTTGCGGCTGCTGGGGTGGTCGTGGAACGGCCGCAGGTAGCCTCGGACGCCGCGCCCGAGGGCGCGTGGCTGCAGGAGGCCGAGCGCGGCACCGATCTCGGCGTCGCGGCGCTGCTGCTCGCCTATCGCTGGTTCGGACGGCCCTTTGCCGCCGTGATCCTGCGGCTGGTCGCGAGCTGGTACGCGATCGCGTCGCCCTCGGTGCGACGCAACTCGCTGGGCTACCTGCGGCGGTTGTGGCCCGAGGCCGGCACCCGCGAGGTCGTGCGCCACATCGTCACGTTCGCCCAGTGCGCGTTCGATCGGGTGTTGTTCGCGGCCGGTGAGCGCTCGGCGTTCCGCATCGAGCGTCACGGCTACCAGCACCTGCAGCGACAGGCCCGCTCGGGCCGCGGCGCGCTGTTGCTGGGTGCCCACGTCGGCAGCTTCGAGGCCATGCGTGCGATGGCCGGCGCCGAGCGCTTCGTGATCCGGCCGTTGGTCCACTTCGCCAACGCGCGCCGCATCACCAAGATGCTGCGCACCGTCGCGCCGGGCTTCGACGCCGGCGTCATCGAGATCGATCCGGCGGCGCCCCACTGGATCCTGCGCGTGCAGGAGTGCATCGATCGCGGCGAGTTCATCGCGATCCTCGGCGACCGCACCGGCCTGTCGGAGGGCACCGCGCCGGTGTCGTTGCTCGGCGGCACCGCGTTGCTGCCGACCGGCCCGTACACCCTCGCCGCGGTGCTGCGCTGCCCGGTGTACCTCACCTTCGGCCTCTACCACGCGCCCAACACCTACGCGCTGTACTGCGAGCCCTTTGCGACGCGCATCGAGCTGCCGCGAGGTGATCGCGCGGCCGCGGCGGCACGGCTCGCGCAGCGCTACGCCGATCGGCTCGAGTTCTACCTGCGACGCGCGCCCTACTGCTGGTTCAACTTCTTCGCGATGTGGCAGTGAGCGCGGCCGCGCGGCGTCAGCGGGTACCGAGCGGGCCGGCGAGGTGGCCCAGCTGGACGGTCGCACGGTCGCGCATGATGACGAACGGCCGGTCGTCGAAGCCGAAGCCACCGCGACCGTCGTGCTCGATGATCTGCAGCGTGCCCATGCCGAAGCCCATCGGTCCGCGGGCGTAGTAGTGGGCCTGGAAGCGATACGGGAAGGCGTTGGGCGCCCCCGGGATCGCGAAGCACTCGGGGCCGTAGCCGGTCGTGACATCGGCGAAGAGCTCGCCGCCGCTCACGAGCCTCGGCGACTGGAACGATGCTTCTTCGCCGTTGGCATCGACGATGTGGAAGTCGACGTCGTTGCTGTCGGTCTCCCAGCTCATCACGAAGCGCAGCGATGGTTCGGTGGCGAGCTTCGCTCCGACCTCACGCAGTCGCGCGTGGATGTCGTCGGCCTGCTCGGGGTCGTGGCGCAGGAGCGCAGCGGCGAGGAGCCCCGCGTCCTCCTGCAGCACCCGGACGACACCGCGGAAGCGCTCCTCCGGATAGCTGCGGGAGAGGGCGCCGAGGATGGTCTCGAACGCGAGATCGGGCCTCTCGGCGCGGAGATAGGCCCACGCGAGGTGGCGGTGACTGTTGGGATGATCCGGTCGCTGTCGCAGCGCCTGCGCGTAGGTGTCGAGCGCCAGTTCGTGCGCCGAGGCATCGGCGAGACGGTCGAGGCGATTGCCGACGAAGCGGCGCATGTCTGCACGCGAAGGATAGAGATCGATGAGCGACCCGTAGACGCGTGCGGCTTCGACGAGGCGGCCGAGTCGCTCGAGCGACTCGCCGAGCGCCACGATCGCGAGGGTGTCGCCCGGCGCCTCGTCGAGCCAGCGCTGTGCTGCGCGCAGCGCCTCGGCATCGCGACCATCGTCGACCAACGCCATGATCTCGGCCATGCGGCCCTCGTACGGTCCCCCTTGCGAGGACGCCGGCGCCGGCGGTGCGGGCGGCGGCTGGCGCCGCACCACCTCCGGGACGACGCGCGGCCGAGCGTCGTCGTCGTCGCTGGGTCGACCCATGCGGCCCTCCTCGCCGCGATGCCGGCTCGACCCGCCTCCGTCACCGCTGCCCACCACCGAGAGTCCAATCGTGGACGCACCGTCGCCACCACCACCGCGGCCGGTGCCCACCAGCCCGAGGCCACCCAGACCGTACGACTCGCCGACCTCCGCGCCCTCGAGGTTCCCCCACAGGTCGCCGTCGTCGGGCGGAAGTATCGATTTCGGCGCGGGCGTTGCGTCCCGTGCTGGCAACCGCGAGGGGATACGCTTGCCGAGCTCCACGCCATGGGCACCGACCTGCAGGATGTCGGTGAGCGCACGGCGATCGAGATGGAAGCGCTCGTAGTCCGCCTCGGTCTCGAGCACCAACAGCGCCGTGAAGTCGCTGAGCACGCGGTGCTTGGTCGACAGCCCGACGATGCGCTCCTCCAGCCGTGCGCGCGCAGCTGCGTCCGCGGCATCGAGGGCCGAGCGCTGCACCGTCAAGGCTTCGATCTGCGCGCCCACGAGCGCGCGCTGGATCAGCGGTCGCTCGACCTCCGTGAGCTCGGGTGCGACCTCGATCGCGGTGTCGCCTTCGATGAGCACCCGCATCGCCTGCGCGGGCGCGAGATCGGCGTAGACGAGGAACTCGTCGCCCGGCTGCGCGCCCCGTACGGTCTGCGGCCACGAGAAGTCGGCACCCGGCACGGTGACCGTGAGATCGGGCAGCGTCGCGGCGCCGAGTCGCTGCGCCAGCGCGGCCGCATCATCGCCGGAGTCGAGCACCACACCGCGGTGCTCCAGCACGCCCGTCGTCAGTGACTGCAATACCGCGCGGTCCTGCAGGCCGCCATCGACCAGCGCGTCGATGCGCTCCACCCCGGCCACGCCCAGCTCTCGCACCGCCGCCTGCAGTCCGTCGAGCTCGACGCCACCGGCGGTGGCGATGCCGTCGCTGACCAGCAAGACCCGCGACTCGGGTCCACGGGCCGCGACCCGCCGCAACGCACGGCGAAGATCGGAGGCTCCGAGCGCGCGTCGGCTGTACAGACGATCGAGCACCGGCGCGCCGAACTGCGCGGGCGGCCCTTCGAAGACCACCGCGGCATCCTGATCGAACGCGATCACCTGCAGCGACCGCGTGCCCTGCTCGCCCAGTCGCGCGACCAGGGCCCCCAGCCGTCGCACCGCCGTCGCGTAGCCGAGGCTGCGCGAGGCGCTGGTGTCGAAGAGAATCGTGAGCGCCGAGATGGGCTCGGCCAGCACCTCGCCCTGCGCACGCACACGCGCGACCGCGAGCCCGCCGTGCCGCAAGCCCGACACCGACGCGCCCGCGGTGCCGCGCAGTGTGAAGTCCTCCGGGGCCGCACCACCGCGCCGACGCACGAGGTAGCGTCGGCGTTGGCCGACCGACTCCACCGCCGTCACCTGAGCGTCGGCGTGGGCATCTTGGCCCGCGAGCACGTCGAGCTCCAGGTGATCGAGGGCGGGCAGACCCGACAGCGGCAGCCGGTAGGCCGCGCGGGAATCGGGCAGCGCCTGCGACCACGCGATGATGAGCGACTTGCGTGCATGGGCGGCGATCGGAAACACCCGCGCGCTGAAGCGATTGCCGGCCTGGTTCTCCAGCAGCGCGGGATCCTGCTTGCGATGCAGGAAATCTTCGTAGGCCACGCGCGCGGCCTGCCGCTCGACGACCTCGCCCTCCTGCCACTCACCGCCGATGAGCATCGCGAACCGCGAGATCGCGCTGCCCTCGGGCAGGTCGATCGTGAACTGGCCCTCGATCGTGCGCGCGGCGGGGTTGTCGAATTCGAGGTGCAGCTCGGTGAACGCCAGCGGGCCTTCGACCACGGCGCGGGCCCGCAACGACACCAGGCGCAGCCCCGTGCCATCGCTCGCCGTCAACGACAGCGGTGCGGGCGGTCGCGAGGCCTCCGCCGCGGGCAGGCTGCGTCGGGCCAGCTGGCTGTCGTCGGGCAGGATGGCCCGCACCGGGTCGGCGAGCGGATCGAGCGCGGCGCCCGGCGCCCGGGCCGGCGGATCGGGCTCCGCCGACAGCGGCGGATCGCCCGCGCGCGCGCAGGCGCCCAGACCCAACATCACGAGCACCGCACACGTGGTTCGATGGCTTCGCTGCACGATGTCGGGGCTGGACAGAGCCCGTCGAGCAAAGTTCCGCGGCCCTCGTCGGAACAAGAAACCGCCCGCACGAGCATCCGCCGGGCGCCTACCCCCGGGTCGAGGGCGCGGCGGTCAGCTCGAGCAGCTCGATGGCCGCACCATCGCGCATCAGCACGAACGGCTGCTCGACGAAGTGGAGCTTGCCGGCGCCATCGTGCTCGATGATCTCGAGCTTGCCCATGCCGTAGCCCATCGGGCCGCGCGCAAAGTAGTGGGCCTCGATGCGATACGGGAACGCCGTGGCGTTGCCCGGCACCACGAACGATTCCGGGCCGAAGCCGGTCGTGACATCGCCATGCAGCTGGCCACCGCTGGCGAGCTCGGGGTGGCCGAAGAACGCATGCTCGCGCGCGCCGTCATAGACGTGCAGATCGACGTCGTTGTTGTCGGTCTCCCACACCAGGACGAAACGCAGCGAGCGTCGATGATCGATGCTCGCGTGGTGCTCACCCACGGCACGCGCGATGCTCGGCTCGCGGGCAGGATCGATCGCCAACCACACCGCGGCGATGAGGCCGAGGTCCTCGCGCAGGGTGGACTCGATCTCGGCCAGGCGCTCGCCCGGGTAGCTGCGGTCGAGCCCGGCGAGGATCGCCGCGAACGCCTCCTCGTGCCGCCCCGCCCGCAGCAGCGCGTACGCCAGCGCCCGATGCCCGCTGGCATGATCGGGTCGCTGTGCGACCGCCTTCGCGTAGGTGTCGATCGCGAGCGCGAGCCCCTCGGTATCGAGGCGGTCGAGACGCTCGCCGGCCATGCGCCGCAGGTCGGCGCGCCCCGGGAAGAGATCGATGATCGAGCCGTACGCCCGCGCCGCGCCGGACCTGTCGCCGCGGGCCTCGAGCACCTCGCCGAGGGCAATCACCGCGAGCACGTCGCCGGGCGCACGCGATCGCCACGCCCGTGCCGACTCGAGCGCCGCGTCGCGATCACCGGCCCGCAGCAGCCCCATGATCGCGGCGAACTCACCGTCGTGGGGATCGAGCCGCGGCAGCACCGCGTCGCTCGCGAGCTCCTCGGTGTCGGCCGGCGGCGGTGGGGGATCGGTCTGGGGCGCGTCCGTGACGATCGGCGGCGAACGCCCCGGCATCTGCGGGCGCGTCGTCGCGCCCTTGTCCTCCGGGCGTCGCGATGGCGGTGCGTGCTTGCCAGGCTTGCGCGGTGGATCGCGATCGCCGGCCTTCGGACCCGGTGACTCCGGCACCGGCGAACCCGGCGCGATCGGCCCGGGCACGATCGGCCCGGGCACGATCGGCCCGGGCACGATCGGCCCGGGCACGGTCGGCTCGATCGCGGGTCGCGGTGGCGCGTCGTCGCTGCGGACGTCGGGGATGCCACCTGATGGCGTGGGCGTGGGATCGGCCGCGCGCGTCGGTGGCTCGGGCGCTTCGGGCTCGGGCTCGGGCTCGTCGTCCGCGGTGACCGGCAGCCCACCGCGGGCGATCAGCTCGATGCCGGTGGGCCCGACCGTCAACACGTCGGCGAGCGCAGTGGGGTCGAGCCCGTAGCGGGCGTAGGCGGCTGCGTCGGCGAGCACCAACATCGCGGTGGCATCGGTCACCACGCGGTGGCCCGTCGACAACGCGACGACTTCGCGCTGCAGCGCCTCGATCCGCGTCGGGTCGGCGTCCTCGCCGAGCGCGGCGAGCTCGGCCAGCTCGGCCAGGCGCGCCTCCAGCTTCACCGCCGCGTGGGCGCGTGCCAGCAGCGGCCGCGGCACGGTCGCAACCGCAAGCGCGGCCTCGATCACACCGACGTCACCGACGCGGACCTCGAACGCGCGATCTCGCGGGAGCTGAGCCCACACCAGCAGCGCGTCGCCGGCCTGCATGCCATCGACGCGGTGGGGCCAGAACCACGACGCACCCGGGACGTCGAGCTCGAGGCCCGAGGCGGTCGCGCGCTCGAGCCGATCGACCAGGTGCCCGGGGCTCACCCGCGCGTCGAGCACGACGCCATCACGGTGCAGCTCGCCGCGCGTCAGCGCCTCCAGCAACCCACGATCCTGCACGCCGCCGTCGATGAGCGCGTCGAAGCGCTCGATGCCGTGCGCGCGCGCTGCCTCGCCGAGCGCCGCAACGGCCGCGGCGCGCGAGGTGGCCCCGGCCGTGAACACGCCGTCGCCGACGTACAGCACCCGCGACGCGCGTCCGACGGCCGCCAACCCGATCGCGAGATCGCTGGCGCCGAGCGGTCCGCGTGCGCGCAGACGTTCGAGCGCGTCGGGGCCGAACTCCGCCGCAGGTCCGGCGAAGATCGATGCCGCCGCTTGGTCGAACGCGATCACGTCGACGTGGGCGTCGGGGCGTCGGCGCGCGAGCTCGGCCAGCACCGCAGCCAGCCGCGACAGCTGGCCCTCGAAGTCGAGCGCACGCGAGGCGCTGGTGTCGAACAGGATCGCGAGCTCGCGCAGCGGTTCGTCCGTGGGCGTCAACGCAGGCACCACACGCGCGACCACGAGATCGTCGGCGCGCAGCATCGGGGCCGGCAGCGCATCGGTGCGCAGCTCGAGGTCGAGCGCAGGCGTGTAGTCGCGCTCGTGTAGCTCGACCCGCTGCAGCAGCGCCGCGTCGCGCTCGTCGGGGCGCCGCACCAGCACGTCGACGTCGAGCCGGTCGAGCCTGGGCAATCCACACACCGGCAGCACGTAGGGCTCGGCAGTCGAGGCCAGCGCCTGCGACCACCCCACCACGATCTGCTGCCGCGCCCCGGCCTCGATGGGGAACACGCGCGCCTCGAAGCGATTGCCGCCACCGCCCTCGAGCAGCGCCGGTCGCTCGCCGCGATGCAGGCTGTCCTCGTACGCCTGCTGCGCACGTGCACGCTCGACGACCTCGCCCTCGCGCCACGCGTTGCCGTGCGCGACCGCGAAGCGGCTGAGCGCGACCCCCGGCGGCAGCACGATGGCGAAGCGGCCCTCGAGCACGCGCGCCTCGGGGTTGTCGAAGCCGAGCTTCAGCTCCGTGTACGCCAGCGGCCCTTCGATCACCGCGTGGGCATCGAGCTCCGCCAAGCGCAGGCCTGCACCGTCGCTGCTGGTCAGCGAGATCGGGCCCAGGTCGGGACACGCATTCGGACGCACCCACGCGAGGGCGACCTCGGGGGGCGCCGGGCGGATCTCTTGCCGCGTCGGTGTGCCGACGGCCGCGACGACGGGCGGCGGTTCGTGCGGGTCGGCGACACTCGCGGTCGCGGACACGGGTGGATCCTCGGCGCGGCCGCACGCAACCGAGAGGACCAGCAGCCACGCGGGGGACCGTCGCACGTCGTCGATTAACGCACGGCTCGACTGGGGCCGCTGCACCGAGCGCTGGATCGCGTCGAAACGACGCGCCGACGCCAATCAGCGCCGTCGTGGAGGCCGCACGATCCTCGTCGTCGTGGCATAGCCACACCATGGCACGCTCGATGTTCGCGCTCGTACTCCTCGCGGCCGCGGTCGGCTGCGGTCACAGCATTCGACCCGGCGAGGCCGGCCTCAAGTACCGCGCCCTGCGAAACCCTGCCTTCCGCGACGATGTACTGGGGCCCGGCTACTACCCGCTGTGGGCGTGGAACAAGCTCGTGATCTACGACGTGACCTCGCAGCACTCCGAGGAGGTCATCCACGGTCTCACGGCCGACAACCTCCACGTGCCGGTCACCGTCACCGTCACCTACCACGCCCGCGCGCCCGAGCTGTACAAGCTCCACACCGAGGTCGGCCACGACTTCTACCAGAAGCGCATCGGCCCCGCGCTCATCACGTTGGTCCGCGCCGAGTTCTCGCACCACCTGCACAACAACCTCGCGACCGAGAGCCCGGTCATCGAGCAGAAGGTCCGCGAAGAGCTGCAGAAGATCGCCAGCCAGATCCACGTCGACATCGACCAGATCGCGATCCGCCACATCGACTACGACGACACCGTGACGCAGGCGATCTCGCGCAAGATCGCGACCCGTCAGCAGTCGGAGCAGAAGAAGTACGAGGTCGACATCGCCGCACGCGACGCCGACATCGCACGCACCAGCGCCCAGGGCCGCGCCGACGCCACCCGCATCGAGGCCGAGGGCGAGGCCCAGGCGATCGTGCTGCGGGGCAAGGCCCAGGCGGAGGCGCAGGACGCCATCCAAGCCACACTGACGCCGCGCTACCTGCAGCTCAAGGCGTTCGACAGCCGCGACTCGAACTACTTCTTCGTGCCCACCGACAAGGCCGGCATCCCGATCATCGTCGATGCCGGCGGCGCCAAGGCCCGCCGCTGACCACCCGTGGTGAAGCTCCGTGGTGCGAGAGTCAGCGCCCGCGCGCGCGCGCGCACGATGCTATGGTCACCCCCGCGTTGGCCCCGCGTCTGCACCCCACCGTCGTCGAGAGCTCGGTGCCGTTCTTCGATTGCGACCCACTCGGGGTGGTCTGGCACGGCAACTACCTCAAGTACATGGACGTTGCGCGCACGGCGATGCTCTCGCCGCTCGGCCTCGACGGTGAGGAGTTGGTCGCGACCGGCCATCGCATGTACGTCACCGACGTGCGCTGCCGGCACGTGGCGCCGCTGCGGTTCCGCGATCGCGTGCGCACGACCGCGTGGCTGCGCGAGTGGGAGCAACGGCTGTACATCGCCTACGACGTGCACAACCTGACGACCGCGCGCCAGGCCGCCCGCGCGCACACGGTGCTCGTGGTCACCGATGCCGCGGGCAAGCTGCTCTTCGACGTGCCGGCAATCCTGCGCGAGCGCCTGGGCGTCTAGCGATCACATGCAGACGGCGTCGCCGAGCGCGTTGGTGCAGACCATCGGGTCGGCCGCCGCCATGTCGCAGAAGTGCTGGCGGCACTCGATGAAGTTGCCCATCTCGGTGGGGCCGCCGTTGCTCGGCAGCGCGTTGGCCTCGGCGAGGCACGCGGTCTCGGCGGCGATTTCGTCCTCGCCCCACTTTGTGTGGTAGGGCTCGTGGCAGTTGGCGAGCACACAGCTGCAGTAGATCACCGCGGGGTCCATCGCATCGGTGTCGACCGAGTGATCGTGGCTGTCGGCGGCGCCGTGCTCCGCGGCGCCGTGCTCCGCGCCGCCGTGCTCCGCGCCACCGTGCTCGGCGGCCGTGTCGGTGCCGCCATCGTCACGCTTGCACGCCAGCGCGAGCGCAGCGACGGACCCAAAGACGAGCAGGAGGTTGCGCAATCGCGGTGCGGGGGTCGACATCATGGCCGCACGGTGCCCGACGACCCGCGGCACAGGCAAGCCTCGTGGCCCCCGGGAGTCCCCTTCATCGCGCGCCGCGGCGCAGCGCCAGAGTTCACGGGCGGTGGCCGTAGCGACGCGTCCTCGCGAACTCTGCGGTCAATTTGCGCAGGCGCTACGACACGCGACGGGACGGCGGCGCGCGGCCTCCCGGCTTGCGCTCCCGCTCCCGTGTCGCGGCAATTCCCGCGATTGCTCGCGGCCCGACGCGGGTGCTAGCCATGATCGCGTGCCATCGCTTCGCGCCATCGCCATCGGAGTCTGCCTGGGCCTCGGGTTCGCTGCCTGCGGCGAGGAGCCCGGCGACGAGGTGCCGCGCAGCTGCAGCGATGCGAGCCGACTGAGCTTGTTCGACGACCGCATCGCGCCGCTGTTGATCGACGGCAACAAGTCGGCCTGCAACCAATGCCACCTGGCCGGCATCGACCTCGGCCTCTACAGCAAGAGCGCCGACGAGTGCACGACGATCGCGTGCATGGCCGAGTCCGGCATCGTCGACCTCGAACAGCCCGAGAGCAGTGTGGTGCTGACGTGGATCCTCCGCGGCGAGCCCGACAGCGCGCTCATCACCGAGGAGGTGCTGCAGCAGGAGCACGACGGCGTGCTCGAGTGGATCCGCTTCCACGCCGAGTGCGGCAGCTCGGTGTGCGAGCCGGTCGACAACCCCTGCGGCGACAGCCCCGTGCAGGGCACCTGTGAGACCCCACCGTCGGGCCACGACCTGCCACCACGCGGCTGGACCGACCCGGGCGACTGCAGCGATCGCACGCTCGAGGACGCCTTCGCGGCGCTGGTCTACACCTGGCGAGGCCGCTGCTATCCCTGCCACTACGCCAGCAAGCCCGGCGACCCCGAGGACGCGCCGCGGTGGATCATCGAGGGCGACTGTGCGCTGGGTGCCGTGCAGTCGATGCATCAGGTGCAGTCGCTGGGCCTGGTCGATCTGGCGAATCCGGATCAGAGCAAGCTGCTGCTCAAGCCGCTGGCGGAGAGCATCGGGGGCGTCGAGCACGGCGGGGGCGACAAGTTCCTCGACGCCGAGGACGGCGCCTATGGAGATTTCCGCACGTGGGTGCACAAGCTCGCCGATTGCCAGGCGCAGTAGCGCGGCGGATCGGCGTCGCGCCGTGGGTGCTGTTGGGCTACGCCGCGATCGCGACGTGGATCCTGCGGCCGCGCATCGCCGAGCTCGATCGCCACATCATCGCCGGCAACGAGCCCTGTGACACCGTGCCCAACGCGATGGCGTGGGCGATCGGCTGGGGCCTGTCGCGCATCGATGCGCTGTTCGTTGGCTACTGGGACGCACCGATCTTCCACCCGGTGCGCGGCGCGTTCGTGCTGTCGGAGGCGATGCCGGTGCTATCGCTGTTGGTGTGGCCGCTGCACGCCGTCGGCGCACCGCTGGCGACCTGCGTCGACGCGCTGGTGCTGGGCTCGCTGGTCGCCAACGGGTGGTTCCTGCGGCGGCTGCTGCTGCACCTGCGGATCTCGCAGACGCCGGCGATGCTGGGCGGTGCGATCGTCGTGATGCTGCCGTTCACGCAGCTCGAGCTCGGCGTGCTCGCCCTGCTGTCACTGTGGCCCGCGCTGTGGGCGATGACCGCGGTGTCGGACCTCGTGCTCGTCCGCGCGGGTCGGCCGTGGCGAGCCGGGCTCGAGCTCGGCGCCGCGGTCGTCGTGGGCTACGGCTGCTGTGCGCAGCTGACGTTGTTCGCGGTGATGGCCGCGATTCCAGCGGTGGCGATCGCGACGCCGTGGCCGCGGCTCGCTCGTGCGCAGTGGGGTGGGCTGTGCCTCGCGATCGCGATCGGCGGCGCCGGCGTGCTGCCGGTCGCGATGCACCAACGCCACGTGCTCGCCGGCTTCGCGCTGTCCCGCAGCGAGCGCGTGCAGGACTATGGCGCGGCGACGGCGTGGCAGCTCGCGCGCGTGCCGTGGTCGCCGGTCGAGCCGGTGCCACGGCGCATGCTCGCGCGTCGATTCGGCGAGCGCGCGCTCGATCCGGGCCCGTTGCGCACGCTGCTCGCGGTTGCGGGGCTCGGCCTGGGCCTGCGCCGACGACGGTGGCGTCGGCCCGCGGGGCTGCTGGCGGGCGTGGCGATCGCCAGTGTCGGGCTCGCCGTGCTACCGCGGGTGGTGATCGCCGGGTGGTCGCCACAGAGCTCGCTCGCGGCGATCGTGCCGGGGCTCGAGCACGTGCGTGCGAGCTTCCGCGCCGTCGCCTTCGCCCAGCTCGCGGTGATCGCCCTCACGATGCTCGCTCTGCACCTCGCGTGGGTGCGCGCGCGGGCCAGCCAGCGTCGTTGGCCCCGGCTCGCCGTGGTGGTGTTCGGCGCGTGGGCGTTGCTCGAGCTGGTGCCGCCGCCGCCCAAGTGGATCCCGTTGCCGGATCACGACACCGCGTGGCAGCGCTGGCTGCGGCACGAGGCCGAGCCCGGCGCGATCGCGGTGCTGCCGTTCCCCGCCGGCGGTGACGTGTGCGAGCACGCGGACGCCACCGGTCAGATGTTGCGTGCGCTCGACCACGGCCACCCGCTGGTCAACGGCTACTCGAGCTTCTTCCCGCCGCTGTACGTGCGAACCGCCCGCGCGGTGCGGCAGCTGCCCGACGCCCGCGGGACGCTCGCACTGCGGATGATCCACACCCGCTTCGTGGTCGCACACGATGGCAGCGCGATCGACGGGCTCGACGCCGCGCGACGACGCGAGCTCGGGCTCAGGCTGCG
Source organism: Deltaproteobacteria bacterium (assembly GCA_016709225.1). NCBI lineage: Bacteria > Pseudomonadati > Myxococcota > Myxococcia > Deltaproteobacteria bacterium. The sequence goes on along the minus strand of JADJEE010000012.1, from coordinate 2,881,106 downwards.
CTTGCGCGACGACGACGCGGGCGTGACCATCTTCGAGCTGGTCGAGCCGCAGCACCCGCCTTGAGCCGGGGCCAGTCCGCGGTGCGAAAATCCGCCCCACGAACGGGGGTGCGCAGCGAGGACGGACCACGGCATGCTCGCCCCGCACGCGATGCCGCCCGAGCACCCACGACGCCCCGCACGCCACGGTCGATCGATCGCCGCGGCGCTCGTCGTGCTGGCGATCGTGGGTGCGTGCCTGCCCGCGTTCGCGCCCCGTCTGCGCGCGCGCGAGCACCATGCTGGCGTGTCGCCGCGAGCGACCGACGAGACCTGCATGGCCTGCCACCCCAGCGAGTACGAGCTGCGCGCCGACCCGGGGCTGCGCGCCCGCGCGATGGCGCCGATCGTGGCAGCGTGGATGATCACCGATCGCCGCGGCTGCGTCGGCTGCCACATCGTCCGGGAGCCGCGTCGATGAAGCGACCACTCGCCGCGATCGTGCCGCTCGCGCTGGCGTTCGCACCGACGACCGCGCGCGCGGATCATGTGCCCGGCCACGGCGCCTCGGAAGCAGTCCGCAACCTCAACACCCTGGGCGGCGGCACCGGGGCCGCGGTCTCGCGCATCATGCTGCTGCAGGAGCTGTCCCGCACCAAGCGCAACAGTCTCGCGCCCCACTCCGCCTACGTCACCTCGCTGCTGGGCGAGTACGCGCCGCATCCTTGGTTCTCGTTCGGCGCCCAGGTGCCGCTGCAGATCATCGACGAGGATGCCCAACGCACGAAGGTGGGGCTCGGCAACCTGCGCGTGCTCACGCGCGTCACGCTGCACGCCGACAAGCTGTTCCACCGCGTGCTCAGCTTCGGCGTCAATGCGACCTTCCCCACCCGCACCGTCACGTTCAGCGTCGATCCCGGCAAGACCTGGATCGCCGCGCCCTACGTGGTCTTCACCCGTACGCACGACGTCCGCCACGTGCATCCGTTCTGGCAGGTGCTCGGCACCTTGCCGATCGAGACCCGACCCGCCGGCACCGCGATCGATCTCGGCGCGGGCGCCCAGGGTGGCGTGAAGCTGGGCTCGCACGCGCGCCGCTGGGTGCGACGCGATCCGACCCGCACGCGTCGCGGCCTCGGCACACTCGCGCCGTCCGCCGGGCTGCTCGCGACCGTGCGCCTGGCGAGCTGGTGTCGAGCACCCCACGGCGGCGCCAGCTTCTGCCGCGAGGGTCGCGTCACCGAGCTCGCCCGCGAAGTGGGCTCGACCTCGCTCTACGCCACCGTCGGCGTCGCGTGGTCGTTCGCGCCGTGGGGGGCCATCAACGCCGCCATGCAGGTGCCGCTCACGCCCAAGCGAGACTTCGATCTCGGGGGCTCGATCGGGCTGCAGGCTGCGTTCTGATCGCGACGCCTGGAGGGCCGCAGGGCGCGGCGATGCCTCGACGTCACCACGCCATGTGGCAGCTGGCGCCATCATCGGTCAGCTGCCGATAGGTTGCAGACTCGCCGTGCAGATCGAGCAACACCAGGTCGCGCCCGTTCGCACTGCCCATGCACAGCGCGATGCCGAGCTCGTCGGGCGAGAGCGCGAAGCGGTGGATCAACTGGCCGATCGCGGCGGGAATGACCTCGAAGAACTGTCCGCTCGCGGTGTCCATCGCGACCAGCGTGTCGCCCTGGCCGTCGTAGATTCCGTCGCCGTCGACGTCGATGCGCGTCGACAGCACGAACATCACCGCAGAGCCGTCCGCTGACCACTGCGATGGCGCGCCGCCGAACTCGTAGATGTCGCCGATGGGTACCACGACCTGGCCGGCGCCGCTCGGGGGCAGCGCGTGCGCCACGAGCCCCTCGGCTGCGGCGTCGGAGCAACCGTCGCGCAGCGCCAGGAGCTCGGCGCCGGTCGGGCTCGGCGACGGCGCGTGCGTGGAGATGCAGCCCGCGTTGGCATCGCCGAAGATCTCGGGCACGCCGCCCTGCGCGGCGCGACCGATCGCGCTACCACCGTTCTCGTTGGAGTAGGTGAACCAGATCTCCGAACCGTCGTGATCGAACGCGAGATCGGCGAGGTCCTGGGCCGCGCCCTCACCGGGAATGGGATCCATGATCGCTTCGGGCGTTCCGCCACCGACCGGCACCCGCCAGATACCTTCGCTCTCGTCTGGCGTTGCCGAGGCGTAGTAGGCGGCGAGCGCGACGGTGGTTCGATCGGGATGGATCGCGAGCGACCGGATCTGCGTGTCGCCGCCGAGGTCGGTGACGAGCCAGGTCTGGTCGGTGGCGACGTCGTAAGCGTGGACGCTCTGGGCCCAGCTGCCGTCGTCGTGCAGGTACATCAGCACGGAGTCGGGCAGCGCGTCGCCCCCAACGGTGCCGGTGTCGTCGACCCCGGCGGTGCCGGTGTCGTCGGCGCCAGCGGTGCCGGTGTCGTCGGCCCCGGCGGTGTCGTGGGTGGATACGCCGCTCGGATCGCCGCCGTCGCTCTCGCCTGCGATCGGATCGTCGTCGTTGCTTGCCGTCCCGAGGTCGCAAGCGGTCGAGCAACACAGCACGAAGAGCAATCGGTGGCCGTTCATGGCGATGGGTGACACCCGGACCCAACGATCCGTCACGGAATCGTCAGCGACGGGGGGGCCGGTGGGTGTCGGCCTCGCTCAGGCCGACGCGCGTCTTCTCGCGCTCATCGACCGCGATTTCGTGCAGCACCTCGAGCCCAGGTGCGTCGGTCAGCGCGAGCGCCTCGTCGCAATCGCGCAGCGCTTCGTCGAAGCGGCTCGCGCTGCGCAACGACTCGCAGCGCTGGAGCAGCGCGTGGGGCAGCTCGTCGGGCAACGCGTCGGAGGCCGCGCGCAGCACCACGACCTGCTCGTCGAAGACTGCAGCCGCGTCGTGGTGGCGGCCGAGCGCGACCAGGGCCCGCGCGCGACCATCCAGCGCGAGCCCACGCGCATGGGCTGAGCTGCCGACGACGCGCACGATCATGCTGTCGGCGCGCTCGAAGCTCGCGAGCGCCTCGGCGAAGCGATGCTGGGCCATGCGCACGCGCCCGATCCCGACCAACGGATAGAGGAGATCGGGGTGGCCTTCGGGGTACATCCCCTCGAGCAGCGCGAGCGCCCGCAAGAAGCGCGCGGCCGCGGCGTCGTTGATGCCTTGCTGCAGCAGGTCGTCGGCGAGATTGCCCAGGCAGGTCGCCGCACCGCCATCGTCACCCGCGCGCTCGAACGCGGTGAGCGCGAGTTCGGTGACCGCGATCGCTTCGGCCGTGCGGCCCGCGCGGCCGAGCGATACCCCGAGGTTGGTGCGGGCGTTCGCCACCGCGAGGGCATCGTCGCCCATCGCGGCCCGCAGCGACTCGACCTCCGCCTCGAACAGCTCGACCGCAAGCTCGTGCTCACCCGCCGAGCCGACCACCTGCGCCAGCGTACCGCGCATCGTGGCGACCCGTGGATGATGCTCGCCCAGCACGGCCGCGAGCTCGGCAATCGCCGGCTCGAGCACCGCGCGGGCATGCTCGAGATCGCCGCGCTCGAACCACGCGCGTGCGAGGTTGTGACGGGCATCGGCACGAGCGACCACGGCATCCGGCAGATCGGCGACACGAGCGAGCGCACGCTCGAAGCTCGCCATCGCATCGTCGATGTGCGCCGTCTGCAGCTGCGCGGTGCCCAGGGCGTTGTCGATCGCCAGCGCAGCGATGGCGTCGGCATGACCGGCGCGCTGCCAGCTCGCGGTGGCGAGCTCGGCCCAGCGCACGGCATCGGGCAGCGAGCGATCGTACTGACCTGCGACCCACGCCAGGTCGGTGGCGGCGTCGACGGCGACCTCGTCGTGCCCGATCGCGATCGCCTGCCAGAGCGCCACCTCCAACGTCGTACGACCGTCATCGATCGGACCCAGTCGTAGCCGCTCGTGCCCCTCGAACGCGAGCGCCTCGACGAGCAGCGGCGGGTAGTCGAGCGCGCGGGCACCAATGCTGGCGTCCTCGGCCACGCGCAACGCATCGGGATGGCGCCCCGCGTCCGACAACGCACGCCCACGAGCAAGCTGCGTGCGCACGGCCTCCACCGCGACGACATCATCCATCGGCGCCACCGCAGCGGTCAGTGCAACCGGATCGCCGCAGGTCGCAATCGGACGCAGGCCGGCGAGCAAGTCGAGCACGTGGTCGATCGCATCGTCGTCGCCGCTCGCGAGTAGCCCGGCGACCGCCGCGAGCCCTCGGCGACGCACCGCGAGGCAGGCCATGCGGCGATCGAGCATCGCGTCGCTGTCATCACCGCGTACGCGCGCGGCCAGGCAGGCGTCGCGATGCATGGCGGCCCACGCCTCGGCATAGGCGTCGAGCTGCACGTGCGCGCGCGCCCACGAGGCCGGGGCCCATGGCCGGGTGCTGTCGAGGAAGGCGCGCTCGACCGCCGCGCGTGTCGCTGGGTCCCACGCGCCCGCGAGCGCATCGTCGTCTGGCTCGCACACGCCGGGCTCGCGCGCGAGCGCCACGGCGACACCCGCGAGCGCGAGTCCGCCACCGACCAGCGCAAGTGTGCGACGGCGACCCCGCGCAGGAGCGTGCGCCAGGGCTTCGGCGAACGCGTCCATCGAGGCGAAGCGATCGTCGGGATCCACCGCGAGGCCGCGCTCGACGATGGCGACGAGCCAGCGCGGCGGCCTGCGGCCGCGCGACGGAATCGTCACGCCACGGTGCTTCGCCGCGAGCAGCCGCCTTGCATCCACGCGGAAGGGACGCTGGCCCCACAGCGCCTCGTACAGCGCGACCGCCAGCGCGTACTGATCGGCCGCGGGCCCGACCTCGCCGCCTTGGTGCTGCTCCGGGGCCATGTATGCCGGCGTGCCGACCACGCGGCCCTCAGCGGTGAGCGCGGTGGTATCGAGCTGGAGTTCGGCGACGAGATCTTCGCCCTCCACCTGCGCGCGTGGCTGCTCGGTGGTCGAGCGCGCGATCCCGAAGTCTCCGATCTTCACCGTGCCGTCGTTGGCGACGAAGATGTTGGGCGGCTTGACGTCGCGATGCACGAGGCCGGCCGCGTGCACGCGCGCGAGCCCGCGTGCGACCGCGATCCAGATCTGCACGATCTCCCCGATGCTGCGCGGGCCCGCCCGCAGCCAGGTGTCGAGGTCGACCCCATCGACGAGCTCCATCACGAGGTAGACATCGCCTCGGTGCATGCCGACCTCGTAGACCGCGACGACGTTGGGATGCGAGATGCGGGCGAGCGCGCGCGCCTCGGCGAGCAGACGCGCGCGGGCCGACTCGTTGCGCGCGAGCGCGAGCGCGGAGATCCGAACGATCTTGATGGCGACGTCGCGATCGAGCTCGGGATCACGGGCGCGCAGCACCACCCCCATGCCGCCGCTGCCGAGCGCCTCGAGCACGAGGTAGCGGCCGATGCGGTTGGGCATCACGGCGCAGCTCCGGCGCAGCTCGCTCGCACGCGAGCTCGCCACGGCTCGGCGCGCGACTCCGCCAGGAAGGCCGTGGCCTCGGCCCGTGCTTCCTCGGCCCGATCGAGCGCGCAGAGCACTTCGATGCGCAGCACCATGCGACGCTCGGGCTCGCTCGTGGGTGCGAGCTCTGCGTGGCGATCGACGAGCTCGAGCGCGCGCGCCGGCGAGATCGCGACTGCGGCCTCGGCATCATCGAGCATCCCCGCGGTGGAGGGCTTCGGCGCGGTGGTCTCCGCGACGTCGAGCGGTGGCGGCGTCGCGCGCACCGGCGCCGGCACGGGCGCGACGACCGGGGGCGGACGCAGCGCGAGTCCGGCGACGACGGCGATCGCAGCGACGACGGCCACGGCGAACCCGATGCGCAATGCGCCCCGCCGCGCGGGCCTCGGGTCGGCGACGCTGGCGGGCGCACGCTCGGTGTCGGCGGTCACGCGCGACACCACCATGCCCCAGCTGTCCTCGACGACCGACACGGGTGGCAGGTCCTGCGCCATGGCCAGCTCGACGAGCTTGCGTGCGCGCTCGCTCAGCTCGTCATCCACGGCAGTTCTCCTTTGCGCTGGGCGAGGAAGCGATCGAGCACCGCGTCGAACGAGCGCCGAGCGAGACGCAAGCGCGAGTAGACGGTGTTGAGCTTCGCACCCGTGAGCTCGGCAATCTCCGGTGCAGTCATCTTTGCGACCTCGGCCATCACGAAGACGCTGCGCTGATCGTCGTCGAGTCGCGTGAGCAAGTCGTCGAGCACGCCGACCGCCTCGACCCGCGACAGGCTACGATCGGGTGCGGTCGGCGGACGGCCGAGCTCGGCCTGCTCTTCGCGGCGTGCTCGCGCGGCACCCCGACGGCGGTGCTCCTGCATGACGTGGAATGCGATCCCGAACAGCCACGTCGTGATCGCCGAGCGCCCCTCGAACTCCGGGAGTCGGCGATGCACGACGACGAAGACCTCCTGCACGAGATCGTCGACATCGGCATCGGGGACCCCCAAGCGACGAAGGCTGCGCCACACGAACGTGTGATGCTCGCGGTAGATCGCCTCGAGCTCGGGGACCTGCACGGTCGCACCGCTGGGGGTCGTGATCGACATCGAATCGGGTGCTTCGAGCCTCTCACGGACAGGGCACCACGTCTGGGCAGGCACCGTCGGCTCGGCGCGCAGTGGTCTGTGTGCACCCGGCGACGTCGAACGCGTTGCCAGGCGCGAGGTCGACCACGGTGTCGCTGCGCCAGCCACGATCGATGCCATGGGCCGCGCTCGCGATGATCTCGCTGTTCGTGACGAACGCCCCCGCGGGCTGGCCGAAGATGCGGATCGCGGCATCATTGATCGGCTCACCGGGGTACATGCAGGAGTTCGAGCCGCTCGAGCTGGCACCACCGGCGTACTCGATCCGGACGTGATCGAGCGCGTCGAGCGGGTCGGGGCTGCCGCCGAAGTAGACCCCGAGCCAGTCCCCGGCGGCGGGGTGTTCGGACGCCGAGGTGAACACGATCGGATCGTCGGCGGTGCCCAACGCCACCAGCGCACCGGTGGCCGGGGCATCGCCGGTCGCGTGTTCGACGGTGAGCACACCGTCTTGTTGGAACTGCAGCTCGACGCCCGCCTGGATGGTGAGTACGGCGAGCCCGGCTTGGTTGCCCTGCACACGTAGCTCGCCGACTTGGCCGGGCTGGCCGACGAGGTAGGGCACGCCGCGATCGAAGATGGTCGCGTCGGTGTAGATGGTCTCGGTGTTGGCCGTGGTCAGCACGATGCGATCGTCGGCGTTACCGGTGTAGGTGCCCTCGGGGATCGCCGACACCATCGTCGCGGACGCGCTGATCGGGTGCGATGCACCGCCGCTGATGACGAGGTCGGCGGAGTCGGCCCAGATCGACGCGGCACCGTCGATGCGCAGGCCCGCCGCCTCGGAGCCGAGGATCTGCACGTAGTGCAGGCGTGCGACGTCGGTGGGCGTGGTGATGCCCAACGGTGCACGCAACAGCAGCGCGCCGGTGAGATCGGGCAAGCTGTTGCCCACTGCCCCGCCGCCTTCGATGCGCGTGTAGAACAGCTGCACCTCGCCCCCGAGCGTGCGGATGGTGCTCCAAGGCGCTTCGTCGAGCCGCTCGATGACCACCGGTTGCTGCTCGGTGCCGTCGGCGACGAGCGAGCCGCCGGCACCGATGGTGAGCATGACGTTCTTGCCGAGCTGCACGCGCGCACAGGCTTCGACGAGCACAGGCGCGTGGATCGTGAAATCGTAGGGCAGCAGGTGCGGGCTGCCGTCGGCGGTCCATACCTGCGCCTCTTCGACGTTGTCGCCGGGATGCATCGTCGGCCCGGCGGTCGGTATCGGACAGTCCTCGACGATGCCGTCGTCGTCGCTCGAGCTCGAGTCTGCGCTGCCGCCATCGCTCGTGCTCGTGGCGGTGTCGCTGCTCGCGACCGTGCTCGAGCCGTCGTCCGACGAGCTCTCGTCGGCGCCGGACGGGTCGCCGACAGGCTCGGGCCCGCTCTGGACGACACAGGCCATGGCAAAGCAGCAGGGCAGGGCTCGCAGATCCATCGGGGTATCGCGCGCCGGCCACGGCGCGTCCTCGGACATGGGTGATGGCCGGCCACCCATATCCGTCACGAAAAGCGACGCGCCCCGGCGGCCTCCACGACCACTGTACGTCCGACTCGAACGAGTCCGGCGGTGCGGCGTGTCGACACTCGCCGATGCCGGCCATGTCGGGGTCCGCGGAGGGTTCGAACGGTTGCACGGCATCACAGCCGGGAGTTCCCGCGGGACCGGCGGCCGCTCCCGGCTCGCGTCGATTTCACCGGGGCAGGCCTACCGCGGAGCGCCCGCGGGCGCGCAGAGCCGACTTTCGACCGCCCCCCGCCGATCGCAATGATCGAATCCCCGGGTCAGCGCATCTCCTGCAGGCGTGCACCACCCTACCCACCTGCGCACGTCGCTCGTCGCCCTCCTGCTGCCCTGCGCCTGCTTCAACCCTGAGACCGCGCCGCGTACGGGCGGCACCTCGACGGTCGACGGCAGCAGCAGCGGCGGCGCAGGCTCGTCGTCAGATCCCGCGTTCGAGAGCTCGGGCGGCGGCTTCGCGAGCTCGTCCGGTGGCATCGCGGTGACGGACTTGTGCGGCAACGGGGCGATCGACGTAGGCGAGGAATGCGATGGCGCATCGCTCGGCAATCGTGATTGCACCGACGTGGGCAAGACGTCGGGCGAGCTCAAGTGCACGTTCGACTGCACGCTCGACACCGGCCTGTGCATCGCCTGCGGCGACGGCGTGCTCACACCGGGCGAGCAATGCGACGGCGATTTGTTCGCCGGCGCCGAGACATGCGCCGACCTCGGCCTCGGCAGCGAGGCCGAGCCGCTCGGGTGCACCGAGGCGTGCGAGCCGGAGTTCTCGTCGTGCAGCGCCTGTGGCGACGGCGAGGTCCGTCCGCCCGAGGACTGCGATCCCAACGCCGCCGAGACCACCATCGACTGCAGCTCGCTCGGGATGGGCTCGGGCACGGCAATGTGCAACACCGGCTGCGGATGGGACACCGGCGGGTGCAGCAGCTGCGGCAACGGCGTTCGCGACGGCGCCGAGGCTTGCGACAACACCGATCTCGGCGGCCAGGACTGCGCGGACTCCGGGTTCGCGACCGGTACCCTCGGATGCCACAGCGACTGCACCCTCGACGTCGCGGCCTGTTCGAGCTGCGGCGACGGGGTGAAGAACGGCGGCGATGCCTGCGACGGGTCCGACCTGGGCGGCGCGAGCTGCTCGAGCCAGGGCTTCGTGAGCGGAACGCTCGGCTGCAACGATGATTGCACGTTCGACGTCGACGCGTGCAACGGCGCCGGTTGTGGCGACAACATCATCAACGGCAGCGAGGCCTGCGACGGCGCCCAGCTCAACGGCCACAGCTGCGCGACCGAGGGCCACCCGGGCGGCGTGCTGACCTGCCGCAGCGATTGCACCGGGTTCGATGAGACCCACTGCTGGAGCTGTGGCAACGGCGCGGTCGAACCGGGCGAGCAGTGCGACTCGGGCAGCTTCGGCGGCCAGACCTGCATCGGCCTCGGCCTCGGCTACTCGGGCGGCAACCTGTCCTGCAGCGGCACCTGCACGATCCTCACGAGCGGCTGCTACAGCTGCGGCGACGGAGCCATCAACCCCGGAGAACAGTGCGACGGTGCGCAGCTCGGCGGTCTCAGCTGCGAGAGCCTCGGGTATGTCGGCGGCAACCTGACCTGCACCGGGTGCGCGCTCAACAACAGCGGTTGCACGCTGTGCGGCGACGGCATCATCGATCCCGGCGAGGAGTGCGACGGCAGCAACAAGCTGTCGTGCGAGGATCTCGGCTACCAGCTCGGCAACACCACCTGCATCGCCTGCTCGCTCAACGACGACAACTGCGAGAACGGCCCGACCACGACGAACGGCTGCCTGCTGCCCCCGCCCGAGACCGGCGGTTGCTGAGCGCGACGTCGCGTGGATGGCGTTCGCACACTACGCTGGCGGTCATGATCACAGAGCGATGGCCCGTGCGGTGCGAACTCGTCGGTCTCCTGGTCGCGGGCGTGTCGATGTTGGGCTGCGACCGGATCTCTGCAACGAGCGAAGCAACCCCGAGCCCGCAGACCGAGGCGATCGGCTCGATGCCCAGCAACGCGGCCGCTGCGAACACCAGCAACGAGACGGCCGCGAAGCCTGGCACCGCTGTCGCACCGACGCCGTCCGACGGCGAGCGCATGCTCGCCGAGCTCACGCCCGATACCGTGGTCGGACCGGCGGGCGTGTGGACGACGTCGGAGGACCCGGAGGACCCCTACGTCCGCCGCGACGACCGCGACGCGCAGCTCGCATTCGCGGTGCACTCGTTCGCGCCCGACGGTGTCGAGCACCGCGTCGTGGTAGCGAGTATCGCTACCCGATCGACCCGGACCAGTGCCTCGTGAGCACCGCGCCCCACGACGGCTCCGACGTGCCCGACGTGCTGATCGAGCGCACGCGCGGCCGTGGTCGCACGAAGCGCTACGCCTATCGCGGTGGCAAGCTGGTCGCGATCCGCTGAGCGTCCTCCACCGCGTGCCCGGATTCGGTCAACACGTCGATGCCGGCGTGCACGCTCTTGGCCAAGCCCACGAGGTCGTAGCCACCTTCGAACAGCACCACGAGTCGACGCTCGGCGTGGCGCCGCGCGCGGGCCCATGACCTGCCCGCTCAGCGCCGCGAAGCCGATCGCGAAGAACGTCGGGCCGCATGCGAGGCGCGCCGTGGCGAACGCATCCTGCGTCGTTCTGTGGTGGTGGGTTCTCACTCGCACGCGGGAATGGGCGTGTGTGCGGAGTCGTTCGCCAGCATCGCGCCGAGCTCGGTCGCCGCGGTCAGGCTCGTGCAGTTCGGCAGCGTGGCGAAGCACGACGGGCGCACGCGCTCACCGTCGTCGTCCTCGACGAGCCACCGCGCTTCGGCAACGCACAGCGCGCCTCGGGGACCCCACGCGGCTTCGAACGACATCTCCGGGTCGTGGACCGGCTGCTGCACGCCGAGGGTGTCGTAGACGTCGATCCGCGTGCCCTCCAGCGTCCAGGGCTTCCCATCACCGCAGTAGTCCGCGCGTGCGAGCCGCGTACAACTCTGGTGGAGTTCGGCGCCGACCTCCCACGGTGCGTAGCCCCAGGCCACGCACTTCGCGATGACACCGGACTTGCACGCGTAGGTCAGCTCGGCGGCGTCGAAGTGGGGCGCACCGCGCTCATCCCAACGGCCCTCGACGAACACGCCCTCGTCACCCTCCGCACACAGCGGCGAGCCGTCGATCGACACGGCGAACCGATCGCCCTCGGGGCGCTCGAGCAGACCGACGCGCATCGCGATCGTTCGGCCGTCCGCGCTACGTGCCTCGAGTTCCGCATCGCGCACCTCTTCGCCGTCGGCGACCAGCCGGCCCCCGTGCAGCACGACGCTGGCCCCGACGAAGCGGAAGCCGTCGAGGTCGCGCAGGCGCGGTGCCTGCTCCTTGCTGCCCTCGAGCGCACGGCCCTGGCCCTCGATCCCCTGCAACGTGATGCCCTGGACGTCCCACTCGGGCTCGGCCCTGCGCGCCGCGACGCTCGGCACGGGGAAGCAGCGCTCGCTGGTGTCGCAGGCGGTGGCCCCCAAGATGGGGAGGAGCGAGAGTTGCAGCGCGACGCGGATGGGGATGTGCATGTGCATGGTGTCTCCTGACCGGGCAAAGACGATGCGGCGGCGTACTGCCGCCTCATCGTCGTCGGGTTGTGAACGGGCTCGCTACTCGCAGGCCACACGCTCGTCGAGGTTGACGGTGATCCGTTCGGCGTAGACGCGACCGTCGTCGCCACGGCATCCGGCCGCGTCACAGACGTCGCTGCACGCACCAAGCACCGTGATCGCGCAGGTGCTCGGATCGTCGCCGCAGGTCCGCTCGGGTCCGCTCGCGCCGTCGGGCAGGCATGCGTACATCGTCTTGTCAGGGCCGAACAGTCGCCCGAAGTACGTGGCTTCCTCGACATCGAACGCGTCGGCCTCTTCCTCGGTCGCGACCAACTGCGGATGATCCCCAAGCAAGGAGATCTCGCGCGACTGCCCGAGAAAATTGGTGCGGGCGATCAGGCACGCGCTCACCCATCCCTGGCAGGCCTCGCCGCACACGCCCCCGTCCTCGGCCCACTGTGGGGCGAGGCCGATCGCGCCGTCGAAGCGTAGGGGAATGCCGGCCGACGCGATCTCGATCGATTGCTCCGGTCCGAGCGCGCAGCCCACTGCATAGGAGACCGCCCGTCGGACCTCGTCGTCCGCCAGCGCTTCGGGGCCGACGGCATCTTCGATCGCGCCACCGGTGAGCTGGGCGGCGGGTAGTGACGTCCCGAGCAGTCCGTTGGCCAGCAGGATGTTCGAGGTGATGACGTTGGCCGTGAGCTGATTCGCGGTTTGTCGTCGTTCGCTGATGCAGTCGCGGTCCGGAACCGTCGTACACGATCCGAGCGCGAGCACTGCGGGCAGGGCAAAGAATGGCACATGGCGCATGGGCACCTCCGCAGGGAGGAGATGCACGGCGGGACAGATCGATCACCGGCGCATGTCGATTGGACTGCGAACGGTCGTCCCGCCGGCCTCTCGCCCTCGGAGCCGGTCGATCGACGCCAGCACGCCCGTCGCGCAACCGAGCCACCGCGCGAGCGTTGCACCGGGAGCCGGGGGAGGTTGGAAGCGTTGCCCGAGGTCATCCCGAGGGTGATACCGGCGACTGGATCGGCACCCGGTCGCCGACCGGCGTGGACGTCCTTCGATCGCCACCGTCGGGGATGCGACCGGACGCTGCGTTCGCGGCGGAAGCGACGCGAGCCCGCCGCGCGCCGCGACGGCGGGGCCCCACTCACCGCGGTCGCGTTGCCGTCACGGGCCCCGGCGCACGCGCAGCACACGAGCCAGCCGCTCGATCGCGCTCCGCAGCTGCGCCCCGTCGTGACCAGCGAAGCCGAGCCGCAGGAACGATCGCTTGCGCCCATCGAAGGCAAATCGCTGCGCGGTCTGCAGCGACACCCCGACCCGTGCGACCCGCTCGGCCCACGCGTCGACGTCGATGCGCGGCGCATGGGCCCAGATCGCCATGCCGCCCGGTGGCACGGCGAAGCGCAAGGCGTGGCCGAGGTGGCGCTCGAGCGCGGCGGCCATCACGTCGCGGCGCGCCGCGTAGACCCTGCGCATGCGGTGCGCGTGTCGATCGATCTCGCCATCCTCGGCGAGCTCGGCGACCGCCAGCTCGAGGGCGCGATCGCCTTGGCGGTCGACCAGCGCGCGGTAGGCGGTCATGCGTGAGAGCAAGGGGCGCGGCGCGATCGCGAAGCCGAACCGCAGACCCGGCGCGAGGATCTTCGACAGCGTGCCGAGGTAGACGACGACACCGCCATCGTCTTGGCTCGCGAGCGGGAGCACCGGCTTGTTGTCGTAGTGGAACTCGTGATCGTAGTCGTCCTCGAGGATCGCGATGCGCTCGCGCCGGGCGAGCGCGAGCAACTGCATGCGCCGCGCCTGCGAGAGCAGCACCGTGGTCGGATACTGATGGTGGGGCGTCAGGTAGACCGCGCGGACGCGTCGCGTCTCGACCAACGATGTCAGCACCGACACGTCGAGGCCCTCGCGGTCGACCGGTATCGGCACCAATTCGGCACCCGCCGCGCGCAGGGCCTCCCACGCCGGACGATAGCCCCACGACTCCACCGCGATCACGTCGCCGTCCGCCACGAGGTTGCGCGCCGCGAGGTACAGCGCCATCTGACTGCCGCGGGTCACGAGCACGTCCTCACCCGAAACCGCCAGGCCGCGCGCGCGCGAGACCATCGCTGCGATCGCGCTGCGCAGGCGCGGCTCGCCGGCGGGGTCGCCGTAGCCAAGCGGCGCCGCGGCCGACGACAGCGCCCGTCGATACGCGCGAACCAGCGGTGTGAGCGGCACCAGCGAGAGGTCGGGCAGACCGCCGTGCAGCGCGATCACCCCGCGTGGCACCGGCGGCGTCGCGACGCTCGGCACCGCCGGCGCCAGCTCGAAACCCACGCGATCGCGGGGGGCGCCTGTGCGCACTGCGGCGCGTCGGGTCGCGCGCTCGGGCAGCTCGATCGACACGCGCGTCTGCTTCGCGCGCGTCGCTGTGATGAAGCCCTCCGCCTCGAGCTCGCGGTACGCCGCCAGCACGGTATTGCGATGCACGCCCAACGAAGCGGCGAGCGTGCGCGAGCCCGGCAGCGCTTCGCCGGGCCGCAGGCGCCCGCGCAGGATGTCGTCCGCCAGCGCCCGCGCGATCGAGAGGAACACCGCCTCGCCGGCGGGGCGTCGGCCGAGGTCGAGCGAGAGGCTTGTTCGCATGGCGGGCACGAGGGTAGCGGCGCTGGCGGGCCGACGGCACCACCGCATCCTCACCACTGGTCCATGCGAAATCTCCCAACTGGTACTCCCGGATGGACCAGTCGGGCGACATGGTCGCAGGGCATGCGACGCCCGGTGTTCCGCACCCCGACCGAGACCGCGCGCGAGCTGTTCGCGCGCAGCCCGAGCTTCGAACTCGCCTCGACCACGCCCGACGGCCGACCGGTGCTGCGGACGCTGCACGGGGTGGTGCTCGACGGTGCGCTGGCGTTCCACGGCGCGCCCACCGGCGAGAAGCTCGAGATCGTCGGACGCGAGGCGGTGGTCGCCGTGCACGAGGTGATCGCCGCGCTCCCGAGCTACTTCACGGACCCCGAGCGCGCCTGTCCGGCGACCACGCTCTACGAGAGCGCGCAGGCCCACGGCGTCGTGACGCAGGTGACCGAGCCGACCCGCAAGGCCGCGGTGTTGCAGGCGCTGATGACGAAGCTCCAGCCCGAGGGCGGTCACGCACCGATCACCGCCGACGACCCCCGCTACACGCCCGCGGTCCGCGGCATCCTCATCCTGGAGGTCCGGCTCGACGAGATCGACGGCAAGGCCAAGCTGCTGCAGCACAAGGGCCCCGCCTCGCGGGACGCGATCGTGGCGGCGCTGTGGCGACGCGGTGAACCCGACGACGCACTCGCGATCGAACGCGTCCTCGCGGTCGGCGATGCGGCCCAGCGTCCGGCCTTCCTGCGCGGGCCGGCCGACACCACGCTGCACGTCGCGCTCGCGCCCGGCGACGCCGCACAGGCCGCAGACCTGCTCGCCGACGCCTACTGGAACGACATCTTCGATCACGATGACCTCGTCGGCGCGCACGAGGGCGCGACCGCGTGGGTCGGCGCGAAGCAGGGCGGAGCGCTCGTCGCGAGCGCGCGGGCGATCTCCGACGGCCACAAGCACGCGTGGATCTACGACGTGGTGGTGCGCAAGGACCAGCGCGGTCGCGGACTCGGTCACGCGGTGGTGCGCCTGCTGCTCGATCACCCGCGGGTGCGAAGGGCCAAGCGCGTGCACCTGGGTACCCGCGATCGCATGGCGTTCTACGCAGCGATGGGCTTCGTCGAGACGTCGACGGTGACGCGACCGTATCGCTCGATCGACATGGTGCTCGCCCGCCCTCGATGACTTCGCAGCGAGGCTCGCACGTGCGGCAGTGACGGCACCGCCACCCGAGGGCAGGCGCAGCCACGGGTGTCGTCACGCGCCCCCGATCGATCGCGATGCGGCGGCAATCCAGCACACGCCGCCCTTGCCTGCGCCCCACATCGTGAGCACGCGACGCGACCGTGATGGCGTAAGATGGCGTGCTCGCGATGCCATCGCCACTGTCGCTGCTCCTGTCGAGTGCGTTCGTCGCCGCGCCCGCGTCCACGCCGGAGCCGGGGATGGCGACGTGGGTGTGGCTCGACAGCAAGGGCGTGGAGGCGACGCCACAGGCACTGGCGCAGCGGGCCGACGAGCTGTCGCCGCGGGCGCTCGCGCGTCGCCGTCGCGCGCGAGGTGATCTCGGCGTGGACGCGCGCGACCTCGCGATCGCGCCCGCACGCCTTGCCGCGATTGCAGCCACCGGCGCCCGCATCCGCGTGGTCTCGCGCTGGCTCGGGGCCGTCAGCGTCGAGGCCGACGCGGCCACCCGCGCACGGCTGCGCGCGCTGCCGTGGGTGCGCCAGCTCGCGCCGGTCGCCGCGGGGCATCGCGGCGAGCCAAGACTGACCGGCACGCCGCACGACGCAGGCGGCGTCGACCCGACCTACGGCGTGGCCTTCGATCAGCTGCAACAGATCGGTGTTCCCGAGCTGCATGCGTGCGGGCTGAGCGGCGACGGCGTGGTCGTGGGCGTGCTCGACAGCGGCTTCGTGCTCGACCACGCCGCGTTCGCCGGGCTCGACGTGATCGCCGCCCACGACTTCATCCACGACGACGACATCGTCGCCGACGAGCTCGACGACGTGCCCGGACAGCACAACCACGGCACCTGGGTGCTGTCGCTGCTCACGGGCCATGTCGACGGGCTCTACAGCGGCGCGGCGCCGGGCATCTCGGTGCTGCTCGCGAAGACCGAGGACATCAGCCAAGAGCAGCCGATCGAAGAGGACTACTACGTCGCGGGCCTCGAGTGGATCGAGTCGATGGGCGCGGACATGTCGACCGCGTCGCTGGGCTACTTCGCCTGGTATGGCCCCGAGCAGCTCGACGGCCACACCGCCGTGACGACGCAGGCGGCCGTGATCGCGCTCGACAACGGCCTCATCATGTTCGAGTCCATGGGTAACGCCGGCCCCGCGCCGACCTCCCTCGGCGCACCGTCCGATGCCGATCGGCTCGTCGCCGTCGGTGCGGTGCAGCCCGATGGCGTGCTCGCCGACTTCTCGTCGCGCGGACCCACGAGCGACGGCCGCATCAAACCCGACGTGTGCGGACCGGGCCATCCGGCGTGGGTCGTCGATCTCGCGACCCCCGATCAGTATGGTCAAGCCTCGGGCACCAGCCTCGCGGCCCCATTGGTCGCCGGTGTCGGCGCGCTGTTGCTGCAGGCGTATCCCGAACTCGGCCCGCAGGAGATGGTCGACCTGCTGCGCGACACTGCGAGTCGAGCCGCGATGCCCGACAACGACTACGGCTGGGGCATCGTGCAGGGACCTGCGGCCGCTGGGCTGTACTGCACCTGCCACGACGTCGACGACGACGGCGCATGGGACCTCGGGTGCGGTGGCGACGACTGCGACGACCTCGACGACACCACACAGCCCGGCGCGCCTGAGCAGTGCGATGGTCGCGACAACGACTGCGATGGCACGGTGCCCGCCGAAGAAGACGATGTCGACGGCGACGGCGTGCGGGCTTGCGCCGGCGACTGCGATGACGACGACCCGGCCGTGCATCCCGGCGCGATCGAGGCCTGTGGCGATGCTCGCGACGGTGACTGCGATGGTCTCGCCGACGCCGACGACCCCGACTGCGCGGCGCCCGGCACCACCGGCTCCGACGACAGCGGCGGTGGCCACGGCAGCAGCAGCGCCGCCACCAGCGACGACGCGACGGGTGGCGAGCTCGACACCTCGGCAGCCGGCTCGAGCGACGGTGGACCCGCGGCCGCCGGCGATGGCGGCGGCTGTGCCTGCGATGCGGCGGGCGGCCACACGTGCGGTGCTGCGCCGGCGCTGTGGATGCTGTGGCTGCGACGACGGACCCGACCACGCCGCCGGTGACGATCACGCCGCGGGTCGTCGACGTCGCACCCGCACAGCGATCACATCTTCGCGAGCTCGCAGGCCAGCCACTCGCCGAGCTTCTGCCGCTCTTCGAGCGTGGGCGTGGGCGCCGAGATCGGCATCAGCTCGTTGGTCGCGGCTGGGCCCGCAGCGGCCTTCTGGTCGACGTGGTCGGCGACCGCGAGCACGCCCTGCAGCGAGTCGAAGTCGTGGTACAGCGGCGCGCCCTGCCGATCGGCACCGGTGAGGGTCGATGCGTGGCAACGCGTGCAGTAGGTCTGCATGAAGGTGTTGCCGAAGTTCTCCCACGTGAGCGTGGAGCCCTCCGGACACACCGACTCGGTGGGCGGCCCGAACTCGCCCTCGCCGGTGTCGTGGTCGTGGTCGTGGCCGGCGCCGTGCTCCTCGGCACCCTCGTCATCGTGATCGTCACACGCGCTCGCGAGCGCGCTCGAGGCAAGCAGGGCGACCAAGGGGATCCAACGAGTGCGGCGCGTCATCTCGAGGGCAGTATGCCGCGGTCTGGACCGTGGTGACGCCCGTGCGCGGGGAATTGCGAGGTCTGACGCTGCGGCCGGCCGCCTCGCACGAGGGGTGCGAGAATCCGCCGCACTGTCGAATCCCCTGCGCTGCGCTATCAGGGTTCCGTGCTCCGCACCGCACGAGCCCGCACGGCCGCGGCGTTCTTGTTGGTCCTTGACGCCGCGGCTTGCGGGGCCTCGGGCGAGCTCGGCGCCCCGTGCGAGCTCGGCAGCGACTGCGACGACGGCCTCTTGTGCGATCGTCATGCCGCGCGGGGCAGCTGCCAGCCGCCCCACGAAGACGCGAACGAACCCCCGCTGCCCACCGGCGGCTGTGCAGCCGAGACCCGGGCACAGCAGTACGAGCTCGGCCTCGAGGGCGATGGTGCGTGGGCGCGCGTGCGCTTCGTCGATGCGATGCCGGCCCCGCCCCGCAGGGGCGACAACGTGTGGGTCGTCGACATCCACGACGACGCCGGCATGCCGCTCGACGACCTCGAGATCCTCGTCGATCCGTACATGCCCGATCACGCCCACGGCACCGCGATCCGCTGCGAGGTCACCCCCGAAGGCACCCCGGGTCGCTACCGCCTCGAGCCGGTGAACCTGTTCATGCCAGGCCTGTGGCAGGTCACCCTGACGGTGCGCGACGAGGTCGACGAGGACGCGATCGTGTTCTCGTTCTGCGTCGACGCGTGACCGCGGCAACGCAGCGACGCCGGTCAGGACGGTGTCATGGCCCGTCACAGTCCCTGTGTCGAGGTACTAGGCTGTGTCCGGTTTCCCATCAAGCCCCGAAGATGCGTAGATAGCGGTGGATGAAGGCAAGCCGGACCATCCCGCCGAAGTTGATGGCGGTCTTCTCGAAGCGGGTCACCACGCGTCGCGACTCCTTGAGCCAGCCGATGAGGCACTCGACGATGCTGCGGCGCCTGTAGAGGCGCTTGTTGAAGGCGACCGGGCGCAGCGCTCGAGTCTCGTTGTGCTTCGTGGGGATCACCGGTGTGATCCCCAGGGCGAGGAGATACCTATCGATCCACTCCGCGCGGTAGCCCTTGTCGCCTGCGAGTGCCAACGGCCACTCCATGACGACACCTCGATCATCATGCAGTGCTTCGTCAGCACCTTGAAGGACCGGCGCGAGCATCGGTCCGTCGTGGGCTTGTCCGGCGCTGAGCTCGAAGTGGAGTGGGTGGCCCTCAACGTCACACAGGATGTGGATCTTCGTGCCCCAGCCCCCGCGGGAGCGCCCCAGAGCGTGATCCGCTGGCTCCTGCGGATCGGATCTTTTTCCCCCCGCCGCTGCTGCAGCGCGCAGCTCGAATCGATGTCCCGTCGATGCACCACAACTCGGAGGGGTCCGCGTCGTGCGGGACGGCGATGCTCCGCAATCGCCGAAGTACGCGGTCGAACGTCTCGTCCTTCGTCCACTTGTCGAAGAAGTCCCAGGCGGTCGACCATGGGCCGAAGCACTCCGGTAGGTCTCGCCACGGAGCCCCAGTTCGCAACACCCAGAAGATCGCGTCGAGCATGAGACGACGATCCCGCGGCCGCCGACCGGTCTTGAAGTTGTTCGTCGGGAACAGGTCCCCGATCAGCTCCCACTGCGCGTCGGTAAGGCGGTGGCGAGGCATGCCCGTCGTGGTCATGCCCCCTGGATCACGGATCCCCGATCCGCCCAAGAATTTGACGGTTTCGGGGAAACCGGACACAGCCTAGTACCTCGACACAGCGATAGTGATGGGTTCACGCGGCGGCCGGCAACGGCGTGTCGAAGAGCGGCTTCGGGTAGGCGTGGCCAAGCTTCCGCCGTGCGTCGTCGACTCGGAACATCCAGTTGATGCGATGGCCGTCGCGGTTGCGTGCGGCGGACCACGCGTCGACGTGGACTTCGAGCATCGCGCGGTCGGGAATGCGCCGGTCGAGGCACTGCCCGCTGAGCACGCCGATCTCGATCTCGACCATGTTGAGCCAGCTCGCATGCTTGGGTGTGTGATGGAACTCGAGCCGTCGAAGGATGCGGCGGGCTTCCGGGGCGGGGAAGGCGTCGTACAGGTTCTTCGCGCGGTGCGTGCTCAGATTGTCGAGTACGACGCGGATGACGTCGGCGTTCGGGTAGTGAACGTCAACGAGGTCGCGCATGCACTCGGCGAAGTCGATGCTCGTGCGCTGGTCGGTAACCTTGGCGTGTCGCCATGGCCGATGCGCGTCGACCATGACGAAGATGTTGACGGTTCCGTTGCGTGTACTCGTAGTCGATGCGCGCGGGTTGGCCCGGCTTCGCTCGGACGGACGCACGTGTCTCGCCAATCAACTGGTACGGCTTCTCGTCGAAGGAGACGACCGGCCGCTTCGGATCGGGCGTCTCAGCGTAGAGGTCGAGCACGTCCTCCATACGCTCGACGAACTCGGCATCGACACACGGGATGCACCACATCTTCTTCTGCCAGGGCTTGAGATCGTTCTCGGAGAGCCTCCGCCGGACAGTTTCGCGAGAGATGCTGTCGTGGTCGACGAGTTGCACGACCTCGCCCGCGAGAAGCTCGAGGGTCCAGCACTTGCGACCGGTTGGCGGCTTCGAGCATGCCAGCGCGATGAGGACGGCTTCCTCGCGTCCTGAGAGTTTCCGCTCCGGCCTGGGCCGAGCACGATCGCTGAGCGCTGCATCGAGTCCTTCCTCGACGAACCGCTTCTTCACTCGGTAGATCGTCGCCGTGCCGCAGCCGAGCACTTGCGCGGTCTCCTCATCCGAGAGACCTCGATCACACGCGAGCAGGATCTGCGCACGCGTGCTTGCGCGCTCGCTCAGTGCCTCGACCGAGCCGTTCTCGAAGACCTTCGCGCTCGTCTTCGGTCAGCTCTACGATGTAGCGGACGTTCATCGGACCTCCGGCTCCGCGGAGCCACACGTCTCAGATCACATCCGAGATCCCATGTCGATCCCCGCCGACGCCGCATTCACCGACAAGCAAGGCCAGTACCTCGCCTTCATCTACCTCTACACCAAGCTCCATCGCCGGCCCCCCGCAGAGGCCGACATGCAGGAGTACTTCGAGGTCACGCCCCCGGTCGTGCACTCGATGGTCGTCACCCTCGAGAAGCGCGGCCTGATTCGACGTGAACCCGGCCGCGCTCGAACCATCGAGATCCTCGTGCCGCCTGCGCAGCTCCCAGAGCTGCGTTAACCGCGCCTCAATCGATCACTATCCCTGTGTCGAGGTACTAGGAGCCGAGCGCCTGGTAGCTCTCGCGTGCTGCGAAGCGACCGCGCCCGAGGTTCGTGACCGACACCTGCGCGCGCAGCTCGACGCGGCGGAACTCGGCCGAGACCTGTGAGAGGGGTGCGCGCCCGATGTGGCTCGGGTCGGCGGAGCCCCGCGTCGACGACGGCGCGCCGAGCCGCGACGACAGCTGTGCGGTGCGGTCTGCGACCCAGCGCGAGGCCGCGGCGGCGTCGGGCAATCGCCCCGAGCGATCGACCGCGACGAGGCGATCGGCGGCGTCGAAGCCGAAGGCGACCGCGCTCTCGCCCCCGCGGGTGTCCAACGCGACTGCGGGCACGCCGTCGCAGCGTAGCGTGCTCCCCGAAGCCACGCACGCGACGCCGTGGTCGCGGGCCCAGGCCACGACCGTCGCGCGATCGCTGGTGCCGAGCACGAAGCCCAGCGCGTCGCGCGATTCGGTCGCGTCCACCCCTGCGAAGGGCGCCAATGTCCGAGCCCGTGCGCGATCGCGATCCGCCGCGGTCATCTGCGCGAGCTCGGCGTGCGGGCAGGATCCGCCCATGCCGGGCAGGTAACGCAGCAGCGGCCGACCGGCCTCGGAGTGGGCAAAGCCCACCAGCGCCACGAAGGCGACACCAAGGCCGGTCACGGCAACGCACCCACGAACGACACGACGACGGATCTTCGACTGCATGACGATGCTCCTGTGGTCGATGCGGACTACTGGCCGATGATCGTGGCTTCGAAGGCCGGGTCGACCAGCGGCGGCGCAAAGCAGTAGTTGATGTCGTCGTCAGGGACGCCCGCGTCCATCAACACGCCCACGATGAGGGCGATGAAGTCGTCATACTGCTGCTGCGTGATGCCCATGCCGGCATGCGCGGCCTCCATGCTCGGCCCGGTGTACGCACCCGTCGTGCAGCCGTACGCATCGGAGATGAAGTTCGCGAGGCTGGCCTTGAACGCATCGACCGCCTCGGTGCCCTCGCCCACGAGTGGGGCGAAGAAGTCGGCGAACTCGGGGTCGGCGGCGGCCTGGTCGACGATGAGGCCGGCGACGGTCGGCACCGCCGCGCCGTAGGTCATGCACACGTCGGTCATGCACGCGGGCTCGCCGGTGCTGCTGTCGGCGCCACCGCTGCTCGAGGGATCGTCCGTGGTCGAGTCATCGGTGGTGCTCGCGGTGGTGCTCGCGGTGGTGCTCGCAGTCGTGCTCGCAGTCGTGCTCGCGGTCGTGCTCGCGGTCGTGCTCGCGCTGGCGTCGCCGGTCGAACCGTCGGCGTTGCCGTCGGTCTCACCGTCGTCGCCGCCGCAGGCAGGGAGCGCGATCAACAGCGCGAAGAAGCCGGTCTTGAGGATCGAAGCGTTCATGTCGAGTTCCTTTCTCGCAGGTGCGCCCGTCCGCGGCGGACACGACGGTCCACGGACGCGCTCAATGGGTGTGTCGCCGTGTACGCGCGCCGCCGACCGGCGGATCGAAGCCATCGGCGATTCTTTCTCGACCGCTGCGCTCCGCCCGGCGCGCGGGGAATCACCCGTGTGACGCGGGTGCGCCAACGCGGCGCCACAGCACGGTCAACACGCCCGCCGATAGCAACACCAACAGCGCATACAGCAGCGGCAGCCACAGCATCTGCGACTGCGCATCGGCCGGAAACGTGGCGACGATGATGCCGATCGCCAGCGGGCTGTTCTGGATGCCGGTCTCGAATGCGATCGCGCGACGCTGCGGCACGCCGAAGCCGCACGCCGCGGCGCTCAGGTAGCCCAGCCCGAAGCCCGCGAGTCCGAGACCGCCGGCGGCGACGAACATCACGCCCTGGGTCTGCCCGAGTGTGTCGAGGTTGCTCGTGACGCCGGTGACGACCAGCACCGCGAGCACGCCGATGCCGGCCCAGCTTCCGAGCCGCTCGAGCACCGCGGCACGCCGCGGTGCGCGGGCGCGCAGCCACATACCGAGTGCCAGCGGCACCAGCATCAGCGCGAGCGTGCTGATGATCCCGCCGTAGGGGATCGCGAAGCTCGTCGAGCTCACCGATCGCCCCCACAGCCCCAGCACCGCGGGCATGAGCACCACGGCGGCGACCGTCGAGATCGCCGTCATCGACACCGACAGCGCGACGTCGGCACGGGCGTAGAGCGTGTAGAGGTTCGAGGTGGTGCCACCAGGCACGCAGCCGACCACCAGCAGCGACAACGCGTGCTCCGGCGGCAGCGCGAGCGCGCGTCCGAGCGCCCATGCCAACAGCGGCATCCAGCCGAACTGCGAGGCGAGCCCCACCAGCGGTGCGAGTGGTCGGCGTGCGACGGCGCGGAAGCTCTCGAGCGTGAGGCCGGCACCCATGCCGGCCATCAGCAGCAGCAGCAACGACGCGAGCAGAGCCTTCTCGAAGGGGCCGAGCACGACCGCGAGGATAACCCAAGCCCGCGGGGGTTCACGCGCGACTACAGGCTCACGCCGCTGGCTTCGCCCTCGAGATCCGCGAGCAGTCGCTGTGCGATCGCCTCGCACAACGACTCGGGCGGCGGCTCGAGGTCGCGCTCACCGCCCTGCAGCAGCACCACGCCGACCAGCCGCGTGCGCCCGTCGCCGGTGCAAGCGAGCAGGAAGCTCGACCAGCTCGACGACGTCGCGTCGAGGCGCTCGAGCCCCAGTGCGGCGGTGTCGGGCGACTGCCTCGCGCGCGACAGCCTCGCGACCGCGGCGCGCGACAGCTCGCCGGCTGGCTCACCGCCGTGTCCGGGCGCAGCGAGCGAGGGGTGCCCGTGCCGCGCGAGGTACAGCAGACCTGTGCGCGCGCCCGAGGCCTCGACCACCATCTCCAGCGCTCGCTCGGCCCGCGCGTTGGCGGTGCGGCAGTCGCTGAGGATCGACTGCACCTCCGAGAGCGTGTCGTGCCGTGCGGTCTCGGCTCCGAGCATCTCCGTGACGATGTCGTTCGCACTGACCTCCAGCCGTGGATCCGGCGGCGGGTGCAGCGTGCGTTCGAGCCGCTCCCAGCGCGCGATGAGCACGGGGTTGCGCGTCGGTCGATACCAGAACTCCGCCTGACCCGCGGCGTGCGCGGCCTGGGACGCGTTGCCGACCGCCAGCGCGACCTGAGCCCGCGCCTCCCACAGCGCACCGAGCAGCAGCGGGTTGGCCGAGGCTTCGACGTCCTCGATCGCGCGATCGAGCCGCGCCGCGGCGATATCGGGCTCACCTGCGGCGCACTCGGCCAGCGCCAGCGATCGAATCGCGCGCACGCGGAAGCTGATCTGCTGGTGATCGTCGTCGACGTCCTCGATGCACGCCCGCGCCGCCGCGCGGGCCTGCTCGATGTCGCCGCGGGCGAGCAACACCTCGATCCGCGCGGTCTCGGCCCACGGACGGATGAGGCCCTCCCCAGCCGGCAAGCCGGCGAGCCCGGCCTCGATCGCACGCAGCGCACCGTCGAGGTCGCCACGCAGGCGTGCGTGCTCGCCCCGCGCGACGTCGAGGTGGGCGCGGTAGTCGAGGCCGGCCGCGACCTGTCGCGCGAGCACCTCGATGTGCCGCTTGAGGCCCAGCGCGTCGCCGCAGAACGCCGCCGTCACGCAGGCCGACGCATGGTGCACGGCCTCGAGCTGCCACAGCGAACCGAGGCGCACGAACTCGAGCTCGGCCTCGGACCACACCCGCCGGGCCTCCTCCTCTTCGCCGCGCCACAGGTGATGATGGGCGCGCAGCTGCAGCGCACCGATGTGCCAGATGCGGGTCTCGAGGCGCTCGAGCGCGGCGATCTCCGTCAACGCCTCGGGCCCACCGGTGCGCACCGCCGCGAGCCCGCGCTGGAAGGTCGCACCGCCCAGCACCAGCCGCTTCTCGGCCAAGGAGTACTCGCCCGGGTCGTGCAGGAACGCCGCCATCTCGCCGACGCCGATCGAGCGCACCGTCTGCAAGCGACCCAGGTTGAACGCCAGCAGGTTCTCGACGAAGCGCACCGCGTTCGAGATGTCGGGCCGACGCATGCGCGAGACCGGCGCCAACATGCGATGGCAACGACGCAGCTGCTCGGTGTCGAAGCTGAAGCCCGCCACGCCGGCGGCGTAGACCACCGCGCGCAGCCACATGCGCATTGCGGCCACCGGCGCCGGGCCGCGGCGCCCCGGCGGCAGGAACCCACGCATCAGCCACGCCGTGCCCACGCCGATGGCGAGCGCGACGCGCAACCCGAGGAAGCCGAGGCGCCGCGCGATCGGCAGGCCGGCATAGCGCTCGAGCAGTGCGATGGTGCGATCGCCATGCTTCACCGCGGTGTCGCGGTCGCTGTAGAAGCCGGCGGTGTGCAGCATGTCGAGCAACCGGACGCGCGTGCCCGCGCTCGCGCCCGACTCGAGGTAGACCTCGAGCGCAGCGGTCAGCGGTGCGATCGCATCGGCGTACGAGGTGGCCTCGTAGAGTCGGCGACCCGCCCGGGCCAGCAGTCGGGCCCCCAGTCGCCGCTCGCCGCCGCGCAGCAGGTGCCAGCCGATCGCGGCCTCGCGCTCCGCCGACACCGGGCCCTCGGCCAGCCGCGTGCGTCCGACGTGCAGCTCCAGCCGGGCGCGCTCGATCGGATCGATGTCCCGCAGGAACGCCTCGCGCACGCCCTCGTGGCGCATTGCCCAGCGCTCGCCGGCGCCGACCAGGATGTCCTCGCGCTCGAGCTCGGCCAGCGCCGCGAACACTCGATCCTCGTCGAGGCCTTCGGCGAGCGCGACCGCGACCCGCAGCGACACGCGTCCGCCGTGCACGGCGATCGTGCGACCGAGCGAGCGCGCGTCGGCGCTGCGCGTGCGCACGCGGACATCCATCGACTCGGCGAGCCCCCGCGGCAGCCCCTCGTCCGCGAAGCCCTCGGGGATGACCCACGCGCCGTCGTGGTTGGTGACGACCTCGCGCTCGACCAGATGCCGCACGATCTCGTGGCAGTGCAGCGGACTGCCACCGGCCTGGCGTCGCAGCCACCGCGCGAGACGGCCGATGTTGGCGACCTCGCCGAACATCGTGCGCAGCATCTGCTCGATGTCGGCCGAGCCGAGACCGCCGGGATGCAGCACGATCGCGTGCTCGCGGATCTTCTGCACCGCGCGTCGCGCGTGGATGCCCTCGTCGGTCCGCAACGCGCAGACCATCAGCACCCGCTGGTCGTGGGCACCGAACGCCAGCGACGCCAGCGCGGACGCCGAGCCCTCGTCGGCACGCTGCAGGTCGTCGATCACGACCACCAGCGGCGCATGCTCGGCCAGCCGTTCGACACGCTCGGCCAGCGCCGACTGCAGTGCGAGACGTTCTTCGCGGAGATCGCCCGCCCCTTCGCCACCGCCCTTGCTCACCGTGCCCACGAACGTCGCAGTGGTGTCGGCCACCGGCGCGTCGCCCAGCAGCCGGCCGATCACGGAGTGCTCCGGCAGCGGTCCCGCGCCCGACCCAACGCCGCGACCATCGAGCCCGAGTGCCCGCAGCAGCGCATACGGCCCACCGCCGCGGGCCTGCGCCCGCAGCACGCGGGCGCCCGCGAGCTTGGCCTCGAGCTCGATCTCGTGGAGCAGGCGCGTCTTGCCCATACCCGAGCGGCCCTCGACGACGACGGTGCCACCGCTGCCCGCGATTGCCCGCAGCAGCCGCTTGCGCACCACCTCGAGCTCGTGTCGACGCCCCACCAGATCCGCGCTGCGGATGTAGCCACGGGCGACCTCGGCCCCCTCACTGGGCGCGAGCCCACCGATCGCGGTCAGACGGTCGATCACGTGGGCCGCGGTGGCGGGGCGACCGAGCGGCTCGTGGCTGAGCAGCGACAGCACCAGGTCATCGAGCTCGCGCGGGATGTCGGCGACGATGCTCGAGGGTGCCGGCGCACGCGTGCGACCCTCGCGGATCAGATCGTTGAGGCTGCGTGCTCGCCGTGGGTGTCGACCCGTCAACAACCAGAACGCGAGCGCACCGAGTCCGAACAGATCGGCCCGCCCATCCATTGGGAAGCCGAGCATCATCTCGGGTGCGATCGAGTGCACGGTGCCGACGATCTCCGACGTCGTGCCCGCGGTCGCGAGCATGCCGAAGTCGAGCAGCTTCGCGCGGCCGTCGGTGGTGCAGCGCGCGTTACGGGGCGCGATGTCGCGGTGCAGCAGCGAGCGCGCGTGCAGGAACGCCAGCGCCGACGCGATGTCGCGCAGCAGTCCGCAGGCACGCGACCACTCGAGCGGCGCGAGGTCGCCGAAGTCCTCGCCGTCGAGCAGCTCCATCGTGTAGTAGGGCCGACCGCCATCGAAGCCGAAGTCGTAGGCCTCGACGATCCGCGGGTGACGAAGCCGTGCGAGCGTGTGGAACTCGCGACGGAATCGCAGCAGGTCCTCGCTCTGATCGAGCTCGAGGCGGAAGCGCTTGAGTGCGATCTCGCGATCGCAGGTCTCGTCGATGGCGCGGAACACCTCGCCCATGCCGCCACGCCCAAGGCTCTCGAGCAGGCGATAGCGGGCGCCGACGATGCTGTCGGCGGGCATCTGCTTGCGAACCCGGGGATCGGAGCCCTTGGCCGATCGGCCACACGTGGCGTCGACGCCGGGCGCGCCCGGTCGTGCAGAACCGCTGGGATGCCCTCGATCCACGTTTGCTCGCGTCGCCCTGCCGGGGCTCCGGCAGCTCCGCCCATCATCCCACATCGGCGGCCGAGCGCACACGAACGCCGTGGGGGCGAACCAACGATCATCCGAGCTGGGGCGGCAGCTCGCGGTCTGCGGCTATGATGGTAGCGCCGCGGATCGGCGTGGTGAGGAGGGCGATGGTGGCGACCGGCAGCTATGAACCCGCGATTCGAGCGATGGACCGCGAGCACTGCACGGCGAGCTGGCGCGGCGTGTTCTTCAACGTATGGGACGGCGACTGCACTGCCGTCGCCGCCGACGGCATCGCTCGCACGTTCCACGAGATGCTGAGCGAGTTCCCCGACGGTGTCGTGATCCTCGGGGTGTCACGCCCCGGCGTCGCGCTGGTGCCCAAGCCCGAGGTGCGCGAGCGATTGGCGGGCATGTTCAAGGATCATCGCGGAGGCCTGCGCGGCGTGGCCTCGGCGATCCTCGGCGATGGCTTCGCCGCGGCGGCGAAGCGCAGCGTGATGACGACCATCGCGCTGATGGCCCGGCAGCCGGCACCGCTCAAGATCTTCGAGGCGCGTCGACCCGCCGCGGCGTGGGTCGCCGAGCGATTCACCGCCGGGCCGAGCAGCAACGAGATCCTCGACGTGCTCGGCACGCTCGAACATCGCTTCGATCGATTCCTGCGCGAGCAGGGCTCGCCGTCGCCGGCCTGACGCGCTGCGCTCAGGCGGCGCGCGCCGGCGCCTGCGCTGGCGCCGGAGCCGGGGCGGTGCCCAGCTGCAGCGCCTCGTCATGCCGCAGGCGACAGCCTGACCCGTTGCGATCGTCGCCCATGTGGATCGCCACCCACGGCGAGAACTGAGCCGCGTCGTAGCTCTTGCCGGCGCCCTTGCGGGCGAGCGCGAGCAGGTGACGACCGCAACGTGGGCACGCGTGCATGTGGACACCATCGGCGCGCCGCGGCCGGACTTGAGCCGCTGCGATCAGCAGCCGACGCCGAGCAGCTCTTCGACGCCCTTGCGCACCGGCATGCAGCTCCAACCCGAGGGGCAGCTGCCGCCATCGGTGCAGTCCCAAACGCACTGCCCGTCCTCGCAGTCGGTGACGGCGTCGACATCGAATGCCTCGGCCGGTACGCACTCGTCGGCCGTTTCGCACATGTCGTCGCCGTGGAGATCGCAGGACCGCTGCGTCTTCACGCAGATCGATCGCGACTCCTCCACCACACAGGAGGCCATCGCGACCGAGCCGGTGAGCCCGATCAAGAACCCCAGAACCACGTTCACGCCGCCGATTCGTCCCCGCATGTGCCTTGCCCCGTCGACCCGGTCCGCAATCGGACCCAGGCCACGGCAGCGTCGCAGGAGTCGGCACCTGCACGCACCGGGGGCTTCGCGGTCGCGGCGCGTCCGCGCCGCCGTTGCGTTTTCCGGGCGCTCGACGTGCGATGCGGGCCAAGGGGTGGGGATCGCGGCGCAGGCGCGTCCGAGCGCTACACTGCAAGATGGTATGCCCGCGCAGGACGTCGCGAACATCGAGATCGCCGCCGCGTTCGTCCGCGTGAAGATGCTGCGGCGGATCGCCGACATCGAAGAGGCCGATCGCCTGCAATCCGACATCGAGCGGGCGACACGCACCGCCGGACTCACGGCGGTGATGTTCGACTACCGCGGCGTGGTCGGCCACGACGAGTCGGTGCGCAGCGCGATGTGGGAGTGGGCCGCGGTATGCGGCCTCCAGGCGCTCGCCCTGCTCGTCGATGGCGAGCTCTCGCGCGTCCGGATGAACATGACGGCGTTGTCGAAGCGCGTCCCGATCCGGGCCTTCCTCACCGAGGACGACGCGATGGCGTGGCTGACGGATCCTGCGGGTCGACGACCGACGCGCGAGATCAAGCCGCCGTGACGGCCCGACCCGTGGGCGCTAGCGCAGATCGTCGATCGGACACCCGACCGCGACGGCGCTCGCACGCGGCGGCGCCTCGCCGCCCAGGATTGCCGCGAGCGCGTCTTCGAGGTCGTGCTCGCTGGCCTGCGCTCGAATGCGGCCGAACTCGGGCACGCGATCATCGATGCGTCCGTGATAGGCCAACACGGGCGTGCCATCGTCGGCGCGCACGAACACCGCGACCTCCGGCGTCACGCGGGCCTGCGCGGCGCTGACCAGCCGGTGCTCGGGATCGCGGAGTGCCGGCCACGGCAACGCGTACTCGCTGCGATGGCGCTCGATCGCGTCCGCGGCGACGTCGGGGTCGGGATAGACCAACCACGCGCCCACGCGATCGGGCGGCAGCGTCGAGGCGATGCGCCGTAGCTCGGGCGCGTAGCGGTTGGAGATGGGGCAATCGGGCGTGACGAACGCCAGCACGACGATCGGCACACTCGCCGTCAGCGGGTCGAACGCGCCACCGTCGGTGGTGAACACTGCCGCGGGCGGCAGCTCGTCGCGGGTGCCTGACGCCGGGCAACCCAGCGCCAGCGCGAACATCGACGCCGCCACGCGGCGCACGATCATCCCGGCGGTGGCAGTGCCTGCTGGCAACCACCGATCTCGAGGATGGTGTAGATGAGCACCAGCTCCTGCGGCGAGAGGCCGACGTACGTGTTGGTGAACTCGGCGGCGTGGTAGCTGGTGAACTGGATCTTGCCGCAGCCGAACTGACCGGTGACCGTCAGCGGATGCACGGCCGCCGGCAACCCGCCGGGACCCTCGAGCCAGACCTTGTGGCCGACGTCGACCTGCCCACCGAGGCCATCGTCGACCAGCACCGGCAGCGTCGCGTCGATGCCCGACCAGTTGTCGAGCGTCATCAGCGTCGGCAGCGAGTCGACCGCGGGATGCGTGTCGTCGTTGAAGGGGTTGATGTCCTTGTACGCGTCGGGCAGCGCGCCCAGCCACTCGAGCAGATCGTCGTCGAGCACGGTCGCGAGCGAGTCGTAGGAGCCGTTGTCGGCGCTGCCGCTCGAGCCGTCCCAGCCATTGAGGTTCTGGTACTCGGGGAACACCATCTGCAGCCACTCGTTCGACCAGTCGGCGACGTACCACCGGCCACCCGCGGCGACCCAGTCGCGGATGTTCTGCACCGCAGTCGGGTCGTTGAGCGTGCTGACGTAGGTGCCGCTGCTGCAGGGCACGAAGATGATGTGGTACTGCGCCAGCTGCACGGGATCGAGCACGAGCTCCGCGAGCGTGCCCTGCGAGACGAACCCGTCGGTGGACGGCGGACGGCCGTTGTCGTAGAGCGCGAACTGTTCGGTGT
Organism: Deltaproteobacteria bacterium; assembly: GCA_016709225.1. Classification (NCBI taxonomy): domain Bacteria; kingdom Pseudomonadati; phylum Myxococcota; class Myxococcia; species Deltaproteobacteria bacterium. The sequence goes on along the minus strand of JADJEE010000012.1, from coordinate 2,849,921 downwards.
CGGGCACGAGCTTCTCGTCGAAGCCGGTGATCATGGTCTCGCCGAGACCGAACTTGCCGAGCGCGTCCTCGAGGCGATCGTACGAGGCATCGGCAACCGCGATGAGCGGGATGTAGAGGCCGCTGTCGGGATCGTTGTGATCGGGCAGCGTGGTGAGGATCGGCTGCAGGTCGACCGACTGCGGGCCGACGATGATCGGCGTGATCCGCATGAACTGGCCCTTCTGCACCACCAGGAACTTGCCCGGGCCCGAGTGCGCCGGCAGATCGAAGCTGCCGTCGGCGTTGCTGATGGTCCAGTCGTCGTCGTCGGCGAGCGCCTCGCACTCCGCACAGTAGACGCCCTGAGGGATGCCCGCCGGCTCCGTGTTCGTGACGTAGACGAGCGCGCCCGACACCGGCATCTCGCCGTCGGGGCCGTAGACGAAGCCGTGCAACGAAGCGTCGAAGTCCTCGCCGCCCTCGGCTCCGCCGAGGTCGAACTTGGGCCCGCCCATGGTGCTCTCACCGGAGTCCGCGACGCCGGTGGTGGAGGCCGTGGTGGCGTTGCTCGAGCCCGATGTCGAGCCGCCCGGATCCGCACCGGTCGAGCCGGTGGTGGCGTCGGAGGTCATGCCCATCGTGTTCGACGCGCTGCCATCGCTGCTGCCGCCGTTGCCAGCAGGCGTGCCGTCGTTGCAGCCGAGGGTGAGGGCCGAGAGCAAGGCCGTCGCCGTGACGCCGAGCCGGTGGTTCGAGATGGTTCGCTTCATGTTCGATCTCCGCTGCCCCAGCACGGAGACTTGCACATAACACCGCGGTCACGAAAGCACGGACAGCCGGGGACGATGCAGCGCATGGCGCGGCCTGCGGCCACCGGTGGCAACGCAGTTGCGGTGCGTTCTTGGCGACCGGCGCAGGCGCAAGCGCGATGCGAGCGGGGTCACCGACCGGCAGCGGACTTGACCCGCTCCAACCGTTCTGAAACGCTACAAATCCGATGGTTAGGTTGAGTCTGCATCGCCACGTACCGCTGTTGCTCGCGACGACTTCGTTGACGCTGAGCGCCTGCGGTCGCTCGCTGCTCGGTGAGTCCGACACCGACGGCGAGAGCGCCTCGGGCGAAACCGACCCTACCGGCGACCCCAGCGCGCCCACCGATCCGTCGAGCAGCCCCACGGACCCCAGCACCACGGCGTCGACCAACCCCACCGACCCCACCGGCGACCCCACGGGCACCACGCCGCAGCCGGGGCCGCCCCAGCTGATCGACGCGCGCATGCTCGACGCGCAGACCGTCGAGCTCTTCTTCAGCGAGCCGATCGCGACCCTGGGCGCGATCGATGCCGGCAAGTTCCGATTGTCGGCCGCGTTCGACAACGCCTACTACGCCTACGGCACCTGGTACTCCGATCTCGGCCGCTGGAACGGCAAGGAAGTCTGCCAAGAGTACTGCTACGGCGACAGCTGCTACACGTGGTGTTACACGCCGCCCGGCCCCAACGTCGAGGTCGTCGGGGTCGCCAACAGTGCGTACACCGATCGCGTGCTGCTGACGCTGAGCGAGCCGGTCACCAGCAACGTGTGCGCGCAGCTCATCAAGCGCATCGAGAGCGGGGCCGACGTCGCCGCGATCTTCCTGCACTACTCCAACAACGGCCAGGGCATCACCGATCTCGACGGCGAACAGCTCGATGCGATCGCCGAGCACTGGGTGCTGCTGTCGAATCAGTACTACACGTACCAGCCCGGCGCGTTCCCTTCGATGAATCCCTTCATCCCGATCGATTGCCCCTTCTGAGAGGCTCCGCGACGCATGATCATCGTGACAGGCACCAAGCGTTCGGGGACCTCGATGTGGATGCAGATCCTCATCGGCGCGGGCTTCGAGCCGTTCGGCGAGGCGTTCCCACGGGTGTGGGAGAACACGATCAAGGACGCCAACCCCGACGGCTTCTACGAGTCGATCCTGCGGCGCGGCATCTACTGGGCCACCAATCCCCACCCCCGCACGGGCGACTACTTCTTCCCCGAGCAGGTCGAGAACCACATCGTCAAGGTGTTCATCCCCGGGCTGGTACGCACCGATCGGGCCTTCATCGGTCACGTGGTCGCGACCATGCGACCGTGGCGCGAGTACGAGGCCTCGCTCGCTCGCCTCTACGACATGGAAGACGCCAAGCGGCTCGAGCAGACCGGCCAGCCCCCGCCGCCGCGGATTCCCTCGGTGCTCGAGTGGTGGCACGAGAACTTCTCGCTGGTGCGCGACATCGTGACACGGCGCCATCGCGTGCACGTGCAGTCCTACGACGGGCTCCTACGCGACCCCGAGAAGGTCATCGCGGAGACCATCAAGTGGCTGGGCCGTGGCGATGCGGAGGCTGCAGCCAAGGCGGTGAAGCCCGGCAACCGCACCCAGAAGCAGCCGGAGTCGAGCGCCATCGAGCCCGAGTTCGCGACGGTGTTCGACGAGCTGTACGCGGTCGTCGACGAGCGTCAGGCCATCACCGCGCCGTTCATCCAGAAGCTCAACCAAACCAACCTCCAGCTGGCTCCCCGCATGGCGCAGGCGCAGAAGGACGTCGCCAACGCGATGCAGAGGCTCCGCCGCGAGCGCGGTGCGTCCCACGAGCCCGACGAGGACGTGGAGGCGCAGCCGAGCTGGTGAACGCGGCGGCCGAAGCTGGGCCTGGGTGGTGGGGACGCAAGGTCGCAGCGTTGCCCGCCGAGGGCGTGGCGTTGGTTGCGACCGACCTGCAGGGCAACCTCGCGGACTTCCGCGCGCTGCTGCAGCTGCATCGCCGCGAGCTCGACGCGGGTCGCCGCGCCTGGCTGGTGCTGTGCGGTGACCTCGTGCACGGACCACCGCCCGAGCTCACGCGCGAGCGCTGGCCCGACCACCTCGGCAGTTTCTATCCCGACGAGTCCGCGATGCTGCTGCTCGAGGCGATGGAGTACGCGCGCGATCACGACGTCATCTACCTGCTCGGCAACCATGAGCACGCCCATGTCGGCGGGCCGGTGGTCAGCAAGTTCCACGACGACGAAGCGGCGGTGCTCGAGAACTCGCTGGGGCCCGATCGCGCGCGCGCGGTGGAGTTCCTCGCCGGCCTGCCGCTGCTCGCGATCGCGCCGTGCGGCGTGGTCTGTTGCCACGGCGCGCCGCGGGCGACCGAGCGCTCGCTGCACGCCTTCGACGCGCTGACCTACGACGGCTACCAGGACGTGCAGCCGTGGCAGATGATCGACGTCGGCACGCTCGGTGCGCTGCTCTGGGCGCGTGCCGCCACCACCGCCCACGCCGAGTCGCTGCTGGCGGTCGCGCACGGCGAGCCGCGCGGCTTCGTGACCTACGGCCACGACATCGTGCGCGAGGGCTACGAGTGCGTCGATGCCCGTCAGCTGTGCCTGTCGACGTCGTTCGGGCTGCACGACCACGCCAAGACCTACCTCCGGCTCGAGCTCGATCGCCGCTACGACGACACCGGCGCGCTGCGTCCGGGTCACGAGCTGCTGCCGCTCTACCCGGGGGCCACTGCGTGAGCCTCGCGGGCGTGGGCGGGCTCGGACTCGACGTCGTGGGCCTGTCGCGCTTCGAGCGGCTGCTCGCGCGCAGCCCCGCGTTCGCCGAGCGCTACTTCACACCGCAGGAACGCCATCGCTGCCGGGCGGCCGCGCGGCCCAGCGACGCGTTCGCGACCACCTTCGCGGTGAAGGAGGCCTGGCTCAAGGCCCTGGGTGTCGGCGTGCTCGACGGCATCGCGCTCGAAGAGCTCGACGTCGTGCTGGATCGCCACCACGCGACGATCCACACCGCCGGCGGGGCCGCGGCGCGGCAGGGCGCGCGGGTCTCGATGGCTGCGTGGGCCCGCGACCACGAGCGCGCGTGGGCGGTCGTGGTCCTGGTATAGATCGCCGGCCCCACCCCCCGTGTTCGCCCGCATCGCACGCGTCGCCACCGTGATCGTGATGATCGCCTACCCGGTGGTCGTGTACGTTGGCATGACCCGCACGACGATCCGCACCACGGCGCTGGCGTTGCTGGGCCTGTCGATCACGCTGGCGCTGCTGCGCGCGCGCAACCTCAGCGCGGCGGGTCTGCGCGAAGCCTTCACGCCGCTCGCCCCGACGCTGGTGGCCGCGGCCGCGAGCGCCGCCAGCGGTCGCGCGGGCCTGCTGCTGTGGGTACCCGTGTTCGTCAACCTCGGCCTGCTGGTCAGCTTCGGCAGCACGCTGCGCGGTGGTGCCATGCCGATGATCGAGCGCTTCGCACGGCTGCAGCACTCCGACCTGCCACCGCGCGGGGTCGCGTGGTGCCGCGGCGTGACCAAGGTGTGGGTCGGCTTCTTCGCCGCCAACGCGGCGGTCTCGGCCGCACTCGCCATCGCGGCCCCGTTCGAGTGGTGGGCGACCTACTGCGGTGGCATCGCGTATGCCTTGGTCGGCGCATTGATGGCCGGCGAGTGGATCCTCCGACGACTGCGGCTCGGCGCCGCGACGGTGGGCCCATGAGCTGGGTGCACCCCGACGCGCGGGTTGCCGGCCTCGACGGGGACTCGCGATGGTCGCAACTGCTGCGCGATGCCGACGCTCTCACGGTGTCGCCGGCGATCGATACCGTGGTGCTGGCCTGCGCCTCGCGCCGCGCCTTCGTGATCGGCGCGGCGCTGGCGTGGTCGCGCCAGCTGCGGCTGCGGTTGCCCGCGAACCTGCGGCCCGCGACGATCGCCGCACTCGCAGGCCCGCACGCGGTCGTGCTCGACGACGCCGCACTCGCACCGGTGCGCGACGACGCCGCGCTCGCCTCGGACGACGGACACCTCGCCCAGCTCGCACGCATCGCCACGCCCGCGGTCGAGCTCTACACCTCGGGCAGCACCACCGCACCGCTCGCAGTGCCGAAGACCGGCGACGAGCTGCTCGCCGAGGCCCACGCACTCACCCTGCAGCTGGGGCTCGGGCCGGCCTCCCGCATCACGTGCACACCGCCGCCGCATCACATCTACGGGTTGTTGTTCGGCGTGATCGCGCCGGCGCTCGCAGGGGCGAGCGTGGCCGAGGCCATGCCGCTGCAGCCCGAGGCCATCGTCGCGACGCTCGCCCGCCACGGCAGCGATGTGCTGGTGACCACGCCGGCGCAGCTGCGGGCCTGCAGCGTGCTCGCGCGCGGCGCCTTCGCGGGCCTCGCCCGCGTGGTCAGCTCGGGCGCTCCGCTCGGCACCGCATGCGCGACGATGGTGCGCGAGCACCTCGGCATCGCGGTCACCGAGGTGCTCGGGTCGAGCGAGACCGGCGGCATCGCCAGTCGCGTCCACGACCGCGATGATCCGCCCTGGGTGCCGCTCCCGGGCGTGCACGTCCGCGCCGACGATGACGGCCGCATGCACGTGCAGTCGCCGTGGTGCGGCCACGGGCTGCCGATCGCGACCGCCGATCGCATCGCGATGTCGGAGCACGGCTTCGTGCACCTCGGCCGCGTCGATGACGTCCTGAAGATCGCCGGCATCCGCGTCGCACTCACCGAGGTCACCGCCCATGCGCTCGCGCTGTCGGGTGTGACCGACGCCCACGCGCTGCGGCTCCCCGCCCACGACGGCCGCGGCGACGCGATCGGGCTGCTGGTCGCGACCACGACGCTGGACCCCGCGTCCGTCCGTGCGGCGCTGGCCGAGCGCTTCGACGCGGTCGCGCTGCCGCGGCGCGTGGTGTGTACCGAGGCGCTGCCTCGCAACGACCGTGGCAAGCTCGAGCGCAACGTCGCCCTCGCAGCGCTCGGCGTCACCGCCGTGCTCGAGCCACTGGTGGTGTCACGCGACGAGCAGCACACGCGCGTGCGCTTCGAGATCGACGGCGCCCTGCCCTACTTCGACGGCCACTTCCCGGGCGACCCCGTGCTACCCGGGGTGGTCGTGCTCGAGCAATTGGTCGCCCGCACGGTGGCGCGCACGTGGCCGGGCCTGGGCGGCATGCGGCGAGCGCGGCGGGTCAAGTTCACCCGCACCATCCGACCCGGCGACGCCGTCGAGGTCGAGCTGCGGCGCCGCGGCGCGCAGGTGGACTTCCGTGTGTCGTGCGGCGACGAGGCGTGCGCCAGCGGCACGGTGATCTTCGCCGCGGCTGCGGGTGCAGCGGTGGAGTAGACTGCGAGGGTTCGGCATGGAGCTCGACGTCGCAATCGTCGGTGGCGGACTCGCAGGCGCCACACTCGCGCGGCAGCTGCGACGCACGCTGCCACAGCTTTCGGTCGGCCTGTTCGAGCGCGACGACGACGGCGGCTTCAAGGTCGGCGAGTCGACCGTCGAGATCGCCGCGAACTACCTCACGCGTCGACTCGGGCTCACCAACTACCTTTACCAGAACCACCTGCCGAAGAACGGCGTGCGGTTCTTCTTCGACGACGCCGACCGCAACGCCGAGCTGGTGCGCCTGGGCGAGATCGGCACCGACGCGCTGCCCTACCATCCCGGCTTCCAGCTCGATCGTCAGCGACTCGACGCCGACCTGCGACGCATGAACCGCGAGGACGGCGTCGACGTGCAGGTCGGCGTCACGGTGAGCGGCCTGCAGCCCGGCCGCGACGGCGCGCGGCATGGCTTCACCGTGCGCGACGGCGATCGCGAGCGCACCGTCAAGGCGCGCTGGCTCGTCGACGCCAGCGGGCGCGCGCGTCTGCACGCGCGGGCGCTCGGCGAGCACCGCGGTGACACCGGCCACCGGCTCGCGGCCGCATGGGGACGCTTCACCGGCGTCGCCGATCTCGACGACGCGGGGACCCCAGCCTGGCGCGCGCGCGTGCGCCACACCAGTCGCACGATCTCGACGGTGCACTTCATGTACGCCGGCTACTGGATCTGGTTCATCCCGATCGCGCGCGGGGTCACCAGCGTCGGCGTGGTCTGCGAGGCCGATCGCTTCCGCGACGCGTGGCGCACCCCCGAGGGCCTGCGGGCGTTCGTGCAGGAGCACCGCGCCGCAGGCGAGCTGCTGGCGCCAGCAACCTGCCTCGACGCGATGGGTTTCGCGAAGGTGCCCTACACCGGCGGGTCGTTCTTCGGCGCCGATCGATGGTCTCGGGTCGGCGAGGCCAATGCCTTCAGCGATCCGCTCTACAGCCCCGGGTCGGACTTCATCGCCATCGAGAACGACCTCACGTGCGAGCTCATCGCGCGTGAGCTCGCCGGCGCCAGCGAGGGCGAGCTGGCCGCCGACGTGGCGCTGTTCGACGCGTTCGTGCAGTTCCGCTTCGACGCCGCGCTGGCGCTGTACCGGGACCTCTACCCCTGCTTCGGCAGCCGACGGCTGTTCTCGCTGAAGTGGGAGTTCGACATCCACAACTACTACAACCTGTGGTTCCACGCGTACGCGAGGGACCAGCACCTCGATCGCGGGTGGCTGCGCGAACAGCTGAGTCTGCGCGGGCCCATCCTCGCGCAGCTGCACAGCTTCGCGCGGCTGTTCCGTGAGGCCGCGGCGGTACTGCAGGAGCGCGGCGACTACTTCCGCGACAACCTCGATCACTACCACCAGCCGCTGCGCATCCTCGACTTCATCCCCGAGGTCGGCACCGCGCGCGCGCGCAAGCCCATGCTCCGGCTGGTGTCGGCGATCTCCAACCGCACCCGCGCCGAGGTGCTCGCGCTGATCGAGCCCGGTCGCAAGGTCGAGCCGTGGCCGCTGGGCGCGTACATGTTCGAACGCGATCTGCGGGCCGAGGCCTCGCCGTGAGCGCGCAGCCAGAGCGCGCCCCCGCCGGCGCGAAGGTGGTGCCGAACCGAATCGGCGTCGAGCACGTCGCCGAGGGCGAGGCCAGCCTGCGTGTCGACGACCCCGCGACCGACGAGACCGTTGCGTGGGTGCCCTACCACGGCGCCGCCGAGGCCCGCGAAGCGGTGGATGCCGCCGCCGCCGCACTGCCCGGCTGGCGTGCGCGTCCGCCGGGTGAGCGCGCCGATCTGCTGCGTCGCTTCGCAGCGGCGATGCTGCAGCAGCAGCGCCAGCTCGCCGTCGAGCTCACGCGCGAGCAGGGCAAGCCGCTGGCCGAAGCCATGGGCGAGATCGCCTACGCGGCGTCGTTCATCGACTGGTCCGCCGAGGAGGGCCGACGACTCACGGGCGAGTACCAACCGCAGGCGGGCAACGACAAGCGCATGATCGTGATGCGACAGGCGCTCGGGGTCGTCGCAGCGATCACGCCGTGGAACTTCCCGGCTGCCATGATCACGCGCAAGCTCGGGCCGGCGCTGGCGGTGGGCTGCACCGCGGTGGTGAAGCCGGCCGAGCAGGCGCCGCTGACGGCACTCGCGCTGGCCGAGCTCGCACTGGCGGTCGGCATCCCGCCCGGCGTCATCAACGTCGTCACGGGCGACGCCGACGCGATCGGTCGAGCGTGGCTCGACGATGCCCGCGTGCGCCGGCTGAGCTTCACCGGATCGACCGAGGTCGGCCGCCTGCTGGTGGCCCGCGCGGCCACGCACCTGACGCGGCTTTCGCTCGAGCTGGGTGGACTCGCGCCGCTGTTGGTGTTCGACGACGCGGATCTCGACGCGGCCGTGCGTGGCACCATCGTCGCGAAGTTCCGCAATGCCGGTCAGACCTGCATCTGCCCCAACCGCATCTACGTACACGCCGCCGTGCACGACGCCTACGTCGCGAAGCTGCGGGCCGCGATGGCGAGCCTGCGCATGGGCCATGGCCTCGACGAAGGCGTGCACATCGGCCCGCTCATCGACGACGACGCGGTCCACAAGGTCGAGACCCACGTCACCGACGCCCGGGATCACGGCGGGGCGCTCGTCACCGGCGGCCACATCGTGCAGCCGCGCGCCCAGCTCGTGCGGCGCTTCTGCGAGCCCACGCTCATCACCGGGCTCACGCCCGCGATGGCAATCGCCCGCGAAGAGACCTTCGGACCGGTGGTCGCGGTGCAGGCGTTCGATGACGAGGCCGAGGCGCTCGCGCTCGCCAACGACACACCGTATGGCCTCGCGGCCTATGCCTACACCCGCGACCTCGCACGGGCGCTGCGGGTCGCCGAGGGCCTCGAGTGCGGCATCGTCGGTCTCAACGACGCGGCGGTCTCGAACGCGCAGGCGCCCTTCGGTGGCGCCAAGGCCTCGGGCTGGGGCCGCGAGGGCGGCAAGTGGGGCGTCGAGGAGTACGTCGACGTGAAGTACGTGTCGATCGGCTGAGCGCACCGCACCGGCGCTCGACACCGCCATACCTCGACGAACGGCTCGCCGTGAGCCGAGGCCGTGCGCGCCATCATGCGTCGCGCACGAAGTCCTTCCAGATGCGCATGTACTCGGCGAAGCGAGGACTGAGACCGGCCTCGCGCAGCTGCACGATGGTGACCGGTGGGCGCGTCGGTGCCCACGCGGGGTCGACGATCGCGTGGGCCCAGTCGCGGTTGACGATCGCGGAGCGCCCCAAGGCGACCGCGTCGGCGCCGCGATCGATGAGCGCCTGGGCCTCGTCGCGGGTCCAGACGCCGCCGGCGACGAACACCGCGACATCGGGCGGCAGCGCCGGGCGAAACAGCTCGAGCGCATGCACGTCGGGGTGCTTGCGGGTGTTGAGCTGCGAGCGCCACAGCGAAAGGTGCACGAAGTCGACGCCGTCCTCGGCGAGCCAGCGCGCGACCTGGACCGTCTCGTCGACATCGATGCCCTTGGCGTTGCCGAAGTCCTCCGGCGACAGACGCACGCCGACGGTGAAGTCGCGACGCACACGGGCCCGCACGGCCCGCGTGGCGTCGCGCAGCAGACGTGCGCGGTGCTCGAGCGGGCCGCCCCAAGCGTCGGCGCGGCGGTTGCCGGTCGCACTCAGGAACTGCGTGAAGAGATAGCCGTGCGCGCCGTGCAGCTCGACGCCGTCGAAGCCGGCCATCTGTGCCCGCGCGGCTGCGTCGGCGAACTGCTCCACGACCCGCGCCAGGTCCTCGGGCGTGGCCGCCCGCGCGCCTTCGCCTTCGCTCGCGCTCCACGGCTGCACGCCGCTGAACTCGGGATCGGCCCGCACGCCGCCGTGGAAGATCTGCACCACCGAGGCCGCACCACGTTCGCGCAGCGCGTTGGCCAGTCGCCGTAGGCCCGGCAGCTGTGCGTCCTCGAAGATGCCGAGCTCACCCTGCCAGCCCTGCCCGTCCTTCGCGACGTGGGCGGCACACGTCATCACGGTGCCGAAGCCACCCTCGGCGCGACTGCACAACCACGCGAGTTCGTCGTCGGACAGCGTGCCGTCGTCGTGGCTCTGCTTGTTGGTCATCGGCGCCAGCACCACGCGATTGCTCGCGCGCAGGCCCGTGCGAAGGATCATCGGCTCGAGGATCGAGGTCATCGGCGGCGCCCACGGTAGCACCGCGGCGATCAACGTGCGTCGGCCCAGGGCATCACCGGCAGCTCGTGCCGCGTCGCGCTCAGCACCGCGCGCTGGAAGCGGTTGTCGTCGCGCCAGATGTCGCCTGCGAGGATCGAGATGAGGCCGGCGCGCATGTTGGCGTCGGGGGCCTCCCCGAGCAACAGGTTGTCGATGAGCCGCCCGTTGTAGAAACGATGCGCGAAGCAGTGGAAGGTGCGGTACGCCACTGCCAGGGCGGCACGGTGGGGCTCCATCAGTGTCGGCGACGCCAGCATGGCGTCGTCGACGAACGCGGCCACGACGTGCGCGGCCATGCGCTGCGCCGATGACAACGCGATCGCGACGCCCGAGGAGAACACCGGATCGAGGAAGCCGGCGGCGTCACCGATCGCCACGAAGCGCGCGCCGTGGGGGCTGCGATTGACGTAGCTGTAGTCGGCGATTGCGCGCAGCGACGAGCGTCGAGCGCCCGCGGTCAAGCGCGTGAGCATCGGCGAGCCCGCGAGCTCGCGCGCGACATCGGCGTCGTCGGGTGCGCCTGCGCGCGAGACCAAGCCGACCGAGAGCCGACGATCCGCCAGCGGGATGGCCCAGATCCACCCGTCGGGCATGCGCAGCACCTTGACGTCGCCGCGCGGCGCGAGCTCGGCCCATGCGGCGTCGCCGAGCCCCTCGAAGTGCAGGAAGCTGGCGGCCTTGCCGAGCCCGGGCACACGATCATGCTCACGCCCGCCCCGTGAGGTCAGCCCACGACGACCACTGGCGTCCACGAGATAGCGCGCGCGCACGGTGCGAGCCGCCGCGCGCGAGGGCACGCCGCGCGAGCGACCGCCGCGTACGTGGCCCTCGTCGGGGCCGAGCCCCTCGGGCGTCGGCACCAGCTGCAGCTCCACGCCGCGATCGTCGATCGCGTGCGCGAGTACGGTGACGCCGAACTCGACGGACGCCCCGGCCTCGAGCGCCGCGGCCGCGAGCGCATCGTCGAACGACGCGCGATCGACCTGATACGCGTGGTGCGGCAGCCCCGGCAACGCGTCGGCGAACGCGAAGTAGGCGTACTCGCCGGTGCGCTCGTCGTAGAACTCGGCGCCCTGCTTGCGCAGGTAGCCACCGGCGTCGAGGTCGATGCCCATCGCCGCGAGCACCGGCACGCACGAGGGCAGCAGCGACTCGCCGATGTGGAACCGCGGGAAGCGCTCGCGCTCGAACACGCCAACCCGAAGGCCCGCCTGGGCCAGCAGCGTCGCCGCGCAGGCCCCCGCCGGCCCGGCGCCCACCACCACCACGTCGAGGTCGTGCTCGGCGCTCATCGGGGCCTTGCGAAGACGAGCGAGGTGTTGATGCCACCGAACGCGAAGTTGTTGCTCATCACGCGCTCGAGCTGGGCCTCGCGGGTGGTGCGGACGTAGTCGAGCACGGCGCAACGCGGATCGACCTCGTCGAGATTGCGGGTCGGCGGCATGAAGCCGTCCTGCATCGCCACGATGCTGACGTAGGCCTCGATCGCTCCGCAGGCGCCGAGGGTGTGACCGGTGTAGCTCTTGGTCGACGAGATCGGCATCGCGGTGCCCAGCACCTGGGCGGTCGCGTGGGTCTCGGCGATGTCGCCGAGCTCGGTGGCGGTGCCGTGGCCGTTGACGTAGTCGATCGCGTCGGGCGACAGCCCGGCGTCCTGCAGCGCCCGCTGGATCGCGCCGGCCATGCCATCGACCGAGGGCGAGGTCGCGTGCATGCCGTCGCAGTTGGTGCCCCAGCCGACGAGCTCGGCGTGGATGCGAGCGCCGCGTCGCACGGCGTGCTCGTACTCCTCGAGCACCAGCGTGCCCGCGCCCTCGCCGATGACCATGCCGTCGCGCGCGGCGTCGTAGGGCCGCGGGCTCAGCTCGGGACGATCGTTGTACTTGGTCGAGGTCGCGTACATGACGTCGAAGACCGCCGCGTGCAGCTCGTGCAGCTCCTCGGCGCCGCCGCACAGCATGAGATCTTCATGGCCGTACTTGATGGCTTCGTAGCCGTAGCCGATGCCCTGCGATCCGCTCGTGCACGCCGAGCAGGTCGTGATCACGCGGCCGCGCACGCCGAAGTGGATCGCGAGGTTCGCCGCCGTGGTGTGGCTCATGAAGCGGAAGTACGCCGACGACGGCATGCCCTCGAAGGTCTGCTGCGTGAACACGCGCTCGAGCGGGCCCTTCATCGACGACGACGAGCCATGGGTCGAGCCGTGGGAGATCCCCACGCGCATGCCGGCGAGCGACTCCGGCTCGAGGCCCGCGTCGGCCAGCGCCTGCTCGGTGGCCCACACCGCGAGCAACGCGACCCGCCCCATGGTGCGCGTGGCCTTGCGGGGATAGTCGAACGACAGCCCCACGACCTCGCCGGCGAGCCGCGTCCACAGGCCCTTGTACGCGCCCCACTCGGGCTTGCTGACGATGCCGCCCCGGGCCTCGCGCAGCGCCGCGACCACCGTCGCTCGATCGTGGCCGATCGGCGAGGCCACACCCATGCCGGTGACGACCACGCGTCGCGGTGCGCTCACGTCATGCCCCCGTCGATCGCGATGACCTGGCCGGTGATGTAGGCCGCATCGTGGCTACACAAGAAAGCGACCAGCTTCGCGACCTCGTCGGGACGACCCAGGCGTCGCGCGGGGATCGTCGGCACGATGGTGTCGAGCGGCAGACCCGCGATCATCTCGGTGTCGATGAGACCGGGGGCGACCGCGTTGACGGTGATGCCGCGCTTGCCGAGCTCGCACGCGAGGCTCTTGGTGGCGCCGATCAGCCCGGCCTTGGCCGCCGCGTAGTTGGTCTGGCCGCGGTTGCCGTGCAGCGCCGACACCGAGGAGATGTTGACGATGCGACCCCAGCGACGCCGGACCATCGGCATCACCAGCGGGCGCGTGACGTTGTAGAAGCCGTCGAGGGTGGTGCGCAGCACCACGTCCCAGCCCTCGCGCTCGAGCGCGGGGAACGGCGCGTCACGGGTGACGCCGGCGTTGTTGACCACGACGTCGAAGTGGCCACCGACGCCGACCAGCTGCGCGAGCGCGGTGGCGCAGGCCTGCGCGTCCGCGACGTCGAAGCGGCTGGCGCGGGCGCGACCGCCGGCCGCGATGATGCGATCGACCACGTTGGCTGCGCTACTGTCGTCGCTGCGGTAGTTGACCACGACGTCGAAGCCGCGCACGCCGAGCTCGTGGGCGATCGCTGCACCGATCCCCCGGCTCGCGCCGGTCACGAGCGCGCGGCGCAGGCCAGTGTCGTCGGTCATCGCGGGTGTCTTAGCACAGCCCTGCGCGGCCCCGTAGCGGCGTCTGGGAGCCCGAATTCGACCGCGCGCGGTGATGCAGGACCGCCCACCTCACCGATCGGCGACGGGACAAATCCGCCACTGGCCGGACTCCCTTTAGACAGGACCCCGACCGAGCTCGGGGCGGAAGGCCCGTCATGCGCCGAGGATCCAACCCCAAGTACCGACGCGTCACGACCGCGCCCGCGCTGCCCGCGTGGGCGCGCCGGGCCGCCACCGTGGCGTGCTGCCTCCTCGGTACCGGCTGCTACGTCGGCCTCGATGCGACACCGAAGGGCAACGGCGGCGGTGACTCGGCCGCCGGTAGCGACGAAGGCGCCGACTCGCAGGGCGACCAGCCCCCGGTCGACGCGTGCGGCGGCACGATGTCGGTCGAAGACACGCGCATCCGTCGGCTCAGTCGCCTGGAGTACGAGAACACGCTGCGCGACCTCGGCCTGCTCGGCGCCGACGAGGCGGTGGTCGACTCCTTGACCGGCGACGTCATCATCGCCGGCAAGATGCGCGGCTTCCTCATCGGTGGCGCGGTCGACGAGTCGCTCGCACGCGACCTGCTGCAGACCGCGACCACCGTGGCCGAGCACGCGGTGGTCGACCCCAGCGCGCTGCTGGGCTGCACACCGACCACCGCGGCCGACGAGACCAGCTGTGTGGGTGACTTCATCGCCGAGTTCGGTCGGCGTGCCTATCGACGCACGCTCACCGCACAGGAGCGCGACGAGCTGCTCGCGGTCTACACCAGCGCCCGCGCCACGGTCGATTTCGCCGGCAGCGTGCAGACGCTGCTCATCGCAATCCTCACCGCGCCCGACTTCTTGTACCTGCTCGAGCACGACCCCGACGACGCCGAGGTCGGCGACGTGGTCGCAGTCGCCGGCCCCGAGCTGGCGTCGCGACTGTCGTACTTCCTGTGGGACTCGATGCCCGACGAGGAGCTACTCGCCGCCGCCGAGGCCGGTGATCTCGACGACGCCGCCGCGGTGGAAGCCCAGGCCCGGCGCATGCTCGCCGACCCACGGGCCGATCGCGCGATCCGACGCTTCTTGGTCGAGTGGACCTTCGTCGACGGACTCGCCCACGCCGCGAAGGACCCGACGCAATACGGCTGGTTCACACCCGAGCTCGCCGACGACCTGCGGACCTCGCTGCTGACCACGCTCGAGTCCACGCTGCGCGGTCCCGAGCCGACCCTGGCAGCCTTCCTCGCGCCGTCGACGATGTTCGTGAACGAGGCGATCGCACAGGCCTACGGCATCGACGGCGTCAGCGGCGACGCGTTCGTCGAGGTCGAGGTCGACGCGGACCAGCGCCCCGGGCTGCTCACGCACCCGGCCGTGCTCGCGCTCGCGGCCAAGGCCACGCGCGCCGACCCGATCGCGCGCGGGTTGTTCGTGCGCGAGCAGCTGTTGTGCGCCGATCTGCCGCCACCGCCCGCGACCGATGAGAACGGCGACCCGATCGACTTCGACGTGCCCGCGCCGGAGCCCGGTGTGACCAACCGCGAGCGCTTCTTCGAGCACACCGCCAGCCCATCCTGCTCGGGCTGTCACACACTGCTCGACCCGATCGGCTTCGGCTTCGAGCACTACGACGCCGTCGGTCGCTATCGCGAGATCGACGAGAACGGCAACGACGTCGACGCCAGCGGTGAGGTCATCGCAGCGGGCGACCTCGACGGCACCTTCGACGGCGCGACCGAGCTGCTGGCCCGCATGGGTGGCAGCGAGCACGTCGCCGAGTGCGTCGCCACGCAGTGGTTCCGCTACTCGCTGGGGCGGCGCGAGGGCGCCGCCGACGGCTGCACCACCGACACGATTGCGCAGCGCTTCGTCGAGTCGGACATGAACATCCAGGAGCTGCTGATCGCGATCGCGACCAGCGATGCGCTTCGCTACCGCCGCGTCGGCCCCGTCTAGGAGACCCATGAACAGGATCGCACTGCCCTCCATCACCCGTCGTGGACTCTTGCGCGGGGCCGGAGCCGGGCTCGGAGCCTCGATGCTGCCGTGGGCCGAGCGCCCCGCTCGCGCGGCCACCGAGCCCAAGCGCCTGCTGGTCGTGTTCACCCCCGACGGCACCATCCACGACACCTGGCGTCCGCAGGGGTCGATGACGGACTTCACGTTCGGACAGATCCTCTCGCCGCTCGAGGCCTTCAAGAGCCGCATGCTGGTGCTCGACGGCGTCAACCGGCTCACGCAGGGCGCGGGCGACGGCCACGAGCAGGGCATGACGCAGATGCTGACCGGCCGCGGCAACCTCTCGGGTCAGACCTACTCGACCGGACCGTCGATCGACGAGTTCGTGAACCTCTCGATCGGCGAGGGGCGGCCCGCGCTGCGCCTGGGCGTGCGCAGCCCCGAGTACGCGTCGAACTGGACCCGCATGACCTTCGGCGAGGGTGGCAACCCGCTCGGCATCAACAGCAACCCCTACGCGGCCAAGCAGGATCTGTTCGGCGACTTCGTGCCCACGGACACCGGTCCGACCGCCGAGCAGCTGCGCGCCGAGACCATGCGGCGCTCGGCGCTGGACTACACCAGCGCCCGCATGGCGCGGCTGCTGCCCGAGGCGCGCGCGCTCGATCGTGCGGATCTCGAGGCCCATGCGGCTGCGATCGAGACCCTGCGCAACGCACCGGGGCCCGGCGATGTGACCGCCGCGTGCACGCTCGAGCGGCTCGATGCGTGGACGCAAGGCCTCGACCCCACCGCCCACGACAACTACCCGACCATGACGCAGATGCAGCTCGAGCTGATCTCGGCGGCGTTCGCCTGCGATCTCTCGCGGGTCGCGGTGCTGCAGTTCAGCAACTCGAACAGCGAGATGTACCACCGCTGGGCCGACGCCGACGCGGAGCACCACGGGCTCTCGCACTACGAGTTCGGTTACTCCGATCCCTTCCGTAGCGATGCGCTCACCCGCATCTACGAGTGGCACGCCAAGCAGCTCGCATGGCTGCTGGGCGACCTCGAGATGAACGGCCTGCTCGACAACACCGTGGTGTTCTGGATGAGCGAGATGGGCGCGGGCGAGAGCCACTCGAGCGAGAACATCCCGATGGTCATCATCGGCGACGGTGGTGGTCACTTCGCCGGCGGTCGCTACATGGACTACCGCGGTCAGGGCGGCGTCTCGCACTGCGACGTGCTGACCTCGATCTGCAACGCCATGGGCATCGAGAGCGACGGCTTCGGCGAGGCCGCCTCGGGCCCGCTGCAGGGCGTCACTTAGCCGCCTCAGCTGCCGTGTCGCAGCACGTTGAGCGTCGCCACCGCGAGCACCTGCGAGCCCGCGAGCACGCGGGTCTCGAAGCTCGCGAGACGTAGCTCGCCGAAGCCGTGGCGCGCGTGCACGTCGAGTGCGGTCCCGAGCTCGAAGGCGTCGCACGACAACTCGACCTCGCGCAGGCCCACCAGCCAGCCGCCCGACGGTGGCTCGCCCCGCCGCAGCGCCTGCCAGCCCAGCCACGCCGCGCAGGCCTGCGCCATGTACTCGACCGCGACCACGGCGGCGACGTGCCCATCCCGCGCGAACAACGAGTCGGCGCGGGGGGTGACGCGACAGACGATGCTCTGCGCATCGCCCGACACGACCTCGTCGAGCAAGAGCATCGCCCCGCGGTGCGGCACCAGCCGCGCGAGCGCGGGCACCGGCTCGGCGCTCACGGCAGCGGTTCCACCCGCACGCAGGCCGCGTGGCCGCGCACGTCGTCGGGCTCGAGTCGCACGGTGCTCGCGTGAGCGTCGGCGATCGCGACGCCCAGGCACCAAGCCGGCACCACCGGGTTGTGCTGCAACATCGCCGGCGTGCGCGGCCACGGCGGCGGATCGCGACGATCGCCGAGCCACTGCACGCGCGCGCGGGCCCGCTCGGGCGATGCGCTCAGCCACAACGCGACCGCCAGGGCATCGTGGCGGGGATGCAGCGGTGCCGGCAGCGGCTCGTCGGCCAGCACCACCAACACCTGCCCGACGCCGGCACCGAGCAGGCCGAGCGCCTCGAGCCACGCCGCCGCCAGCGTGCGGGTGCCGGCGCTGATGGTGGTCTGGCGGCCGCGATGACCGACGGCGATCGCGAGCTGCCCGGCCGCGGCATTGTGCACGCTGCCGGCGAAACGGATCGGCGAGAGCTCGCCGGGCTCGGCGTGCATCATTGCCATCAGCTCGACGGTGGTCGAGATCTCGCCGAAGCCGGTGCCGATCACCAGCGCGGCGTCGTCGAGCACGAGACCGTCGTCGATCAGCTCCGCGGTGACGTGGGCAACCATGCGCGTGAGCAGGCTGCAGCGGCGCCGCTGTTGTGTGGGCAGCAGCACCGCCTGCGGCGCGCCGTCCTCGGCGGTCCACTGCGCGAAGCCACGGACGAACGCGACGCTCACGCCAGCCCCACGATCACCGCGGCATTGCTGCCCCCGAACGCGAACGAGTTCGACAGCGCCCAGTCGCACTCGATGCCGCGGGCGTGCTCGACGATCTCGATCGCGAGGGTCGGGTCGATCGGGGCCGCGCCGCGGCTGCCCGGCAGCTGCCCGTGCTCGAGCGCCAGCGCCGAGAGCACGACCTCGGTGGCACCCGCGGCTCCGAGCAAGTGGCCGGTGAGGCCCTTGGTCGCGACCACCGGCGTGGCGCGACCGAACACCGCCGCGATCGCGGCGGCCTCGGCCGCGTCGCCGACGGTGGTACCGGTCGCGTGCGCGTTGACGAAACCGATCTGTCCCGGCTCGAGGGCCGCCGCCTGCAACGCCGCTCGCATCGCTGCGATCGCACCGATGCCGTCGGGCTGCGGCGAGCTCATGTGATACGCGTCGCACGACTCACCGACACCGCACAGCTTCACCGGGGCATCGCCGCGGCGTTCGAGCAACGCGAACGCGCCGCCTTCGCCGAGGCTGATGCCGTCGCGCGCGGCCGCGAACGGGCGGCACGGTGTGCTCGACACCAGCTCGAGCGCTGCGAAGCCCCGCAGCGTCAGCTCGCAGAGGCTGTCGACGCCGCCGACCAGCACCGCGTCGGCGAGATCGGCGTCGAGCATGCGCTGCGCCGAGCCGAACGCCTTCGCGCTCGACGAGCACGCGGTCGAGATCGCGTAGCCCGGACCGCGCAGCCCCGTGAGGCCGCGGATGAGATCGATCGTCGCCTGCAGCGCGTGCTGCTTCTGCAGGTCGTAGGCCTCACCGCCCCCGGCCACGAGCGCGGGCCAGCGCGCCTCGGTGGCCGCGATGCCGCCGGTGCTGGTACCGACCACCACTGCGACCCGCGAAGCGCCCCATCGCGTGCATGCGCGGGCAACCGCCGACGTCATCGGCGACAACGCGAGCGCGGTGACACGCGCCTGTCGGTTGTCGTACGCCGACCACGACGGCGGCAGCGCCTCGAGCGACCCGCACGCGCCGACCCAGCGCGGCGCGAAGCCGGGCACGTCATCGGCGAGCCCGCCATCACCACGCGTGAGCGCGGCCATCACCGCGCGCGCGTCGTCGCCGAGGGCGTTGGCGAGCGAGCACGCGGTGATGGGATAGCTGCCCATGCGCTGACGCCCTCGCTCGGTCGCCGCTAGCGCTTGCCCTTCTTCTTCGCCACCGGCTTCGCCGCGGCCTTCTTCGCCACCGGCTTCGCGGGCGCCTTCTCCGGCTTCGCCGGCGTCTTCGCGGGCGCCTTCTCCGGCTTCGCCGGCGTCTTCGCGGGCGCCTTCTCCGGCTTCGCCGGCGTCTTCGCGGGCGCCTTCTCCGGCTTCGCCGGCGTCTTCGCGGGCGCCTTCTCCGGCTTCGCCGGCGTCTTCGCGGGCGCCTTCTCCGGCTTCGCGGCCGGCTTCTCCGCCTTCGCGGCGACCTTCTTCGCGCTGGTCTTCGCGGCCGGCTTCTCCGCCTTCGCGGCGACCTTCTTCGCGCTGGTCTTCGCGGCCGGCTTCTCCGCCTTCGCGGCGACCTTCTTCGCGCTGGTCTTCGCGGCCGGCTTCTCCGCCTTCGCGGGCGCCTCGACCTTCGCGGGCTTCTCCGCCTTCGCGGGCTTCGCGGGCTTCTCCACCTTCGCGGGCTTCGCGGGCTTCTCCACCTTCGCGGGCTTCGCGGGCTTCGCGGGCTTCTCCGCCTTCACCGGCGCGGGGGGCTCGGCGGCCATCTGGAACGCGCGCCAGACTCCGAAGGTCGCGCCGGTCGGATCTCGCATGATCGCACCGGCACCGAAACCGGGCGCCTCCATGTACTCGACGATCACCTCGGCGCCGGCACTGCGGGCCTTGGCGACGGTCTCGTGCACGTCCTCGACCGTGATGTACGGCAGCCACATCGTGGGCGCGTCGGGCATGCCCTTGTACTGCATGCCACCGCCGGGCTCCTTCGACGTCGCGATCATCGTGTACGTCGAGTCGCCCATCGGCACATCGGTGTAGTTCCAACCGAACAGCTCGGCGTAGAACGCCTTGGCGGCGGCGGTGTCGTCGGTGTGGAGCTCGAGGTGGACAAATGCGCCTTGCATCGTGGGTCGGATCCTTTCGGGCGGGCAGGCAGGGTTTACTACGCGCGCCGCGTCGGCGTAAACGGTCACGGCACCTTCGCGGGCAGCGGGACCACGTCGACGGTGTGGATCTCGAGCCGCAGATCGAGCATGGGATGTTCGATCACGACATCGGGGACGCGCGGCGTCCCATCGGCGGTGACCGGCTCGGCCCGCAGGCCACCGCGCCAGCGCACGCGATCCGGACGCCGTCGTCGGAGCGCGCGATGCGATCCCCAGACCCGCTCCAACAGCATCCCAGCGCCCCATAGCTCGTCGATTCGACCGCTCGGGGTTCGTCGTCGCGTCCACCCGTCGGCCCGCGGGCAGGTGGGCCGCTCGAAGTACGCGCGGTGGATGTCGAGCAACACCGCAGCAGGCGGCACCGGGATCGCCATGGCCCCTGCGACCTCGATCTCGCGACCTCGCTGGGCGAACGAGAACGCCTTGGTCTGCATGGGTGTGAGACCCACGAGCACCAAGGCCTGCCCATCGTACTGCAGCACCGCGTGGAGGCTGTCGCGACGACCGGCGTGCGCGGCCACGACCACCTGACGCGCGACGAAGGCGGGGCCCATGCCGGCGTGCACGGCGGGCGGCAGGGCGGGCATGTCGGGGCGCGGGCGACAACCGGCGCCCACCAGCAGGGCCACGATCACGAGCCCAAACGCACGCCCTCGCGGCCTCATCGCGGCGCCCGTCCTCGGGTCGGTGCCGCCGTCGCGAGCGTGAGCGCGAGCAACGCGGCGATCGAGACCCCGAGCGCGACCGTGCGGCCCAGGGCCGCCAGCGCGGGCGCCGACGACAATCCCAGCAACGCGAACGAGAGCACCGTCGTGATCGCCGCGATGGCGATGCTGCTGCGTGCCGCCGTCAGGTCGGTGTCGTCGTGGGCGCCCTCGACGACGAAGACCCCGTAGTCCACACCCATGCTCACGACCAGCAGGCATCCTACCAGGTGCATGAGCTGCAGCGGCGCGCCGCTCCACGCGGCCGCCCCGAGTGCCGCGACGGCACCGACGCATGCCGGCGCGAGCGCGCGGATGACCAGCTGCGCGCGGCGGTGACGGAACCCCAACAGCAGCACGATGCCGGCCATGCCGAACGCGAACGCCAGCAGCGTGCCCTCGCGGTGGCGACGGTAGAGCGAGGCCACGAAGCGGGCCTGATCGAACACGACGACCCCGGGCACCGCGGCCGCCACTTCATCGAGGGTCGCGTCATCGATCGCCGCCGGCATGAAGGCGACCAGCCCGACCGAGCCCTGGCCGCGCACGACGAACGGATCGAGCAGCGACGCGAGCCCGGCGTCGCGCAGGACCGCTTCGTCGAGCGGGCCGGGATCGTCGGCCAACGCCTGCGACCACGCCGCGAACGCCTCGGGTCGGAAACCCGCGGCGGCCAGCGCCGCGCCCATGCGTGCCGGGAGATCGACCGCCGCGCGCACGGTCGCGAGGTTGCGCTCCTGCAGCCGCGTCGACCACACCAGCGGCGCGCACCACCGCGGTGCATCGAGCAGATCGCGATCGCGCAGCGCGAGCCACAGCTGGTCCTGCACCTGCGCGGCGGCCTCGAAGTCGGCGCCCTGCGCCACCAGCATGCGCGAGACGTCGGTGCGATCGACCCGCGCACGCACCCGTGCGTCTTCGTCGGCGATCTCGCTGGGCGCCGGCGCCAGCGCGCGCGCATCGTCGACCCACCGCGCGCGCAGCAATCCCACCGCCGCGAGCCCTGCGAGCAGCAGCACCACGACGTGCACCGCCGCGCGACGTCGCACCAGCACCGGCAGTCGCGCGCGCACGCCGAATGGGGTGGCCGCCGCGCGCGACGCCAGCGGCGCGACCACGCCGTGCGTCACCAGCAACGCACCACAAACCCCCGCGGCCGCGAAGATGCCGATCTCGCGCAGGCCCGGCAGGCCCGCGGCCGCGAGCGCGACGAAGCCGATCACCGTGGTGCCGGCGCCCAGCAGCAGACCCGGCCACACCGAGCCCCGCGCACCGTGCCCGCGATGCACCAGCCAGTGCACCGGGTAGTCGACGCACACGCCGACCAGGGTCGTGCCGAACGCCAGCGTGAGCGCGTGCAGCCGCCCGTACAGCAGCAGGGTCGACGCCATCGCGACCACCACGCCGGCACCGATCGGCAGCAGCGCGAGCGCGAGCCGCCACGTGCGGCCCAGGCCCAGCCACAGGCACAGCAGCACGCCGACGCTCGAGCCCACCGACAGCCACTGTAGCTCGCGCTTGATCGAGCGCTCCGCGACCACTGCGAAGCGGTGCACCGCGCTGCGCTCGATGACCGCGTCGTGATCCGCTCGCACGTTGGCGATCGCAGCGATGATGGCGTCGTCGAGCGGCGCCTGGTGAATCGCATCGAAGGGTCCGTGCACGGTCGCGGCGAGCACCACCGCGCTGCCCTCGGGCGTCATGAAGTGGCCGTGGGCGAGCGCGAGACCACCTTCGCGCATCCGCGCGAGCTCGTGCATGCGCGCCGCGAACAGCAACCACGGGTCCTCGACCGCCAGCCGCTTCGTTGCCGCACCGTCGGGTCGCTGCAGCTGCGCTCGCAGGTGTCGCGCGGCGGCGGCCAGGCCCTCGTCGCCGAGCGCGGCCGGTAGCTCCCGCTCGGGCTCGCGATCGAAGAAGCGGAACCGACGCGGCTCGAACGCGGCGAACAAGCGCTCACCGAGCTCCGGGTCGGGCCCCGTCCTGACCCACGCGAACTCGGCCTGCCGCGCGAGTACGACCGCCAATGCGTCGGCGGCCGCACGCGCGTGCTCGGGGTCGGCGCCCGCGACCGTGAACACCATCGTGCGCGCGGGCTCGCCGGCGCCCAGCTGCTCGACCCAGCGACCTGCCTCGCGATCGGCGGGATCGACCGCGAACTCGGTGAGCGCCGTGGTCACGCGCCACCGCGTCGCCACCAACACTGCGCCCACCACCAGGAGTGCGACGGCGATCCACGTCGAGACGCGTGCGCGGTGGGCCACCAAGTCGGGTGCACGATAGCGGAGCGGCGCGGAATTTCGTGCATCGATCCCGCCCGACCCGCGGGGACGGCCCCGCCCGGGTACCATGCGGGGCGGTGACGACGCTGGCGGACCCTGGCCTCGTGCGGGTGCTCGGTGCCACGGTCATCGGCTACGTGCTGGTGATGTTCGCGATCGGCTGGTGGACCCGCAGCCGCGTCCACGATCACGAGGACTTCATGGTCGCCGGCCGGCGACTCCCGCTCCACCTCGCATGGGCGACGATCGTCGCGACATGGTTCGGTGCCGGCGCGATGCTGACGGCGACCGATACCGTGCGTGCGCAGGGGTTGATCGGCGCGGCGCTCGACCCGATCGGGGCGGGCCTGTGCCTGTTCCTGGCCGGCTGGCTGATCGCGCGGCCGCTGTGGGAGATGAAGCTGCTGACGCTGCCCGACTTCTACGGCCGCCGCTTCGGCGTCCGCACCGAGCGGTTGTCGGCGGTGCTGATGATCCCGACCTACTTCGGCTGGATCGCGGCGCAGTTCGTCGCGCTCGCCCACCTGATCGAGATCCTCTTCGGCCTCGACGTCGTGTTCGGCATCCCGCTGGTCGCGATCGTCGGGATGATCTACACGCTGCTGGGCGGCATGTGGTCGGTGACACTCACCGACGCGGCGCAGATCGCCGTGGTCGCGCTGGGTCTCGTGGTGCTGACGCTGACCGTGCTCGCCGAGCTCGGCGGCGGCTCGAGCCTGAGCGGCCTCGAGATCCTCGCCGCGCGCACGCCGGCGCCACGGCTGTCGATCGTGCCCGACGAGCTGCCCGCGATCGTCACCTGGTTGGGGGTCGTGAGCGTCGGCGCGCTCGGCAACCTGCCGGGCCAGGATCTCACGCAGCGCATCTTCTCGGCCCGCTCGGGTCGCACCGCGGTGTGGGCGTGCCACATCGCCGGCGTGGTCTACTTCGGCCTCGGCGCGTTCACGCTGGTGCTCGGCCTCTCGGCCGATCTCGTCGCGCCCGGCCTGGCGAGCAAGTCGACCGTCGCCATGCTCGCGAGCCTGTTCCTCTCACCGCCGTTGGCGGTGCTGTTCGTGCTGGCGGTGATGTCGGCGGTGTTGTCGACGATCGACAGCGCGATCCTCTCGCCGGCGAGTGTGTTGGCGCAGAACCTGCTCGCGCCGCGGTGGCCGAGCGCCGACCTGCTCCGACTCAACCGCTGGTCGGTGATCGCAGTGACGCTGGTCTCGATCGCCACCGCCTACCTCGGCGAGAGCGCCTACTCGCTGCTCGAGAGCGCGTACGAGCTCGGGCTGGTGTCACTGCTGGTGCCGTTGCTGATGGGCATCCGCACCATGGTCGGAGCCGAGCGGGCAGCCTTGGCGTCGATGATCGCGGGCACGGTGCTGTGGGCGCTCCACTTCGCGCTCGGCTGGGAGAGCTTCCTGTCGCCGTGGATCGACCCGCTGGGGCTACCGCTGCCGATGGCGGCCAGCTGTGCCCTGTGCGCGTGGGCGGTCTATCTCGTGGTCGCCCGCGGTGAGAACGAACGACACGAGCACGGCCTCGTGGCGTGACACCACCGGCGTGGGTCACTCCACCATGCGAGGGAAGAACACGGCCGCGCCGTTGGTGTCTTCGACCTGGTACGCGAGCACGACCGCGACCTCCCACGGCGCCACGGTGACCGGCGCATCGCGTTGCGTGCTCGCCTCGAACTGCACCGAGGCCCCTGGGCCGAGCGCCTGGAGCACCTCGGCCGGGATCTCGATCTCACCCGCGACCGCATTCACGAGACACACCGCGACCTGGGTCGGTGCCCGCATGCGCACGACCACGCTGCTGTCACCCGAGCCGTCGGCGGGCGGTGGCATCCACGTGAGAGTGAGCGGCGCCGCGGCGTTCAAAACGACGTCGGCTGCGCTCTGATCGAACTTGACGCCGGGCGGCGCAGAGACGAGCACGTCGAACGCCGGCACCTCACCACCGGCGGCATGGATCGCGATCTCGTCGCCGGGGGCGAACGGCGGCGCGGTCAGCTGCAGCGGCACGTAGTGGCCGAGCATGCCCGGCTCGAGCTGCGGAGCCTGTGGCATCTGATTGCGATCGAAGCTGATCACGCCGGCATCGGGTCGCTGGAGCATGTCGGCGCCACACATCGCGACCGTGCAGGGGCCGACGCCCGCCCCGCCGCGCCCGCAGTCGTCGACGTCGCCGCCGAAGCTCGCGCTGAGACTCGCGACGCTGTCGGCGGGCACCCGAGCGCTGCGCAGCACGACGCTACCGATCGAGGTCGGAGTGCCGCCGCTCTCGTCTGCGCTCGACGAGCCGCTGACCTCGCCGCTGGTACCCGGCTCGCCGGTGCTCGCGCTGCCCGTGCCGCTGCCGTCGGCGGTGACCGAGTCGACCTCGGGCGCGTTGTCGAAGCAGCCGAACAGCACCCACGGCAAGCACCACACGAGGCGTCGCATCACGAACCCTACGATAGCGCAGCCCGACGCCTGCGCGCTCGCAAACGCAGCGGCACGCCCCCGCTCGGGGCAAGGGTGACGTTGCGCCGCACCGGCTGCGGCGTGTGCTCGTCGAGCAGCACGACGTCGTAGCGCGACAGTGCGCAACCGAGCACGATGCGCATCTCGAAGCTCGCGAATGCGGCACCGAGGCAGCGCCGATCACCACCGCCGAACGGGAGGTACTCGAACGGCGAGAACCTGCGCTCGAGGAAGCGCTCGGGCCGGAATGCCTCGGGCTCGGGGTAGAGCTCCTCGCGGCGATGCACCAGCAGGATGCACGCCGAGACTCCGGTACCGCTCGGGATCTCGCGATCGCCCAGGCGCAGCGGCGCCCGCAGCACCCGCAGCACCTCGGTGACGATGGGGTACAGCCGCATCGCCTCCTTGCACACCGCATCGAGCGCGGCCAGCTTGGTGTACGCCTCGGGTGCGGGATCGGGCCCCAGCGCGTCGACCTCGGCTCGCACGCGCTCGAGCCACGCGGGGTGGCGGTGGAGCAGGTCGAGGACCCACGCCAGCGTGATGGCGGTGGTCTCGTGTCCTGCGAATAGCATCGTGCGCAACTCATCGCGGATGTGGGCGTCGGACATCGGCTCGCCATCCTCGTAGCGGGCGTGCACCAGCAGGCTGCATAGATCCTCGCGTGGCTGGCGACGCGCACGGACCACCTGCTGCTGCAGGAGATCGTCGAGCCGCCGGTGCGCGCGCTTGAAGCGAGCCCATGGTCCGAAGCCACCGAAGTCGCGCTGCACGAACGGCATGAAGAACAGCAACGGCGAGGCGCTCGCGATCATGTCGAGCACGGCGTGCTCCAGCGCCTGCGCACCGGCGTCGTCCTCGGCGCCGAAGACCGCTCGCGTGATCACGTCGAGCGAGATCGACTGCATCAGATCGATGCCGATCACGCGCGATGCGTCTTCGGCCTGCGCGAGGCGACGCGTG
The DNA here is from genome assembly GCA_016709225.1 of Deltaproteobacteria bacterium. NCBI lineage: Bacteria > Pseudomonadati > Myxococcota > Myxococcia > Deltaproteobacteria bacterium. Next base: position 2,823,358 of record JADJEE010000012.1, on the reverse strand, counting down.
GCGACCTGCGCCATGGTGTCGGCGTACGCCCGCATGCGATCGCCATGCAGCGGCGGCATCAGCAGCTTGCGCTCGCGCGTGTGCGGCTGACCCTCGAGGATGAGTACCGAGCCGGGCCCGAGGATCGGCGCGATCGCCTGCACCGCCCACGGCGCGTAGATCTCGGGATTGGCGGCGAAGATGGTCTTCACCAGCGCGGGGTCGCCGGTCATGACGACCGTGCCGTTGACGGTCGGCAGCGTGAACGGATCGCCGTAGCGTCGGGCCCAGCGCGGCAGGTCGACGAAGGGCGAGCGCAGCACCTTGAAGGTGCTGAGCAGGCGATTGCGAGGTCCTGCTGGCAACGCGACGTCCATCGGCTGCGATGGTAGTGCACCGCCGGCCCCACCACGTGACGCCGGTCGCCGACGCGGCCCGAGCGTCGCAGGGCCTTCGACGGTCGCGGACGCGGCCGTGGGCGTCCGCGCGTCGTGGCGCCTTCGCGTCGCCGGGCCAGCCACGCGCGCATGAAAAAAGGGCGGCCCCCAGCTCGGGGCCGCCCCATCGTCACGTCACCGCGACCAGGGTCTGCTCAGCTGCAGACGCCCGAGCCGTCGACGTCGGCGTGCGGGCAGTGCGTCTCGGCCTGGCCCTTCATCATCGCGACGCTCAGGTGGTAGAGGCGGCACTCGAGGTCATCGCCGCCCATCGGGGTGCCATCGTCGACGGTGAAGCCGCCGCAGGCGTCGAGGCACGCGGCCTCGTCGGCGTAGGGATCCGCGCCGCCAGTGCCGTCGTTGCAGGTGGCGAAGAAGTCGGTGCAGTACTGCATGCAGTCCGCCGACGCGCCGGTGTCGCTGCCGCTGCCGCCGCTCGACGAGTCGGCCACGGTCGGATCCGTGGTGGTCGTCGGGTCGGTCGTGGTGGTCGGGTCGGTGTCGGTCGTCGTGGCCGTGGTGCTGTCGGTGGTCGACGCCGTGGTCGTGGCCGTGGTCGACGCCGTGGTGCTGTCGGTGGTCGACGCCGTGGTCGTGGCCGTGGTGCTGACGGTGTCGCCCGTCGAGGCACCGTCGTCACCGGTGTCGTCGCTCGGGCAGCCGAACATCACAGTCATCGAAGCGATCAGAGTCAGTGTATGGATACGCATGGTTGGTCCTTGAATCGTGGGCCTCGCCATCGCAGGCGAAGAACGCTGGGGAGTGTGCGTGCGCGGTCGCACGATTGCAACATCTGCCACGGCGCGTGGACTCGCAGCGCTCGAGTTGCGCGTGCGCAACGATCCGCGCGGGCACGACTTGGTAGCGGCTGCGACCAGCATTTCGCGGTGTGTCGGAGCACTCGGCCGCCGCCGGGTGGACCCGTGGGCACAGACCCCGCGAGGGTGATTGCTCCGATCGCGGCGCAGCCGGCGATATGACACGCATGTCAGGGACGCGCGCCAAACCCCACGTCAGCTGGGCGACGCGAGCGAAGTCGCAGCGTGGGCCCACGCCCGCGTCTGCTCGTCGAGCGGGTAGTACGTCTCGATGCGTAGCTCGTGGGCCGTGAGATCCACCGGGGTGCCCATCGACGCGATGGTGGTGACGAACCGCAGCTCGAGTGAACCCCTGCGCAGGTGCACGGGGATGAGCAGGCGTGGCTCGTCGGGGTCGTCGTCGCGGGGGCCGGGCCACGGGCCATACCGCTCGAGCTCGGCCAGCAGCGCAGCGACGCCGTCGGGCGAGGGGTCGTCGAAGGCCTCGCGCCGCAACCGATGCAGCACCGTCGACGCGACCTCCTGCCAATTCACGATCGCGTGCCGCAGCCCATCGGGGCGGAAGATGGCGTGCATGCCGTTGCCGTGACTCTTGGCCAGCACGTCGGCATCGCCCGCGAAGGTGAGCAGCACTCGCATCGCACCGCGATTGGCCATGAGCACCTGCCACCGACGATCGACCACCAACGCCGGGAACGGCTCGTGCTGTGCGAGCACCAGCTCGAGCACGCGGCGTAGCTCGCCCATCTCCGGCGCCGCGAAATCGCGCTCGCGATAGACCGGCGCGAAGCCGGCCGCCAGCAGCCATCGGTTGCGCTCACGCAGGGGCACCTCGAGCGCCGAGGCCAGCACCAGCACCATCTCGCGGCTGGGTGACGACTTGCCGGTCTCGACGAAGCTGAGGTGACGGGTCGAGACCTCCGCGCGATCGGCCAGCGCCAGCTGCGACAGCCCCCGCAGCTGTCGCCACTGCCGGACCAGCCCACCGACACCGTCGCGATCGCCCTGCATCGAGGTCGAAGGTACTCCGACTCGATGTCGCTCGACATGACCTCCGACGTCATGGCCGCGGGCTCGTCACCGCTCCATGCTGCGCCTCGGACGGAGCCCGAACCCCATGCGCAACAAGCTGCCGCTCACCCTGTTGTTGGTCGCCTTCTTCGCCTACTCGACGTGGGTCATCGCTGCGCAGGGCTACTTCGGCTTCCTGACGCTGGCATGGCGCGAGCCGTGGGGCATGCAGATGTTCCTCGACCTCATCATCGCACTCGGCCTGGTGACCACGCAGCTGGTGCCCGACGCGCGGCGACGCGGCATGAATCCTTGGCCGTTCGTGCTCGGCACGGTCGCGCTGGGCTCGATCGCGCCGCTCGCCTACCTACTCGTGCGGCGGCCGCTGCGTTGACGGCGGTGCGGTCCCGCCCGCGGTCGGCGATCAATCGGCGGCCACGCGGGCGATGACCCGCGACAGGTCGATCGCTCGTACGCGCCCGTCCTCGCTGTCGCGGATCGCGGTGCCGGCCTCGGGCAGCTCGCGCGCGTCGAGGTAATCGAGCGGCCGGCAGGTCAGCACGAGGATCTGCACCCGCTGCGCGACCTCGCGCAACAGATCCCGGAAGAAGTCGACGCGCTGCGGATCGGTCTGCGCGAGGTGGTCGTCGAGCACGACGACCTGCCGCAGGTGCTCCGCGATCGCCACGCGAACCAGGGTCGCGAGCTGCTCGCGCAGGCCCGCCGACAGCACCTCGAAGGCGCGCGCACTGCCGGCGACGCGCAGGCCCTCGGCCCGCAGATCGCGATCGAGCTCGAGGCGGGCGTAGCGGCCCTCGGTCAGCCGTCGCAGCCGCTGCTCGACCGCCCCGGCGAGCGCGTTGCCGAGGTGCTGCCCCTGCTCGGCCTCGACCGTGCGCAGGGTGTCGCGCAGCAGCTGCCACGCGTCGTAGTCCCGCTGCAGCTCGCGCTCGCTCTGGGTCGCGCGGACGAGCGCTTGCTGGGCCTCTTCGGCTCGCTCGCGAAGGCCCGCACCACCGAGCTGCTCGAGGCTGCCCTCGGCCTTCTGCAGCTCCGCGGTCACCTCGGTCAGGGCCTGCGCGGTGGCCTCGAGACGCGCGCGTGCGTGCTCGAGCAGCGACTCGGTCACGGGCTCGATCGGCGGCAGCGCGTCGCGTGCCACGATCGCATCGGCGGCGGCGCGCTGCAGGCCCTCGAGATCGACCGCAGCGGTACGTTGCCGCGCATCCTCGAGCCGAGCCCCGAGCGCAGCGGCCCGCTCGCGCAGCTCGCTGGCGTGGGCGAGCGCGGCCTGCTCGCGGGCGAGCGCGCCTTGCTGCGCGTGCTCGGCTTGCTGCAACTGCTCCGCGAGCGCCGCGTGGCGAGCGTCGTCGGAGGCACGCGCCGCATCGCGCTCACGCTCGAGCGCGGCCAGCTCGTGGCGCAGGCCCGAGAGCTCGTCATCGAGTTCCGCGAGCGTCGCACCGAGGTCGGTGCCGGCCGACAGCCCCAGCTGTGCGAGCAGGTCGAGGACGCGCGCCTGCGCGAGCTCGGCGTCGCGTCGCGCGACCTCGGCCCGCTCCACCGCCAGCGCCCGCGCGGCCTCGGCCTCGCGCACGGCCTCGCGCTGGCGCTCGACCTCGGCGAGCTGCTGCGCCTGTTGCTCGAGCAGCTCGGCCACCGAGCTCGCGAACTCGTCGTCGCGCGCAGGGCCGCCACGACCCGCGAGCACGGCGGCGAGTGCATCCCGTCGCGCCTGGCTCTGCGCCTGGCGCTGCGCGTCGACGACGAGGTGCTCGGCCTCGCGCTCGAGCGCGCTGGCCTCGGCCAACGACAGCTGCAGGCGCGCACGCTCGCTGCGATCGTGCTCGAGCGCCTGCTGCAGCGCGGCGGTGTCGGGCATCGCCAGCTGCGCCAACACCGGTGCGCCGTCACGCTGCCAGGCCTGCTCGGCGGCGACCACTTCGTCTCGCAGCGCGCTCGAGCCGGCCGCGATCGTGAGGGTGCCGCCTTCGGCCAGCGCGATCGTCATCGTCCGCGTGGCCGCGACGTCACCCTCGCGAAGCGAGCGGGTCGCGGCGTCGTCGATCGTGACCGCCGCGTCGCGGGGCAGCGCGAACGCGACGGCGAAGCCGACCGCCGCACGATCACGGGCGCGCTGCAGCCCCGCCTCGAGCGTGCGGAGTTGCTCGAGCGTGGCCGCGTCGGGCAAGCCCCGACGATCGAGCTGCGCGAGCGCATCGGCCACCTGCTGGCGCTGGGTCTGCGCACGCGCGCGCAGCTGCGCCTCCTCGGCGGCGCGCTGCTGCTGCTGCGCGACCTCGGCCTGCGCCTCGCGCCACCGCGCGACCGCGAGCGCACGATCGTGCCGCGCCAGCATCTGCTCCATCGGCGCCAGCGCAGCCGCTGCGGCCTGCGAGGCCCGCTGTCGGGCCCCCGCCGTGGCAATCGCGGCGCTCGCCTGTTGCGCCTGCGCGGCGGCGGCGTCCTGCTGTGCCCGCACCTCGCGAAGGCGATCCTGGCGGGTCTCGAGCCGTTCGTGCGCCGAGGCCATCGTCGCGATGCGGTGCTCGAGCGCGGCGTGGCGTTCACGCGCGCCGGCTTCGCCCTCACCCTGCGCGGCCTGCCTGGCCGCGAGCGCAGCCTGCAGCCGCGCGCGTGCCTCGGAGGTCGCAACCACCGCGGCATCGGCGGCCTCGTTCGCCGCCTGCACCTGCGTGCGGAGCTGCGTCAGCTCGCCGGCGAGCGCATCGACGCGTTCGCGCTCGTCGTGGGCAACCCGCCACGCCGCATGTGCACGGTCGTGGGCCGCGACCACCTCGCGCGCGTGGGCGGCCGCCTGCCACGCACGCTGCAGCTGGTCGAGCGCTGCTCGGTCGCGCTCGAGCTGCTGCAACAGCTCGGTGCGACGCTCGCGGTGACGCGCGGCCGCCTGCTCGACCGCCTCGCCGTGCTCGGCACTCTCGGTCGAGTCGGCCAGCTCGCGCTGCAGCTCGCGGATCTCGTCGCCGATGCGACCCAGCGGCGATCCCCGGCCGCGACGCCAGTTGCCGCGGGCATCCTTGACCTGCTCGACCTTGCCCTGCGCGGTGGTGAGCATGTGCTTGAACACGGGATCCTCGGCGAACGATTGCAGCGCCTCGGTCAGTCGCTCGCGTCCGGCGGTGTCGGTGTCCTTGCCGAGGTCGGCCGCGAACAGCTCCTCGGCGCGCGAGCTGGCGCCGAGCAGCGCGGTGGTGATGAACGAGCTCGGCAGGCCCTTCGGGGCCCCCTTGCCGCCGGGCTCGCGCACGCCCCAGCTCAACATCTTGCGCAGCTCGGCATCCACGGCGCGACCGGCCTCGCTCTTCGACCACACCGCGCCGTCGTTCGAGACCTCGAGCAGCGCAGCGGCACGGCTGCCCTCGCCCCAGGTCTTGTCGACGCGCCAGTGGCGTTCGCGGTGCTCGAACCACAGCCGCACGTGGGGCGAGGCAACCAGCTGCCACGATTCGAAGTCGCTGCGCTGCGCCGAGCTCGACGGCAGCAACAACACCGCGCGCACGGCATCGGCCAGCGAGGTCTTGCCGAGGTCGTTGGGCCCATACAACACGTTCAGCCCCGGCCCCAGCTCGAGCCGCGCCGAGGCAACGCACTTGAAGGCGTGGACCTCGAGTCGCGCCAGCTTCACGGGCTCGGCTCCGCACTCGGGCTGCGGGTCGCGACCTGCTCGCGGGCCAGCCCGTACAGGTGCACGAGCGCGCGCTCGGCCAGCTCGGCGCGCTCGCGATCACCACCGCCGTCGATGATCGCCTGCAGGCGACGCGCGGTCTCCCGCACCTGCTCGGGCAGATCTTCGAGCTCGAGCATGAGGTTGCGGGTGTCGAGCATCAGCTCGCTGCGATCGACCGTGAGGATGCCGACCCGCCCGCCGCGGGCATCGCTGCTCTCCAGCTCGCGCAGCAGGCCCTCGACGATCGCGTGTTGGGCCGCGGCCACGCGCATCCGTACGACCAGCCGCATCACCGTGTTGCGGTGATCTTCGCTGTGCAGGGCCTGTAGCGCCTCCAGCGTGGTGACCTCGCGCTGCTCCCAGCGGAAGTGCCCGACCGGCTCGATCTGCACGATCGGCGTGGTGCGACGCCGTGGCAGCAGCACCACCGCGACGTTGCCGGCCTCGGTCTCGCCGAAGCGACACGGCTCGGGCGCACCGGGGTAGATCATCGGCGCGTGCTCGGGTGGGTGCCGACGCAGGGCGTGGGTATCACCGAGCGCGACGTAGTCGAAGCCCAGTCGCGTCGCGGTGTCGGCCGCGATGTGGAAGTGCGGCGCGTTGCCGGCGAAGCCGGTGGTCTGGCCATGCAGCATCGCGATGCGCACGCGCTCGTCGCCGGGCTCACGCGCGGGCAGCTTGCCGGTGAGATCGAGCTGGCCAGCGGCGCGGCGACAAGGCGAGGCGTGGATCACCGCGTCGTCGCCCAGCGACAGCGACCAGTCGTCGCGATCGACCACGTGCACCCACGACGGCAGCGCCTCGAGGAAGGCGCGGTTGCGCCACACCGAGGTCGCCGTGAGCGGGTCGTGGTTGCCCGGCAAGAACACCAACGGCCGCGCGCTCCAGCGCTGCTCCTGCAGCAGATCGGCGAGCGGTCGCCACCAGGTCTCGCCCGGCTCGGGGCCATCGAACACGTCGCCCGCGACCACCACCGCGTGGACGCCGTAGCGCTCCGCGACACCGAGGATGCGGCGCACGGTCGCGAGCCGTTGCCGCGTGAGCTCGGTGCGCGCGGCCTCGCCGAAGCCGAGGAAGCGCATGCCCAGGTGCCAGTCGGCGGTATGGAGGATCTTCGTGGCCATCGATGGATCGGCGGCGAGCGACGCCGCGGGGACCGGCTCGTCGTCGCTCATGGGATGCGGAACTCCACCTCGAGGATGCGCTCGGTCTTGGCGGGAGTGTAGCGACGCTCGTGGGCCTGGTGCATCCACGCGCGCCAGTCGTCGTCATCGCGCGCTGCGAGCCGCGCGATGGCTGTCTCGACGCGCTCGAGCTCGTGCTCGGCGTCGACGACCGCGCGCTCGGCCCGGGCGCGCGCGTCGGCACCGGCCGCGCCGTCGCGGCGGCGGCGGGCGGCCTCCAGCTGCTGCTCGAGCTCGTCGGCGCGCCGCTGCTGCACGACGATGCGATCGTCGATGCAGCGATCGATGCGAGTGACGACGTCGTCGAAGTGCTTGCGTTCGTGCTGCTCGATGCCCGCGACGGTCAAGAACAGCGCGGTATCGATGGCGTCGTCGAGATCGCGGGGGTCGAGCTCACCGTTTCGGCGCTCGGGGTCGTCGAGCAGCTCGGCGCCGAGCAGCGCGCGCAGCTGCGCCGCCGACAGCGGCGTGCCCTCGGGCTCGAGGACCGCGACCGCGAGGATCTCGACCACCGGCTCGAAGCCTTGCTGATGCAGTCGCAGCACCACCAGACGGCCGCGCGTGGGCGCGTCGAACTCGGGCGGGCGCGTGGCCAGTCGCACCCACTGCTGCGGCTCGCGCGTGGCGCTGCGGGCCTCGGCGACCGCGGCGTGCACCAGCGGATGGCCCAGGTGCAGCGCGTCGTCGCCGGGCACGATCGGCTCGCCGACGATCACCCGTGCGCCGCCCTGCAGCACCGCCGGCAGACGCGAGCACGCGTCGATCTCGAACACGCTGCGCCCCTCCACCTCGGTGCGCGCGAAGCCAGCCTCGATCGCGACGAGGTAGCGCTCGATGACGCCCGCGAGTGCGCGGTCGAAGCTGGCCAGTCCGCCGGCGAGGTCGCGCTCGATGGTGCGGAAGGCATGTCGCACGCTCTCGTCGAAGCGCGACTCGATGAGGCCCGCGGTGCGGCGGTAGGTGGCCTCGAAGGCCTGTCGTGCGTCACCCATGCGCTCGCGCAGGGCCTCGACCTCGGCGGTCAGCTCGTCGAGGGTGCGCGCACGCTCGTAGATGCGACGCAGGTGCATCTCGAGCTCGGCACCGACCACGCTCGCGAGGGTCTCGGGGGCGCGCGCGCCGGGCTCGTGGAGGATCACGTCGGAGGCGTCGAGCACGGTGCCGAACAGGTCGAGCTTGCGCGACAGGATGTCGAACACCAGCCGCTCGGCCTCGTTGTCGGTGGCCAGGAGGTTGACCACCGTGACGTCGTGCCGCTGGCCGTAGCGATGGCAGCGACCGATGCGCTGCTCGATGCGCTGGGGATTCCACGGCAGATCGTAGTTCACCACCGTGTCGCAGAACTGCAGGTTGAGCCCCTTGGCACCGGCTTCGGTCGAGATGAAGACGCTCGAGCGGGTCTGGAACTCGTGCACCAACGCCAGCCGCGTCGCGACCGTCGCGCTCGGGCGACCGTAGGCCGGCATGGCCTCGCCGACCTCTCGTTGCCAGCGCTCGAGCGCCGCACGGGCGCGCGGCCCCTCGTTGGTGCCGGCGAAGAGCGTGATGTCGTCGTCGGCCGCGACCCCCTGCGCGATCAGGACCTCCCGCAGGTACGCCTGCGTCGCGAGCGACTCGGTGAAGATGACCAGCTTGCCGGTGCCCGAGCCCTCGGCGAAGCGCTGCTGCACCAGCCGCACCGCGTGGACCAGCTGACGCGCCTTGCTGTCGATGCCGATGGCATCGGCGCGCGCAATGAAGTCGCGCACGCGCGCCAGCTCGGCGGCGATGCGCGCGGCCTCGGGCGGGGGGCCTTCGTCGCTGTCGGTGTCGTCGACGTCGCTCTGCTCGAGATCACCGGCGAACATGTCGACGGTGTCGCCGTCGCCGAAGACCCCGCGCAGCTGGCCCTCGAGCCGCAACGCGACGTTGCCGAGGCTGGCCGCCAGTGCCCGTTGCGACGATGCCATGCGGCGGTGGAAGCCGATGATGAGCAGCCGTCGGTGCCCGCCCCGGAACGCACAGGTCTTGGGATCGAGCAGATACGCCGTGACGTCGTCGTACAGTGAGCGCTCGGCCGCCGTCATGGTGTAGCCGAACAGCTTGGCGCGCCGCTGCATGAACGGCTGCTTCATGAACTCCTGCGCCTGACGCCGCAGGGTTCGTTGGCACACCTCGCCGATGCGCCGGCGCAGCTCGTCGTCCTGGCCCTCGCGCAGGGTGCGGTCGTCACCCGCGCAGAAGATCGCGCGGAAGGTGCCGAGGTCGCCGAATAGCGCGCCGGTGGGCTCGACGTACTGTGCCAGGCCCCACAGCTCGGTGAGCGAGTTCTGGATCGGCGTCGCCGTCAGCAACAACACCGGCGAGCCCGCGATCGCCCGTCGCACGCGGTGCGCGAGCGTGGCCTGATTCGCGCCGTCCTTCATGTGGCCGTGGCGATCGAAGCGCTTGTAGATGCCCGCGAAGATCTCGTGGGCCTCGTCGATCACCACCAGGTCGAAGCGCGCCGCCGCCCGCAACAGCTCCGAGCCGCGCTCGCTGCCGGCCCACTCGCGACCGACGAGATAGACCACGGCATCATCGAAGCGCTCGTCGCTGCCGGTGACCTCGCGCGCCTCGATGCCGAACAGGGTGTACAGCTCGTGGCGCCACTGGCCCACCAGCGGCTTGGGCGTGATGAGCAGGATGCGCCCGCTGCCCTCGGCGCGGCGCTGGGCGATCACCAGCCCGGCCTCGATGGTCTTGCCGAGGCCGACCTCGTCGGCCAGGATGCAGCCGCCCTGCGGCAGCCGCTGCAGCGCGAAGATCACCGCGTCGATCTGGTGCGGGTTCGGATCGATGCGACCGGCGCGCTGCGACGCGACCCAACGCTGCTGCTCGTCGGCCCGTCGCAGCCGCACGAGCTCCTCGGCGAAGATGCGGCGGGTGACGGGATGCGCGCTCATGCGGGGGGCCGCATCGTCCACCAAGCGCGTGCGCCCCGTCGAGGGGCTTCTCGTGCCTCCGACCAAGCCATGCGATGCGGCGCGGGCAGCTACCCCCGGCCTCGCGCCGTGCTCGCGCGCGTACGCGGGCGGCCGCGGCAACCGCCGCCCGCGGGGCCGCGCACAGCGGCGACTACGAGCAGATCTCGCACTCGTCTTCGCACGCCATGTCGTCGGTGCACGGCATGTTCTCGAGCCCGGGCGTGGTGCACACGCACGAGCCGTTGACGCAATCGTGCGAGCTGTTGCAGGTCTGCTCCGAGCCGGTCGTGGTGGTGTTGTTCGCGGTGGTCTGACCGCCGCTGTTGTCGGTGGTGTTGTTGGTGTCGGTGGTGTTGTTGGCGGTGCTGTTGCCGCTGTCGCTGTCGTCGCTGTCGTCGCCGCCGCAAGCGATCGAGGTCAGCAAGAACATGCTCAGGAGTGCGCGGGTGATCGTCATGGCGGCGGAGCCTGCACGAGCCGAGGGTCGAAGCGCAAGCACGCTCTCGCGCGTGTCGTGTGACCTACCGTTTCGACGTGCGCTTGCGGACGCGAGCGATCCGTAGCTCCAGTTCCAACGCCAGCGAAAGCTCGAAGCCGCCCGCTCGCAGCACGCCGTCGTCACCACGCGCGGTGCGATGCAGCACCCGCAGCGCCCCAGCGGCGCGACGCGCCTGCACGGTACCGGCGGCGTCGAGGTCGAGCCCGAGGCGCAGCGAGTGCGAACGTGTCGATCGCCACAGCACCACCGCCGGCGTGACGGCGAGATGGCCTCCAACCAACGGCGCCTGCACATCGACGCGATCACCGGCCGCGCCCACGAGCCACAGCGGCTCGATCACGGGGCCGGCCACGGCGGTGAGCGCGACGCGACCCCAGGTCGCGCTCACGCCTGCGTCGGCGGTGATGCGCACGCGTGCGAGCGCAAAGCCCGAGCGCGTTTGTCGGAGGCCGCGCAGCGCTGCGCCGAACACAGCACCGCGACGGCCGACGAAGTGCAGCGTCGCGCCGCCGCCCGATCCCGCGTGCACGCCCACGTCGTTCGGTGGGCCCAGGCCGAGCGCACTGCCGCCGAACCCCGCGATCGACAGCCACGCACGCGGCGCGGGCGCGGGCGCGGGCGCGGGCGCGGTGGGCGGGTCGATCGCGGGCGCGGGCGGCTCGGCGGCCGGCGGCGTCGTGGGTGGCTGCGGCGTCGCGGCGATGGGTGGCCGCGGCACCGGCACGTCGATGCGCACCGGCGCGAGTCGGTTGCTCTCGATCGCATCGATCATGTTCGCAACCACGCCAGCGCCGACCCGCGCGTGCTGGCCCGCGCTGGAGGCGACCTCGCGCGTGAACTCGCGGCCATCGTGGGTGACGATCGCGACCTGCACCGACGACGTCGAGGTTGCGATCGTCACCCAGGCGAAGCTGCTCGGCATCGGCTCCGAGACGGCAGTGGCGTGCACGACCACGCCGGTGCCGAGGCGCAGCTCGAGCTCGTCGAACAGGCCTGCAACGCCGTCGGTGGCGCCATCGAGGATGATGGCCTCGAAGTGCACCGCACCGAGCTCGGCGGGCGGGCGCGTGGACGATGGCGGGGCCGGAGACGCCGGCGACGTGGCCGCGATCATCGTCGCGATCGTTGCCGCGATCATTGCCCGGGCAGCTTACCCGCGCGGACGATGGATTCGGCATGGGCGCGATAGGTGCCGTCGGGACGATCGCGCAGGTACGATGCCCAGCAGCGCACCTGTGCGTCGCCGCCGAGGCTGCGGCACAGACCCGCCCGCGCGTCGTCGATGAAGCGCCCCTTCGGGAACCGCTCGACATACGCCCGCCAGTACGAACGCAGCTTGCTGGGTTGGTCGCGCTGCCGCGCGAGCGCGAAGAGATCGCCATACGCGAGGTCGACCAGGGTCGAGCGCCCGCCGCGACGCACGAGCTGCTCGAGACGTCGCTGCGCGAGGCCGAGATCGCCGTCGCGCCATGCCGCGCGTGCCTGCGCGTCGAGCCCGGCGGCATCGAAGCTCGCCCGCGGCGGGCTCGGGGTCGCTGCGGCGGGCTCGGGCTCGACCATCGACTCCGGCTCCGCCTCGGCCTCGTGCTGCGGCTCGGGGGTCGGCCGCGGCTGCACCCGCGGGCTCGCTGCGCGCGGCTGCACCACACCCTCGGTCTCCTGGGCACTGGCGTGATCGGGCGCGTGGGAGAACTCGCTGCCGTCGGTCGCGCTCGCCTCGACCGCGTGCGTGCGCAGCTGCTGCACGACGCCACCCACCAACAATACCATCGCGGCCGCGGCCGCGAGCGACACACCGATCACCCACGGCCGCCGGCTCGCGCGTCGCGGCGGCAGCATGGGCGGCGCCTCGTCGACGCCCTGCGCGGCCACGAAGTCCCGGGCGTCGGCGATGAAATCGTCGACATCGCCGACCTTCGCCGCGTGCGCCAGCTCGTCGTCGTCGAGCTGATCGAGCACCCGCGCGCGCTCGAGTGCGTCCTCGTCGAGCACCGCGCCCTGACGCATCGCACGCGCGACGACGTCGGCGAAGCCCGGCGGCATCGCATCGCCCGACCAGGCCCCGAGACTGGCGTCGAGATCTTCGCCGAGCAGGCCCAGCGGATGGTCGTGGAGGCTCATGCGCGCTCCTCCGGCAGCGGCATGGCCCAGCCGACCTCGCGCATGCGCGCCTCGACGCGCGCGCGTGCGCGATGGGCACGCACCCGCACGGCACCCGGTTCGAGGCCGAGCTGCTCGGCAGCCTCGTGGACCGAGACCTGCTCGATGTAGCGCAGCACGAAGACCTCGCGCAGCCCGTCGGTGAGCTCGGCCAGGATCGCGTACAGCATCTCGACGCGCAGTTGTCCCTGACGCGCGCGATCGGGGTCACCGCTGCCCAGCTCCCGCGCGGCCTCGACCAGCGCGAGCTGGGCGGTCGCGCGCTCGCGACGCTCGTGGGAGCGCCAGTGATCGCGCACGAGGTTGAGCGCGACACCGTGCAACCATGTCGTGAAGGACGAGCGATCGTTGAAGCTCTTGATCGACGACAGCGCGCGCGCGTAGGCCTCCTGTGCGAGGTCCTCGGCCATCGTGCGCGAGCCGACCAGCGCGCACACGTGCCGCAGCACGCCGGGATAGGTCGCGCGATACAGCATGCTCCACGCCGTCATGTTGCCCGCACGCGCCCGCGCTACCAGCTCGTCGATCCCCAGCGGGGTCGTGGGTGGCGGCGTGGGACGCAGGGGCACCACGGTGTGGTCGTTGGAGGCGGCCATGCGCGGTCGTTCGCGGTGCGTCGCCCGGGGGCGCCCACGCGTTACATCGCCCCCCTCGAAAATCCCGCGACGCGGAATTTCACGAGCATTGTCCAGCATCTGGCACGCACTGCATGACCATCGCCCCGTCGACCGAGACCGTGGCCATGCACGTGTTGCCGTCGCCGCACGGGGCCGGCGGCTCCTTGCAGACCGCGAGGCAGCGCGGGTCGCCGACGACCAACTCGACGCAGCTGTCGTAGTCGCCGCCGCACTCACTGTCGGCGGTGCAAGGCGTGCAGGGGCCGGCACCGACCGGCCCACCGGTGGTCGTCGAGTTGCCACCATCGCCGCTCGCACCCGTGGTGTCGGGGTCGCCGATCGTCGTGGTGCTGCCGCCGCTGCCATCACTACCATCGCCGCCACCGCTGCCGCTCGCGTTGCCGTCGCCGTCGCCACCGCCCTTGCTCGCGATGCCATCACCCGCGCATCCCGTCTCGGTACAGCCGTCGTCGCCGGAGCCGGTCTCGGCCGCGGGACGATCGTCGATGATGACGTCGTGGACACATGCTGCGAGCGACGACGCCGCGAGCACCCCCGCGACGACCGCTCGAACTCGCGCTGCGATCGCTGCGCTCACCTGGGAACCATCATACCAACAGACCGCCCACGAGTCCCGGCACGTCACCGAAGTCGTGGTCGACGCCGACCGCGTGCATCGCCGTCTGGAACACCTGAGATGGTCTCGCGTTGGTGTCGCGCACGTGCACACCACGGGCGAGCACCGACGGACGACCCGCGACCGCCATCACCATGTCGTGCGAGCCATGCCCCGATTGTCCGCCGGTGTTGGTGTAGACCACCACCGTGTTCTCGAGCATGGGCACGCCACCATCGTCGGTATCGCGCAGCTTCTCGACCAGCCGCGCGAAGAAGCCCGCCTGCCAGTTCAGCACCGCCGCCCACACCTGCGCGCGCTCGGCGAAGTCGACGTGGGTGAGATCGTGGACCTCGTAGTTGAAGCCCCACAGCGGCGCGACACTCATGAAGCACTGCTCCATCGTGCTCTGGAACGCCGCCACGCGCGTGAGATCGCAGGCCAGCGCCATGTGGATCAGGTCGACGAAGATCTCGCTGCGCAGCGCTTCGTCGGAGTAGCCCACGGTGCCGCCGTGCTCGATGCTCGGGTAGTCGCTCTGGCTGGGATCGGGGCCGGGGTCTGCGACCGAGGCGCACGAGCCACCGGTGGCACCACCACCGAGGGTCTCGATGCGCGTCTCGAGCTCGCGGATGCGATCGAAGTGCGCCTCGAGCCTGAGCGCATCGGCCTTCGCGAGCCCGCCGGCGACGTTTTCACCGCGCTCGAGCACGAGGTCGAGCACCGACTTCTGCCGCGCGATGCGACGCATCTGCGCTGCGGCCACGCTCGGATCGTCGGGCGTGATGCCGAGCGCGAGCTGCTCCCACGCCAGGTGCGGGCTGGTCTGGGGTGTCATCTGCGTGCCGTCGGAGCGGCACGAGATCACGCCGCCGATGCCACCGTTGCCACCCTTGTAGCTGTGGGGCTGGGCGCGGAACTGCAGCGATTCGAAGGCGGCGCCGGCCGATAGCTGGGCGGCAACGACCTGGTCCGCGCTCGGTCCGTGGTAGCGCGCGGCGTCGGAGTCGGTGCGCATGCCGGTGATGAGCGGCGGCATGATGTCGCCGTGGTGCGAGAACGGCCGCCCGCCCGGCGGAATCGGCGAGCTGGTGTCGGGCGGCGGCGGGATGCTGAGCCCCGAGACCAGCGCGATGTCGTCGCGGATCGCCTCGAGCGACGCGAAGCAGGCTGGCATCGTGTAGCCGGCACCGGTCGTGTTCGGCACCGCGAGCACCTGTTCGGTGCCGGCGACCATCATCACGAAACGCAGCGGCGAGCCGCCGGCGGCGTGGGCCCGGCGCGGCAACAGACTCTCGAGGCAGGGCAGCGCCAGCGCGATGCCACCGGCACCGCGAAGCAGTGCGCGACGACTGAGGCCCTTGCGAGTGGTGACGGATTCGATGCGAGCCATGACGAACTCCTGCGGAAAGACGGATCAGCGGTTGCGCGCGTCAGGGCCCGACGCGACGGTGGGTGAAGGCCTCGCTGCTGGCGAAGTCCAGCACCAGCGACACGAAGTCGTGCTCGTCGAGCATGCGGGTCGACAACGACTCGACCAGGGATTCCTCGTCGGTCTCGGGCTCGCGACCGATCGCATACTGCACGAAGCGCCGCGTGAGGCAGGCCTCGACCTCGCCGCTGTCGATCAGCAGCTCGCCCAGCGAAGCCGCGCCGGCGAAGCTGCCGAAGCCCTCGACCGCGCCCTTGCCGTCGATCGCACAGTCGGGGCGATCGATCTCGTGCGTGCGCCACTCGCCGCTGGCGCCGTAGTTCTCGAGCCCGAAGCCGATCGGATCGAGGATGGCGTGGCAGGCCGCACACTCGCTACGACGGCTCATGTCGTAGCGCTCGCTCTTGCAGGCGTTGGCGCCCCCGCCATCGGGTGGCAGCCCGGTGTCGACGCTCGGCGGAGGCGGCGGGATCTCGCGGCACAGCAGCCGCGTCCACACCTGCTTGCCGCGCTCGACCGGGCTCGAGTCGCCGAACTTGGCCCCGATCGACAGGAAGGAGCCGTGCGACAGGAGCCCGCCGCGACGCGGATCGGGGTACGCGATCCAGCCCTCGCCGGTCACGGCGACGCCGAGATCGTAGTGGTCGGCCAGCTCCGGCGTCATGTACGTCTCGTCGGAGGTGAAGAGCACTCGCCAGTCGCGATCGCGAAGCACCCGCTCCACCAGCGCGTCGGTCTCGGCGCGCATGGCCTGCTCGAGCGTGCTGCCGAGCGCGAGATCGTCGTAGTCGATCCACATCGCGTGCAGTCGCTGCAGCTGCTCGAGGCCACGGCGGTCGGCCAGCAGCTCGGTCGCGACCTCGCGGACGACCGCGGGATCGGAGAGGTCCTCCGCCTGCGCTCGGGCCAACAGGGCCGCATCGGGCGTGGTCCCCCACAACAGCAGCGACAACCGCGTCGCGACCGAGTAGGAGTCGAGCGCGATGAGCTCGGGGTCGTCGGGCGTCGGCGTGCCGCGCTCGATGCGGTAGAGGAACTCGCCGTCGAGCACGAGCGCCGTGATGACACTGCGCGCGGCGACGTCGAAATCGTCCTCTTCGATGGCGTGGTCGATGAGCGCGGCGTATCCATCGAGCTCGCTGGCCGACAGCGGCCGTCGCAGGAGGCTGCGACCGAGTCTCTCGGCGAGCTGCCGCAGACACCCGGCATCGTCGGGCCCGCTCGGCGTGCACCCGAGGTAGGTCGCGCGCAGCTCGTCGTCGGCGAGGATCGTCGTCGCGACGCCATCGGCGAGGGCGTAGAGGCCGTCGACCAGCGTCGACGACGGCGCCTGCGTGGTGTAGTCGTTGTCGAACGGCGTCTCGGCCTCGATGGGGATGCCGTCGAACAGCGCGGGGGGCAGCGCGCCGAACATGGCCTCGAGCGATCGCTGCAGCTCCCCGCGACTGAGGCGACGAAGCCCGGTGGGGCCGATCGCACCGACCTCGTGCCACTCGCCAGCGCCGGTGGCCTCGCCGCCGCCACCGTCGCTGCCCGCGGTGCCGCCATCGGTGGCAGCACCGCCGTCGTCACCACCGACGGCCGCATCGTCGCGGCACGCCGAGAGTGACAGTAGCAGTGCCGCGGCGACGGCCATCGATCGCCGCGTGGGCACGGCATTGCTTCGAGACGCGATCATGGTTGCACGACTCCCTCGCGCGCTCGTCCGCGAGCGCGTCGTTGTCCATCAGAGATTGCGAGTTCGGACCAACACCAACGATCGAGATCCAGGCGCTACGCGCGACGACGACGGCGCGTCGTCACCCACACCACCGGCAACAACCACGCCGCGGTGACACCCTGTCCGCCGAGGTTGCAGCCCTGGCCGCCACCGTTGTCGGCGGGCTGATCGTTGCCGTCGTCGCTGCCCGCAGCACCGTCATCGCCGCCCGCGGACCCGGTACCCTCGGCTCCGCCACCGGCCTCACCGCCGCCGTCGCTGCTGCTGCCCCACCAGCCGTCGTCACCACCGCTGCTGCCCGCGCCGCCCTCGGCTCCGCCGCCGCCCTCGGCTCCGCCGCCGGTCTCACCGCCACCGCCCCCGGATGCATCGCCGGCTCCGCCGCCCGTGTCACCCGCACCGCCGCCCGTGTCACCCGCACCGCCGCCCGTGTCACCCGCACCGCCGCCCGTGTCACCCGCGCCGCCGCCCGTGTCACCCGCACCGCCGCCCGTGTCACCCGCGCCACCGCCCGTGTCACCCGCGCCACCGCCCGTGTCACCCCCTCCACCGCCGCCCTCGGCTCCGGTGGTGGTCATGCCGCCGCCGGCGTGCGCCAGCGACTGCCAACCCATGACGAGCGCAAACGAAAAACCCGTGATCAGTCCGATGTTCCGCATGATGAGACTCCGACGCGATGTTGTGGCCACCCGCAGCATCGAGCGCGCGGGGCAGCAAGTTGGATTCGGCGGTCCGTGGTCCGGGCCGCCAATCCCGTTACATCGCGTCGGAGATTTTCTCGCGGAGCCCCACTACACCCGTGGGAACGCCGCAGCGCGGCGCGGGCGAGTGTCGTGCTGCTCGAGCGGTCCGCCGTCGACCCGCACCGACCAGTACATCTCGCAGGCACCCTGCGAGCTCGGCTCGCAGCGCAGCTCGACCTCGATGGTCGCGCCTTCTCGCACCGGGATCGCGTGGTCGAGCGGGAAGATGAGCCGCCCCCAGTGCGTGTCGGGGGCCCCGATCGCGTTGGTGAGCTTGACGCCCTCGCCCATGTCGGCATCGAACCACGTGGCGAGGCCCGACAACTGGCCAGCCTTGGTGGTGGTGAACGAGAGCTTGGCGACGAAGGGGTTGTCGGCCTCCTCGAGGGTCACCGTCATGGCGTCGTGACTCCACAGCGGCTGCGCGGGCGCGAGCATGTCGTCTTCGGTCACCGCCCACTGCATGAGCTCGGCCTCGTTCGCGCCGAGCTCCGCGATGAGGCTGAGGTCGACGCCGTGGGGGTGCTCGCGCCAATGCTGCTGCGAGTCGTCGAGCTCGAGCAGCCACATGGGGGCCAGCAGCGCAGTGACGCGCTCCGGCACGATGCGACCGCCGGGACGCAGGAAGCGATCGCGCGCGATCACCAGCGGGGCCAACATGTTCTCGTCGACGCCGAAGCCGCCCATCCACTCCGACACGATCACGTCGACGCGATCATCGAGCTCGATGTCCTCGAGGCTGTTCTGGATCACGGTGATGCGATCGCTCATGCCGTTGCGCTCGATCAGCTTGCGGGCCACCGCAGCGATGTCGGTGCGCTCGATCGCGTACACGCGACGCGCACCCGCCTTCGCCGACAGCAGGCTCAAGAAGCCGGTGCCCGCGCCCATGTCGAGCACTGCGTCGCCCTCGCGGACCACCTTCTCGAGGGCTTCGCGATAGGCTTCGTTGCGCACCTCGTCGGCGAGCATCCAGCGATGGATCGAGAGTCGCGCATATCCGTCCGTCATCGTCGTATGATTCCTGCCGAACCTCTTGGTGGGCTCGCGCGGGCGCATCATGCCAGGGTTGTGCGCGCACGCGCGCTCCCGATGTGATTGCGCGCGGAGGATACGCATGGGGGCGTTCTGGCACGAACACCCACCAGCGCCGGCGCCGCTCGCCTCCCCCCTGGCACTGGCGTACCGACTCGATGGACAATCCCGCCGTGGACGCGAGCCCACGCACGCCGTACACGGTCGAGACCCGCGTGGGTCACCTGGTCGAGGCGCGGGTCTTCCGGCTCGCGAGCGCCGACGAGGTCGACACGTACATCCGCCGGCTGGCCGACGCGGTCGCGAAGCTACCGAGCGGCACCACCGGCGTGTTGTGTGCCGATCATCGCCCGGCCGAGCTGTACACCCAGGTGGTGACCGATCGCCTGGTCGAGTCGTTCCAGTACATGAACGAGCGACTCGAGCGGGTCGCGATCATCACCGGCTTCCACAAGGCGACGCTCTACATGCAGCTGCGACGCATCGTGCGTGAAGCCGACTACGAGGCCCGCCAGGTGTTCCAGGACAACGACGGCGGCCTGCGCCACCTCGCGGTCGCACTGTCGCCCGAGGAGCGCGTGCGTGCGGCCGCGTTCCTGGCGGAGTTCGAAGAGACCTGAGCAGGCCGCGGCGTGCTCACGCGGCGGCGCGCCGCGTCGGCGCGCGCGCGCTCGCCAGCACGTCGAGTGCCGCGACTCGATAGGCCTCGGCCATGGTCGGGAAGTTGAAGACGCCCTCGACGAACTCGCGCACGCGGCCGCTTCCACGCAACACCAACAGTCCCAGGTGCACCAGCTCGGTCGCGCCCTCGCCGACGATGCCGACGCCCAGCAAGCGCTCGCCACTGCCATCCGCGACCAGCTTGAGGAAGCCATCGGGCTCGCCCGCGATGTGTCCGCGGGCGATCGTGTCGAACGAGGCGCGCCCGACCGTGATCTCACCCAGACGCTCTCGCGCGGCCGACTCGGTCTCGCCGACGGCGGCGAGCTCGGGGATCGTGAAGATGCCCATCGGCACCAGCGGCGAGCCCTCGCGCAGCTCCTGCCCGAGCGCATGCGTCACCGCGCGACGGCCCTGATCCATGGAGTACGACGCGAGCGCGGGCGGCCCGACCACGTCGCCCACTGCGTAGATGTGCGGCACCGCGGTGCGCCCGAAGCCGTCGACCGGGATGCGGCCGCCGTTGTCGAGCTCGACGCCGACCGCCGCCAGCCCGAGCGTCGCGGTGTTGGGCACGCGCCCCAGCGCCACCATCACACGCTCGCTGGTGAGGACCTCGCCACCGTCGGTCGAGGTCACCACCGCGGTGCTGCCATCCGACTCGAGGTCGCGGACCTTGCGATCGCCGAGGTAGCGTCCGCCCATCGACTCGAACGCACGCAAGAAGCCCGCCGAGAGATCGGCATCGAGGAACGCCATGGGCCGCGGCGCACGGTCGACGATCGTCACCAGCGAACCAAGGCTCGCGAAGATCGACGCGTACTCGCACGCGATGATGCCCCCGCCGAGGATCACCATCGAGTGCGGTAGGTACTCCAGGCCCAGCACCGAGTCACTGTCGAGCACGAGATCGTGATCGATCACGAGCTCGGGTGGTTGCCGCGGTCGCGAGCCGGTCGCGATCACGAAGCGCTCGGCGGTCAGGTGCCGGGTGGCACCGCGGGGGCTGCGGATCTCGAGCTCGTGGGGCCCGACGAAGCGCGCGTTGCCGTGGATCCTCACCACGCCTGCGGCCGTGAGCTCGTCGTCGAGGCAGCTCGCGTGGCGATCGACCACCGCGTCGAGGTGCCCTCGCACGTGGGAGAACTTGAGCTCCGACGGCAGCACGACGCCGAAGCGATCGGCCTGCCGGAAGAAGCGCTGCAGCTGCACCGCAGCCTCGCGCAGGGTCTTGCTGGGGATCGTACCGCGGTGCACACACGCGCCGCCCGGGCGGGGGTCTCGCTCGACCAGTGCGACCCTGGCTCCGGCTTCGGCGGCACACAGCGCCGCCTTCTGCCCACCGGGTCCAGCACCGATCATGATCCAATCGAAGCTATCGCTCATGACATCGACTCCACGCTCGCGACGATGGTCGGGGTCTTGGCCGCGATGACCTCGAGATCCTCGGGATAGAGGTTGAGTGCAGCGGCATCGGTCGGACTGGGCGTGGCCAGCCGCGCGAACGCGTCGGCCAGGCGCGCGGTCGCGACGTGATCGCCCCACGGTGGCTCGACATCCTCGGTGACGACCGCACGCACGGCGCCGCCGAGCTGCCAGGCATCGCACAGCAGGGTCCCGGCCGCACGTCGAAACTCGGCGATGACCGCATCGACGCCGTCGCCGACCTCGACGTGCGCACGCGCCAGCACGCGCAGCACCACGGGTTCACCGACGTCGCGCAGCAGCCCGCATAGGAACGCCGAGTCGACCGCTTGGCGACGCAGCCGCGCGATCTCCTTGGCGTACAGGCCAGTCGTCAGCGCCCGCCGCCACCAGCACGTCAGCGCCGCGGCAAACGGGCCGTGATCGACCAATGCGCTGCGCATGGCGGCGGTGGTCGCGAGCGTGGCGACCTCGACGAGACCGAGTCGCAACACCGCCTGCCGGGCCGAAACGATCTCGACGCTACCGCCATAGATCGCCGAGTTGGCCGCGCGTAGCACCGTGGCACACAGCGCCGGGTCGCGCTCGACCAAGCGCGCGACCTCGGCCGCGCCGCGCGAGCTGTCGCGCGCAACGACCATCACCTCCTGCGCGACGCGTGGCAGCACCGGCAGCTCGATGGCGCCGTCGCGGAGCGCGGCCGCAACCACGGTCGCCGCGCTCGGCGTGCAGACGGTTCCAACCGCGGACGCTGCGGCATTCTTCACGTCGCCGTCATCGTCCGCACGTAGGGAGATTCCGAGTACCAGTACGGTCCATCGAGGACACGCTACACTGGCGATCCTTCGTGGACCGTTCGCCGTTCGTCACCATCCGCTGCCCCGCCTGCGCCTCGACCGACGTGAGCCCGCGCGCCGCCGGGCAGTTCACGTGCCGACACTGCGGCAGTGCGTTCCTCTACGCACCACAGCCCGCCGCCACACAGGCAGGCCCACCGATCTCGGCGCCAGCGTCCGCGGCGACCGCGGCCGCGGCTTCGCGACATCGCGTGCTCGCCATCGCCGTCGGTGTGACCACGCTCGCCGCGGTGTGCGGCGTGACTGCGGCACTTCGTCCGCGCACGGATCGCGTGACGCCGAGCATCCACGAGGCTCGAACGGAGTCCCGCAACGTGCCCGCCCCGGCGCCGGTCGTCACCCCCCTCCCGTCGCTCCGCGAGGCACCCAAGACGCGGCCGACCGTCGCAGCGGCCCCGCCACCGACTCCGACCCCCGCGACCGCCGACGAACCACCGAGCGTCGACACGCCGCTTCCGCTGTCGTCGTACCAGCGCCTGCAGGGCTGCGGCTGCAAGGGCTCACCGCCGGTGACCCTGTTCGCCCACGCCGCTGGCACGACCACGATGATCACCGGCGGCGGCATGACGATCCGGCGCAACCTCGACTTCGCGCTCGATCGCGGCGAGCCCACGCCGTGGCGCCTCCCGACCGACGACACCACCGCGCCGGCCTCCGCTTACGAGGTCTCGAACGTGCCGATCGCCGTCGGGTGTCGCGACGACGTGGTGGTGATCGCGGCGGGCACGGCCGTGAGCGCGTGGTCGATGGATCGCCGCACGCTGCTGTGGTCCCGGACACTGCCCGAGCCCTACGGCGAGTTCGGCGGCGAAGCCCGCGAGTTCGTGCTCGACTGCAACGCGCTGCGCGTGGGCAAGCACGACGTCACGATCCGCAGCGGTCGATCGCGGACCAGCTTCGCGCTGACGGACGGCAGCGCGAACTAGTACCTCGACACAGCGTCGAGCTACTGGCGCCGCACCAGCGAGCCGACGCGATGGCGCGCCGCGTGGGCGAACAGGCGCGCCGCGAACGGCAGGTCATGCACGAGGTAGCGCTTGGCGAGCCGCTTGGGCTCTTGGCCGAGGCGATGCACCCACTCGAGACCGAGCTCCTGCACCCACTCGGGCGCGCGCTGGACCTGGCCGGAGATGAAGCCGAGGCTGATGCCGACGCCGATGAACCACGTGCGATCGAAGCGCTCGCGCAGGCCGCGGGCGACGTACTCCTGCTTCGGCGAGCCGAACGCGACGTACACGATGTCGGGTTGGCACGCCTCGAGCTGCGTGGCGATGGTCTCGAGCTCGTCATCGGTTGCGGGCAACGAGACCCGCGGGCTCGACCAGCCGCACACGTTGGTGCCCGGGTAGCGCTGCTCGAGCACCTGCTTGGCGCCCTCGGCCGCGCCCGGGTCGCCGCCCAGCAGGTAGAGCGATCGGCCCTCCTGCGCCGCACGCTCGGCGATGCGCCACGACAGCGTCGAGCCGGCGATGCGCACCGGCAGCGGCTGGCCCTGCAGCTTGCTGGCCCACACCAGCGGCATGCCGTCGGCGACGGTGAGGTCGGCGGCGCCATACAGCGCCCGCATCTCGGGATCGAGCGCGAAGCGGCGCAGGATGTCGAGGTTGGCCGTCACGATCCAGCCGCCGCGACCGCTGTCGAGCCCGCCGAACATCTCGTCGAGCAACGCATCGTAGTCGAACACGTCGATCGCCATGCCCATCAAGTCCACGGTGCCCCCCATCCTCACGTCGACCGACCGCCCGTGCGCGAGCTGGTGTCGCGCTCCCAGATCTTCTCTTGTCGCTTGCGCAGCTTCTCCTGCGCGCGCAGCTTGGCCAGGAACATCACGCCGAGATAGACCGGCGCGTGCGGCCACAGCCGCGGCGTGGTCGCGAGGATCCGCAGCGTCCGGCCGGCGCTGGTGTTGCCGTGTCGCAGCATCTCGGGGAACTTGTCGCGCAGCTCGTACTGCCCCGCGCGGGCGCGCGTGTTGATGAGCAACACGCCCGAGATCGTCCGCGGCGGGTGGATGGTGAAGGTCGCGGCCTTGGTCGTCCGGCGCTCGTTCGGCGACGCCACCAGCCGCGCGAACTCGTCGTCGGCGATGATGTCGGGGAAGCGATCGAAACGCGCGCGACCCTTCTTCGAAAAGGCGTAGACCCCCGAGCCGATCATGTTCTCGCGAAAGTACGGCAGGCTGGTCCACACCTTGTAGAACGAGCGCACCAGCGGCGAACGATCCTCGTAGGCGACCACCGCCTGCGGGGCAGCGACGACGAACTTGGAGTCGTCCCCGAGCAGCGCCGCGACCTCGCGGATCGCCTGGGCGGTGAGCTGCACGTCGGCGTCGACGTAGAAGCGCGGAAAGCCGGTGACGTGCTCGTCGCCGAGGTTGAGCGCGCCGATCTTCGAGCCCACCGGGGTCTCGACCACCTTCACCCGCGGCTCGAAGCGACGCGCCCTCGCGGCGGTGTCGTCCTTGCAGCCGTTGCAGACCACGACGATCTCGAACTCACCCTCGCGGGCGTCGGCCAACAGCGCCTTCAAGCAGCGCTCGATGACCTCGCCCTCGTTGTACGCGGGGATCACGATCGCGATCGGACTGCTCGATGGGGCCGCGGACACCGGCGGGGATGATGCCCTGGCGGCACGTCGCATGGGAAGCCCGCGGGCGGCGACGCGCCCCGGGCGTGGCGAGCAGCGGTGGCCTCACGCACGCGTGGCGGGCGAAGCCGCGCCCATCCACGACGCCCGCGCGCGCGCGCGTCGTGCCACGACCAGCTTGGCGCGACGGTGCAACGCGAGCACCACGAGCCCGACGAGCCCGATGAGCCCGAACGACGACCGCTCTGCGCGGCCGCTGTCGCAAGCGCAGCCGCCCCCGCCCTCGGACTCGCCGAAGCCGTCGGGCAAGCCGTCGTCACTGCTGCCGCCGGTCGTGCCCCCGCCGCCGCTGCTGGCCTCGCCGCCGTCGTCGCCCGTGCCGTCGCCGGTCGCGGCGCCGCCGGTGTCCTCCGCGCTGCAGTCCTCGTCGGTCGCACCGTCGCAATCGTCGTCGCGGTCGTTGCCGCAGACCTCCTCGACGATGCAGCGCGCCCGCGTGTCCACGGCACGCACGCTCTCGTAGTAGGTCTGTGCCTTCCAGCCGCTGTCGTCGCTCCACGCCGGGCCCACGATCGCGGTGTCGGCGAAGCCGTCACCGCGCGAGGTCCAGCAGCGCAGGCCCGCTGCCGCGCGAGCGCACAGATCGGCCATGCCGTCGCCATCGATGTCGGCGAAGCGAAGCGTCGAGAAGAAGCGGATCGAGCTCCAGCCGGTGTCGTCGGACAACGCCGGGCCCGCAAAGGCCTCGGCGAAGCCGTCGCCCTCGAAGGCGGCACAGCGCAGGCCCGCGTTGGCGCGCGCGCACAGGTCGAGATCGCCGTCGCCGTCGATGTCGGCGAAACGGATCGTCGAGTAGTTCGAGTAGTCCCACCAGCCGGAGTCATCGGCCCACACGGGCCCGAGGATCTCGGTGGCGAAGTCGGTGCCCGACGAGAGGTTGCAGTGGATGCCGTCGGCCGCGCGCGCGCACAGATCGGCCCGTCGATCGCCGTCGAGATCGACGAGACGAATCGTGCTCCAGTACTCGACCCGCGACCAACCCGCGTCGTCAGACCACGCCGGGCCGTCGATCGCGGCGCCGAAGCCATCGCCGGTCGACGGCCAGCAGCGCATGCCCGCAGTGGTGCGCGCACAGACGTCGACGCGGGCATCCGCGTCGATGTCGGCGGTGCGGATGGTCCCGTAGAGGCTCTCGGCATCGAAGCCCGCGTCGTCGCCGAGCTCCGGCAGCACGATGGCCTCGTCGGCGAAGCCATCGCCGCGGGAGCGCCAACACATCAGACCCGCCTTGGCGCGCGCGCACAGATCGTCGCGACCGTCACCGTCGATGTCGGCCAGGCGCAGGGTCGAGCCGTACTCGGGCTTCGACCAGCCCTGCTCGTCGCCGAGGGCCGGACCGGCGATCTCGGTGTCGAGCCCGACCCCCTGCGAGAGGAAGCAGCGCACGCCGGTGGCATCGCGCGCGCACAGATCGGCGCGGCCGTTGCCGTCGATGTCGCCCATCCGCAGGCTGCCGTAGCGGGTCGGATCGTCCCAACCGTCGTCGTCGGTCAGCGCAGGCCCGATGAGCTCGGTACCGAGGCCGTCGTCGGGCGCCGCAGCGTCGGCCGCCGAGAGCACGCACCGCACGCCCGCGGCCGCGCGCGCGCACACATCGTCGCGACCATCGCCATCGACATCGCTGGTGGTGCTGGCGTCGCTGAACTCGGCGTGGAGGTTCGACTCCTCCCAGCTGCGGTCGCACGACCCGGGCTCGCCGCTGCCGGTCGCGAACACACCGAGATGATTCCCGACCACCCGCTGCGAGCCATCCGAGGGCGAGTTCTGCACGCCCATGCCCTCGATCCACATCGTGCTCGAGCCACCGCCGTCGAGCATGCTGGCCTGGTACGCACCGAGGTCGACCATCAGCTCGCCGAGCTCGGCACAGGTCATGCCCACGCTGATGCCGCTGCGCCCGTCGACCACGACGAGCAGCAGCGTGCGACCGTCGGCCGTGACGCCGGCGGCGGTCCGTGGGTGGCGATTGATGCACAGCTCGAGATCGTCACCCTCGTAGGGCACGCCGTCCTCGACCAACGGCCGGCGCCCCGACACCAGCTCGCGCATCCATGGCTCGGGAGCCGCCAGCACCGGCGCGGGCGGCCACACCTCGACGCGTCCGCGGCCGAACGCCACGAAGCCGCTGCCGCTGGTGTCGGCGGTGTCGGCCCAGCGCTCGCCCGCACCGATGGCCATGCCGCTGGTGTGGTAGTCCTCGTAGGAGAAGAAGTCGCCGTTCACCGCCGCGTCGGCGCCGACCAGCCCGGCAAACGACGACACCGTGCGCTGGCGTTCCGCGCTCTTGGTCGCGCGGATCGACACGCCGTCGTGGCACAGATCGATCTCCATCGCGAAGATGCGATTGGGCGTGTTGACCGTCCGCTCGAGGTAGCGGATCCCCGGCTTCGGCGTCGTCCACGTGTCCGCGGCGCTCGCGTTCGACGCCGCCAACCACAGACTCCCCACCACGATGATTGCTCGTGTGCCCACCACCTCGCACGCTACGGCACACGCGAGCGCGGTCGCGATCCAGCGAATTGCGTAAGTTCGCGGCCGCTACGCGAATGCAGATCTGCCGGCCTCACAGGGCGCGGCGTCGACCTACGCGAGCAGCTCGCCGTCGCACCGAGCGTCGCCGCGATCACGGCGCGAGCGCCTGATCCAGCACCCCCCACAGCGGCCGATCGCGCGGCACCATGTCCTCGAGGAAGTACCACCAGAACCACCCGCCCACGAACGCCGGCTGCTCGATCTCCATGCCGTAGTACCGCTGTACGAACGCGGCCTTCGCGATCGGATCGAGCGTCCCGCACTCGCCGATCCCCAGCCGCGCGTTCGGGAACGCGGTCGCCAGTCGCTCGAACACCGCCGGCCAGTCGGGTTGCAGACCGTTGCAGTCGTCCTCGTAGTAGCTGACGAAGACATAGTCGAGCCCGTCGCGCATGGCGGCGGGCACGTTGTCCGCCTGCCAGGTGAACATCTCGTGCTCCGGCTGCGACCAGCAATCCTCGTTGTAGTAGAGCGTGAGCGCAGTCTGGCCGCCGGCGGCCCGCACCACGTCGAACGCGGCCTGCATCTTCTCGACGACATCGGCGGTCTGCGCCGCCGTGCACGACTCGGCATCGGGAGCGCACAGCCACTCGCCGTTGATCTCGTTGCCGACCTCCCAGATCGTGACGGTGTCGGCCATCGCGTCGACGTACTCCTGCGCGCGCATGCGGTACTGCGCGGGGCTGTACTGGGCGACGTAGTACGAGTCGAGGATCTCGCCCATCACGTCGCTGACGGTCGCAATCTCGACCACCGCGTCGACGTAGTCGCCCGCTGGCACGAACTCGTCGAACACGATCCGTGTGGTCGGGCGGTGGTGGAGCTGCGCGAGCGCGTCGACGATCTGGTCGAGCGGCTCGATCGCGTCGAGCGTGACGCCGTAGATCCGCGGGCTCGCGCCCGCACCGGTGCTGCCCGACGACGCATCGCCGCCTGGGTCCGTGTCCTTCGTCGCGGTCGCGCTCGCCGAGGTCGCAGCCGCGCTCGCGCTACCCACCGACGTGTCGGTGGTGCTGCCGTCCCCGGCCCCCTCGGCACCGTCGCTGCCGCATCCGACCACCGAACCCACTGCCGCCAGCGACGACACGAGCACCGCGGTGCACCACGGCGAGACATCGAGCGGCATGATTCGGGTGTACCGAACCCCCGTGGGGCTCGCAAACACCAACGCCCGAGCGGCCGAGAGCCGGTCCCGCCCTGATTGCGACGTTCGTGCACCCACCGGTATCCTGGCCGATGGCTGGAGGCTTGAAATCATGGACTTGCATCGCTCCCATCGCGCCCTTCGTGGACGTCACTTGCACGCCTGCGCGGGTGTTCTGCTCGGCTTGCTGTGCGGCGCCTCGATCGCCTGCGACGACGACGACGGCTCGACCTCGACCGCGACCTCGCAGGGCATGACCAGCGGCGGCAACCCGCAGTGCAGCAAGGACAGTGACTGCGGCACCGGCCAGATGTGCTCGGGTGGTGCGTGCGTCGATGCCTCGTGGGTCGTCGGGGGCGACGGCGCAGTGCTGCGCGTCGGCGGCGATGGCAGCAGCGAGTCCCACGAGCCGCTCGCGCCGGGTCTGTTCGCGATCGAATGCAACGGCGAGGCCGAGGCGTGGGTGGTCGGCGCGGCCGGCTATGTCGCGCGCACGAGCGATGGCGGCGCGCATTGGTCCACCGTCGCGACCGGCGTGCACGCCGATCTGCACGACGTCGAGGCCGACCACGGCGTCATGGTCAGCGCAGTGGGGACCGACGGCGTGTGGCTGGTCATCGACGACGCAGGCATGCGTTCGATCGACGGCGCGACGGGCTCGCTCGCCGGCGTCGCGATGGGGGCCGCGGGTCTGCTCGCGATCGCCGATGACGGCACCGTGTGGTCGGCCGAGCCCACCGCGGGCCTCGCCGTCGCCATCGCGACGCTCGACGGCACACCGCAGGCGATCGACCTCGCCCACGACGTCGCGCGTGGGGTCGCGGTCGGACGCGACGGTGCGCTGTGGTGGTCCGCCGACGGCGTGCAGTGGCGCGCCCTCGACAGCGGCACCCAGCACGATCTACACGCGGTGCAGATCGCCCGCGACGGCCGCGGCGCGATCGCAGTCGGTGCCGCGGGCACGATCGTGCGCGTCGACCTCGATGCCGACGCGCCGATCGTCACCCACGTCGAGCTGGCGACCGACGACCTGCGCGACATCCACCTCGACTGGCAGGGCCACGGCGCCGCCGTCGGCGACGCCGGAATCGTCGCGCTCACCGAGGATGCCGGCCTGAGCTTCGAGCTCGTCCACACCTCGCGCAGCGATCTCGTGGGCGTCGACGCGCTCGGGCCCGAGCACTGGTGACGCTTGATTTCCGGCGGCACTCGCCTTGACATCGAAGGCGTCGCCACGTAGCTTGAGCGTCGACCCCCGACGACGGGGTCGACGATGCGTGATTGAATCGACACCCTCTCGAGAGGGCATTTCGCTGGGGATCGTGCCCGACGCCATTTCGGCCGTTGGTGCGTGATTTCGGGTGATTTCGCAGCCTCCGGGGTCGTCGACACGCCTGCTGCTCGACTGCATCACCGCACGGTGGTGCATCGCGCTCTCGCACGCGTGACGTCGCACCGGCGGCGATGAGTCGCTCGGCGTCGCACACCTTTGGCGCGGTGCTCGGGGATCGCGATCCGAATGTTCACACCTCGCCCCCCGCTGGCGCGTCGCGTCGGTTCGGGTCGAGCTCGTGCACGCGTGCGCGAGCTCGACCACGACGGCGCGGCGCTGCCTTGGGGGCTGCTTTCATCCGGAGGATTCCATGCCGAGCAAGTCCATTTCGATCGTCACCACGCCGTCCATTCTTACCGCCACCGAGCCCACCCGACCGACGACACCACAGCCGGCGAGCACGCCCGCGACGACGCACGCTGCACCGCCGCGCAACACCTCGCCCAAGCGGCACCAGCACGCGCATCCGTCGGCGCACGCCCGACGGCTGCCGAACTCGCGACATCGCGGGTGACCCGAGCGCGCCCTCGGGTCCGTCGAAGCCGGCGGGCCCGGGGTGCGGCGCCCTACGACTGCGCTTCGCGGGTGAACGCACCGCGCGACGCCGCGGCCGCGAACGCGAGCACCGCCACGCAACCCGGCAGCAGCAGGCCCCGCGCCAGCACGTGCCAGCCCTCGACGACCACGCACGCCAGCAGGAACAACCATCGATCGCGCGGTCGCAGTCGCGGCGACAGCCATGCGGCGGCGAGCCCGAGCGCGACGAAGTACAGCAGGGTCGGCACGCTGGCCCATGCGCCGACCGGCAGCTCGCCGCGGCCGTGCGCGAGCTCGCCGAGCCACGCCAGCCAGCCACCGTCCTCGAGCTGCTCGAGCGCGGGCGCCGCGGCGACGGCGATGCCCACCCACCGCGCGGCCGCGCGACGTTCCCGGGCGAGCATGCGATCGGCGAGCGCGTCCACGTCCGCACGAGCATAGCTCGCGAGCACCGGCACGCGAGGTACTAGCGCCCGCGCGCGTGCTCGGCGTCGATCGACTCGCGAACCGCGTCGGCCAGACGCGCGGTCTCGGTCGGCGTGTAGTGCTGCCGACGCACCGCCTCGCGACCATGCGCCGCCATCGCCTCGAGCTGCGCCGGCGAGGCCGCCAACACCTCGGCGATCGCGTCGGTGATCGCCGCCTTCGAGCCGGCCGGAATCAACCACCCGTTCTCGCGCTGCACCACCAGCTCGGGGATGCCCGCGATGTACGTCGTCAGCACCGGGCGCCCCAGCGCGAACGCCTCCATGATCACCATCGGCAGGCCCTCGGCGAAGCTCGGCAGCACCAGCGCACGCGAGGCCAGGATCTCCTGGCGGACCTGCTCACCGCTGATCCAGCCGGTGATCCGCAAGCGATCGCCCAGACCACGCTCGCTCGCGATGCGCTCGATCTCGCCGCGCATCTCGCCGTCGCCGGCGAGCACGAGCTTGGCGTCGAGGCCCCGATCGATTGCGTCGGCGAAGGCTTCGACCAGCAGGATCTGGCCCTTCTGCGGCGACAGCCGCCCCACGCACACCAGCGTCTTGCTGGTGGGATCGATGGGCCTGGCCTCGCGGAAGAACTCATCGCCGACCGTGCAGTGGACCACGCGGATCTTGTCCCAGTGCTCGTGCGAGACCCATCGCCGCAGCTGTGCGGCGCAGTAGTTGGTGATCGCGACCACGAAGGCGGCGTCCTCGATCTTCGGCCCGAGCTTGAGCCCGAGCGGCGCGTCGAGCTCGTCGGGGCCGTGCACGGTGAAGGAGTACGGCGGCCCCCCCATCGCGCGGGTGATCTGCGCGACCGCGGCGGGGTTGGTGCCGAAGTGCACGTGCACGTGCTCGATGCCGCGCCGCTGCAGCTCGTCGACCAGCATCATCGCCTCGACCAGGTAGGCGGCGTGCACCGGCAGGCCGCGCTGACTCTTGCGTCCGAGCTCGATGGCCTTGCGCACGCCCGCGAGGGTCTCGCGCGGATGCATCAACGCGCGCTTGGCCATGACCTTGAGGAACGTCGCCTTGCCCTGCGACAGCAGACGAAAGGTCTTGCCGTCCTCGCGCGCGTCGTCGGGATCGACGATGTCATAGGGCGTGTGACGGATCGCGAAGCGGGCAATCTCTCCGACCTGTCGCTCGAGCTCCACCAGCTCGCGACGGATGAACGTGTGGCTGACCGAGGGGTACGTGGTCGTGAGGTACGCGATGCGCAAGGTCGTCGACTCCGGCGTGGAGCACAGATGATGCTCGCCGACATGGGCGCTTGGGAAGTGTGGTATCCATCGAGGCGGCGAGGTGTTGCGATGATCGAGAGCGCGCGTCGACCCCAACCGCTGCGCGAGGCCTCCTGCTTCGCGCAGGCGTGGTTGCTCACCCTCGGCCTCGGCGCCTGCGACAAGCAGCCCGAAGGCGCCGCCGAGCTGCCGGAGCGACTGCGCGGATCGTGGGGCCAGAACGATGCCCAGGTACACCTCGAGACCATCGGGCTCGAGCTCGACGCGACCAGCCTGAAGCTCGGTGAGCTCACGCTGACCATCAAGGCCGGCAAGGCGATGGGCGTCGACGACTACCAGGTCGACGAAGCCGAGGCATCGTGGACCAAGGCCGGCAAGGCGCCCAAGCCGTGCAAGGGCACGCTCTCGCGGCAGGGCAACACGTTGATGGTGAAGCTCTACAAGCAGGGCACCGAGGAGCGCTGCGAGCCGGTGCTCGACGGCGACTGGAACGCGTGGAACGTGCTCACCGAGATCCCCGAGTCGCATCGCGGCACCTTCGGTGGTGATGCTCGCTCCGCCGACGCCGACATCGGCCTGCGGGTCGCCGCCGACGGCATCGGCTTCACCGACAGCGACGACCGCGTGATCGTGAGCTCGATCGTGCAGCCAGCCGCGACACCCGACACGCTGATCGTGCGTAGCTCGAAGCGTGGCGACGCCGCCTGCACCGGTCGCATCGTCAAGGACGCCGAGAAGCTGCGCCTCGACCTCACGCCCAGCGGCGACCCCGGCACGGCCGAGTGTCCGCACGGCACCGGCGTGCTCTGGACGGTCGACGCCAAGCACCTGCCGACCGGCACGTTCGACAACGGCCAGGTCACGATCGCCGTGAAGGATGGCCGCGTGATCCTCACCGACAAGGAGGGCCTGCGCTGTGAGCAGGAGATCCTCCGCACCTCGGAGCGCAGCGTGACCGGCAGCCACGACGGCATCCCCGTGACCGGCGGCGTGGTGATGGTGCTGGCGCGGGCGACCCCGGCCGCCGGCCGCGAGGTCTGTGATCGCCGCCAGCACAACATCGCGCCGACGCTGTGTGCAGAGCGACTCGGCATGCCGTGCGAGCAGGCGCTCGTCGACGAGTTCGTGTTCGACGAGATCGAGTGTCCACGCCAGCTCATCGTCGGCGACGCCATGACCGGTGGCCACAAGGCCGCACTGCTGCCCGCCAAGACCGGCATGCTCGCGTGCTGGGACATGAGCGGCGTCTTCGCGGTGAAGTAGCCGCACGCGGTTCATCGAGCGCCGGCGTGCGCCGCCTGGCGTCGCGTCAGCGCCGGGGGCCCGACGCGCGCCACAGCTGCGTGAGCCCGCGTGCGCACGCCTCGACGCCGAGCGTCACCAGCGGCAGGCCGAACAGCGTGAAGATCGCAGAGGACAGCAGCCCGCCGATGACGCACCGCGCGAGCGGGAAGTAGAACAGGCCGCCGACCGCCGATCCGCCCATCGCCATCGGCACCAGCCCCAGCACGGTCGTCGTCGCGGTCATGAGAATCGGACGCAGGCGCTCGCGACCGGCAGTGACGAACGCCGCGTCGCCCATGACACCCTCGGCACGCAGCGCGTTGACCCGATCGAGCAGCACGACGCCGTTGTTGACGACCACACCCATGAGGATCAGCAGGCCGATCTGCGCCATCAGGTTCAGCGGCGTGTCGGTCGCAGCGAGCATCCACGCCGCGCCGGGCAGCGCGAAGATGATCGACGTGAGGATCGCGACCGGCTGCGACAGCGACTCGAACAGCGACGCGAGCACCAGGTACACCAACACCAGCGCGAGCAGGAAGTTGACGCCCATCTCCTGGTTCTGGTCGTCGCGCTCGAGCGTCCGCGCGTCCCACGACCAGCCGTAGCCCAGCGGCAGCGGCAGCTGGTTCATGCGCGCCTCGATGCGCGCGCGCGCGGCCTCCCAGTCTTCGCCGTCGTAGTTGGCGGTGAGCTCGAGGTTGCCCTGGCGGTTCTCGCGGACGATCTGCCGCTCGCTGCGGACCGTGGTCAGCTCGGCGACGTCGGCCAGGCGCACCGGCACCGTCGCGCCGCCATCGGCATCGCGGCCCGTGAAGGCGATCTTGCGGAGGTCGCGGATGCCCGCGCGGTCCTCGATGCGCAGCGCGAGCCAGCTGTCGACCTCGCGTCCGCCCTCGCGGAAGCGCGGTAGCGGCATGCCACCCAAGGTGAACCCGAACGCATCCGCGGCATCCTTGGCGCTGATGCCCAGCCGCTGCGCACGCTCACGATCGATGCGAACCTCGACCTCGTCGCGGCGCTGCTGCGAGCTGCTGCGCACATCGGCGACCCCGGGCTCGGCGCGCAGCAACGCTTCGACCTGCGCGCCATTGCGATCGAGCACCTCGGAGTCGCGGCCGAACAGCTGGATCGAGAAGCGTGTGCCGTCGTCGCTCGCCTCGGACTCCTGCTCGAACGCGATGTCGACCCCCGGTACCCGCGGCAGCTGCTCACGGATGCGGCCGCGCAGCTGCTTGATCGCTTCGTCGCCGAGATCGCGGCGCGCGAGCACGATCACGGTGGCGGCCTCGTTCTCGGCATACCAGCTGTAGATCTCGCCGACAGCAAAGTCCTCGGCGTTGGCGTCGAGGTAGGCCTCGACCTGCTCGACGACCTGTTCGGCCTGGTACTTGTAGTGGAAGTCGTCGAAGCGATAGCGCAGGAACAACCGCTCGTTGACGGTGGCGGAGAACGGCTCGGCGCGCACGCGCTGGGTGACCAGCGGCAACGCGCCCGCGGCCAGGCCCAACAAGATCAGCACCGCTGCGATCACGCGGTGCCGCAGCGTCCAGGCCAGCAGCCGGGCGTAGCGCGACTCGACCCAGCCGCCGCCCTCGCGGGCGGGTCGTCGTCGCGTACGGCCGGTGCGCGCCGCCACCAGCGGGATCAACGTGAGCGACGACAGCAGCGAGCACGCGAGCGCCAGCGAGATCGTGACGCCGACCTCGCGCAGCCACACCGTCAGCTCGGTGGTGCTGCCGAGCACGAGCGGCAGGAACACGATCAGCGTCGTCAGCGTCGAGGCCACGACCGCCATCGTCACGGAGCGCGCGCCGTGTTCGGCCGCGCTGCGCGGATCGAGCTCGTGCTCGCGCCGGCGGTCGATCGCCTCGAGCACGACGATCGCATTGTCGACGAGCATGCCGACCGCGAGCATCAAGCCCATCATGGACAGCAGGTTGAGGCTCTTACCCATGAACCACAGCACGCCGCACGTGGCGATGACCGAGAACGGAATCGACAGCGCGACGATGGCGGTGGAATCGAGCCGTCGCAGGAACACGTAGAGACACAACACCGCGAAGAAGGCTCCGATGGTGCCGGAGCTGCGCAGCCCGTCGATGCCCGCGCGGATGTGGTCGGCCTGGTTCTCCCACACGAACAGCTCGATGCCGTCGAGCTGGGGGTCGGCGCCGAGGTCCTGCTCGATGGTCGAGATGACGCCGTCGACCACCTCGACGGTGTTGGCCGTCGACTCCTTGAACACGCGCAGGCCCACCGCATACTCGCGGTCGAGGTGACGGCCGTAGGCGATCGGCGGCTCCTCGTAGCGAACCTCGGCGACATCGCGCAGGCGCAGCGCGCCGATGCCGATCGGCATCTGCGCCAATTCTTCGAGGCTCTCGAAGTCACCGAGCCCGCGGGCGATCCACCGCTGACCGCCGTCGTGCACCGGCCCCAGCACCACCTCCGCGCGCGCCTGCTGCAGCCGCTGCAGCAGCGCCGAGACGTCGACGGAGTGCTCGCGGATGCGCTCGCGCACCAGGTCGACGTAGACCACCCGCGGCAGCACGCCATCGAGCTCGACCCGCGCGACCCCCGGCAGCCGCCGCAGTGGATCGAGCACGTGGGCCTCGAGGAGCGGATAGCTCGCCGACAGATCGACACCCGGCGCCGAGATCCGCGCCTCGACCACCGGGATGTCGGCAGTGTTGAACGAGAACACCGCGATCTCCTGAACGCCCTTGGGCAGCTTCGGTCGCACGAGATCGAGCTTCTCGTCGACCTGCATGCGCACGACGTCGAGCGACTGTCCCCACTGCAGCTCGAGCACCACGGTCGCGTCGTCGGCGGTCGAGGTCGAGCGCAGGCGCTTGATGCCCGGCAGGGTCGCGAGCGCCTCCTCGACCGGTTCGGCGATCTGCTTGGCGATCTGTGCCGGGCTCGACTCGGGCTGGCGGATCTCGACCGCGATGAACGGCACGTCGATCTCCGGCAGGAACGCCAACGGCAGCCGCGACAGCGCAATGCTGCCGATGAGCAGCACGCTGGCCAGCGCCATCAGCACCGTCACCGGCCGCTGCACCGCGAGCCGCACGAGGTTCATGGGGCTCCGCCGCCGCGATCGCGGTCGTCCGAGCGGCCGCGGTAGACCAGCAGATAGATCGTCGGGATCACGACCAGCGTCAACGCGGTCGCGATGGTGAGGCCGCCGATCACCGCGATCGCGAGTGCGCGACGCAGCTCGGCGCCGGCTCCCAGCCCCAGCGCCATCGGAGCGAGGCCGAGGATCGTGGTGATCGAGGTCATGAGGATCGGCCGCAGACGCTCGTGGCCGGCCGCGATCACGGCGGCGTGGGTGGTCGAGCCGACCCGCCGTCGATTGATCGCGTCGACCAGCACGATCGCGTTGTTGACCACGATGCCGGCCAGCATCACGCAGCCGATCAGCGAGATCACGCTGATGCTGCTGCCGGTGGCCCACAGCGCCGCGACGACCCCGACCGCACCCAGGGGCAGCGTGAACATCACGATGAGCGGCTGCAGCAGCGACTCGAACTGCGAGGCCATCACCACGTAGACGAGGAACGCGGCCAGCGCGAGCGCGAGCAAGAGCGCCTGGATCGCGCGGCCGATCTCCTCGTCTTGGCCCGCCAGCCGCACCCGCAC
This sequence comes from Deltaproteobacteria bacterium, assembly GCA_016709225.1. NCBI lineage: Bacteria > Pseudomonadati > Myxococcota > Myxococcia > Deltaproteobacteria bacterium. Next base: position 2,786,688 of record JADJEE010000012.1, on the reverse strand, counting down.
CCCGGGGATCGGCGGCAACTCGGCGAGCTCGGCCTCGATCTCACGCGCGACCGCCCCCATGTCGCGGCCATCGAGCTCGGCGTCGACGATCGCCGCCCGGGACTGCGCCACGCGCTCGATGCTGGTCGGCCCGCGCGCGAGCGTGACCTCGGCGACCTCCGACAGCCGCACCGGTGCCGCACCGACGCTACCGACGATCAGCGCCGGCAGGTCCGCCAGCTCGGCATGCTCGCGGGAGAGCGCCCGCACGCGCACATCGATGTCGCGGTCGCGCTCGCGCAGCTTGGTCGAGACCTCCCCCTGCAGCTTGCGCCGCACGGTCGCTGCCACGCCCTCGACGGTGAGCCCGCGCGCCAGAATGCGCTCGCGATCGAAGCGCACCTGCACCTCGGGCACGCCGGACTCGGCCGACGAGCGCACCTCGACCAGGCCGTCGATCCCGAGCAGCACGCGCTGCACCGCCGCCGCAGCGTCGGACAGCGCGGTGAGATCGTCGCCGGTGATCTCGACCTCGACCGGCCGATGCAGGCTGAACACCGCCGGCCGCACCGCACGGTGACGAGCCACGCCCAGCGTCTGCAGGCGCGCCCGCACGGCCTCGGCGATCGCGGCCTCGTCGGCGGCGTCGCTGCCCGCGGCCATGCGGATCTGGATCGCACCGACATGCTCACCCTGCGCCCCGGTGCCCCCGGTGCCGTTGGCTCCGCGGCCCGCGATGGTGGCGAGCTGCTCGATGCGCGGGTCCTCGACCAAGTCGGCGGCCGCGGCCTGCAGCGTGCGATCGGTGGCGGCCAGCGGCGTGCCCGCGGGCATCTCGACCACGAACGAGAGCTCGCCCTGGGACAACGGCGGCACCAGATCGACGCCGAGTCGATCGAGGCCGCCGAGCGCGGCGACGAACGCCAGCGTGGCCGCGCCGAGCACGGTGGCGGGTCGGCGCAGCGCGCTGCGCAGCAGCCGAGGGTAGCCGTCGTCGACGCCCCGCAGCACGCGATCGGAGGCGTGCGCGATCGGACGCAGCAGCCAGCTCACCGCGCCGACCACCAGTGCCAGCGCACGGCGCAGCAGCCACAACGGCGCTGCGATGACCCGCGCGACGCGGCCGATCGGCTCGCTCGGCGCGCCCTCCAGCGCGACCATCATGGGGATCAGCGTCAGCGACACCCCGAGCGACACCAGCAGCGAGAAGCACACCGTCACCGCCATGTCGCGGAACAGCTGCGCGGCAATGCCATCGAGGAACACCACCGGCACGAACACGGCGACCGTCGTGAGCGTCGACGCGATCACGGCACCACCGACCTCACCTGCGCCGACCCGCGCGGCCTCGATCGCCGGCGTGCCACGCTCGCGGTGGCGGTGGATCGCCTCGAGCACGACGATGGCGTTGTCGACCAACATGCCCACGCCCAGCGCGAGGCCGCCCAGTGACATCACGTTGAGGGTGGTGCCGGTCTCGTACATCAGGAAGAACGTGCCGACCGCCGAGATCGGGATCGCGGTCGCGATCACCAGCGTGCTGCGCAGGTCGCGGAGGAAGACCAGCAGCACCAGCACCGCCAGCGCGCCGCCCCACACCGCGCTGCCGAGCACCTCGTCGACCGCAGCGCGGATGAAGGTCGACTGGTCGGCGGCGATCGTGAGCGTGGTGCCCTCGGGCAGCCGCGCGCGCACCTGCTCGAGCCGCTGGTGCAGCGCCTGCGCGACCTGGGGGGTGTTGGCGTCGCCTTCCTTGTAGATCGCGAGCTCGATGCCCTCGGCGGTGCCGATGCGCGTGATGGTCTCGCGCTCGCGATGGGTGCGTCGCACGTCGGCGACGTCGCCGACGGTCACACGATGGCGATCGCGCTCGACCAACACGGTCGCACGAACTTCCTCGACATCGGCGAGCCGGTTGCGCGCACGCACGAGGTAGCGAGCCTCCCGCTCGTACAGGCTGCCACCGGCCTGATCGACGTTGGCCTTGGCGAGCTGGTTGATGACCTCGTCGATGCCGAGCCCGACCAGCGCCAGTCGACCTTCGTCGAGCTCGATCTCGACCTCGGGCTCGTAGCCGCCCCGCACCTCGATGGCCGCCACACCCTCGGTGGACTCGAGGTCTTTCTCGACCACATCCTCCGCCAGCCGTCGCAGGCCGTACAGCTCGCCGCCGTGCACGAACAGCCGCATGATCGGCTCGGCGGCCGGATCGAAGCGCAGCAGCGTGGGCGGCTCGGTGCCGGTCGGGAGTCGCAGTCGCTCGAGCTTCTCGCGCACGTCGATCGCGGCGAAATCCATGTCGCGATCCCACGCGAGCTCGAGCGTGACCTGCGAGAGCCCCGCGCTGCTGGTCGAGCGCACCCGCCGGACCCCGGCGACGACACCGACGCGCTCCTCGATCGGACGACTGAGCAGGTCTTCGATCTCGCCGGGCGCCGCACCCGCGAGCTTGGTCTCGATGGTGATGCTCGGGTAGCTCACCTCGGGCAGCAGGCCGACGCGCAGCCGCGTGAACGCGACCAGGCCGAACAACACCAGCGCGACGGTGATCATCGCCACGGTCACGCGACGACGCAGTGCGAGCTCGACCAGCCCCATCGGAACTACTCGGCGTCCCCGCGACCGAACGGCCGCACCTGCACGTCCTCGCCGTCGCGCAGCGCGCCCTGGCCGGCGAGCACGACCAGCTCCCCTGGTGCGAGCCCCTCGAGCACTGCGACGCGCGATCGTTGCTCGGTGCCGAGCTTCAGCTCGCGGCGATGCGCGACGCCATCCTCGACCACATAGACGACCGCGCCGCTGGCCTCGCGCACGATCGCCTCGCGGGGGATCCACGTGGCCGCATCGTCGCGCTCGCGCTCGATGCGGATGCCGACGAAGCTGCCCGAGCGGACCTGCGGTGGCGGCTGCGTCACCTCGATGACGACCTCGACGGTGCCGCTGCGGACGTCGACCACCTCGGCGACGCGTCGAACCACGCCCTGCAGCTGCACCGCGGCGTCGGCTTGCAGCGTGAGCTCGGCGATGCGACCGGGCGCGAGCTGCAGCGCGTCGCGCTCGGGGATCTGGATGCGCGCGACCAGGACCGCGAAGTCGGTCAGATCGACGATCGCCTCGCCGGTGCGAACCCAGCGTCCGGCCACGACGTGGCGCTTGGTCACGCGGCCGGGGATCGGCGCCCGCACGCGCGTGCGCGAGAGCTGCCACTGCGCGCTCGACAGCTCCTGGCTCGCGCTCTGCCGGGCATTGTCGAGCTTCTCGAGCTCCTCGGCCGCGAGCAGCTGCTGACGCGCGAGCTTGTCGGCGCGGTCGTGGGTCGCCTTCGCGCCGCCGACCTTGATCTTCGCGGCGGCGATCGCCTGCTTGGCGTTGCGACCATCGAGCACCCCGACCAGCTGCCCGGCCTCGACATCGTCACCCTCGTCGACCTCGAGCTCGAGCAACCGACCATCGAGCTCGGCGACCACCGTGACCTGCCGCTCGGCCACGAGGTTGGCGGTGGCCTCGATCGAGCTCGCGATCGGGCCCACCTGGGCCGCGAACGCGTCGACCAGGGCGGGCTCGTCGTGGCGCGACGAGGCTGCACTGGCGGTCTCCTGGCCGACGCATCCCGCGTGCAGGGCGAGCCACAGCGCGCTCGCCCCGACGACCCCCCACGGCGCGCGTCGCATGGCCATCATTCGAGGTAGTCGTAGACCCAGCCGGTTGGATCGAAGTTCCAAGGTCGCCCCGTACCGAGGCGAGCCCCGGATTCGTCCCGTGCGCGTGCAGGTATCCACAGACCCGCGGGTTGGGTTGGCTGCGCAACCATCCCACTCGATTGTCACGGACCGGGCTGCCCGTCACTGATCGTTCGCGCACGAGGGGGTGAGCCCCGGTACCGGCGGGGGCGGCTCGACGTGCCGCGGGGCCGGCGGATCAGGGTGTGCAGTCGCTGAGCATGTCGTCGACCGAAAGCGACGGGCCCGCCGGGACGCCGTCGATCGCCAGGTACACCGAATACGGTGCGCCGTTGGTACAGCCCGAGCCCGAAGCCTGCACGATCGAGATCTCGTAGGTGCCGTCGACATCGGCGGTGAAGAGCGCCTGCGGGCACGCGCCGCCGGTCCACGTCGTGTCGGTGCACGCGAGATCGTCGTCCTGCCAGGCGAGCGCGCCGCTGGGCGAGCGCACCTGCAGCGCGACGTCGGCCCAGATGCCGCCCTGCATGCCGGCCTCGCCGATGTTGTCCGCGCGCACGTAGAGGCACTGCCCGACCGCGAGGTCGACCGTGTAGATGTCCTCGTAGAAGATCGAATAGTCGGCCACCGCGGCATCGCACGCCAGCGTGCCGTAGGTCGGTGCGCCATCGACCGCAGCGGCACAGGCGCCCAGGGTGGTCGGCGCGTGGTCGCAGATCGCCGGTACCACCACGCCACCCGTGGTGGTGGCGGTGTCGTCGGTGGTGGCGTCGGTGCCGGTGCCGGTGGTGTCGACGCTCGTGGTCGCGGTGGTGTCGTCGCCGGTCATCGCGGTCGTACTCGCGCTCGCGCTCCCGCTCGCGCTCGCCGTCGCGCTCGCCGACGCGCCCGTGCCGGACTCGCTCGCCGAGGTGTTGCCGGTGTCGCTGCCGCCGTCGTTGCCGTCGCCCGACTTCGTGGGGTCGAAGCACGCCGTAACCGCGAAGGAGAGCAGGACCAAGGCGCGACGCATCGAGCGGTAGCGTACTCCACACCGGTGGCGTTCGGCATCGGGACGGGGCAACCCCAGGCCACGCGCGACGCTCGGCAACGCAGGCAACGCCCTCGCGAGCGCGCTACGGCGCGACCGCGAAGACCTTCGACGCCTCGGCCTCGCCGTACGCATGGGCGACGTCGACGTCGCTCAACGTCGTGATGGTCCGATCGCCGCCGAGCTCGCGCACCTCGATGCGCTCGACCTTCGCGCCGCGGCCCTTCAAGATGATCGACTCCACCAGCTTTGTCGCCGGCTCGGTGCGGGGTCGCAGCGCGAGCACCCACGCCTGCGGCTCTCCGTCGGCGCCACCACTGAAGCCGATCGCCCACGTCCGCTCGATGGTGGCGACGTCGCCCGCGAGCACGTGCAAGAAGCTCTCGACGAACAGCGCGACGACGGGGTTGCTGGCGAGGTCGACCTCGTCGCGCCCGTAGGCGTCGGCGAAGCGCAGGCGGCCGTCGGCAACCACGGTACGCGCGCGGGCCGGCTCGAGCTGGTGCTTCGCGAGCCGGTCAGTGGGCGCGAAGTGCATGGTGCCGGTCGACACCAGCGGCACCGCGAGCAGGGCCATGTGCTGTTCCTCGCGGTACTTCGCGCGCACACCCGGCACCGCGCGCAGCTGTGCGAGCAGCTCGTCGCGGGTGATCACCGAGACGGCCTCGACGGCCGCGGGACCATCGGCGGAGGCCGCCCCGGTCGCACCCGGCAGCAGTGCGGCCGCCATCACGAGGGACATCACTCGCATCGTTCGAGCACGAGCCTAGCGAAGATCGCACGGTCGCGCACGCGCCCGCTCGTCGGGGCCAAGGGCGCAGTTATTTTGCAGGACATCACGGTTCCAGGGGACTAGCATGACGACCGCGATGAGCCAGCCGCCCTGGACGCCGAGCTTCGACTTCTACTTCGTGCAGATGCACGGGGCCCCGGCCGTCATCGCACTCGATCTCGGCGCCGCCGAAGCTGCGCCGGTGCCGTCGCACACGCGGCGTTTGACCCTGCGTGTGCCCATGAAGCACGCGCGCCCCGACGGCCTGCGCAGCCAGGAAGAGTTCGAGGCGCTGTCGGCGATCGAGGACCGTCTCGCCGAGTCGCTGGCCTACGCAGTCGACGCGTGGATGGTCGGGCGCGTGGTCTTCCGCGGCAATACCGATCTGTTCTTCTACCTGCCCGACGACGACGACAGCGACGACGACGAGCGGGTCGATGCCGCGATCGAGTCGACCATCGAGGGCATCCGCGGCGAGTACGAGATCTCGCGGCAGGTCGACGACGACGAGCAGTGGGCGTTCTACTTCGACTTCCTGTGGCCCGATCGTGCCGCGATGCAATCGATGGGCAACCGCCGAGTGATGCACCAGCTGAGCGAGGCCGGCGACGACCCCTCGCGTGAGCGAGTCATCGATCACTTCGCGTTCTTCGAGGACGCCAAGACCTGTGCGCGCATCGCCGACGGTCTGCGTGGGCTCGGCTTCGACGTCGACCCGCCGACCGAGCGCGACGACGGCTCGTGGTCGCTGCAGTTCCACCGCACCGACGCGCTCGCCGAGGGCCGCATCGACGAGGTCACCACCGAGATCCTCGGCGTCATCGGCGAGGACGACGGCGTGTACGACGGCTGGGGCTGCGAAGTCGTCGCGCTCAACTGAAGCTGAGCGCTATCCCGCGAGCTCGGCGAGCCGCGTCTGCAGGCGATCGATGAGCGTGGCATCGCCGCGCTCCTTGGCGAGTGCGAGCGCCTGCGAGGCGGCCTTGATCGCCTTGTCGCGCTGACCCGAGGCCGCGAAGGCGGCGGCCAACACCTCGAGCGGCGCGGGCTCGCGACCCTGTGTGAGCTGCACGGCGCGCTGCGCCGCCTCGACCGCCTTGTACGCGCCCGAGGAGCCCGGCTCCGAGGTGCGCACGAGCACCATCGCGAGCCCCTGCAACGCCGGGATCGAGCGCTCGTCCTGCTCGAGCACGGCACGAAATCCCGCCAGCGCGTCGGCGTCTCTGCCCTGCGCGGCGTGGATGCGCGCGAGGTTCTCGCGGAACAGCGCGCGCTTGGGCGCCAGCTCGACCGCACGCGCCAGCGCGGTCTCGGCCTCGGCGAGGTTGCGCGCGAGCTCGTAGGTGATGCCGAGGTTGTTCCAGCTCTCGCTGCCGGCGGGATCGAGCTCGACCGCACGACGCAGCTCGACGATCGCGGCGTCGTACGCACGTTGCTTGCGCAGCACGTTGCCCAGCGTGAGGTGGGCGCGCGCGTCGTCGGGTGCGGCCGCGATCGACGCCTCGAGCTGGGCGCGGGCCTCGTCGAGCTTTGCCTGCGACATCAAGACGATCGCCAGGTCGATGCGGGCATCGGCGCGGGCCGGCAGCGCGGCGATGCCGGCCTGGTAGTGCTCGATCGCCGCCTCGGGTCGACCGCGCCGCGCCTCCAGCGAAGCCATCGCAATGAGCGAGGTGCCATCATCCGGGGTCTTCGCCAGCACGCGTCGGAAGTGGGCAATCTGGCGATCGAGCCACCCGTTCATGAAGTTCTGATCGAGCTCGACGAGCTTCGCGGGATCGGCCGGCTCGATCTCGAGGATCAGCTCGGCCATCTCGTCGGTCGATTGCTGCCCGAAGGTGACGCGCTTGGGCGGATGGTTGGGGTTGTGCGGGTTCTCGGCGGAGTTGTCGAAGCTGAAGTCCATCCGCAGCACGGTGCCGGCCGGTAGCGCCATCGGCTCGGCGAAGCGGTATTGGTCCTGCCAGTCGAAGTTCCAGTCGTCGATCCGCACCAGCCACTTCTTGGTGCCGTCCGGCAGCTCGGCCCAGCCTTGCAGCTGCTTGCCGAGGTAGTGCGCGTGCGGGTAGACGCTGACGACGTAGGTGTCGACCGGGAGCGTGTAGCGATCGGTGACGTGCACGTCCTTCGCGCCCGCGGGCAGGTCGATGTCGGTCGAGGCCAGCTCCATCGCCAACGCGTGTCGCGTCGCGGGTCGCTCGCTCATGTGCAGGCCGACCTTCACCTGCACGCGCTCGGGCTTGCCGCTCGGGCGCAGGTGCACCTGCAGCACGAGATCGGTGTCGGCCTGCAGGCGAAACCCACGCGCGGCCGAGCCGGGATCGATCGCCTTGCCGGGTGTCCAGCCGACGAAGCGACCATCGGGCATCAGCGCGCCGGCGAAGTCCATGCCGTCGAAACCGGGTGCGGAATCCTCCGCGTCGCGGCGCGCCGCGGTGCCGGTCTTGTCGACGCGCATCACCATGTGGTGCACGACCTTCGGGTTGCCCGGCGCGAGCTCGACCGACTTCACCCAGCCATCGGCCGCCGCGGGCACGCGGATCACGAAGTTGCGATAGATGTCGCGGCCATCCGCGGGCAGCTCGAACGCCTCGGCCATCTCGAGCACCACATCGGGCGGCCCACCGCGCCAGGTGCCCACCGCCGGCGGGGCAGGTGGCAGATCCGACGGACGATCGGCGGCCTCGCCCTCGAGTCGCCCGGCCTCGACCCATGCCGCCAGCGTGTCGATCTCCGCCTGCGCGAGCCGACGCTCACCGGCGTACCGCGCCAGCTCCGGCGCGGGCAACCACGGCGGCATGATGCGCTTGCCCGTGAGCTCGACGATCTGCGATGCGTGATCGTGGACGTCGTCGTACGTGATCAACGGGAACGGCCCCGGCCCCCCGTCGTAGTGGCACGGCGCGCAGTGCCGGAACACGATCGGCGCGACATCGCGATTGAACGTCGGCGGCCCCGCCGGCACCGCGGCCTCGACCCCCTGCGGTGTCGGCTCGACGTCGCCCCCGCCACACGCGAGCGCCAGCGCCAGCGCCGACCCGAGCAGCACGCGTGCGCGTCGAACGGACATCGTCGTCTCGGGTGTACTCGATGCGCGCGCGCGCTGTCACCGGCAGGCGCCCCGAACGTCGTGAGCGCGCGCATCCACGCCGGGCACGGCAGCCGCGGGGCGGAGCGACGACCCACCGCCGTCGCTGCCGCCTGCACCAACGCTGCGCGGTGATAGGCTTCCAGGTGTCATGACACCGCCTGCGACCCAGCTGGCCCGTGCGACCCAGGCCGAGTTCTTCGCGATTCCCGAGCCTGATCGGTTTCATGAGCTACTTGCTGGCGAGCTCGTGCGCAAGGCAGCGCCGAGCGGACGCCACGGCGCGGCGCAGCTTCGACTCGGGCGCTCGCTCGGCCCCTTCGATGGCCGCCCGGACGACCCCAACCGACCCGGCGGATGGCGCTTCGCCAGCGAAGTCGAGGTGCGCCTCGCCGCGGACACGATCGTCCGTCCCGACGTCGTGGGATGGCGACGCGAGCATCTCGCCAGCTTCCCCGAGAGCGGCCCTGTCGAAGTCCGTCCCGACTGGATCTGTGAGATCCTGAGCCGCGGCAACGCAGCGCGCGATCTCTGGGAGAAGTTGCGCCTCTATCATGCGGTCGGAATCCCGGACTATTGGGTGCTCGATCCCGATCGTCGGACGCTCCGCGTCCACCGCTTCACCGAACCGGGCTACCAGGTCGTCCTGGACGTGGGTGACGAGTCCGTGGTCCGCGCGGAGCCCTTCGAAGACGTCGCCCTGGCGGTGGCATCGCTCTTCGACGAGCTGTGATCGTGCTCCCGCGGTGCTCGACGCGGAGCCCCGCGGAGCCAACGCTGCGCTTCACCGCGGAGCCCGGCCGCCGCGCGTCACCGCAGCGGTCGAGGCCCCAGCGCGCCGTGCTCGTTGCTGCCCCAGCACACCACGTCGCCGCTCTTGCGGGCGGCGCAGGCGTGGCGGGCCCCGAGCCCGATTGCGGTGACGTCGGCGAGGTTGCGCACGACGTTCGGTGAGGGGTGCACTGCGCTCGAGGGTGCGAGGCCGAGCTGGCCCGACTCGTTGCCGCCCCAGCACGACAGCCGGCCGTTGCGGGCGAGGGCGCAGGTGAAGTTGCTGCCGCCCGCGAGTGCGGCGATCTGCACGAGACCCGCGACGGCGACCGGCTCGTCGCGCTTGCGTTCGTTGCGGGCGCCGGCGCCGAGCTGACTGGCGACGTTGTCGCCCCAGCACGCGACCGGACCGCCGCGTCGCAGCGCGCAGGTGTGGTTTGCACCCGAGGCGACGTCGACGGCATCGAGCAATCCCTTGACCTCGACCGCGCGTACGCGCGAGCCGCTCTTGCCATCGCCGAGCTGACCCTCGGTGTTGCGACCCCAGCACAGCACCTTGCCACCGACCGTCGCAGCGCACACGTGCGCGCCACCGCAGGCGACATCGACGACGCCGTTCACCTCGGGAATCGTGCGCGGCGAAGGAAACACCCGCTGGCTGTCGCTGCCGAGCTGGCCGTTCTCCGCGTTGCCCCAACAGCGCACGCCGCCGTCGCGGATGCGCGCGCAGGCGAAGTAGTCACCCGCCGACAGCTGCTGCACGTCGCGCAGGCCGAACACCGCCTGCGGCGCGGAGTTCATCGCACCGGGTCGACCACCCTTGCCACCGCCGAGCTGACCATCTTGATCGTTGCCCCAACACGAGACCGTGCCCGCCTGCAGCAGCGCGCAGCTGAAGTCGAGCCCCACGGCAACCTCGCGCACCCGCGTGAGCCCGGCGACGCGCACCGCGTTCGCGCGATCCTCACGGCTGCCGTCGCCGAGCTGGCCGTACGTGTTCTTGCCCCAACACAACACCTCGCCGCCCTCGCGCACCGCACAGGTGTGCTCGCCTCGCGAGGCCACCTGCGTGAACACGTCGGCCGCCCGGGTCGGCGGCTTGGTCGTGGGTGGCGTGCTCGTCGGCGGTCGCGTGACCGTCGGCGGCGGCGCTGCGGTGGGGCAGGCGGTCACGCACGCGAGCAGCGACGCGAACGCGACGGGGAGACGCCATCTTCGGACCAATCGCCCGCCAGCATACGCGGGCGCGGGCGCGCCAGAGCGTGCCGCCCACGCTTGCGCCACTCGTCCGCCCGGCCGGCCGGCCGGGGGCGGAGGGTTCGGCCCGGGCCACCCGCAGCCGCGGCGTGGGTGCCCCGGGCCGCTGGGCCATCTCCTGAACCATCTCGCCCGCGGTGTCACTTCACCACCGCAAGTGTCGATCCCTGCGCAACTTCCGAGGCGGCCACGACGCGTCGCGGCCGCGGCCGCGCTCGCCGCTGCCCTGGCGTGTGCGCCGGCCAGCGACGACGACGCCGGCGACGACGATCCGTCCGGCGGCAAGGCCGACGCGCTCGACCCTGCGGACTTCGGCTGTCAGGCGGTCGAGGGCATCGCCCTCGAGGCGCTCGTCGACGTCGACGATCCGATCGCGGCGTTCCTCATCAAAGGTGCACGCGGCTGCGCGGCCGACTACCGCGACATGGTCGCCATGCTCGCCGCCGTCGACCCCGAGGGCTGCGAGCCGGGGCGCGAGCTCATCACGAGGTTCGTCTCCGACGACGCACGGATCGATCCGAACCCCGACAACTACCGCACGGTGACCTCGCGGGCGTGCGGGTCGCGGCCGCCGCACGCGCTACTCTTCACGTTGTTGGCGGTGAAGCCCAGCGAGGACCTCGGTCGTCGCACGTTCATCGAGATGCAGGCCCTGGACCGCCGCACCGGACTCTACGACTACTGGGTCTTCAGCAGCGGCCGGTTCGAGTTCAAGGGCGATTCGCTCGCTGCCGCCGCGGGCACCTCCAACTGCGGTCGATGCCATCGCGACGGCGGCGTCCTGATGAAGGAGCTCGACGATCCGTGGCTGCACTGGGAATCCAGCGGCAAGCCGCTGCCCGGCGTCGATGCCTTGTTCGCCGCGCACGGTGCGATGCTCGGTCAACGCGGAGATGGACGCGAGCTGGAGGCGCTGGTGCGCGTCGGCAATGATGCGATCATCGCCGCGCGGATCGATGCGCAGACCAAGCCGACGGGCAAGCTCGCGACGCTGCTACGTCCGCTGTTCTGCAGCGAGCAGATCAATCTCGATGCGGCGGGCACGACGATCGATGGGCCGGTGTCGGCGATCCCGGCCGACGCGCTGCTCGACCCACTGTGGGGGATGACCACCGGCGTGACGATCGAGTCCACGGCCTACGATGCCGCGGTGAAGGCGGCCGGCCAGGTCGTCCCCGGAGTCAGCGGGCGCGTCGACACCGAGTTCAAGTTCGCCTTCCCCGAGCGCGCAGGATTCGATGTCGCGTACGTTCGAGCGTTGATCGACCGGGGCATCATCGACGAAGCGTTCGCGCTCGACGTACTGGCGGTCGACTTCACGCGTCCGCTGTTCTCGGACGCCCGTTGCGGCCTGCTCGCGTTCGCACCAACGTCCGGCGACGCCACGCCGACACGCCTGCGCGAGGGATTCGTCACCGCGCTGCAGGCGGCTGCCCCGGCCGCGGGAACACCCGCTGCCGAGCTCCTCGCCAACCTCGGCGACACCGACGACAGCGGCTCGCATCGCACCCGCGTCGCAGCGTTCGCCGCCGCGTGCGACGCCCGCGACGATCGAGCGTTCGTCGACGACGTGCTGCGAGTGACCCAGCTCAGCCGGGAGCTGCTGCGCACCACCACGTCGCTCATCGAGCATCCGGAGCAGCTCCCGCGCACCGAGCTGCCGGTGAGCGCCGCGGCGCATCTCGACCCCGCCACGTGTGCGCTGGTTCAGTAGGACGCGAAGCTACCCACCGAGGTTCCGCCGCCGCGCAGCAGCTCGGGCTTGCCATCGCCGTCGCGATCGCCAGCCGCGAGCGCCGTTGCGGGCCCGCCGGGCCCGCTGGGGTAGACGCTGTAGCAGCTGGGCTCGCCGAAGTCGTACTCGACGACGCGCAGCTCGCTCGCGCCGCCGAGGATCACGGACTCGGCGCCGCCACGACCGAACGCACCGATGAGCGCCGTCGCATAGCTGCCGCTGAGCGACACCGGATTCGACGCGACGACGTCATCCGAGACCCACAGCAGGGTCGTCAGGAATGTCGGGCCCGATGCGCCTCGCGGGCCAATCACGGCGATGTCGTCGCGAGCGTCGTCATTCAAGCGCCCGACGGCCAACGCCGAGACCGCCTCGTGCTCACCGGTCAGCAGGTGAACCGCAGGCTCGGCCGCGAGGTCGACCGTGGCGATCCGCATTGTGCCGTCCATCGACATCGCGACGACGAGCTCGAGCACCCCATCGCCATCGATGTCACCTACGGCGACCGCGTCGGCCGCTGCTGGCAGCGGGACATCGATCGGCACGCCGTAGTCTCCCGCGCCGATCGCCGGCGCAAGCACGACCGAGAGGTGATCGGTGCTGCGTCCGAACACGTCGAGCAGCGTATCGCCGGTGGCGTCTCCGACGAACACGCGGTCGACGCTCGCGTCGACCAGTAAGGTCGGCTGCGACTCGGCGACTTGGCCTTGGCGGAAGATCTGGGCGCCATCGGTGGCGACGAATTCGAGGTTCGCGTCGCCGTCGAGATCGGCGACCACCGCGTCGATCACTGCAACCTCGCCGGCGAGAACCTGCGACGCTGCGCCCTCGGTGAGTAACTCGGGCGAGCCACCGCCGAGGCACAGCACGGCCGGGGTTTCGTTCGCCACGAATGCGAGCGACATCACCGGCGCCTGAGTCACGCCCCAGGGGATCTCGGCGGCGAGCGAGTCCGCAGCGCACCGAGCGAGGCTGGGCAGCGCGACGCACCGCTCTTCGACACAGCCCCACCCGGGGTCGCAGTCGGCGTCGGCGAGGCAGTCGGGGTCGTAGTAGGGGTACACATCGGTGTTGGTCTCGCTACAACCGCCGGTGACGCAGATCGACCCCGTCGAGTCGGCGACACCGGTGCCGTCCCCGTCCATTCCGCCATCGTGGGCGGCCCCACCACGAGCGCCGCAGCCCGCGACGAAAACCGCGGCCCGCGCCAGATTCCATGCCGTCGTGTCCAACCGATGTTGCCCCACCCACCAACGCATGCTCGCTTCGTAACGCCGGGCCGCGTTCGGTTCGGCCGCGACGTCCGGCCACCGCGTCGCACGAATCCAGCGAACTCGGATGCACGAGCGCTACGATGGCAGGTGGTCGCCGGCTTTGCGGCGCCGGGGCTTGGGCTTGCCGTTGGGCGCACGCCCACGCCGTGAACCTCCCATCGCGCCGCGGGCGAGATCGACGGCGAGGCCGCTCGTGATCACTGCGCGCCCGAGGCTGCGCAGCACCGCGGTGGCGGCCATGCGCACGGCGAACTGCGGCACGCCGCCGCCGAGCACGTAGCCGGCCGCGAACGCGACACCGAGCGTGCGCAGCGGATGACGGCGGGCCTCGGCCGCGATCTCCTGGGCCGCGGCGTCGAGGAGCTTGGCGGGATCGATGCCCGCCGCGGGAGGGTCGTCGGACTCGGCGCTGCTCATGGGCCCTTCGGCTCTAGCGCCGCGCGATGCGACCGACCAGGAAGCCAACCGCCAGCGCGATGCCGACGGCGGTGAGCGGGCGCTCGGTGACGAACTGGGTGACCTGCTCGCCGAGATTCTCGAGCCGATCGAGCAGCGGCTGCGCCGGCTCGTCGTCTTCGCGCTCGTGGACCTCGACCTCGATGGGATCGGCGGCTGCACTGGTGGTCTTCGACATCGGAGAATCCTCTAGCGGGTGGGCACCGCGGTGAGCACGTCGTCGCCGGCCTCGCTGGCGTCGGCGTCGGACGCATCGATCGACTCGCGACGGCGGCGGATCTTCTCGCCCACGGTACGCACGCCGCGGCTGATGTCGCCGCGCAGCTCGGCGCCGCGCTTGGGCGCGAACATCAAACCCAGCCCAGCGCCCACGAGCACACCGACGCCGAACAGCCCGAGGGCCGGCAAGAGGTAGTCGGAGGTGGAGCGCCGGGGTTGCAGTCCGATGGCTGCCAGTGCCGACTCGCCGTAGTCCTTCGCACGATCGAACATGATGTCTCCTCGCCCGCGTCGCGTTCGGCGGAGCGTCACGGTAGTGCGGCCCGTTGGACGAGGCAATCCCGGACGCGGATCGCACCCGAAGGCCCGTGCAACCGGGCCGTGGGCGACACGAGCGAAGCCGGCGGCCGCCCGATCGCGTCTCACCGCCGCCGACGCGGGCGTGGGGAACCGACCAGCGCGCGCACGATCAGCACCGACGCGAGCCCGACCGCCGTGACCGCCACCGCCAGTGCGGTCAGGCTCCGCACGCGCTGCACGTTGGCGCGCACCTTCGCCGGCAGCTCGCGGACCTGCTCGACGGTGCCCTGCAGACGTCCGAGGGTGACGTCGAGCTGCGCCCGACGATCGCGGATCCTCGCGACTAGCTCGGCTTTTTCTCGCTGGATTTTTCCCCGATCCATTGCTTGGACTCCGCAAGGGCGAGCGTGGTCTGCTCGCCGAAGCCGTGGCTGACCAGGCCGTTGCGCGCGCGCACCAGCACGATCGCGGCGATGATCCCGACCAGCGTACCGACGATCAGACACGCGCCCCAGGCCGGCATCACGAGCGCCAGCGCGAACGCGGCCGCGGCCAGCAGCAACGCCAGGGCCAAGAACGCCAGCGCGCCACCGACCGCGAGCATCGCACCGGCCCGCGCGGCAACCTTGACGTCCTCGCGGACCTCGAGCACCGCCAGCTCGACGTGGGCCTGCAGCACCTCGACCGCGTCACCGAGCGCGTCCTTCACCAAGCTCGCCGTGCTCGCCGCGCCATCGGCCGCGGCGCCACCCTTGCGGGTCGCCAGCGCGGTCGGTCGATCGGGCGCAACGAGCATGGCCATGACGTGCAGCCGATGATAGCGCGCGAACGCGAAAGGTGGCCCGACGGACCGCAGCTTGGGTCGTGGGCGCACCGTGAACGCGTCCGCGCGCCCCAAGCTCGAGGCGGCGACCAAGAGCATCGCGATCCGGCGGTGCTATCGTGCCGGGGATTGGGACCGACGAAGACCGCGATCGTCGTGGGGGGCGGCACCATGGGGCTGGCCAGCGCGTGGGCACTCGCCCGCGCCGGTGTGCAGGTGACGGTGCTCGAGCGCTTCGGTCACGTGCACGAGCGCGGCAGCCACGGCGGCTTCACCCGCATCATCCGACAGGCCTACCACGAGGGTGAGAACTACGTGCCGCTGGTGCAGCGTGCCGACGCGCTGTGGTGCGAGCTCGCGGCGCGCAGCGGTCGCGCCCTGCTCGATCGCACCGGCATGCTCGAGTTCGGCCCGCCGGGCGATCACGAGCTGCTGGCATCGATCGACGCGTGCGAACGACACGGCGTGGATCACCAGCGCTTCGATGCCGACCTGCTCATGCGACGCTGGCCGTTCGTCGTGCCCGCCCACTGGCACGGCTGCTTCACGCCCTCGGGCGGTCAGCTGCACGTGCAGGCGTGCCTCGACGCGTTGCGCGACGAGGCGATGACCGCCGGCGCAGCGCTGCACTACGACGCCGTCGTGCGCGAGATCTCGCGGGGCGATCGTTGCGGCGTCGTGCTCGACGACGGGCGACGAGTGCACGCCGATCGCGTGGTCGTCACCGCCGGCGCCTGGCTACCCCAGCTCCTGCCGCAGCTGTTGCCCGAGCGCCTCACGCCGCTGCGTCGCGTGCTGACCTGGTGGCGTCCCGCGCCCGAGCATCGCGACGCACTCACGCGCCTGCCGGTGTGGGGCGCGTTCGATCCTCGGGGCTTCTTCTATGGCTTCCCCTACGCCGACGCCGGCATCGCCGGCGTGAAGATCGCCTGCCACGTCGCACGCGGCGACGATCATCGCGCGGCCGAGCCAGGCGTCGATCCCGATCATGTCGATCGCGCGCTGCACGAGCACGACCTCGCGCCGCTGCGGCAGTTCATCGACGAGCACTTCCCGTGCGCCGGCGGCGAACTGGTCGATCATCGGGTCTGCCTCTATACCGCCACGCCGAGCTGGGACTTCGTGATCGATCGCGATCCCGAGGACGCACGCGTGATCGTGGCGGGCGGGTGCTCGGGCCACGGCTTCAAGTTCGCCCCCGCGGTGGGTGAGCTCGTCGCGCGTCTGGTGCAGGACGACGGTTCCGCACCGCCACAGCAGTTCTGTCGCGCGCGTCACATGGGCTGACTGCGTCCGCGCTCCGAACGCAGCGCGGGATCAAGCCGGCCCGATCGCGTCCGCATCGATCCCCTCAAGGTCTCGCGTGTGCCGTCGATGACACTCGCGACGCCGGAACGTGCCCGCCCCCGGCACGCTGGCCCCAAACCTGCCCGCCAAACGCAAGCCTCTAGGAACCCCGCCATGCAAGCCGCACTGCAGCTCGACTCCAATCGCCGTACCAGCGAACGCTTCGACCTCGTGTTGCCCGTCCACGCCTGTGACGGCGAGCTCCAGGCGAAGGGCAGCAGCGCGAACCTCTCGGAGGGCGGCGCGTGCCTCGAGCTCGAGGGTCTGACGCCCGCGGTCGGCAGCGCGATCACGGTCAAGTTCGCGATGCCCGGCGGCAAGAGCATCGACGTGGAGGCGCAGGTGCGATGGGCCAAGCCCGGCAAGCGCTCGCTGTGCGGTGTCATGTTCCGCAAGGGCCATCAGCGCCTCATCGCCGCGCTCGTGGCCGGTGTGCTGGGTGGCACCGCGGCGAACGCCAGCGCCGCCGCGACCACCACCGTGCCGACCTTCGATCCCAACGCCGACACGGTGATGGACATGGGCGCCGGCGGCGAGCGGCCCGATCAGCAGCGCGTGCTCGAGGCCTTCTCACAGCGCTACGACGCGATCGATGCCTGCGTCACCGAGACCAAGGGCGCACACGCGCGCACGCTGGATGGCGCGACGCACGTCGCGGTGCTGCTCAATCCGCAGGGCGCGACGCCGCTGGGTGTGAACACCAACCTGCCCAAGGGCATGACCAGCAACCGCACGCTGCGCGAGTGCCTGCGCGCCGCGGTCGCGACCGCCGACTATCCCAGCTACGACGGACCGCCAGTGGTGGTCGAGTTCGACTTCCAGCTCGACCCCGGCTACGAGGAAGAATCGGCCGAGTAGTGCAGCGGGTGCGAGGCGTGCGCTCGCACGCCTTGCCACTCGCACCCATCACGGGCGTGCGATAGTCTAGCGGCGATGCATGCATCGTTGCGCCGAGCGCTCTGTGCGATGGCACTGTCGGCGCTCGCGGCCTGTCGCCCCGACACTGGCAGCTCGAACCCGCCGCCCGGTGATGGCGTGCCGGCCAAGGGTGGCACGCCGCAGCAGCGCATCGTCGCGCTCTCGGCCGAGATCGCGCGCCTGGGCTTCCCCATCGAGCTCGAGTCGCTGCTCATGGAGACCCGTGAGGGCAAGGACATGCGGGCGATCGCCGACGCGTGGCTGACGATCGTGCGCAAGCGCAGCTCGCACGAATCGTTCGCCCAGCTGCGTCGCGCGCTCGAGATCCCGCCGGTCACCAACGGCGCTGGCCTGCGCGAAGGCGTGCTGCAGATGCTGACCTCGGCGACCGAGGTGGGCTACCTGCACGATCGCGACACCATCGTGTTCCGCGACGACGTGCTCGCGCAGGATGCCCGCCTCGATCACGCGCTCACGCGGGCGCTGGTGTTCGCGTACATGGACCAGGCCCTCGGCGGCCTCGGCACCAGCGTGCTCGACGCGCAGTCGACCTCCGACACCGCATTGGTGCGGCAGTGCCTCGCCGAGGGCTTCGCGACCCTCGTCGCCAACACGCTGCACGCCGCGCATCGCCGCAAGGAGGCGGTGCCCACCGACGTGCCCGCTGCGCTGCTCGGCACCCACGCCAACGTGCCGTGTGCCCCGGGCACCGAGCATGTCGCGCGCCTGCACGCCGCCGGCGGTTGGCAAGCGGTGCTCACCGCATTCGCGCAGCCCTCGAACTCGACCGAGCAGGTGCTCCACGCCGGCAAGTTCGACCGCGACTTCCCGGTGCACGTCGAGCTGCCGCCGTGGCCCGACGACGCCGGCGAGGCCGAGCAGATCCACGACGACGTCGTCGGCGAGCTCGCCATCGAACGACTGCTGCGCGAGCGCGGCTACGACGACGCCAAGGCCACGCGCGCCGCGATCGGCTGGGACGGCGACCGGCTCGCGCTGTGGCGCATGCCCAGTGGCGAGCAGGTCATCATCTGGCGCAGCGTGTGGGACCGCGAAGAGGACGCCGATCAGTTTGCCGGCGCCATCGCGCCGTTCTCGAAGGACGAGCCCCGCGGCTTCCGCATCGTGCGACGCGGTCGCATCGTCGACGCGGTCTCGGCCGAGTCCGAAGACGTCGCGACCAAGTGGTACATCACGCTGCAGGATGCGCTCGACTCGCTGGCGATCGAGCCTTCGGATGCGGTGAGCACCCGTGAGGCCGAGGCCGAGCCGGCGGCCCGCTCGCGCTAGCGCGCGCGGGCGCGGGCGTGTCGCGGCGCCGCGCTCATGCGAGCCCCGCGAGGACGTCGATGAGCTTGCCGCCCATCATGTTCCAGCCGTAGCGTGCGCCGCCCCAGTTCTGCTTCTGCTCCGGCTTGAAGCCCGACTGCACCAGCGTCAGCAACGTGCCCGAGCCGCTCGGCTCGAGCGTGAAGGTCACGATCGTGTCGAGCTCCATGTTGCCGACCACCCACGCGTAGCGCAGGCGGCGTTGGTCTTCGACCTCGAGCATGCGGCAGTGCACGGTGCCATCCCAGCCGGGATAGGGCTGGGTCTTGAAGGTGAAGGCGGCGCCGGTCTTCAGCTCGAAGCCGATCACCGGCAACAACCACTGCGTCAGCAGCTCGGGGTCGGTGAGCGCACGCCACACCTTGTTGGGCGCGTGCGCGAGGTCGAACTCGAACACGATCGAGTCGGTCTGCGAGGGCGGGGTCTTGTCGGCGGGCTTCATTCGTCCATCCTGTCCAGCAGTGCCTCGAGCCGATCGACATGCTCGGTCCAGAAGGCACGGTAGTGCGCGATCCAATCGATGAGCGGCTTCATGCCGCGCGGATCGACGCGGTAGAACACGCAGCGCCCCTCGCGACGACCGTGCACGAGGCCGGCGTCCTTGAGCGCAGCGAGGTGTTGCGAGACCGCGGGCTGCGAGATGTCGAAGCGCGCGGTCAGGTCCTTCACCGCGGCCTCACCGCGGGTGAGCGACTCGAAGATGGCCCGCCGACTGGGATCGGCGAGGGCCGTGAAGACCCTCTGTTCGGCCACTGCGGCGTTCACAGGCGTTATCATTAGCCGTGACTTATTGATATGTCAAGCCGCATCGGTGCGTGCGCAGGAGCTGCGCCCGAGGCCGCGACCCGAGCGGCCTTCGTTGCGCGAACCGTGGCTCGACCGCGCGGACTCCTGGGGTCGGAACCGGTGACGGTCCGGAGGACACCATGAACAAGCTGCTGCCCAACAACGAGCATCCCATCGAACGAGTCGTGCGCATCGTCGGCGGTGCGACACTGCTGGCCCTCGTGTTCGTCGGTCCACAGACGCCCTGGGGCTGGTTGGGCCTGGTGCTGCTCGCGACCGGCCTCATCGGGAGCTGCCCGCTCTACACTGCGTTCGGTCTGAGCACGTGTCCGGTCACGCGTCATCCGAAGCCGAGCTGATCGTCGCCGCGAAGGCCGGCGATGGCGCGGCGTTCGAGCAGCTCGTGCGTCGGCACGGCCCCGCGATGCGCCGCATCGCGCGGGCGATCGCGGGCAACGACGCCGCGGCCGACGACGCGTGGCAAGAGGCCTTCCTCGCGGCCCATCGCGCGCTCGCAGGCTTCCGCGGGCAGACCGACGCCGAGCTACGCGCGTGGCTCTCGAGCATCACGCGCAACGCGGCCCGCCGACGCGCGCGCAACGACAGCCACGCACGCGAGCTGCCGTCGCTGCTCGAGCTCGGGGTCGCGGCCGGCTGGGGTCGCACGCCCGAGGACGAGCTCGGCAGCGAGATCGATCGCGCCGCGGTGTGGGCCGCACTCGACACCCTCGAGCCCGACATGCGCGAGCTCGTCGTGCTGCGCGACCTCGAGGGGCAATCGAGCGAGCAGGTCGCGGACGCGCTGGGGATCTCGGTCGGCGCGATGAAGAGTCGACTCCACCGCGCACGCCTGCAGCTGCTGGCGGCGCTGACCAAAGCCGGAGGACAGCCATGACGACGATCGCCACCGACCGCGAGGTCGCGGGCCTGCGCTGCTCGCAGGTGCTCGAGCTGCTCGGCGAGTTCATCGACGGCGAGCTCGACGAACCCCGTCGCCGTGCGGTCGAGGCCCACGTGGCTGGGTGCGATGTCTGCGAGCGCTTCGGCGGCCGTTTCGCCGCGATGGTTCGAGCCGTGCGCGGGCTCGCGAGCGACGACGCCGAGACGCTCGACGAAGACGCGCTCGTGCGCCTTGCGGCGCAACTGTCCCGCTAGTACCTCGACACAGGGATTGTGGTGGGTCAGACCGCCGTCATGGCCGCGACTCCGCAAGGCGCCGTGCCGCCGACGGACGTCACCAGTGCACGTGGCCGAGGATCGCGGCCTCGCGCGCACCCGTCACCCGCGGCAGCGAGCTCGGCAAACGCGCCAGTGTGCGTGCGGCGATCAACGCCATCGCGGCCGGCTCGTGGTGCTCGGGCGCGAACACGCCGGCGTCGTGTACGAGCACGGGGATCGGCGCGGCCTGCTCGGCGACCATCTCGCGCAGGCCCGGATGCCGCGCGCCGCCGCCGGTGAGCAGGATCTCGTCGATCGGGCGGGCCTGCTCGCGAGCGGCCTGCACGATCGCGGTCGCGGTCGCCCACAGGCTCGAGCGCAGCAGCGTCGCGCCTTCGAGGCCGCCGAAGCGCACCAGCAGCGCGGCCACGAAGCCACCGCCGAAGTCTTCACGCCCGGTCGAGCGCGGTGCGGCGCGCCGAAAGAACGGGTGACCGAGGATGAAGTCGACCACCGCGCGATCGATGTCGCCGCCCTCCGACAGCTCGCCGTCGTGGTCGCAGTCGAGGGCGCCGCGCGAGACGTGCCGCGCGAGCGCGTCGGTGATCATCATGCCGGGCCCGACGTCGGCCGCGGTCACGTGCTCGACCTCGGGCGTGACGCAGGTGTAGTTCGCGATGCCGCCGACGTTGACGACCAGCCGCGTGCGCGACGACGGCGGCGTGAAGAACCAGTGGGAGAACGGCGCGATCGGGGCACCCTCGCCACCGCGCGCCAGGTCGGCGCCGCGCATGTCACCCACCACCGGCATGCCCAGCAGGTGCGCGAGCGTGCCGCTCGAGCCCAGCTGCAGCGTGTTCGACACCGGCACGCCATGCGACGGCGGGGCGTGCCACACGGTCTGGCCATGCATGCCGCACACGGCCGCACTGCGCCACTGCGGCAGCCCCTGCACCGCAGCGTGGTACAGCTGCGGCAGCTCGAAGTGCAGCTCGGCGACGCGACGCAGCGTGAGCTCGGTCGGATCACGCAGCTCGGCACGGAGCTGGGCTGGAAAGGGCACGTGACTGTGGCCGAGCACGCGCGGCTCGTGGCGCTCGTCGACGTGGGCGAGCTCGACGAGCAGCGCGTCGACGCCATCGCACGAGGTCCCGCTCATCAGGCCGATCGCTCGGACGGCACTCACGGGCTCACCTCCAACAACGCCTCGAGCTCCTCCATCACGCGCTCGCCACCCCTGGCGCGCAGCACCCGGTGCGCGGCCGCGAGCGCCTTGGGATGCGCGTCTGCGACCGCGCAACCGAGCCCGACCTGCGCGAACACGTCGGCGTCCTCGGGGCCATCGCCCACGAAGCAGACCTGCCGGCGCTCGATCGCGTACTCGCGACAGATCTCGGTCAGCGACTCGAGCTTGCTGCGGACCCCGAGCCAGCGACCGTCGAGCTTCAGCCCCGCCATGCGCTCGCGCGCGCTGGCGGTCTGGTTGCGGGACAGCGGCAGCACGTGCAGCCGCTTGGACATTCGCAGGATCGCCTCGCCGTCGCGCACGCTGTAGCGCTGCAGCCACCCGGTCGACTCGCCGCCCCACCACGTCGTGGCGTCGGTCAGCGTGCCGTCGATGTCGAACGCGATGAGTGCGATGCCGTCCACGGGGGTCGGCCTCGGAGCCTAGCCGAGCGGATCCGGGCGGTCGAGTTTTGCGAGCTACGCCGCGTCACGGTGCTGGGAGCGCACCAGGTGGCTCGCGAGGATCTCGGCGACCCAACGCCCCTCCCACGTCAGCTCGAGGTGGTCGTCGTCGGCCCACACCGACATGTCGAGCTCGCACAGTCGTCGGGCGATGTCGCTGCGGCCGAAGCGGTCGCCCACGCGCATCATGTCTTCGCCCGCACGTTCGCCGGCGAGCATCTCGAGCAACATGCGCCGCTCGGGGGCGCCCAGGGTGTGCACCTGCATCGGCCTGGAGCTTGGACGCCGGGCAGCGAAGAATTTCCAGGTCGATCTGGCACCGACGATGATCGTCGACATCACAGGCCGACGACGACGTTGTGGCGGTAGTAGGCCGCAGCCTCGGCGTCCTTCACGTGCTCGGCCTCGGCCAGCAGGAACAGGCACATGGCATGGGCGAGGCCGCGCTCGCGGCGATCGTTCCACAGCCAGGCGGCGGTCTGCCGCACCTCCTGCTCGACCGCGGCGTAGACCACCGCGCGCTGCTCGAGGTCGAGCGGCACGACTGCAACCAGGTAGGCCCGCCGCATGCGGACCCATCGCACCCACGCCTCGCTCGGCAGCCACGCGGCATCGCGTCGGCGGCCCAGCTCGGCACACGCATGCGTGAGGTGCTCGATGGTCTCCTCGAAGTGGATGTCGCGCGCGCGACGGAGGATGCCGGTCGAGCGCATGAGTCGGGTCGACTCGCGCCCGCACTGGGCCATGAGGTGCGCGAGATCGCGGGCGACCGCGCGCTGCAGCCGGGCCACGAGCAGCTCGCCGGGGGTGTCGAGCAGCAGGGCCTCGCCGCGGCGTCGCACCTGCCCGCGCAGCTCGAAGTCGCCGAGCGCGAGGTCCCAGGCGTCGGCGAGCCGCTCGACCACCGCGACCGCGACCGGCTGCGTGGTGGGGATCGCGGCCACCTCGGCGTGCAGCGCCAGCGCGGTGAGGGTCGGCTCGGTGCCACCGTTGGCGGCCTGCTGCGACAGCTCGGCGTCGAGGATCGCCGGCGCCGGTGTTCGCGGGCGTCGCAGCGCCGACCACAGCAGCGGCACGGTTCGCAGGCGCCGCGGCACGCCGAGCCACGACCAGAAGATCGAGCGTCGCGAGATCGACTCGCCGAGCATGCGGCGCGCGCACGCACCGATGAAGCGCGTGGTGCGGGTCGGGAACGGGTCGTCGCTCACGCGCTCGACCAGCTCGTGCCAGGCACCGCGCCGGGCCGCGTCGGCCACCAACCAGTCGAGCGCGATCGTGCGGGCGAGCGGCGGGCAGATCTCGGGCTCGATCTCGTCGAGGCTGCCGAGGATCACCCGCGCGGTCTCGCGATCGCCGGCATCGGCGGCGAGCAGCCCGAGCGCGACCACCCCTGCACCGCCGACACGCGCGCCGTCGAGGTGATGTCGAAGCCACTGCGCACGCCTGGGATCGTGGCGACGACGCCGCATCGACGCGAGCACCCCGGTGAGCACGGCACCGCCGACCGGATCGCGAAACCACGGATGCCCGGCGAGTCGCCCGGCCACGTAGGCGCTGCGCACCGCGCCGAGCGGCACGAAGAGGTAGCGCGCGAGCAGCCACGGATGGACCAACGGCACCGCGCCCGCGAGCAACAGCAGCAGCGGCCAGAAGGCCTCGCCGGATTTGCCGAACACCCACAGCGTCACCAGCGAGCAGGTCGCGGCCAGCATCACGGCGGCCGCGAACTGCTGCTCCGCGCGACGCATCGCGCGGGCGGTCGGCCCCTGCGGATCGACGGTCGCGATCGACGCCAGCGGCGAGATCCCGATCCCGACGCACACCGCCACCGAGAGCAACACCACCAACGTCTCGGTCATCGGCCCCTCCACCCGAAGGCACGCTCGCACGCAGCCCAGGGTCCGGGGGCCACCGGGGGCCTCACGGGCTGTGATCGAACCGGCAGTCTCGCCCACACTTCGTGCACGATCCGCTCCTCGCGATCGCGCAGCTCGTCGATCGCGGCGCGCACCACCTCCGCGTCGCGGGTCCGTTCGCCCAGCGGCGTCGGGTAGCGGGCGCTGCCCGGCTCGCCGCGCGCAATCGCCTCGAGCAGCGCCGCGGCGCGACGCACCAGATCGTGCGCGCTCGCGGACAACGGGGCCGTCAGCACGTGGAACGGATCGGCCGTGAACCGCTGCGCCATGGCCGTGTCGTCGGTCGCGGCGCTCGCCTCCGACGAGGCCGGATCGCAGCTCGATGGCGCGGTCACACGCGGGGACGCCGAGGGGGGGAAACCGTCGGGGGGCAGCTCCACAGCCTGACCGTGACGCCAGCCTGCGGTCGAAAGTTCCCACGCGTCCGCCGTAAATTTCGAGAGGTGCTCGCTCGCGTTCACACCTGCGAAGACGCGTGCACACCGACGACGATGGGGTCCTTTGGGTTGACCGTCGCCGCGACGGTGCGGTACTGGGGACGCGGATCGGAGCGCCCTGCAATTCGGGGCGTATGGGGCGGTTTTGAAGGCAATCAAGCTCGTTGGAACCGGCATCGCGTTGCCGAGTCGCGTGGTCACCAACGCCGAGCTGGAGACCACGGTCGACACCTCGGACGAGTGGATCCGAGAGCGCACCGGCATCGCCGAGCGACGCATCGCAGATCCCTCGGTCGCCACCTCGGACCTCTGCGCCGAGGCGGTGCGTGCGGCCTGCGAGAACGCGGATCTCGATCCGTCGGCACTCGACGGCCTCATCGTCGCCACCTCCACCACCGATACGCTGTTCCCCTCGACCGCGTGCTGGGTGCAACACAAGCTCGGCATCAAGGGCATGCCGGCGCTCGACGTGAGTGCGGGCTGCAGCGGCTTCCTCTACGGCCTCGAGCTCGCGACCGCGCTGGTGGCCGGCGGCATGCGCCGCATCGCCGTGGTCGGCGGCGAGGTCATGAGCAAGGTCGTGAACTGGCGCGACCGCGGCACGTGTGTGCTGTTCGGCGACGGCGCCGGCGCGGCGATCGTGACGCCGGGTGACGGCCGCTCGGGCGTCATCGCGTCGAACTGGGGCGCCGATGGCAACCTCGCACCGATCCTCTACCAGCCGGCGGGTGGCTCGCGCATGCCGGCGACCCACGAGACCGTCGAAGCCTCGGCGCACACGGTGCACATGGAGGGCAACACCGTGTTCAAGCACGCGGTGGTGGCAATGAGCTCGGCCGCGGTGCAGGCGATGAAGGACGCCGACGTGACCGCCGACGACGTCACGCTGATGGTGCCGCACCAGGCCAACATGCGCATCATGGAGGCCGCACGCGAGCGCTGCGGCATCCCACGCGAGAAGATGTACTCGGTGCTGCACAAGTACGGCAACATGTCGGCCGCGACGATCCCGGTCGCGCTGCACGAAGCCCGTACCGAGGGCCGCATCCACGACGGTGACATCATCGTCACCACCGCGTTCGGCACCGGCTTCACGTGGGCCGCGAGCGTGCTTCGCTGGTGACCGCGGGCACGGTCGAGACTTCGCTGGGCAGCGACTCGGGCCAGCGCCCGTGCTCGACCGCGTAGGCCACCAGCTCCTGCATGCGCGAGGCGAGCTCGCCGACCTCCGCATCGCTCAAGCCCGTGGTCGGGAACTGCGGCCCCACGAGCACGTCGACGCGCCGCCAGGGGTGGATCAAGAACGATCCCTTGCGGTTGACCTCGAAGAAGCCGTGGGCGGCGACCGGCACCACCGGCATGTCGGCGTTGCGTGCCATCAAGAAGACGCCGCGGCGGAATGCGTGGACCTTGCCGTCGATGGTGCGATGGCCCTCGGGAAAGGTCAGCACCGACATGCCGATGCGCTTGCGCTCCCGCGCCGCCTCACTGAGCTCGATGATGATGCGCTCGCGACCGGTGCGGCGCACACCGATGCCCTTGGAAAGCCGCATCAGCCAGCCGTAGATCGGGATGTGGAACTGCCACGCGTTCATCAGGCCCGAGAACGCGTGGGGAATCGCCGCTGACGCGAGGTGACCGTCGAGCAGGTTGACGTGGTTCTGCAGGAACACGCTGCGCTGCTCGGGATCGAAGCCCGGGTGGTAGTGGACGCGCACGCGCGCGGCCGAGAACACGCGCACCACGTGCACGAACATCGGCGCGGTGACCCACAGGTGCACGCGCTGGTACGGCAGGCCCACCACCAGCATCAGCAGCGTGATGGTGGCGCCGACGAGCATCCAGGCAAAGCCGCCCGACCACGCCCACAGCGAGAACAGGATCAGTCCGGCTCTTCGGAGCGCCGACACGCGGCCGAGTTATACGGGCACCGCCCGGCCGCGGTCCACCGCTGGGCACCGGAGCGCCCTGCGCGGCAGCGCGGCCGCCACGTCGGCGGAGCAAAGCCCTACAATCCCCGGCGGTGACCGACTCGACCCGGCTGAAGGTGGCGTTCATCGGCACGCACGGGGTCGGCAAGACCACCCTGTGCTACGGGCTCGCCGCGCGGCTCAAGGCCCGCGACGTCGTGCTGGAGATCGTCCACGAGGTCGCGCGTCGGTGCCCGCTGCCGATCAACCGCGAGACCGGCCTCGCCTCGCAATCGTGGATCCTCCACACCCAGCTCGCCGAGGAGCTCGTCGCGTCCGCGCGCTACCCCGTGGTGCTGTGCGATCGCAGCGTGCTCGACAACTATGTCTACCTGCTGCTCGCCGCCGGCCGCCAACCACCCCTCGAGACCCTCGTCGACGCGTGGATGGCGACCTACGATCTGCTCGTGATGGTGCCGGTGATCGACGCGCCCAGCCCCGATGGCCTGCGTGCGACCGACCCGGAATTCCAGCGCGCCGTCGCCGACCGCGTCGAGCGCGAGCTCGATCGCCGCGGCCTGCCGGCGCTGCGACTCGCGCCACACGAACGCGAGCGTTGGCTCGAGCAGGTCGAGGCCGAGGCGATGCGACGGCTCGCACCGCCGCAGCTGCCGCTGCTGTAGCGGCCGCACACTACGCATCGACAGGCGGCGGCAGCCGCAGTCGATCGAGCACCCCGCGGGCGCCTTCGTAGCGATCGGCGAGCTGTCGCATGGCCTCGACGTTGCCGCGCACGATCGACGACAGCAGCGCGGCGACACGACGCGCCGGGCCGCCACACCCGGCGAGCACGAGCAGGTCGTCGGTGCAGGCGCCGGCGATGCGGTCGTGCTGCGCGACGATCCACGCCAGGGCTTCGGCGTCGCTGCTGGCGGCCTCGCGGGCCCGGGTCGCGATGAGGTTGGGATCGGCGAGCTCGCCGTCGCGCACGCGATCGCGTTCCCACGAGCCCAGATCATTGGCCAAGATGATCAGGTCGCGGGCCGCGAACCGAGCGCGCGCGAGCTCGGCTGCGAGCGCCGGGGGCGGCTCGAGCTCGAGCACCGCCAACCATCCATCGACGTAGGGATCGATGAAGGCGTTGCGACGGCGGAGATCCCAGTGTCGCGCCACCGAGACGGTCGCGAAGTCGACCTGCAGCTCCTCGACGATCGCGGCCAGCCAGATCTCGAACGACGCGACCAGGCGCTCGCGATGGCGCGCCGAGCCATGTACGCGCGCGTCGAAGCCGGCGAAGAACGCCGCCACCCCCGGCAGCTGCTGCAGCTGCGCGAGCGCGTGGATCCCCGAGGCCCCGATGTCGTCGAGGTGGAAGAACAACGCGGTGAGCTCGGCGAGCACCTCGAGGTGGTGGTGGGCGGCGCCGGGCGGCGCACACAGCTCGACGTACGTGGCGATCGCGAGCGCTTGTCGCGGCCGTGCGCCGGCGTCGAGCCCGTGTCGCATGGCCCATGCTCGGACGTGCTCGACGAGCGCAAGCCGCCCGGCCGACAGGGCGCTACCCGCAATTTCTTCGCCGCGGGTGTTCATGCCGTTGCTCCTCGCCGGAGCGCGGACGCACCGACATGCACGCGGCCCATCATCGCACGGCCCCGCCCGCGAACCGCACTATGATCGTGCGTGTGGCGGGCGAAGTCCTCACGCGCCAGGGCAAGGTCGTCGTCGTCGTGTCCGAGATGCACACGGCGCAGGACGCCGCTCGTTGCGCGGTGGTGGTCGAGGCCAACATCGCTGCACACGAGCAGATCGATCTGGTCGTCGACCTCACGAACATCACCGGCTTCACCCGCGATGCCCGCGAAGAGTGGCAGCGATGTCTGCTCGGAACTCCGCGAGCGATCCGTACGCTGACCATCGTCGGTGGCACGCCGCTGGCACGCATGGCCAGCGCCGCGGTGTGCCTGTACGCCGGCATCAAGATGCGAGCGGTGCGCGAGCTCTCGGAGGCCTTCCCCGAGCCGCCCCATCGTTGATCGAAGCGCGCCCATCGCTCAGCCCTGGGCCTCGACGAGCGCGCGCCACCAACGGGCATCGCTCGCGGTCGGTGGCCGGCGGCCGAGCGCGCGCACGGCCAGCGCGGTCGTGAGCGCGGCGCTGCCGAAGTGCACCGGCAAGCGCGACGACGTGGTCCCCAGCGTGTAGAGGCAGTCGAACCCGAGCCATGCGCCGCTGGCATCCTGAGTGGCGAGCAGCTGCTCGAGCTCGGGCTGCGGATCGAGGCCGACGTTGGCCGCCGTGATCGCCCGCAACGCAGCCGACAACGGACGCTCAGGCCCGAACGGCCCCCGCGCGTGCGTGCGACGCTCGATCACCGCGGCTCGCAGCGCCGGCCGCAAGCCGTGGGCATCGTCGATCACGGGATGACGCGCGGCGAGCTCCGCGATGAAGCACAGCGGCGCGTCCGGCAGTGCGTAGTAGCGACACCCCTCGCGCCACTGGCCGGCGTGGACGAAGTCCGCGACGTAGGCGAGGCTGGCCCGCACGATCGACGCGACGGTTGCCTCGGCGACGATCGGGGCCTCGGAGGTCTCGACGAACTCGCGCAGCGCGATGCGCTCGTCGGGCCGCCGTCGTCCGCACTCGAGCTCGCAGAGCACGGGGTACAGCGCGTTGGCGACCACCGCGGGGTTGTTCTTGCGGCCGCGGTCGGTGATCCGCCCCTGGACCTCGTGATCATCGAGGTAGACCTTGATGACGTGGCGCCGCAGCGCGCCGTTGAGCTTGCCGTAGCTGCGGTTGTCGGCCGCCGCGAGCTCGTCGATGGCCGCGCTGCGGAGGATCGCCGCCGTCGATCGACGCAGCGCCGCGGCGCCGCGCGCATCGCTCGGATCGAGCTCGCCACAGGCGAGCCGGGCGCGCAGCGCCATGCCCGTGCAGTCGGTGTCGCACGCAAAGCGCAGCGAAGTGAAGAAGTGATAGAGCCCGGCCGCGTCGCCGTGGCAGAACGTCGCCAGCAAGGCGCGCGCGATCCGCTGGAGCGCAGGGTGCTCGGCATCGCCGAGGTACGCGGCGAACACCATGTTGGAGAAGAGCTCCGGCTCCAACGGGAATCCGAGCTTGTCGCGGATCTGATCGACGATCGCCAGCCACGGGTCGGCTTCGTTGCGCGGATCTGAGGCCGCGAGGTGTCCGTCCAGCAGATCGTAGAGGTCGATCGGCTGCTCACCCTCGGGCCCGGTCGCGAGCGCGGCCTGGATCCCCACGCAGCGCCCATCGGCGGCGCGCCGCCGATCGAGCTGCTGCTCGACCAACCACGTCACGGCACGCTCCCGAGCGACGGCGCTTGCCATCGCGAGCGCGCGACCTCCTCGCACAGTGTTCGCGACCTCGTCGACCTGCGAGGTCGACCATTGCACATCGATGGCTGGGATCTTGCGCGACACGTCGTCCGTCCTTGCGTCGTCGCGAGGTCTACAGGACAAGGACGCCGTGCACACGAGCTTCGAGTCGCGCGCGACGTGCAGCGAACGCACGGCGAATCGGCGCGTGTCCCTGGCTGGGCCGCTTCGCGTCGAACGCGGCGGGATCGTCGAGACCAGTGCGATGGATGCGTGCTAGATCGGGACGGTCATGTGCGACGACGACACCGAGATCGAGAACGCGATCTATTTGCGCAAGGCCGGACTCACCCGCCGTGAGCTCGGACTCGGCACCGCCGCGACGGTCGCGAGCCTGTTGTCAGGCTGCAAGCCCGGCGCGACCGCGACGGCATCGACCGACGCACCGCCGCCGACCGAGCCGACACCGACCTCGCCGGACGCGGTGCCGCCCACCACCACGCCGCATGCAGAGATGGTCACGATCGAAACCAGCGACGGCGTCGCCGAGGCGTTCTTCGTGGCACCAACGAGCGGTCGGCATCCCGCGGTGCTGATCTGGCCCGACATCGCGGGCCTGCGCCCGTCGTTTACGGCGATGGCGACCCGGCTGGCCGCGCAGGGCTACGCGGTGCTCGCGGTGAATCACTACTACCGCAACGCGAAGATGCCGGTGCTGGAGTCCTTCGAGCAGTGGCGCACCCCCGAGGGCAAGGCGAAGATCACCCCGGCACGCGAGGCGCTGACCAACGAGGCCATCACGCGCGATGCTGCGGCATTCGTCGCGTGGCTCGATCGACAGCCGCAGGTCGACACCGCGCGCAAGGTCGGGACCACCGGCTACTGCATGGGCGGCCCCTTCACGCTGCGCACGGCTGCCGCAGTGCCGGCGCGCGTCGGCGTGATCGGCTCGTTCCACGGCGGCGGCCTCGTCACAGCGGACGCGGACAGCCCCCATCGCTTGCTCGCCAGCACCAAGGCCGCCGCCCTCATCTGCATCGCGCAGAACGACGACGAGCGCGAGCCGGAGAGCAAGACCACGCTGCGCGAGAGCGCCGACGCGGCCGGCCTCTTCGCGGAGATCGAGGTCTACCCCGCACAGCACGGTTGGTGCGTCACCGACTCGCCCGTCTACGACGAGACCCAGGCCGAGCGCGCGTGGTCACGGCTGCTCGCGATGCTGTCCAGCAAGACCTGAAGCTGCCGCCCGGAACGACGCCGCGCCCGGCACCCGCCCGCGACGACGCGATCAGCCAGGATCCTTCGCGGCGTCGTGCCCGGCATCGATGCGCTCGCGCAGCGCCGCGGCCCAGTCTGCGATGCCATGCAGGGTCGACTGCAACAGCTCGGGGGTCTCGGCCAGACGGGCGAGCGTCTCCTGCAGCCGAGCGACGGCGCGACGCATGCGGCTCGCGACCGTACCCTCGGGTAGCTCGAGCGCCGCTGCGATCTCGCTGCGGGACATGGCCTCGAAGTAGCTCATCTCGAGCACCACCTGCAGCTCGAGGGGCAGCTGCCGCAGGCCCTCGAGCAGCAAGCGATGCTCGCGACGCTCGTGCGCCAGCGTCACGGGGGAGGGACCCAGCATCGCCACCGAATCGACTTCGGGATCGATCTCGCGGTCATTGCGACGCCGGCCCCGCAGATGATTGCGCAGCACGTTGTGGGCAACGCCGTACAGATACGCGCGGAAGCTGCTGGCTTCGGCGAAATCGCCGAGCTTGCGGGCGATGATCTCGAAGGTCGTGCCGACGAGTTCCTCGGCATCGCTGGGCCGGCTCACCTTGTTGACGAAGAAGCGCGCGAGCCGGCCGAGATGTCGATCGACGAGACGACTGCCAGCGGCGGCGTCACCGGCCGCCCAGCGGCGGTAGAGCTCCTCGTCGGACGGCTGCGACTCCATCGTCGGCACCCAGCATGCCTCACCCGCACGCCCCACGTGCGCCCGTGATCAGCTCGGCCGTCCGCGGACACTCGAAGCGATGATGACCTCCATTGCATCGTTGCTCCGACGCACGACCTCGCTCTTCCTGTGCCTGGCGTCCGCCTGCGCGGGTACCGCCCCTGACGGTGCGCCGCCCGAGGAGAGCTCGACCACACAGACCGAGAGCTCGGGCGCCTCGAGTTCCTCCTCCTCCACCTCCAGCTCCGACGACACCGCCGGCACGGGCGACGCGTCGGGCAGCACCAGCGGCGACGCCACGGACACCGGGACATCGACCGGTACGCTCCCGGCATCGTGCGAAGGCATCACCCCGACGACGTTGTTCACCACGCTCGAGAACGTCGGCACGCCCGCCGGGTCGTTCAACCTGGCGCTGCTCTCGTGGTGGGACCCCGCAACGGGTGACTACGACGAATCGGCGGACGACTTCGTGGTGCCCGAGGGCACGTGTTGGTGCGTCAGCGCGGTCGCGTTGGCTTGGATCTACCCGGGGCACGACGAGCCGAAGCAGCCCGAGCTGGTGGTCAACTTCTACGATGACATCGACGAGGGACCGGGGCGACGCCGATTCAGCGAGACCACCACTGCCGTCACCCAGAGTCCGTTCCAGGGCGACGAGAATCGCTACGACATCACGCTCGCCGAGCCGGTCTTGACCCCGGCGGGCCGCACGTGGATGTCGGTCGTCGAGGTCGTGCAGGACGGGGAGCGGATGGGCTGGCGCACATCGCTCGATGGCGTCGATACGCCGCACGCCCAACAGCTCGACCTGATGGACTGCCCCGAGTTCATGCCGTTCGAAGACTGCTATCCGGGCGAGGCCCCCGTGCAGTTGGCCTTCGAGATCGTCGGCGCCGAAGTTCCCTGCGCAGACCCATGAGCAGACCCATGAGCAGCACCCATCGGCCGCAATCGTGCGCACCCGATCTCGCGTATCCTGGCGGCATCTCGGTGGCGGACGTTTCGAGCAGCGAAGCACGTGGTCTCGATTCGACCGAGTCCATGCGCATCGATCCGCTGGGTGCGCTCGACTTCACGAGATTGCGCGGCGATGTCCACCAGCGCCTGTTCGGACACCCACCGGCCCCCGACACGGCGACGCAGACGCCACCCGCCCCACCGCTCGGTCGCGGATCGCGACTCGGTCGCTACGTCATCCTCGAGGTGCTCGGTCGCGGTGCGATGGCAACCGTGTACGCTGCCTACGATCCCGAGCTCGATCGCAACGTCGCGGTCAAGCTGCTGCGGCCACGCGCGCCCTCGCCGACGCGATCGGACGACGACGGGTCGGCACGACTGATGCGCGAGGGCCAAGCGCTCGCGAAGCTCAATCATCCCAATGTCGTGACCGTGCACGACGTCGGCACGAGCGGCGACGCGATCTTCGTCGCGATGGAGCGCGTCGAAGGCCCCACGCTGCGGGGTTGGATGCAGACCCGGCATCGGTGGCCGGAGGTGCTGCGGATCATGCTGCTGGCGGGCCGCGGGCTCGCGGCCGCCCACGCTGCCGGCATCTTGCACCGCGACTTCAAGCCCGAGAACGTGATGCTGCGTGGCGACGACCGCCGTGATCGCGCAGACCTCGTGTGCGTCACCGACTTCGGTCTCGCGCGGAGTACCGAGCATCGTGCCGGGCTCAATGCCGGCGACGAGACGCATGAGCCTCGCCCGCTCGACCTCGACGTCACCGCGACCGGTGCACTGCTCGGCACGCCGGCCTACATGGCGCCCGAGCAGTTCGCCGGGCACGGCATCGATCCGAGCACCGATCAGTTCGCCTTCTGCGTCACGACCTGGGAGGCTCTGTTCGGGGTGCGCCCGTTCGCCGGCGACTCGCTGCTCACGCTGGCGAACCAGGTCCTGCGCGGGGCACCCGCTCGACCGCCGGCCGGCATCGACGCCCCGCGATGGCTGGTGCAGTCGCTGCTGCGCGGCCTCTCGCGCCAGCAGGCGATGCGCTGGCCATCGATGGACGCGTTGCTGTCGGTGCTCGAGCGCGGGCGAACGCGGGCGCGACGTCGCTGGGTCATGACGGCGACCGTCGGTGTCCTCGCCGTCGCCGGGGTCGCGTACGGGGCCTCGGCGATCGACCGTGAGCGCCGCATCGACGCCTGCGACCGTGAAGGCGCTGCGATCGCCCAGGTGTGGAACGACGACGCACGTGCCACGATCCGCACGCGCTTCGACGAGCTCGGCACGCCGCTGTCGCGGGCGACCGCACCCAAGCTCGAACCACTGCTCGATGCCTACGTCGACGCGTGGTCGCAGGCCGGTCGCGAGGTCTGCGTCGCCGCCGAAGTCGAGCACGAGCTGCCGGCGTCGCTGCTCGAGGCCGCGCGCTGGTGCCTGGCGGAGCGCCGTGCGGAGCTCGCGACATTGGTCGACGGGTTGGTCGATGCCGACGGCGCCGCGGTCATCGCAGCGGTGCCATCGGCCGCGACCCTCCCTCCGAACGAGCCCTGTCGCGACCGCGCGATGCTCGAGCGCATGCCGACCCCCGATGCCGACCGTCGCGACGAGGTGCTCGCGGTCGCCACCGATCTCGCGCGCGCCCGCGAGTCCCGAAGCGGGTCGCTGGCAACTCGCGGCGAAGTCCTGGCAGACGTGTCGGCGCGCGCGGACGCACTGCAGTGGCCACCGCTGCGCGCCGCTGCATGGCTCGCGACCTCGCGGGTGCTCCGCCAGCGCAACCAACTGGCGCAGGGCGAGCGACTCGCCGAGGACGCCTTCCACGAGGCCGCGCGCTTCGGCGCGTGGGGCCTCGCCGCGGACGCGGCGATCGACCTCTCGGTTGCGGTCGGCGCTTCGCGAAGTCTCCATGCCGAAGGCCTGCGCTGGAGTCGCCTCGCCGAGACCGCGCTCGCACTCGCACCAGGGCGTGACGATGTGCGCGACGCACGACGACTGTCGATGCGAGGGCGAATCCACGAGGCCAACGCACAGCCCAAGGCAGCCCAACATGACCTCGAGCAGGCGATCGCGCTGACCGAACGCGCCTACGGTTCCGATCACCCCGCGGTCGCGGACCCATCGTGTCGCCTCGGCATCACCTATCGAACCACCGCGAACTACCGAAAGATGCGCGAGCTGTGCGGCCACGCCCACGAGATCGCCCGCCGGACACTCGGCGAGCGACACCCCAGCACCGCCGGTCATGCGCTGAACCTCGCAGTCGCCTATCACGAGACCGGCGACTACGCTCCGGCGCTCGAGCTCTACCAGGGCGCGGCATCGGTCTACGAGAGCGAGTACGGCCCCGAGCATCTCGAGACCGCCAACGCCATCATGAACCTCGGAATCGTCGCGAAGGGGCTCGGCCACCCCGAGGAGGCGCGCTCGAACTACCTGCGAGTGCTGGCGCTGCGCGAGAAGGTCCTCGGTCCCGATCATGCGCGCGTCGCCACCACGCTGCGCTACCTCGCCGAGCTCGAGCTCGCGCTCGGCGAGATGGCGGCGGCACAGACCCACGCCATGCGAGCGCTCGCGGTGATCGAGAAGCAGCGTGGCAGCGACCACCCCGACCTCACCACCTACCTACCGGCCGTCGCCAGCACCCGTGAGGCCGCGGGCGCTACGGCCGACGCACGCGCGCAGCTCGAGCGGATGCTCGCGATCACGATACGCACCGAAGACACGTTCGGGACCGCGCGGGCCCACACGTTGCTGGGCGAGTTCCTGCGGCGTCAGGGCGATCGCGCCGGCGCACGCGAGCACCAGCGCGCCGCGCTCACGATCCGTGAGCAGGCGGCCGGCTCCGACGATGCGTTGGTCGGGCAGAGTCTGCTGCTGCTCGGCGAGCTCGATCTCGACGACGGCAACCTCTCCGAAGCCGCCGCACGGCTCGAACGCGCCGTCGCAATCTTCGCCGACGCGCTCGGCCTCGGCCAAGACGAGTTCGACGCCGACTTCGCGCTCGCCCGCGCGATCGTGGCGCGCGATCCGGCGCGTGCCCGCGGGCTCGCCCAAGCCGCGCTGGCGGGCCACCGCGCGGCGCCCGGCGATCGGCCGGAGCAACTCGTCATCATCGAGCAGTGGCTCCGCGAGCACCCGTAGATCGCGGCCACGCGAACCCGCACCAAGGGGCCCCGACCGCCGCAGTGGCGGTGGGGTCCGTGGCATGCTCGGGCGCGTCGCCGTGACCGCGATCGTCTCCACGCTCTACTGGCTGTTCGTGCTCGCCGTCGCGATCGTGGCGTTCCCAATCGCTGCGCTCATCCGCCTCGTCAGCGCGCCGTTCGACCGTCGCCTGTGGCTGCTACACCGCTTCACGACGCTGTGGGCGGGCCTGTACACCTGGTGTAACCCGTGGTGGAGCGTGGAGGTGGTCGGGCGCGAGAAGCTCGACGACGCGCGCACCTACGTGATGATCAGCAACCACCTCTCGTTGGTCGACATCTTCGTGCTCTACCGCTTGTTCGCCCACTTCAAGTGGGTCTCGAAGATCGAGAACTTCCGACTGCCGTTCATCGGCTGGAACATGCACCTCAACCGCTACGTGCCGCTGCGACGCGGCGATCGAGAGAGCGTGCTCGAGATGTTGGCGCGCTGCCGCGAGCACCTCGCTGCGGGTAGCTCGATCATGATGTTCCCCGAGGGCACGCGTTCGAAGAGCGGCACGTTGAAGGACTTCAAGCCCGGCGCGTTCGAGCTCGCGGTCGAGGCCGGGCTGCCGGTGCTCCCGATCGCGTTGTCGGGCACCTTCACTGCGCTGCCCAAGCACGGCTTCGCGATCGGTCGCGCGCGGCTGCGCGTGCAGGTGCTCGATGCCATCGACGCCGCCGGTCGCGACGCCGACGACCTCCGCGCGCTCGCGCACGGTGCCATCGCCAAGGCGCTCGCGCAGCGGACGTAGCAGACTGGCACTCGCCCGCGAGGTCCGGGGCATCTCGCCGCGGGTCGCAGCGCGCCGTCACCGGCGACGACGTGCGCGCAGGCTCCACACGTACGATCCGCTTTCAATCGCGCACGAACCATCCCGCGCTCGCGCGCGTCTCAAGCCGACGTGGCCGTGCGACTCCTCGGCCACACCAAGGCACCCACGATGCGAATCCACGAACGGTTCACGTACGCTCCTGTCGGCACCCGCGTCGCGCTCGTCGCTGCGGCGGTGCTGGTGGCCGCGTGCGACGACCCGCAGGGCTCGGATGGACGCTGGGACGACCCTGGCCCCGGCATCACCTCGGTCGGCGGCGACTCGAGCGACGGCAACGACAGCGACAGCGGCAGCGACAGCGACAGCGGCGGCGACAGCGACAGCGACAGCGGGGACGACGGCGTGCTCTGGTGCGGCGAGACCGACCTCGCCGTCGCGCCCACCAGCCCGCAGATCGTATTGGTGCTCGACAAGTCGAACTCCATGGTGAGCAACACCTGGGATCACGACGGCGTCGCCGCCACCGCCGAGATCACCCGCTGGCACAGCCTCTACGACGTGGTCGGTGATCTCGTGACCGACTTCGACGACTCGCCGATGGAAATCGGCGCGCTCATGTTCCCGAGCGTCACGCTCACCAGCAACGACGCCGCCACCGCGTGCCTGGTGCCGAGCGAGCCCGACGTCGCGGTCGCCGGCGGCAACGCCGACGACATCCTCGCGGCGATGCCCGCGGCCGACTCGACGCAGATCTGGGGCGGCACGCCGACCGCCGCCGCGATCCAGGTCGCCGCCGACGAGCTCCGCATGCTCGACCCCAGCATGCCGCGCGCCATCGTGCTCATCACCGACGGCGCCGCCAACTGCATGCAGGGCGTGCCCGACGCGCAGATCTTCACCCGCTACGACGAGACGCTCGCGCCGCTGGTGCGCTCGATCTACGAGACCGACGGCATCCCCACCTACGTCGTCGGCATCGACATCGTGAACCAGACCGTCGACGTGCCGGTCGCCAACCCGTGGCAGCGACTCGGCGAGGTCGCGCTCGCCGGCGGCGTGCCGGCCGCGGGCGACGAGCCGTTCTACAACACCCGCGACGAGCTCGAGCTCTACGACGCGCTGCGCTCGATCGCCGACGGCCTGCAGTGCAGCGTCGCGCTCGACGACCTGCCCAGCGATCCCGATCGCGTCCACCTCGCGCTCGGCGACGCCGCGCTGGCGTACTCTGCGACCTGCGAGGGCGGCACCGGCTGGCGCTACGGCGAAGCCGGCTCCGTCGAGCTGTGCGGCAACACCTGCGACAGCTTCCTCGCCGGCGGTGAGATGCACGCCGCATTCGACTGCGTGCCGGAGAAGTAGCGCGCTGCCACGCGGCCGACCCGCCCTGGGTCGGCCGCGCCACCGACATCGTGCGGACCCCTGGAGCGCATGCGCGCCGTGGTACCTTCGCGCCCGCGTTGGACCTCGTCACGATCACACGCAAGCTCACCAAGGACGTCGATCGCCTGCAGTTCGGCGAGCCGGTGACGCACGTCTACAACCCCCTGCGCTACGCACAGGCCCCCCACGAGGCCTACCTGCGACGCTTCGGCGAAGGCACCGGACGCGTGGTGCTGCTGGGCATGAACCCCGGGCCGTTCGGCATGGCACAGACCGGCGTGCCGTTCGGCGAGGTCGAACTCGTACGATCGTGGATGGGCATCGAGGGCACGGTGGGTCGACCGCCGCGCGAACATCCGAGCCGACCGGTCGAGGGCTTCGGATGCACACGCTCCGAGGTCTCGGGCGCGCGCGTGTGGGGCTGGGCGCGCGATCGCTTCGGCACGCCCGAGCGCTTCTTCGCGCGATTCTTCGTGATGAACTACTGCCCGCTCGCGTTCCTCGAGGCCTCGGGTCGCAACCGCACGCCCGACAAGCTCGCCGCCGACGAGCGCGCGGCGCTGTTCGCCGCCTGCGACCGTGCACTCGCCGCGGCGCTCGAGGTGCTGCGTCCGCGCCTGGTCGTGGGCGTCGGTGGTTTCGCGTGCAAGCGCGCCGAGCCCCACGCGGCCGCGCTCGAGATCCCGTGCGGCACCATCCTGCATCCCTCGCCCGCGAGCCCGCTCGCCAACTCGGGCTGGGCGGCCAAGGCCGAGGCGCAGCTCGCTGCGCTCGGCGTGTCCGTCGCGTGATGCAACCGCGCACGAAGCGTGGTACGACTGCCCCTACGCGATGGTCGACACGCGCGATCCGAGCCCTGATCCGGTGACCTCCGGGACCGATCAGACCGCCCCGCGCACGATGGACCTGCGGCCGTCGGCCACGCCGGCGCGGGGCCTCGGACGTCCGCCCGCGACCGAGCCGCCGCGCACGCGCCCACCGATCGGCTCGATGGCCGATCTGCTGCTCGGCACCGTGCTCGCCGATCGCTACAAGCTGCTGACCAAGCTCGGCGAAGGCGCGATGGGCTGGGTGTTCCTCGCCGAACACACCGAGATCGGCAAGAAGCTCGCGGTCAAGGTCATGCGTCCGTCGCTGTGCCGCCTGCCCGAGGCGGTGCGCCGCTTCCGTCGCGAGGCCCGTGCGGCCACGCAGGTCGGCAGCAAGCACATCGTCGACGTCACCGACTTCGGCACCACGCCCAACGGCGCGGTGTTCTTCGTGATGGAGTACCTCGAGGGCGGCGAGGACCTCGGCACGCTGCTCAAGAAGCAGGGCAAGCTGCCGTGGCCGCGGGTGCAGCACATCATGATCCAGCTGTGCGACGCGCTGCAGGCCGCACACGACACCGGCATCATCCACCGCGACGTCAAGCCGGCGAACTTCTATCGCGTCGACATGGCGGGCGATCACGACTTCATCAAGGTGCTCGACTTCGGCATCGCGCGCCTGGCCAACCCGACCGACAGCATCGTCACGCAGACCGGCGTGGTGATGGGCACGCCCGACTACATGGCGCCGGAGCAGGCGCAGGGCCGCCACGTCGATCACCGCGCCGACATCTACTCGTTGGGCGCGACCGCCTACGCGCTGCTCACCGCAGGTCCGCCGTTCTCGGGCAAGAACGAGTACGACGTCATCTACAAGCACCTCAACGAGACCCCGCGTCCGCCCAGCAGCATCGCGCGCGACCTGCCCGACTGGGTCGACGGCGTGATCAAGCGAGCGATGGCCAAGGAGCCCGAGCAGCGCTACCAGAGCATGGCGGAGTTCGCCGCCGCGCTGCGCGGTCCGTCCTCACAGAAGGCCGACGCAGCCGCCAAGAGCAACAGCCGCGCGCCGGTCATCGACAACGAGCCCCAGCACGGCATCTCGCCGGCCGCGCTGGCGCTGGGAGCCCTGGGCCTGGCCCTGGTCGGCGGCTTGATCGTCTACTTCGCCTTTGGCTGACATGAACGAACACATCCACGTCATCGATGGGTTGTCGCTGGGTAAGATCGTGCAGATTCGTGAGCGGCTCTTTCGAGTCGCGGCGGAGGGCAAGCCCGTGTACCGGCTCGAGTCCGGCGACCCGAGCTTCACGCCGCCACCCCACGTGATCGACGCGATGGTCGCGGCCGCGCGCGCGGGCAAGACCCACTACATCCCCAACGCCGGCATCCCCGAGCTGCGCGCTGCGCTGGCACACAAGGCCTCGCAGGAGAACCACATCGCGGTGCCGAGCCCCGAGCACGTGTTCGTCACGCACGGCGCGATGCATGCGTTGTTCTGCGCGTTCCATGCGTTGCTCGACACCGATGACGAGGTCATCGTGCCCGACCCGATGTGGACCGAGGTGGTGGAGAACATCCGCCTCGCCCGCGGTCGCGCGGTCGCGGTGCCACTGCGCTACGAGCAGGGCTACGAGTACGCACCCGACGAGGTCGAGCGCCGCATCACGCCGCGCACCAAGGCGATCTTCGTCAACACGCCCCACAACCCCACCGGCGCCGTGCTCTCGCGCGAGACGTTGTTGGCGCTGGTCGACATCGCCCGCCGCCACGACCTGTGGATCGTGTCCGACGAGGCCTACGAGCACGTGCTCTACGCGCCGCACCAGCACCACTCGATCGCGAGCCTCGCGGGTGACTGGGCCCACCGCGTGATGACGGTGTTCAGCTTCTCGAAGAGCCACGCGATGGCGGGCCTGCGGGTCGGCGCCCTCGTGGTGCACGATCCCAAGCTGATGGAGCGGCTGCAGAAGGTCCTGCGCTGCACGATCAACGGCGTCAACAGCCTCGCGCAGTGGGGCGCGCTCGCGGCCCTGC
The DNA here is from genome assembly GCA_016709225.1 of Deltaproteobacteria bacterium. NCBI lineage: Bacteria > Pseudomonadati > Myxococcota > Myxococcia > Deltaproteobacteria bacterium. The sequence continues at coordinate 2,745,393 of JADJEE010000012.1, read as the reverse complement.
AGGGCGATCGCAGCCATCACGCGACCATGCTCGCCGAGTACCAGAAGCGCCGCGACGTGCTCATGGCTGCGCTGGTCGGCATCGACGGCGTGCGGGTCTTCGAGCCCCGCGGCACCTTCTTCCTGTGGGTCGAGCTCGCGCCGTCGCTGTTCGAGCGCCTGGGCGTATCCGACACCGACGCGATCTCCGAGCTGCTGTGCGCCGAGGGCGTCGGCAACACGCCCGGCGACGCGTTTGGCACCGCCGCGCTGAACTCGATGCGCTTCGCGTACTCGTGCGACACCGCGATGGTCGAGGGCGGCGCGGCGATCCTCGGCCGCGTGCTGCGGGGCGACGCGCGCACGAGCAAGACCGGTTGACCCCGATCGCGCCGCCGTCGAGCAGCTTCTAGCCCCCGAGCAGCACCGGTTCGCGCTCGAGCGTGACACCGAAGCGCTGCCGCACCGCACCGACGATCTCCTCGGCGAGCGCCAGCAGCTCGGCCGTGGTGCCGCCGCCGTGGTGCACGAGCGCGAGCGCGTGCTTGCTCGAGATGCCGACGTGGCCGCGTCGCAGGCCGCGGGTGAAGCCGGCGCGCTCGATGAGCCAGCCCGCCGCCAGCTTCACGCGGCCGTCGGCCTGCGGCCACCGCGGGCCCGGCTCGCCGGCACGTTCGAACACCGCGTCGGCGACCTCGACCGCGACCACGGGGTTGGTGAAGAACGAGCCCGCGCTGCGGCGGTTCTCGTCGCTTGCATCGATGACCATCGACTTGGCGCGGCGCAGCGCGAGCACGACCCGGCGCGCGTCGGTGGGGCCGCTCCCACCGCCCTCGGCCAGCGCGGCCGCCAGCTCGGCGTAGCGCGGCACCACGGCGACGTCGCGGCGCAGCGCGTACTCGACCTCGAGCACGATCGCGGCCGCGGGCGCCCGCTTGAAGCGACTGTCGCGGTAGCCGAAGCCACACTCCGACGCCGGCCACCAGGCGATGGCACCGCTGTCGCGATCGAGCGTGCGTACCTGCGTGATCACATCGGCGACTTCTTGCCCGTATGCGCCGACGTTCTGGATCGGTGTGGCTCCGACCCGGCCCGGGATGCCCGAGAGGCACTCGATGCCGACCAGGCCAGCGTCGCAGCTGCGTGCGACCAGCTCGTCCCATGGCTCGCCCGCGGCCGCACGCACGATGACCTGCGCGCCGCGGTCGGAGAGCGAGACGCCGCGCAGCTGCAGGTCGATCACCAAGCCGTCGACACCTCCGTCGGGCACCAGCACGTTGGAGCCGCCGCCCAGCACGAACACGCCGAGGCCGCGCGAGCGTGCCCACGCCAGCGCTTCGACCAGCGCCGACTCGTCACGCACGCTCGCGAAGTGCGATGCAGGACCGCCGAGCTCGAGCGTCGTGCGCGACGCCAGCTCGACGTTGGTCTCGATGCACAGGCCCATCGTTGCGAAGCACCCCTAGCGTCGCAGGTGTCGCTCGAGCGTGGCACCGAAGCGCAGGTACAAGCCTGCGCCGACGAGCATCCCCAGCACGGTGAACAGCGCCATGATCTTGCCCTCGCCGATCTGCGCCAGCCCGGTGCCCGGGCACGTGCCGGTGATGGCCCAGCCGGCGCCGAACAAGGCCGCGCCGATCAAGAGGCCCGGCTTCATCGGCTTGGGCTGCACCGCTGCGGCGTAGGCCGCCAGCGGCCCCGTCCGCGCGCGCCGGACGATGCCGAGGCCGAGCCCCGCGACGACCATCGCGACCGCCATGACGCCCATGAGGTGGAAGTCCTCGAAGAGGAACATCTTCGCGATTGCATCGTAGTCCGTCACACCGACCTGGTGGAGCAGCGCCCCGAACACGGTGCCGAACCCGAGCACGCGCCACTCGAACCGACCGCCGCTCATGCGGCACCTCCGAGCAGCCAGTGCGTCACCAGGAAGCCGGCGGCCATGAAGGTGGCGGTCGCCAGCCAGGACGACTTCGCCAGCAGTGCCGTGCCGACGATGCCGTGCCCCGAGGTACAGCCGTTCGCGAGGCGCGAGCCGAAACCGAGCAACACGCCGCCGCCGACGAACCACAGCACCTTGGGTCCGAAGGCATCGGTCACGCGCGCATCGAACATCCCCATCGACGTGGTGAGCGAGAACGTCCCGCTCAGCAGCGACACCACGAAACCGCCCAGCACGATCCCGAGCAGGAACGGCAACCGCCACGAGCGACGCACGCGGGCATCGAAGGGCGCCGAACAGGCGTCCGCAAAACCCGACGAGACTCCGAGCAAGTTGTGCGTCGCGAAGAGCAACGCGAGCACGAACAGCCCGATCGCAATTCCGCCGGCCCAGAACGGCCATCTCGAGGTCAATGTCGCGAGCAGCATGTGGTGGGGCTTCGCCAGCGGTATAGCATCGCGTGCGCGGCGATGCCCACGCCGGGCGGAAGCGAACTGACGATCCGCGCACGGGGCAACGATCCCCAGCGCGGTGGCGCGGGTGCGGCTGGACCGCGCAGCCCGATGAAATTCCGTCCAGCCGCACCGCGTGAGGGTGCTACCGTCGATCGATATCCATGGACGGTACGGGCAAGCCAAACGAAGAGCGGTCGCGGCCAGACCTGCGGGACGCCATCTTGCGGGCCAGCCTCGAGATCGGCACCGAGTTCGGCGAAGACGGCCTCACGATGCGGGCGATCGCATCGCGACTGGGCCTGAGCGTCACGGCGCTGTACCAGCACTACGACGGCAAGCCGTCGATCCTGCGCGGCCTCAACCTGTGGGGTGCCGATCGACTCGCGCTCCACCTCGCGCCCGCGCACGACCTCGTCGATCCGGTCGCGCGCCTGGTCGACGAGTCGGTGCGCTACGTGCGGTGGGCGTGCGAGAACCCGTGGCTGTACCGCCTGATGTTCCAAGGCGACGAGATCGACTGGCGCACGTTCACGGACGCCGAGCGCGACCGCCTGCTCTCGAGCAACCTCCGCACGGTGCGCGCGTTCCAAGAGGCGATCGCCGCGGGACGTCTGCGCGCCGACGTCGACGTGCAGACCGCCCCGTTCATGATGTGGGCCGCCAACCACGGTCTCTCGACCTTGATCCTCGGTGGCCGCATCAGCGAGCACCACCCGGTGTTCCCGGTCGCGGATCGCGATGCCTTCGTGCAGGCGTTCGCGGTCGGCTTCATCCGCGGCTTCGAAGTTCGCTGAGCAGCGCGACCGGTCGCGCCGTCACGCGCCGTCACGCGCCAACCGGCTAGAAGCCGCCGTCGTTGGGCCGCGTCGCCGTCCGGCCGATGAGGCCGATGACGATCAGGCCGAGCCCGCCGAACGACAGCACCTGCTTGGTGATCGGCGGCAGCCCGGCGATCGCCTGCACGTCGTGCAGGTTCGACATCGCAAAACCGGCGAGGCCCATGACCACGCCGGTGTACATCACGAACTTGAAGACCGCGAACATCGTGCGACGCCGTGTTCAATCCTTATGCACGAACGCGCGTGACTCGACAAGTTGCTCGCGTACTCCGACGCGCGCGAGCGAAGGCCTTCGTCGGCATCACTTCGTCGGCGCGGGGGTGGCGAGCACCTTGGCGCGAAGCGAGCGCGCCCAGCTGTCGAGGTCCGACAGCGTGCTCTCGAGCACCGCGTCACCGCTGGACAGCGCGCGCAGCTGTTCTTCGAGCAACTGCTTGGCGCGGCGGATGCGGCTGCGCACCGTGCCCTCGGGCAGCTCGAGCACCTCGGCCAGCTCGCTGGCCTCGAGATCCTCCCAGTAGTACAGCTCGAGCACGAGCTGGTGCTCCACGGGGATGCGCCGCAGGGCCTGCAGCATGAGCATCTGCTCACCGCCCGTCGCCAGCAAGCGCGTGGGCGACAAACCCAGGTCGAACACCGAGGTCACACCGAAGTCGAGGCGATCGGACTCACGCTTGCGCGTGCGCAGGGTCGAGCGCAGCACGTTGTGGGCGACGCCGAAGAGGTAGGTGCGGAAGCTCGAGTGCCCTCGGAAGCGCTCCTTGCCCTCGACGCACGCGATGAAGGTCTTCTGGACCAGGTCGTCGACGTCGCGATCGACCTTGTTGGCGAAGAAGCGGCAGATGCTGTCGAAGTGGCGCTCGAAGAGCGTGCTGCCGGCGCTGCGGTCGCCCGCACGCCAGGCCTCGAGCAGCTCGATGTCCGACCCCACGCTCCGTCCTCGCCCGTTTCCCCGACGAGCCTATCAGGCCCGCGCGCCGGCGGTCGGGCGTCGATTTGCGCAGGGCCGGACCGCCGGGCCATGATCGGCTCCGCCGATGGGCGCCACACCCCCTGACGGCGCGGCGCACGGCGACGCGGCGGTCCCCGACGAGCGCGGCGATCCCGTCGACGATCCCGGCCTCGGGCCCGCGCCGCAGGTGGAGGGCCGCGACGAGATCCGGGCGCGGGCGTTCGCGCGGATCTTCGGCGACGAGCCCACCGCGGTGCCGGACGGCCCCGGCGCGCGCGCCCAGGCCGAGCGGGACACGCCGAGCGCGATCGGCCGCTTCCGCGTGCTCGACCGCCTCGGGGGTGGCGGCATGGGGGTCGTACTGGCGGCGTGGGACCCCGAGCTCGAGCGTCGGGTCGCGATCAAGCTGCTGCGGCCCGACCTCCTGGGTCGCAGCGGCACCGTCGGTCAGGCCCGACTGCAGCGCGAGGCCCAGGCCATCGCCCGCATCAACCACCCGAACGTGATTGCGGTCCACGAGGTCGGCAGCTTCGACGACCAGGTCTTCGTGGCGATGGAGTTCGTGGAGGGCGCGACGCTCGGTACCTGGCTGGGTGAACAGTCCCGCGGGTGGCGAGAGGTGCTGGCCGCCTTCCTCGCGGCGGGTGACGGCATCGCGGCGGCCCACCATGCGGGGGTCGTGCACCGCGACTTCAAGCCCGACAACGTCCTGGTCGGCCGCGATGGACGCGTGCGGGTGGTGGACTTCGGGTTGGCGCGGGCCTCGGGCGAGACGCTCGTCGAGCCCGCGCCGTCGATCCCCGAGGGCGAGCTCCCCGAGACGATCCAGACCCCGCTGACGCGGACGGGCGCGCTGATGGGCACGCCGGCATACATGAGTCCCGAGCAGTGGCTGGGCCGCGCCGCCGACGAGCGCTCGGATCAGTTCTCGTTCGCGGTGGCCCTGTTCGAGGCGCTCTACGGTCGCCGCCCGTTCGTCGCCAGCACGGTGCAGGCGCTCGCGGGGGCGGTGCTCGAGGGTCGCATGACTGCGCCCGACGATCCCCGCGGTGTGCCGCGCTTCATCGAGTTGGCGCTGCGCCGCGCACTCGCCCGCGATCCCGCGGCCCGCTTCGCGCACATGGACGACCTCCTGGCGGCGCTGCGCCGCGACCCCGCTCGCCACTGGCGGCGTGGGCTGGGGGTGCTCGCGATCGCGGGCGCGGCCAGCGTGGCGACGATGCTCGCGACCGACGATCCTTCGGTGGGGGATCGCTGCGCGCAGGACGGACAGCGCATCGAGGCGCAGTGGGACGCGGCGGCGCGCAAGCGGGTGCACGCGGCCCTGACCGCCACCGGCACCCCCTTCGCGGAGCACGCGTGGACCAGCGTGGAGCGGCTGCTCGACGCCGACGCGCAGGCCTGGACCGAGCAAGCGACCGCCGCGTGTGCAGCCGCCGCGGTCGCGAACGCGGCCGATGACGGTCGACGCGGCCGCTGCCTCGACGACCGCGCCGCCGAGCTGGGCGCAATGGTGGAGCTGCTCGCGCGCGCCGACGCCGGCATCGCGCTGCAGGCGGTCGACGCGGTCGCGCGGCTGCCGAGCCCGACGGTGTGCGGCGACCCGCGGCGGCTCGCGGCCTATCGGGAGCCCAGCGATCCCGGCTCCCGCACGCGGGCCGCGACCGCGCGCGCCGAGCTCGCGCGCGCGACCGCCAGCGGCGCGGTCGGCCACTACCGCGAGGCGATCGCCACCGCGCAGGGCGTCGTCGACATCGCCACCGAGCTCGACGACCCGGCGTTGGAGGCCGCGGCGCTGCTGGTGCGCGGCCAGAACGAGGCCGCGGAGTCCAAGTGGCGTGAGGCCGAGCGAACCCTTCGCAGCGCGGTCGCACGGGCCGAGCTCGCCGACGATCACGCCACGCGTGCCCAGGCGCTGACCCACCTCGTGTTCGTGGTCGGCCTCGATGGCACTCGCTTCGCCGAGGCCCAAGCGCTGGGCGAGGGTGCCGGCTCCGCGCTCAAGATCATCGGTGCCGACGCACTGATGCGCGCGCAGCTCGACGCCGCGCTCGGCACCTCGGCGCGCAAGGCCAAGCGCTTCGAGCTCGCGCTCGAGCACCAACGCGCTGCGCTCGACGCCACTGCGCGGCTGCTCGGCGACGAACACCCGGCGACGCTGCGCGCGATGTCGAATCTCGCCACCACGCTCGGCGCCCTGCCCGATGCTGGTGATGCCGCGCTCGCAGAGGCCGAGACCATGCATCGTCGCGCGGTGGCGGGCCTCGAGCGCGTGCTCGGCGACGAGCACCCCGTCGTCGCGGTGACGCTGTCGAACCTCGCGATCGTGGTCGCCCAGCGCGGACACACCACGGAGGCGATCGCGCTGCTGCGTCGCTCGGTGTCGATCCGCGAGCACAACGATCCCAATCAGCCTTCGCTCGCGCAGGCGCACTTCAACCTCGGCCGCGCGCTCTACGACGCCCGCGAGTACGGCCAGGCCCAGGCTCAGTACGCGCTCGCACTGGAGCGCCGCCTCGCTGCGCCCCATCAAGCCATCGAGGTGGTCGACTACTACAGCGCGCTGGGCAACGCCGCGGTTCGCAACGGCGAGGCCAAGCTGGCGGCCGAGATGTTCACGCGGCGCCTCGACATCGAGCTCGCCGCCGACAGCGATCCTGCGCTGGTCGCCGCCGCCAGGATCAACCTCGCGCGGGCGTTGGTCGGTAGCGATCGTGCGCGCGCGCGGGAGCTGCTCGAGCAGGCGCGCCCGGTGATCGCCGATCGCGTCGCGAAAGAGGACGCCACCGCCACCGATCGCCAGCTCGGGCGCGACATCCAGGTGCTCGCGATGTTGGTCGACTCGCTCGCGGCGCTCGAACACCTGCCGGCGGGCTAGACCCCGCCGCTGCTGCTGCCGCTGCCGCCGCCGCTGCCGCTGCCGCTGCCGCTGCCGCTGCCGCTGCCGCTGCCGTCGCTCCCGCTGCTGCCGTCGCTGCTGGACGAATCACCCGGCACCACGCAGTAGCCGCGGATGGTGCACACGGCGGTCGGATCGCAGCACGCCGCGTCGTCGTAGCACCAATGGGACTCGTCGTCGGGGCCGACGCATGCATCGACGCAATCGAAGCTCCCGCGATCGTTGTCGGCGTAGGGCGCCACGCAGAAGCCCGCGCCGCAGAAGCTGGTGCCGTGACACACGTCGACACCCGTGGTCGCGTCGCCGCCGTCACTGGTGGCGTGGGCGCCGGTCGTACTCGAGTCGGCCTCGGTGGTCGCGGAACTCGTGGGCCCACCGGTGGTGCCGGGGCCTGGCGGCTCGTCGGGCTCGCAGCCCAGCGACGCCGCGAACACGAACGACATGAGGGCCTGGACCCGCGTCATGGTGCGTCCCCCGTGCTCGAGCTCGCGCCGGCAGCGTCGCTGATGCAGTAGCCGCGCTCGCACGTGGCGGCCGGGTCGCAACACGCCGACGCGTCGGCACACCACTGCGTCTCGTCCATCGACTCGATGCACGATGGCCGACACTCGAACACGCCGATGTCGCCATCGAAGGATGCGACGCAGTAGCCCACCTCGCAGCCCCCCGCGCCCTGGCACTGGTCGACGTCGCCGGTGCCATCGCCACAGCCGCTCTCGCTCCCGCCACCCGAGCTCGCGTCGGTGTCGCAGGTCCACGGCGGGAGGTCCTCGGGCATGTAGCCCTCGCCCGCCGAGAGCTCGTCGCTCGAGGCACCACAGCCGCCGAGCACGAGTGCAGCGCAGAGCATCGTCGCTCGTTTCAGATGAGTCGTCATCGCGTCTTTGGTCTCCAAGATGGTGCAGCGTCAATCGAGCAAGCAGTAGCCGCGCGGTGAGCAGTGCGCCGCGGGATCGCAGCACGAGAGGTCGTCGGTGCACCAGCGATCTTCATCCGCCGTGGCCACGCACTGCGGGACACACTGGAACGGCGAGCGATCGCCGTCGAAGTCGCTGAGACACGCGAGCCCATCGGCACAGTCGCTGCTGCGCTCGCACTCGTCCTGCGCAGCCTCGGTGTCGCCGCAGACGCCGGTGCTGCCGCTGCCGGTGGTCGCGTCGGTGTCGCGGCAGTTCGGCGGCAACGGCTCGTCCATGTAGGGATCGCGGTAGTCGTCGCCACCCCCGGAGTCCGCGGCATAGGAGCAAGCGGCGGCCGAGCCGATCGCCAGCACCACCGCCACTCCACGCATCCGCAAGCAGGCCATGGCCCTCAGCATAGCGCCCGCTCGCCCGGTGCGCCCGTGCTTGCGAAGGTCGCTGTGGGCGGTTTGTCGCGGATCACGAACGGAGTGCATGGCCCCGCGATCGTCGGACCCACGGCGGGCACTACCCCCTCCGGAAGAGACCCGCCATGCCCGTCCACCCCGCCTCGTCCGAAGCCTCGGCCCACTCCCTGGCGCCGCAACGCGCGTTGCTGCACCCGCTGTGGCTCGCCTCCTTGGTGCTGCTGGCCGTCAATGATCAGTGGCTGAAGTTCGCTGGCCTGCTGCCCGATGCGGTCACCGGCAAGCTCAGCGACTTCGCCGGTCTGGCGATTGCGCCCGCGCTGCTGGCGACCGCGCTGACGGTGCGCTCGCGCCGGGGCTGGTTTGCGGCACACGTCGCCGTCGGCGTGGTCTTCACCGCGATCCAGCTGTCGTTGCCGTTCGCCGAGCTGTGGTCGTCGCTGATGGCCGGCTTCGGATTCCCCTGGCGGATCACCTCCGATCCCACCGACCTCGTGGCGCTGCCCGTACTGTGGCTCTCGCTTCGCGTGCTCGGTGCCGCGACGACCACCGCGCCCGCTCGGCTGGCGCGCCGCAGCGCAGAGGCCGGTGCCGCCGCCGTCGGCCTGCTGTGCTCGGTGGCGACCTCGCAGCCGGGGCCCGAGACCGAGCCATTCCCCGAGTGGCTGCCGAGCATCGAGGGCGACGTGTGGCTGCACAACGCGACCGGCGAGGAGATGGTCGTTCACATCCGACGCCTCGCCGACGACGTACTCGTCGACTGCGACCAAGTCGCCGAGGACCCGGCGCGACTGCTGAGCGACGCGCTGTTCGGCGACGTGCAGTCGTGGACGGTGCCGGTCGACGCCAACCTCACGGTCATCGACCACTTCGAGGGCGAGCAGACCTGCTATGCCGCGCGGATCGACGCCGACGGCTTCGCCCCCGCGGTGCTGTTCTGGCGCGACGGCGAGATCTCGCAGCACCAGATCGAGGGTCTCGGACTCGACGAGCTGAGCCCCGGCTGGGTGTCGCTGTCCCTCGACGGCGACGACCGCGGTCACTACGACGCCCGCGACGAGGTGTTGTTCCTGCGCTCGAACGAGGTCGAGGAACCAACCGGCGAGTGTGCGGCGCCCGACGATGCCGATCGCGTCGACTGGGGCGACGAGCACGTCGCCGGCAGCTTCCGCGTCGCCGCGGTCACGCCCGGCGTCGACGGTTGCACCGCGATCGACCTCGAGGAGCTCGCCAGCGAGCAGGACCACCGCATGTACCTGTGCATGCCGACTGCGCTGGCGTTCCCCTTCGCGGCCGACGAGCGCATCGCGATCCGCAGCGACTACGGCTTGGACAACACCTCGTTGGTCATCGAGCTGCTCGGCGAAGATCTCACCCCGGCCGCGCCGAGCCGCGCGCTGTGGGTCAGCCGCGGCCGCAGCCTGCCCGAGCTCGGCGCGCTGCAGCTGTCGGCGGTGCCGGTGTACGGCTGCGAGCTCTCGGTCGATGCCTGCGGTGCGGTGGGCCGCACGGTCAGCCTCTGGGCCGGCGGCGGTGTCTATCCCGCGTCGCAGGTGCCGCTCGGCGACGCTCCCACGACGCTCACCGGCAGCGACGGGACGCGCGCGACGCTCGTGCTGGCCCACGCCCAGGATCGGGTGGCGCTCGCGACCAGCTGCGCCGCGGGGCCCGACCTGCTCGGCACCGATCTCGAACTCGCCGTCTTGCTCGAAGGTGCCGCGCAGTGAACCCGCTCGCGCACGGAATGGAGACCATCATGCTTGCACGACACACCCATCGCGCTTCGACCTTGCTCGGACTCTCGCTCGTCGCCGGCCTCACCGCGCTGGTCGGATGCAGCGCATCTTCGGAGGACGCATCGCTCGCCGGCGACGGCGGCGGTGAGAACGGGCCCGGCGTCGGTCAGGGCGGCGCGCAGGACTTCGGACAGTTCCGCTCGATCCTCGACGCCGGCGGGATTCCCGGCCCGCAGACCCTCGACGACGTCGGCTTCTTCAACGAACACAAGATCGAGCTGCCGGCGGCGACCTGCGGCAACGACGTGTGCCTGCACGGCCAGCTCGGCGTGATGGGCAACATGATCAACGGCAGCAACTGCACGACCGTGATGTTGGGCATGAACACCGACGTCGACCCCTCGACCTTCGAGCGGCCACCGCTCGACATCGCGTTCGTGATCGACACCAGCGGCTCGATGATCGGCGAGCCCATCGAGTACGTTCGCGAGGGCCTGCTGCGCATGCTCGACGATCTCGCGCCCGAGGATCGCGTGTGGCTGGTGGCGTTCGACAACGGCGCCGAGGTGCTGCTCGACGGCGCCGCGGGCGATGCGACCGCCGATCTCCAGCTCGCGATCGAGGCGCTCGCCGCCGACGGCAAGACCAACATCTACGACGGCTTGCGCGTGGGCTACGAGCGCGTGGCCGCGGCCACCGCTGAGGGCCGCCAGAGCCGCGTGGTGCTGCTGTCCGACGGCGAGGCCACCGCGGGGATCACGAGCACGTCGAAGATCGTCGCCATGAGCGCGGGCTACAACGAGCTCGGCCACTCGCTGACCACGGTCGGCATCGGCGAGGACTTCGACCCGGTGTTGATGCGGCGGTTGTCGGAGTCCGGCGGCGGCGCGTTCTACTACCTCGAGGATCCCGCCGCCGTGCGAGAGGTCTTCGAGGAGGAGGTCAACACGTTCCTCGTGCCGTTGGCCCGCGACCTTCGCATCGACGTCGACATCGAGCCCGGCTACACGCTGCGGGCGATGTACGGCACCAAGCGCTTCGAGCTCGACGGCAATAGCGCGGCGATCTCGATCCCGAACGTGCAGATCGCCCACCGCACCACCACTGCGGATCACGAGAACGGCCGTCGCGGCGGCGGCGGGGCCATCATCGCCGAGCTGGTGCCGCACCTGGCAAGCGCGAGCAGCAACGTCGGCACGGTCGGCCGGCTCGCGCTCAGCTACGTCGAGCCCGTGTCCGGCGAGACACGTGCGCAGGAGTTCCCCATCACCAGCACGCTGGCGCCGGGCGAGACGCCGGAGGGCGGTCGCTTCGACGGCAGCGCGGTCGAGAAGGCCTTCGTCATGCTCAACGTGTTCGCGGGGTTCCAGCTGGCGAGCGAGCGCGCCGCGTGGGGCGACGACGCCGGGGCGCTCGCGGTGCTGCTGCCGCTGGCGGAGTCGGTGCAGGGCTGGCTCGCGCGCAACGACGACGACGACATCGAAGACGATCTGCGCTACGTGCAGAAGTTCATCGACAACCTACGCGCCCGCGGTGCTGCCGATCCGGCGCCGACCAAGAACCCGCCCGACCCGTGGCCGCAGGACTGACGCCGCCGCACGAGCCGTCGCGACCCAAGAAATGCCGAAGCCCTCGGGGTCGATGACCGCGAGGGCTTCGTCGTGCGGGCCCAAGGGGGCCGCAGCTCGAGGCAAAGGGACTTCAGCCCTCGCCGTCGGCGCCGCAGTGACCTTCTTCGGTGTGGCCTTCGCCGCACTTGGCCTCGGCCGCATCGCCGCCAGCGGCGTCGCCACCTGCGTCGGCAGCATCGCCACCACCCGCAGCATCGCCGCCAGCCGCAGCATCGTCACCGCCGGCACCGCCGGGGGTCTCCGTGGCCTCGCCCTTCTTCTCGCAACCGGTGAACACCAGCGCGCCGGAACCCAGGATGGCGAGCGTCGCTGCGATGTGCTTGAGATTTGCCATGCGTGTCTCTTCCTCGTCGCCCGAACCGTTGGGCTGACCCGAGCTTGGCGTAGAGCGTTGGTTCTGTCCAGTCGCCGGCACGCATGCGGTTGACCGCCCGCGTGCGCACGGGCGCATCAGTTGGCCCACTGTGGGCCCAGCAAGGCCAAGAAGCCCGGCATCCGTGCCGCCCAGGCGGCCTCGTCGTGGGTCGCACCGGGGGCGTGCAGCCACGCCAGGCGCTCGCCCTCGGTCCATCCCAGCCCCACCAGCGCGTCGCGCATCTCCACCGTGACGCAGTAGTTGTCGCTGCCACCGGGGCACGGCGGGTTGCCGCCGCTGTCGAGGTAGATCCACACGTCGTCGGGCGGCGTGGCCTCGTAGAGATCGAGCACGCGATCGTTGTCGGCACCGATCTGCCCCCACTCGAGCGTGCCCGACATCGAGCCCGCGGCCCCGAAGACCTCCGGGTGTCGCCACGCGATGTACAGGCTCACGAGCCCGCCCATGCTCGAGCCGAGCACCGCCCGTGAGGCTCGATCGGCGGCGGTGGGGTAGCGGGCGTCGACGAACGGGATCACACCGTCGACGAGGAAGTCGGCGTACTCGTCGGCACGCCCACCGACCGGCCCTTGGCCGAGGTCGTCGACGCTCGGACCGTACTCGTCGAAGCGATCGCTGGTGTTGTCGATCGCGACCACCAACGCCGGCGGCATGACGCCGCCCTCGATCGCCGCGTCGATCGCTGCGCCCACCTGCCAGCCGCCGTAGGGCGCGTCGGGGGCGAAGAGGTTCTGGCCGTCGTGCATGTACAGCACCGGCAACGCCGAGCGCGACGACGCGCCGGCGGGCACGTACACCACCACCCGGCGGGGCTGCAGCGAGGCGAGCGCGTCGTCGAACGCAGGGTAGCGCTCGAGGTGCGAGGCGTCGGCGCGCGCCGACGTGAGCGAGTACTCACCGAACTCGTCCCAGCCGAAGCGACGCGCCCACGGATCGGCGACGTACTCGGTGCCGTCGCGCACGAGCTTGTAGAGCGACGGGGCCAGCGGCTCCTCGATCGCGAGCTCGGCCACGAGCAGTCCGTAGCCTTCGACCAGCGGCTGCAGCGGGTGCGCGCGTGGATCCCAATCGGCGAAGTCGCCGGTCACCGACCACGCACCGGCCCCGTCGTCGGCGAACAGCACGATCATGCGACCGTCGCAGCGGATCGGCAGGCCCTCGTCCGAGCGCCACATCGTGCGCAGGAACTCGTCTTGGCGATCGTCCCGCGCGGCGTCGTCGGGGTCGCCCGCGAGGGCCTGGGCGAACTCGTCGTACGCCGCACAGGCATCGGCCGCCGGCGCGTCGCCGGTGCTGCTGCCGTCGCCGGACTCGGCGGGGCCGGACACCGTGCTACCAGCACTGTCGTCGCTGCCGGTCGCGGTCGCGCCCGAGCCCGAGGTGGTCGGCGTCACCGTCGTGACGGTGTCGCGGGTGGTCGAGCCCTCGCTCGACGAGCCCTCGCCAGCCTCGCTCGGGGTCGCGCAGCCCAGCGCGAGGCTTGCCGCGAGCACGCCGAGTCCGTGCACGATTCGCTGCGCACCGGCGTCTGGCTGTGACCCCGCGCGCAGGCCTGCACCCGCCCCCGCATGATTCGCACGCGTCATCGTGTATCCCATGAACGGCGCCGACGGTACCATCGGCGGCGCCATCACCCGAGAGGTCTTCACCATGCTTCGAACCACGCTTGCCTCCCTCATCGCTGCGACCATCGTCTTTGCCGCCTGTGACAACACCCAGAAGGGTGAGATCAAGGCTGGAGGCGTCGAGGTCTCCAAGGACGGCGTCAAGGCGCCGGGCGTCGAGGTCTCCAAGGACGGCGTCAAGGCGCCGGGTGTCGAGGTCTCCAAGGACGGCGTCGTGGCGCCGGGTGTCGAGGTCTCCAAGGACGGCGTCAAGGCCGGTGAGGTCGGCGTCGACGTCGACGCCAACGGCAACGTGAAGGTCAACGGCGTGGCGTCGGTCGATGCCGCAGGCAACGCGAAGGTCGCAGCCGGTGGCGCCGAGATCGAAGCGGGCAAGGACAAGGTCGAGGTCAGCGGTGCCGGTGGCACCGTGAAGGTCGACGGCGCCAAGGGCGAGGTGGTGGCCGGCGACGCGAAGGTCACCGACAAGGGCGTCGAGGTCGGCGGGGTCAAGGTCGGACCGGGCGGCATCGAGGTGCCCGGCGTGAAGGTTCCCGGTGGCTCGGCCGGTGGCTCGGCCGGTGGCTCGGCCGGTAGCGCCAAGTCGGGCGGCTGCTCGAGTGGTGGCTGCGCACAGAACTGCGCCGACTCCGGCTCGTGCAAGTTCACGTGCTCGGGCGGCAACTGCAAGCAGTCCTGCGGCGCCAAGGCCAGCTGTCAGTTCGAGTGCTCGGGTGGCAACTGCACGCAGGCCTGCAAGGCCGGCTCGAGCTGTGATCTCGGCTGCTCGGGCGGCAACTGCAAGCGCGACTGCAGCGGCGCCACGTGCAAGAAGACCTGCAGCGGCGACGGCTGCAGCGGCTGACGCGGGCGCTCGCCGAGCGCCCGCCCGCGGCCCCGCTCGCGAGCGACGACCGCGGACGTGTTGCCCAGCCGAGGCGCAGACTGTTAGCGTCGACGCCTCGGCGTGCTCGGTCTCACCCGCTATCAATGGCTCGTGCTCGCAGCGGCGTGGCTGGGCTGGGGCTTCGATGTCTTCGACGGCCTGCTGTTCAACTACGTCGCGCCGATCTGCGTGCCCAACTTGCTGGGCTACGACCCCGCCGATCCCGCGGCCAAGGCCGACACGATGTTCTGGACCGCCGCGTTGTCGAGCCTGCTGCTGCTCGGCTGGGCGCTCGGCGGCGTGTTGTTCGGCAAGCTCACCGATCGCCTCGGCCGCACCCGCACGCTGCTGCTGACGATGCTGACCTACGCGCTCGGCACCGCGGCCTGTGCCTTCGCGCCGAACCTGTGGGTGCTGGCGATCTTCCGCCTGGTCGCCAGCCTCGGCATCGGTGGTGAGTGGGCTGCCGGCGCATCGCTGGTCGCCGAGACCATGCCGAAGGACAAGCGCATCCTCGGCGGTGCGCTGCTCTACACCTCGGCGCCCATCGGGCTGTTCTTGGCGACCTTCGTCAACGACGTCTTCACCCGCCAGCTCGACTCGATCGCGGCCGACCCGGGCCTGTCGTGGCGCGCGGTGTTCCTGACCGGGCTCATCCCCGCCGCCGTCGCGATGCTGATCCGCCTGGGCGTGAAGGAGCCCGAGCACTGGACCCCGTCGGGGCGCACGCAGCTGCGCGAGCTGTTCACACCGGCGCTGCGTCGTCGCACGCTCGGCGGGCTCGCGATGGCGGTCATCGCCCTGGTCACGTGGTGGAGCTGCTCGGTGTTCATCCCCATCATCGCGAGCTTCCTCGCCGCCGACACCTCGACCGACGCGGCGACGCTGGCGGCGCGCAAGACCGAGTTCATCACCCTCGGCACCACCATGTTCAACGTCGGTGGGCTGATCGGCACCCTCATCACCGTCCCGATCGCGCTGCGCTGGGGTCGACGCCCGATGTTCGCGATCTACTTCAGCGGCGCCACGGTGGCACTGTTCGCCACCTTCGGGTTGCCCATGGCTGCGATCGATCGCCTGCTCATGCTCGGTGCGGTGGGGCTGACGGTGTTCGGCATCTTCGGCGCGTTCAGCTTCTACCTGCCCGAGCTGTTCCCCATGCGACTGCGCGGCACCGGAGCCGGCTTCTGCTACAACGCCGGCCGCGTGATCACGGCGGTGTTCCCCTTTGCGGTGGGCGTGATCGTACGCAGCGGTGCGAACCCGCTCTCCGTGCTGACCTGGGTCGCCGCGGCACCGCTGGTCGGGTTGGTGCTGCTGGCGTTCGGCGTCGGCGAAGAGACCCGCGACGACGCGCTGGCGTGATCGGCTGCCGCACGCGGGCAGTGGGGGTCCTGGTGCCCTCGGCGGCCCCGCGCGAAGTTTGCGGTTGAAACCGGACTGGATCGTAGCATTATCAGACGAATGATAAAGAATGCAGCGGCGATCGTGGCCCTCGCGGGGCTCGGCGGGCTGGTGATGCTCGCGGGCTGCCAGGCTCGGGAGGTCGGCGTCGAGCCGTTCCAAGGCATCGTCGAGTTCGACGAGCGCGTGCTCGCCTTCGAGATCCCCGGTCGATTGCTGCGCATCGCGGTCGACGAGGGCGACGAGCTGCCGGCCGGTGCCGAGCTCGCGCGGCTCGACGACACCCTCGAACGACTCGGTCGAGATGCCCGCGCCGCCGAGGCCCGCGCGGTGCGAGCCGAGCTCGAGCTGATCCAGGCCGGCTCGCGCCCAGAGGACGTGCGGTCGCTGCAGGCCGAGCTCAGCGCGGCGAAGTCGGCCGAGACCTTGGCGAAGCAGAACGTGGGTCGCCAACGTCAGCTCAGCAAGGGCGGCATCGGCACCGCCGCAGACCTCGACGCGGCCGAGAGCGCGATCGCGACGGCGACCGCCAATCGCCGCGACCTCGAGGCACGCCTGTCGCGGGCGAAGCACGGCGCGCGCAGCCAGGAGATCGACGCCGCCACCGCCCGCGCCGACGCGGCCGACACCGCCGTGCGTCTCGCCGAGGAACGCATCGCACGCCACGTGCTGCACACCGACGGTTCCGGCACGGTGCTCGATGTCCACGTCGAGCCCGACGAGTTCGCGCAGGTCGGCCTCGCGATCGTCACGCTCGGCGACGTGCACCATCCCTACGTCGACGTGTTCGTGCCGCAGGCGCGGGTCGGTGAGCTCGAGCTCGGCACCGTGCTCGAGGTCCGCACCGACGCCAACCCCGATCCGTTGGTGGGCCACGTCGAGCACATCGCGCGCACCACCGAGTTCACGCCGAAGTTCCTCTTCAGCGAGACCGAGCGACCCAACCTCGTGATCCGCGTGCGCGTCCGCGTCGACGCACCCGAGGGCAACCTCCAGGCCGGCCTGCCCGCGTTCGTCACGCTCGGAGGCGCCTCGTGAACTCGCCTGAGCCGGTGGTGCTCGCCGAGTCGCTCGCGCGGCACTTCGGAGCGCTGGTCGCCGTGCGGGACGTGTCGCTGCGCATCGAGCGTGGCGAGGTCTTCGGCGTGCTCGGACCCAATGGCGCCGGCAAGTCGACCACCATCCGCATGCTGTGCGGTCTGCTCGACCCGAGCTCCGGCAGCGCGCGCGTGGTCGGCCACGACGTCGCCCGCGAGCCCGAGGCGGTGAAGGCCAGCATCGGCTACATGACCCAACGCTTCAGCCTCTACGAAGACCTCTCGGTGGTGGAGAACCTCGAGTTCTACGCCGCGATCTACGGCGTCGGGCGTCGGCGTCGGCGTGCGCGGGTCGACACGGTGGTCGAGCTCACCGGGCTCGGCGACCGTCGCAAGCAGCTCGCCGGCACGCTATCGGGCGGCTGGAAGCAGCGCTTGGCGCTCGCGTGCTCGACGATCCACGAGCCACCGCTGTTGTTCCTCGACGAGCCCACCGCCGGCGTCGATCCGGTGAGCCGGCGCGCGTTCTGGGAGCGCATCCACGCCATCGCCCACGAAGGCACCACGATCGTCGTGACCACGCACTACATGGACGAGGCCGAGCGCTGCCACCGCTTGGCCTTCATCTTCCGCGGTACCGTGCTCGACATCGGCTCGCCCGACGAGATCGTCGCGCGCCGCGGGCTGAGGGTGGTCGAGCTCGAGGCCGCGGATCCGGTGGCCGCCACCCTCGCGCTCGAGCACGACGGCGAGATCGAAGAGTGCGGCCACTTCGGTCGCGTGCTCCGGGTCGCCACCCGCGGTGTCGATCCGGAGGCGGCAGTACGGCGCGTGCTGGCCGCGGCCGCGGTCGAGATCAAGGCGTTGACGCCGGGTCGCGCCACGGTCGAGGACGCGTTCGTCTCGATGGTGCGGGAGGATCGGACATGAACCGCCTGCTGGCCATCGGACGCAAGGAGTTGCTGCAGCTCAAGCGCGATCGCATGACGCTCGCGATGATGGTGATGCTGCCACTGGTGCAGATGTTGTTGTTCGGCTACGCGATCAACAACGACGTGCGCCACATCCCCACGGTGGTGTTCGATCAAGACCACACCGCGGCGTCGCGAGACCTCGCGCAGCGCATGATCGCGACCGGCTACTACGAGCATGTGGCCGAGGTCGATGGCTACGACGAGATCGCCCGTGCGCTGCGCAGTGGCCGGGCGAAGGTCGCCTTGGTGGTGCCACCCGGCTATGGCTCGGGCGCGACGCTGGGGCGCGGTGCGACCGTGCAGCTGGTGGTCGACGGCTCCGATCCGCAGACCGTGGGCAGCGCAACCTCCACGGCCGCGAGCATCCTCGCCGAGCGCTCGACCGAGATGCTGCAGACGCGCATGCGTCAGGCCGGCGTGGGTGGCGTGGGCGCCGGCCTGCGGGTCGAGGCGACCGTCTGGTACAACCCCGAGCAACGCACCGCCGTGCACGTGGTACCGGGCCTGATCGGGGTCATCCTCACGATGACGATGGTGATGCTGACCGCGATGGCGATCGCCCGCGAGCGTGAGCGCGGCACGCTCGAGGCGTTGATCGTCTCGCCGGCGCGGCCGATCGAGATCATCGTCGGCAAGATCATTCCGTACATCATCATCGGCTACGTGCAGATGACGCTGGTGCTGATGGTGGGCAACGCCGTGTTCCGCGTGCCACTCCAGGGCTCGCTGGGCCTGCTGTATGCGTGCTCGATGGTCTTCATCGCGGCCTCGCTGGCGGTCGGGCTGGTCTTCTCGACCGTGGCCAAGACCCAGCAGCAGGCGATGCAGATGTCCTTCTTCTTCCTGCTACCCAACATACTGCTGTCGGGCTTCATGTTCCCGTTCGAGGGCATGCCCCGCCCTGCGCAGTGGCTGTCGTCGGCGCTACCGTTGACCCACTTCATGCGTATCGTCCGGCGCATCACGCTGCAGGGCGCGGGCTTCCCCGATGTCGCCGAGGAGCTGATGTGGCTCGGCGTGATCCTCGTGGTGGTCGTGGCGATCGCCGCGGCACGCTTCAAGAAGAAGCTGGTGACCTGATGGCGCGACCCAAGAGCGACATCGATGCGCGCATCGTCGAGGCTGCGCGCGCGCGCTTCCTGAGCGATGGCGTCGACGGGGCCTCGTTGCGCAGCATCGCGCAGGACGCCGGCACCAACGTCGGGATGATCTACTACTACTTCCCCACCAAGGACGACCTCTTCCTCGCGGTGGTCGAGGACGCCTACGGCAAGGTGCTGGAGCACCTCGAGGCAGCGCTGCGCGAGGAGGTGCCGACCATCGAGCGCTTCCGGCTGCTCTACCGCCGGCTCGCCGCGATCACCCCGGTCGAGTTCGACGTGATCCGAATCGTGATGCGCGAGGCGCTGATCTCGTCGACCCGGCTGAAGCAGATCTTCGCGCGCTTCCAGAGCGGTCACCTGCCGCTGCTGCTGGCGGCGATGTCGAACGGCTACCGCGAGGGTGAGTTCGATACCGGCCACCCGATGCCAGCCCTGATCGCGACACTGGTTGCGACCGCGGTGATGCCCCAGGTGGTGCTGCGGCGCTTGTCCTCGGAGCTACCCATGGTCGCGGGTCTCTTGCCACAGCCCGAGCAGCTCGCGGAGGCGATCTTCGAGGTCGTGATGCGCGGCGCGACGCCGCGCACCGAGCCCTGATGCCGTGCGCGCGTCAGGGCGTGGCCTGGGCATCGGGGCAGAACGCGCGCGGGTGTCGACACACCGGTGTCACCGCGGGTCGCCGTCCGGGCGCGGCTCACCGACGAGCTCGGCCCGCAACGACCGCAGCGTCGCGGCGGCCTCGTCGTGGGCGCCGCCGTCGGCCCACGCCAAACCCTCGTCGATCAGCTCCAGCGCCGCCGCTTTGCCGTCCTGCTGCAACCTCGCGCGCGCCTCGGTCACGAAGGTCGCGACGACCTGATCGGCGACCTCGTAGGGCGTGCCGAGCTCGAGCGCGCGGAGGCTGCGGGCGTCCGCGATTGCGCCCGTCGGGTCGCCAGCCGAGAGCCGGGCGCGGGCGCGACCGACCAGCAGCGGCCCGCGCTCGATCACGCTGGCTTGATCGGCACCCACCATCGCGCCGTCGTAGATCCGCAGCGCCTCGGCGTGATCGCCTGCGCCCTCGAGCGCCGATGCGAGCGTGCCGTGGTATGCCGCGCGTCGGGGGCTGTCCGGGCTGGTGATGGCTTCGATACGTGCGACCGCATCGCGCGCGGCCACCACCGCGACGGCGTAGTCGCCAGCGTCGATCGCGATACCGGCGGTGACGAGCGCCGCGTTGGCGAGCGAGGGATGGTTCGGTCCCTCGTAGCGCTCGATGACGGCGCGGGCGCGATCGATCGCCGCGCGGGCCTCGTCGCTGCGCCCCGCGAGCCACAGCGCCTCGGCCAGCGAGAGTCGAGCGAACGAGGTGAGCACCGCGTCGTCGCCGTTGCGCTCGGCGACCTCGGCCACGACCTTCTCGCGCAGCGCGACGGCAGCGTCGGCATCCCCGAGCGCGAGCGCGGACTCGGCGAGGTTGTCGACCGCAGCCGCGTGCAGCGACGGACACGCGCCGTCGTCACAGACCGCCGCCGTGCGCCGGAAGGCGTCGCTGGCGGCCGCGAGATCGCCCGCGTAGCCGCGCACCACGCCGAGCGACTGCCAGTAGGTGCCTTCGTCGTAGGCGGTGGCGCCGGCCTTGGCGTGCTCGGCCTCGGTGTGCCGCAACCATCGCTGGGCTCCGACGACATCGTTGGCCTCGGCGGCGTTGATGGTGATGCGTGCAGCCGCTCGCAGGGCCACGCTGGTGTCGTCGGCGGCGACGGCATCGAAGTACGCACGCTCGAGCGTCGCGGCCACGAGCGCACCCATGCCGAGCTCGTCCTGCGCCATCGCAGCGAGCAGCCGTAGCTCGCCGAGGGTGCTGTCGTAGCCGATGCCCACCGCTTCGGCCCGCGCGATCGCATCGGTGGCGAGCATCGCAGCCTCCGCGTCGAGGCCCGCGCCCATGCGGACGCGCGCCCGCGCGAGCGCCTCGCGAGCATCGGTCAGCGCCGCCGCCTGCTCCGGCTGCACGCGCCCGGGCTCCGCCGCGGTGGCGCAGTCGAGCGGATCGGGCAGCTCCGACACCTGCAACGTCGCCCGCACCATCAGCGAGGGCGTGCCGTGCGAGAACACCTCGAGCAGCGCCTCGAACTCCGCTTGCGCGCCCGCGACACACGCCACGACGCCGGGATCGGGCGTTGCGAGCTGGCACAGCTGGCCCTGCGCCCGGTGCAGCCGCTCGGCCTGCACGTCGATGGCGTGCAGCAACAGATCGTGGCGGACGATGCCGTCGGTCTCGACCAGCACGCGCTCCAGCTCACTGCGCACCGCCGGGCTCCACGACACCGCAGCGCGCTGCAGGCCCGGGCATGACTCGCCGGTCGCGGACGCGCCGGCGTAAGCGGCAGCGAGGCCGAGCACGACGCCACCGACGAGCACGGGTCGACGCCAGCGTGGCCGCAGCGCGCGAACCAACGCGTGCGCGAGTTGGTCCATCGTCGGCCAGCGCGCGCCCGGATCGGGCGAGAGTCCGCGCATCACGACCGCGGTGAGCGCGTCGGACACGGCTGCGCGCGGGTTGTCGACCAGCTGTTGGGCAGTCTTCGCCGCCACCACGTCGACGAGGTTGCCCGCGAAGGGCCGCACCCGAAACAGCGCCTCGTACAGCGCAACGCAGAACGCGTACTGATCGCTGCGGGCGTCGGTGGCGTCACCGCGGTGCTGCTCGGGCGCCATGTAGAGCGGCGTGCCGACCACGGCCCCCGAGCGCGTCAGCGGGGCGGCGTCGGTCGCGATCAGCTCGAGGGCCTCGCGGACGTCGACCTGCTCGGGCGCGCGCGTGGTTGCCTCGCGTGCCAGCCCGAAGTCGCCGACGCGCGCGCGTCCGTCGCGACCGATGAACACGTTGGCGGGCTTGAAGTCCCGATGGACGAGGCCGACCGCGTGTGCGGCCGCGAGGCCCGCAGCCGCCTGCACGAACACCGCGACGATGTCGGGCACCTCGGGCCGGCGTGACAACCACTGCGCCAGCGTCTCACCATCGACGAGCTCCATCACGATGAAGACCGAGCGCGTCCGCGTGCGCTCGTCGTCGTGCACGCCGGCGTCGAACACCTGCACCACGTTGGGGTGCGAGAGCGCCGCCAGTGCGCGCGCCTCACGGGCGAGTCGCTCGCCGTAGCGCGCGTCCCCACCCATCCCCGGGCGCACCAGCTTGATCGCGACCCGCCGCGCGAGCTCGGGATCTTCGGCGATCCACACCTCGCCCATCGCGCCACGGCCGAGCACATCGATCAGCCGGTAGCGCGCCAGCTTCGACGAAGGGTCGATGGTGCCGAGCAGCGCCTGGCGCAGACGCGCCGCAGCGCGTACCTCGGAGGCACCGCCGAGATCCTCGTCGGCGAACATTCGCGCGACGGGATCGGTCGAGCCGCCGCCCTGCTTGCTGACGGTGTCGTCGTCCACGCCAGGTGCCGATGCGAGTGCACCACCGACCGAGCCGGTGGTGCAAGTCCGGCCGGCGGCGGCCGATCACCGGCTCACTGCGTGACGAGCTTGAACTCGATGCGGCGGTTCTGCGCCTTGCCGGCCTTGGTCTTGTTGTCGGCCCGCGGCTCGTCGGGCCCGGCGCCACGGGTCGTGATGCGACCGGCGTCGATGCCCGCGTCGACGAGGTACTTCTTCACCGCCTCGGCGCGTCGCTGCGACAGGTCGACGTTGTGCTCGCGCTTGCCGCTGCTGTCGGTGTGGCCGGAGATCTCGACCCGCACGCTCTCGAACTTCTTGAGCACGCCGACCGCCTCGTCGAGCTTGGGCTTCGACTTGGCGCGGATGGTGTCCTTGTCGACGTCGAAGAAGATGCCCTCGATGACACCGGTGAACTTCTCGACCTCCTTGGGCACCTCGTCCGGACAGCCGTCGCCGTCCTCGTAGCCGTTCTTGGTCTCCGGCTCTTCCTTGCACTGATCGACGTCGTCGAGGATCCCGTCGCCGTCGGTGTCGCGGATCGGGCAGCCGTCCGGCGCCACGCCCGGCTCGTCGATGCACTGGTCGACGTCGTCGAGGAAGCCGTCGCCATCCTTGTCGCGGATCGGGCAGCCGTCCGGCGCCACGCCGGGCTCGTCGATGCACTTGTCGACGTTGTCGAGGAAGCCATCGCCGTCCTTGTCGCGGATCGGGCAGCCATCCGGCGCCACGCCGGGCTCGGTCACGCACTTGTCGACGTTGTCGTAGAAGCCGTCACCGTCGGTGTCCTTTGGCGGCGGCTTGGGCTTGTCCTTGCGACCGAGCGTCAGCGAGAGGCCGAGCAGCACCTCGAGGTTGCTGGTCACGCCGTCCTTCACCCCACGCTTGGCGGTCACGGTGTCGCGGACGTCGAGTCGGATCATCGCGTGACGCGAGAGGAACACCTTGAAGCCGCCGCCGAAGTGGATGCCTGCGTCGACCTCCTTGCCGACCGCCAGCCGGGCACTGCTGACACCGAGCGCCGTCGGCCCGATGAGCAGGAACGGGGTGATGCTCGACAGGCCCAGCTGGGCCACGAGGTGGCCGCGCACGGCCCACAGCGTCGCGGCCTGATCGGCGGTGGTGCGGGTCGGCATCGCGCCGCCCTCGAGCTCGAGCCCGAAGAAACGGATCGGGTAGTAGCCGATGCGTGCGCCGACGTCCGGCGCAATGCGCTTGAACTGCTTGAAGCCTTGGTTGGGCAGGTCGAGGTCGGCCTGGAACAGCTCGAGCGATCGCGACGGCACGAAGATGCCGCCGTAGATGCCGAGCTCGGCCATGTTGCGCTCGGGCGCCCAGCGCTTGATCCAAGGCACGTCCTTGCGCTTGTTCTTGGGCTTGCGCTTGCCGGTGTCGGGCGGCGCGACCTCGCTGGTCGTGGCGACCCCGTCGGTGCCGACCGACGCGCTGCCCTCGGCAGCCGGCGCCGCCGAGGCGGTCAAGGGCAAGGAGAGGCTCAACGCAACCAGGCTCGACGAAAGGCGAAGGCTCATGGAAGTCACCGTCGCGAAGCATGCCTGCTCGCGCGCCGGCTTGGGAGTGCAATCGTCAGGCCCTGCGCGCCCGAACACGGGTCTTCGGCGCCGACCACCGGCGCACCACCGCGGCGCATCGCCACACCGCGGACTATGGCCTCACACACCCGCGGTGGCAAAAGCAGCGTTCACGATCGCCTGCGCCTCGCCCTGGATGCGCTTCAGATGCTCCGTCCCGCGGAAGCTCTCCGCGTAGATCTTGTAGACATCCTCGGTGCCGGACGGTCGCGCGGCGAACCAGCCCTGCTCGGTGACGACCTTGAGACCACCGATGCTGGCCCCGTTGCCCGGTGCGGTCGTGAGCGTGGCGGTGATGGCATCACCCGCGAGCTCGCGCGCGGTGATCTGCTGCGGCGAGAGCTGCTTGAGCACGGCCTTGCGACGCGCGTTCGCCGGGGCATCGATGCGCTCGTACACCGGCTCACCGAAACGGGCGACCAGCTCGCGGTACGCCAGCCCGGGATCGCGCCCGGTCTTGGCGGTGATCTCGGCCGCGAGCAGGTCGAGGATGATGCCGTCCTTGTCGGTGGTCCACACGCGCCCGTCGCGGCGCAGGAACGTGGCGCCCGCACTCTCTTCGCCACCGAAGCCGAAGCTCCCGTCGCGCAGGCCATCGACGAACCACTTGAAGCCGACCGGCACCTCGCACAGCCGTCGACCCAGCGAGGCGGCGACGCGATCGATCATGCTGCTGCTGACCAGCGTCTTGCCGACCGCGGCGGTCGCGGGCCACTGCTCGCGGGTGCGAAACAGATAGTCGATCGCGACCGCGAGGTAGTGGTTGGGGTTCAGCAGGCCGCACGAGGGCGCCACGATGCCGTGGCGGTCGTAGTCGGTGTCGTTGCCGAACGCGATGTCGAAGCGGTCCTGCAGCGCGATGAGGTTCGCCATCGCCCACGGCGACGAGCAGTCCATGCGGATGCGACCGTCGCGATCGAGCGGCATGAAGAAGAAGCTGGCGTCGACGACCGGGTTCACGACCTCGATGTCGAGCCGGTAGCGATCGGCGATCGGTGCCCAGAAGCCGATGCCCGAGCCGCCCAGCGGGTCGACGCCGATGCGTAGACCTGCGCCCGCGATGGCCGAAAGATCGACGATCTCGGCGAGCGCCTCGACGTAGGGGCCGACGTAGTCGTGGGCGGTCACGAGCGCCGAGGCCCGCGCCGTGGCCTTGCCGACCCGCTGCACGCCCTTGCAGCCCTCGCGCAGCAGCTCGTTGGCGCGGCGCTCGATCAGCGCGGTGACGTCGCCGTCGGCCGGTCCGCCGTGGGGCGGGTTGTACTTGATGCCGCCGTCCTCGGGGGGATTGTGGCTGGGCGTCAGCACGATGCCGTCGGCGAGCCCGCCGCTGCGGCCCCGGTTGTACTCGAGGATCGCGAACGACACTGCGGGCGTGGGTGTGGGTGCGTCGTCCTGGGCCACGCGCACCGCGACGCCATTGGCGACCAGCACCTCGAGCACGGTGGTGTGCGCGGGCTCGCTGAGGCCGTGGGTGTCGCGCCCGACGAACACCGGGCCGTCGATGCCGTGCTGCGCCCGCCACTCGCAGATCGCCTGCGCGATCGCCAAGATGTGAGGCTCGTTGAAGGCCTGGTGGAGCGAGCTGCCTCGATGGCCCGAGGTCCCGAATGCCACGCGCTGCGCGGCGTCGTCGAGGTCGGGCACGTCGGTGTAGTACGTGCTCACCAGGCGCGGCACATCGACCAACGCCGAGCGTGGCGCCTGCTTGCCGGCGCCGGGGTGGATGCCTGGAACCTCTTCGGCCATGGGCCCACGATACCAGCCCGCGTGAGCGCGCCACACGCTTC
Source organism: Deltaproteobacteria bacterium (assembly GCA_016709225.1). Taxonomy (NCBI): domain Bacteria; kingdom Pseudomonadati; phylum Myxococcota; class Myxococcia; species Deltaproteobacteria bacterium. The sequence continues at coordinate 2,719,439 of JADJEE010000012.1, read as the reverse complement.
GGATGCGTGATCGCGAAACGATCCGGGGCGGTGTCGGATTGGGCCATGCGATCGTTCGTGAGATTCGCCCGCGGCCCATGGCGCGCGTCGTCGCGCCACCGCATAGATCGGACAGGCACCCAGGGATCGTCTCGCCCTCCCATGTCTCCTCCTTCGCTGCGTCGCCCCCCGCGACAGACCCCGATCGTCGACGTCGACGGTGCGGTCACGCCCTCGGAACTGCTGGCCGAACAGCTCGCCGTAGGGCCCGCGCGGGTGATCGGACGCAAGCGTCGCGCCTTGGTGATGCGTGACCACGTCGTCGCGACCCTGGGCGCCGACCCGAGCTGTGTGACCGCGGTGTGTGCCGTGTCGGCGGCGCATCACCCCGCGGTCGACGTGCTCGCAGCGCTGGCATCCCAGGACCCCAGCGGCGTACTCGTGGTCGAGACCGTCGACGACGCATTCGCCTTCGAGGTCACGCAGGGACGCCTCACCGGTGCACGTGGCGTGGGTCGTCTCGATCAGCTCGAGCCGTTCGTCGCGGAGGTCCATCGTCGGCATCCCGAGCGCTTCGGCCGAGACGACGAGTTCGGGGCCGACGCGCCCATGTGGATGAAGGTCGCGCGCACCTTCGTGGAGGAGCGCGTGCTCGATCAGCTGCAGCTGTGCCGCACGCCCGGCGCACGCCTGACGCTCGTGCGCGGCGACGTCGAGTGGGTCGGCACACAGCTGCCCGCCGGCGTGGGTCCGACGCTCGGCCACGTGTTGCTGGAGAACGCCCGCCGCATCGACGAGCGACCCAAGGTGCTGTCGGCGCTCGGCTCGCTCGATCGTGTGGCGGTGCCGCTGTCCGAGCCGGGTCAGCAACCCGTCGGCGAGGCCGCGAGCAACGGTGGCGGCGGCGAGTGGGACTTCTTCTCGGATCCCGACCCCGCGGCGCTCGCCGAGTGGCGCGATGCCCTCGACATGTTCAAGCTCTGCGACGGCGCCACGACCGTGCGCGAGCTGGTCGAGGCCGCCATGTTCGGGGAGTTCCGGGCGCTGCTGGCCCTGCGGACCCTGGCGCACGCACGCCACATCGTGCTGGTGGACCAACCGCAGGACACCGAGCCGGTCCGCAACGAGTGCTCCGGTCAGGTCGTGCCACTGCACGCCGCGCAGCCGCTCGAGCCCCTGCACGAGGACGAGGGCACCAGCTACTCGATGGTGCTCAAGGCGCCCCGCAAGCGCGTCCGCGAGCCGGAGCCGCCGCGGCATCGCGCGACCCCGGTGGTCCCCGCGATCGACCTCGAGCTCCCGGCAGCGACCGCACGCACGGCGAGGCCGCGCACGCCCGTGACCAGCGGCCCACCGCCGGCGCCGCCACGCTCCGTCATCGTGAACCCGCCCTTGGCCGCGGCTGCGATCCCGCTCGAGCCCGACTCGACCGCGCCCGACTCGACCGAGATCGTCGATCCCTCGCACGCCCCCGTGCCCAGCCCCGCCGCCTCCGCGTCGGCGAAGCTCGATCCCACCAGCGACGACGACGCCGCGCCCGCGGCCTCGAGCATGGTGGCGGCCCGCTCGCAGATCGCCGGCCGTGCGCTCGCCGGCGCGCTGCCGAGCCCGACGATGGTGATGATCGTGCTCGGTGCCACGGGTGTGCTCGCGACGGTCGCCGCGGTCGTCGCATTGATGTGACGCGCGGCCGCGTCCGCGCTCGGCGGGTCGCGACCGGAGCTCGGACGCGCATGCCCCGAGCGCCGAGATCCAGTCGACCGCGACCGTGACCACGCGCGCACCTGCGCGCTCGGGCCCACCGCGCCCGCGCAAATCGTGAGCGACGACGGTGGCACTGCGATTGCTATCCAGTGTGGTCAGGAGATCGTCCCCATGAGCCACTCGATCTGCGTCGTGTTCGACGGTCTTCGCGCTGCCCGCGATGCCTATCAGTCTCTGCTCGCGTCTGGCTACGCCGAGAACGCGGACTCGATTGAGGTTCACTATCGGCGGCTGATCGACGGCAAGCTGCCGGTGTCGCAGACGCGCGCGCGGGACGGTGCGCTATGGGGCGGCCTGGGCATGGCCGTGCTCGGCGGCCTGCTCACGATGTTGCCGTTCGCGTTCATCCGGGAGTCCGGAGTGTCGCCTTGGATCGGCGCGCTCGTCGGCGTGGCATTCGGTGGCCTGTTCGGCGGCCTCGCCGGCATGCTCATCGGCACGACCGATCCCCGTCGCGATCTCGCAGAGGTCGATCCGCTGCTGGCCGACGGTCGCGTGGCGTTGATCGCCGAGTTCGAGGACGCGGCGGTGGCCAAGACCGCCGAGCGGCGGCTGCTGTCGTTCGGCGGTGCATTGCTGGCGCCCGTACGGCCGTGACGCTCGCGACAATCCTGGCCACGCACCAACACCCCCGCGGGAATCGTCGCATCGTACCGCTCGGGGTCGCGGTACGTGCCCGCGAGGCGATCCCAGATGGTGGTGAACTGGCCGAAGTTGCAGTGGTAGTACCAATGATGCAGCGTGTGATGTCCGGTGTAGTTGATGAGCTTGCAGCGCGCCCACGAGATGCGATCGTGGATCGACACTGCCCACATCGTCACGAACGCGAGCATCGTGAGGTAGACCAGCGCGTGCAGCGGGAACAAGAAGGCGCACAGGTGATGAGGCAGCGCCTGTGCAAACGAATCCAGCGGATGAAACGCGGTGCTCACCCACGGGTTACTCACGCGGAAGCCGTGATGATGACGGTGCAGCGTGCGATACAGCAGGTCGCCGTGGAGGGCGCGATGCACCCAGTAGACCAGCGTCTCGGTGACGACGAGATAGAGCGCGATGCTGGCGAACAGCCACCCCCAGCCGTGCTCGTCGACGTCCCAGTACAGCTGCCCTGCACCGTGGGAGAGCAGCCAGTGGAAGGGTACCGCGAGCGCGGCGTTGCCGACGATCGACGCGGTGCCCCAGCGACGCGCGCGACGATCCTGCGCGGGGTCGCCGACCTCGTTCGGATGGAATCGCGCCGCGCCCCAGCGGAAGAACACCAGGTACGCCAGGCCCGAACACGCGAAGTAGGTGAACAATCCCCCGCACACCAGCGCGAGGAAGATCGCCGTGGGGTCGTCTTGGATTCCGAGGATTCGTACGAGCATGGGTCGAGGTCCGTCAGGCGCTGAGGCTGGCTCGAGGTTCACGCGAGGCCACGACGTGCATGCGATGCCAGGGCCACGGTCCCGGCAGCGCATCGACGATGGTGCGCAGGCGATACGGCGCCGCGAGCTGCCAGCGGCGCAGCGCGGTGCCCACCACCATCAGCGCCAGGGGCTCGAACACCGACTTCGCGACGCACGCGTGGTGGCCGACGCCGAAGGGGTTGTACGTGTACGGCGCTGGGCTCGGTCGATCGATGAAACGATCGATGTCGAAGCGCTGCGGCTCGGGGAAGTGCTGCTCGAGGAAGTGAGTCGCCGACAGCGGCGTGAACACGCGATCGCCGGGCTCGAAGCGGTGGCCGCCGAACGCGAACGGCTCGCACACGGTTCGCTGCAGCGCGACCGCGACGGGTAGGATCCGCAGGGTCTCGGCCAGCGTGGCGCGCAGGGCCGCCATCGCGTCGAGCGCCTCGAGTGTGATGGGGCTGCCGTCGAAGGTGCGATCGATCTCGGGCTGCACCCGCGCGAGCACCTCGGGGCGATGCACGATCTGATAGAGCAGGTGGTTGATCACACGGCCGGCGTAGACGCCCATGTTCTTGAACGGCATCTGCCCGAACACCACGCGCACGCGCTCGGGAAGCGCCTCACCGTCGGGTAGCGAGCCCCGCAGCAAGTGGTCGAAGTAGTCGGGCGGGTGCGCGCCGGGTTCGCGATCGCGGTGCTCGGCGAGGCGACGCTCGATCATCGTGTCGAGCGCCGTGCTCGCGCGGCGCACCGCGGGCCAGCGCAGCAGCGCCATCGGCCAGCTCATCGCAATCACGCCAGTGAACACGGTCGCGTAGCGGCGCACGATCGCGGCATCGAAGCCCAGCGGCTGGCCGCTCGCGAACAGCGAGATTGCATCGAGACCCATCTGCGAGGTCTCGGCGGTGACGTCGAGGCGTTGTCCCGGCCGCCAGCGCTCGACGTGCGCGTGCAGGTGCTGAGCGATGGCCTCGAGGTGGGGCGCGAGCGCCTGGCGTGTGAAGCCGGGCGCGACCTGTCGGCGCAGGTGCAGCTGCAGCGGCCCCTCGGTGAAGCTCGGGTGCGCGGTGGTGCCGAGCACCTGCGGCGCGCGCGGGTAGGTCATCACCTGCGAAAACACGCGCGCGCCGTCGCGGGCGAGCAGCTCGTTGGCATCGCGGCCGGCGATCGCGATCCACGTGCGACCGGCGATCGGCAGCGTGAGTCGGAACACCGGCCCCAAGCGACGGTGCTGGCGCGGCCACCAGCCGTAGGGATCGCGGAGGATCTGCAGCGCCGAGCCGAGCAGTGGCAGACCGCGCACGTGGGGCGCAGTGGTGGCCCGCGGCAGCGCAGGCAGCAGGTGCGGACACGCGCGAGCAGGGACGGGCGCGGAGGCTTCGCGGGGGACGACGTGGGCGCAGGGCATGGGCGACGAGGCGGCCGATCGAAGCGGCGCGCTCCCTTCGCTACCGGCCGTGTCGCCAGCGCCGCCTTCGGTTCAACGAAATCGACGCGGCCGCGTCGCCACCGTCATGCGGTCACTTCGGTGCACAGCTCGACGAGGAAGCCGTTGAGATCGCGGACGTACGCGAGGGTCTGGCCCCACGGCTTCTCGCTCGGCTGGGCCATTGCGCTGGCCCCGGCCGCGACCGCGCGGGCGAACGCGGCCGCGACATCGTCCACGACGAACGCGACTTCCGCCCCTGCGGCCTTGGCTGCGGGTCGATTGCGCTCGAACACGTGACCGGTCGTCGTGAGGTCCTCATCGGCGAACGCGAGCGCGGTGCTACCGGTCGCGAGCTCGCCGTACTGGCCGGACTCGTGCAGGAATCGGCGCTCGACGCCGAAGGCGCGCTCGTAGAACTCGAGCGTCGCCCCGACATCGGGCACATACACGATCACGTAGCCGAGCTTCGGCGCGCTGCTCTTGGTCTTCGCCATGTCTGGATCAGCCTCCACCGCCCGCAGCGGTGCGGCCAAGCTACTCGCGCCCGACGCTTCGAGCTTGAAGAATTCCGACAGGCCGCAGCGCGCGTGGGGTGACGCCGAGCAGCTGCTTCACCTCGCGCGACAGGTGGGCCTGATCGGCGTAGCCGAGCTCGGCTGCGACCGCCGCGAGCGGATGGCCCTCGCGGATCTTGCGACGCGCGGCCCACACCCGCTCGATCCGCAGGAACACCTTCGGCGGCAAGCCGAGCCACCGCTGGCAGGCGCGCTGCAGCTCGCGCGCGGCGCTCCCGGTGCCGCAAGCGGTCAGACGATGCTCGCCCCGTGATGCCCGTGCGAGCGCGACGAAGTCGTGGACGAGCTCGGGTGGCGTGACCGCATCGAGCGTGTCGACCACCAAGGCCTCGAGCGCGTCGACCGAGCTCGGCCCATCGGCGGCGACGCGTCGCACGAGCTCGGGCCCGCACTCGCGCAGCGCTGCACCGTAGCCCGGCTGCAGGCGGACGCCGACCAATCGCGTCCGGGCCGCCGACGCGACCACGTGCGCGGCCGTGACGGGCGTGTAGACGTAGCCCGAGCAGCGCCCGCGCGTGTCGTCGTGCACCACGATGAAGTCGAAGCAGCCATCGGCCGCGACGATCGACGATCTCGCGGTGGTCGCATCGAACTGCCACGCAGCCGCCACCGCCGGGTGGCGGCCCACCCGCTCGTGGAACTCCGGCGCCGCGTCGGTCACGGCGGTCAGTATCCCCCACCGCGAGCGAAACACGAGGCACTGTGCTCGCGCGCGACGCGGATGACGGGCGATCCGCCGTAGCGCTCGGTGAACACCCGACGCGGTCGATTGCCTCAAAGATCGGCCCGGCGGTCTGCATCCACATTCGCATGACGTCAGGCCGTACCCGTCGCATCGACCCCCTCCGCGGTCCCGCGCTCGCGCGGGTCACCGCGCTCGCGTCGCTGGTTGCGCTCGCGGCCTGCGGGGGCGCCGAGTCGGGCACCGCTGGCGACGCGGCGTCGGCCGACGACGACGGCACCTCCGCATCATCGGCCGACGACGGCGTGACGACGGCGAACACGAGCCCCGCGAGCGACGGCACCGCTGGCACGACGACCCTCGACGACGGCGACTCGACGGGCCACGCGTCCGCGAGCGACAGCGGCGGTTCGACCGGCGATCCGCCGCCGCTCGACCCATGCGTCGAGGCCGGCAACTGCCCCTACGACGCGTGGATCGCCCGCGAGCTGCCCGGCTTCACCGCGCCCGACACCGTGCAGACCGTGCTGGTGGATCCGGCGCGACCGAGCGACTTCTATGCGTTCGTCGGCAGCAACGGTGGACCGACGATCAAGGTCTACCGATCGACCGACTTCGGCGACACCTGGGAGAATCGCAACACCACCGCGGAGATCACCGGCAACCCGTGGGGCGCGTCGATCGACCCCAATCCGAATCGCGATCCCGACACACCGCCGACGATGTGGTCACCCTCGGGCTACGGCGCGGTCGGTGCGTGGAAGTCGACCGATGGCGGCGTCACGTGGGAGCGCTCGACCGCAGCCGACACCGCCTTCGCGAACCAGAATCCCTTCGGGCCCGCGCTCACCGACCTCTATCACGTCCAGATCCTGCCCGATGATCCACCCCATCACGTGCTCGCGACCTACCACTACGGACTCAAAGATCTACCCGACGGTGGCTTCGGCGAGACCACCGATGGCGGCGCGAGCTGGGTGGTGCACATGCCACCGGCCGGCATCGGCACGTCGCACTACGTGATCCCGATCAGCGCGACCACCTGGGCCGTCATCGCCCAGGACAACGGCGGCACCAACGGCATCTGGCGCACCACCACCGCCGGCCGCGTCGATGGCGAGATCAGCACCGCCGCGTGGACCAAGGTCGACGACCTCGAGCACGCCCACGGCAGCCACCAGAATGTCATCACCGCCGACGGCACGATCTTCGCCACCGGCAACAACAACGGCGCCCGCAGCCTCGACGACGGAGCGACCTGGGAGCACTTCACGATGGGCTCCTGGGCCGGCGAGCACCAGTTCGAGGGCTCGAACATGACGAACATCGCCGCGACCGAGCGCTATCTCTACACCAGCTATCTCTCGTATCCCGATCTCGCACGCGCGCCGATCGACGCACCGATCGGCGCCGAGGCCTGGGACGTCGCCTACTGCGAAACCCCGGCCGAGATGCACGAGGGCGGTGCGCCCTTCGGCATGGCGGTGTCCTACGATCCGTCGCTGCTCGCGTACGTGATCGTCTCGGGGACCTACGGCAGCGGGATCTGGAAGTACATCGAGCGCCCGTGAGGGCTGGCCAGGGCTGGCCAGGGTTGCCAGTTGTGCCCACGCGATCGGCCGGCAACATTCGGAGCCGCGTGGCGGAACGTCATCACAGCGGCCGCACGCGAGGTGGAGGGCAATGGGGACCGACTCCTCTGTACGTCGCGAGATAGGCGAGCCCGCGCTCTTCGTCGCCAGTCTCGGCCGCGTGCGCACTTGCGGACCACGACAAGAGCAGGATGGAGATGGCGTCGTCGGCGCGGCGCATCCACTCATCAATCTCGTCGAAGGTGTGTCGACCTTCAGCGACCTCCGCTGCCAGAAGGTGTGCCTGCCATACTGGCGTCCACAGCGCGAGCGTCGGTGACTTGGTCGCGGATATCCCCTGATGAGCGCACGTCGCCGCTCCCGCTGCGTCGCCGTCCCGCAGGAGGTGCAGGAGAAAGTCGAGCTCGAGCCGGACCAGAGTCTGGTGCCCTGGTGCTGCGGGTCCGGACTCGAGCATCTTCTCGGCATGGTGGAAGACGCCGTAGAGTGCCGAAGCAAGCGCCTCGCCTGCAGCTCGCGCTTCCGGAAGTCCGCGTTCGACCCGGTCGGCTTCGTCCCTGAATCTGCGCGAGAGTCGGCCAAACACCGTCCAATGCCGAGCATGAAGAATAGGATCGACTGCGTCCTCCAACGCAGCGCGAAACACCTTGGCGAGGGCGTCAGGGGTCTGCGATCGAAGCGCACCCCGAACCCTCGAGTCGAACCTCCGAGCCTTCCGCGCTCGCAGGACCGGGACGAGCCGGGACCGCATCAGGCCCGCAACGAGCAGACCCCCGAGTGCGGTACCGAAGACCGCGACGACTGCGTACATGAGTGCGGTCCCGTTCGGCATACCCTTGGCGGTCCCGAGCGTCCGACCGTCTCCACGACGACCCTCGCGCTGAGCTGCGGCCGCGTCAAGCTGCCATGTCGTGACGAGTTCGCGGGCGCTCGCAGGCCTCGCACTCGGCCGTCAGCTTCGTCGGCGCTCAATGGTCACGGGCGTCCGTACAACGATCACGCGCTCAGCGACGGCGCGCAAGCGCCGTCCGCCGGAGCGCGCGGTTAGCCGGCATCACCGAAGGTCCCCCACCCGCGTCCCTCCCCGACCAACCGCCGTCGTCGCATTGCTGCCCAGCGGAGTAGGCGTTCAGCTGCGGCCTGCTCGAGCGTAGCTCGAGTGAGGCGTCAGCTGCAACGGCTTGTTGGGCCGCTCGATCGCACACCAGGCGTACGGCCACAAGTCGGATCCGTCCTTGGCGCAGCGGACGAAGCACCTGTGCCGCAGCAGCTCGAGGATTTCGTCCGTCTCAAGCGTCTCGTCGCCGTTGGTCGGCGCTCGCTCCCCGCCATGGTTGAAGTAGTACGTTCCGTCGACCTCGTAATCGAGCCTGAACGAGGTGCGCCACTGCGAGTTGCTCCCCCAGCCGACGCTGAGATCTGCAGTGGGTCGGTTGTTTCGCGCAAACGCCCAGTACAGCACACTAGCGTCTGCAACCTCCTTCTTCATCTGCTCGCGGCCGACGACGATCCGACAGCGTGCGCGACAGGCGAGGAGCTTCCCGATGCGATATCCGGGCAGGACTTCTTCGCGGATCTCGGCTGGTGCGTTCGAATCCTGCGCCTCGTCGACCGTATCTATCTCGTGGAAGAAGGGGTGAAATGAAGGCGCGCTGACTGCCGCGAGGCCCAACTCTTCCATCGCCTCCGTGAACTGCCCGCGCGTCAACGGTGCGATCCGCCAACTTCCGCTTTCAGGGCGGGTCGCTCCGATCGAGAGCAGGTCGATAATTCGCGACAGGGCGTACAGCCGCCAACTGTCCTCCTGAGCGAGCTCGTTCCCCGGCGACGCCCGCCGTGCGACGTCTCTTGGCCAGGTCTTCTCAGCCTTCACCGACGCGAGCCACGGCGCGACGACGTCGGAGAAGAGCGCTCCCCCGTCGTAGCTGAGGAGCTTGTGGTACAAGTCGCGATACGGTTGCTGCACCATGTGCATGGACGAATTTTCTCCGGTCCGTCTAACGAATAACCGTTCACCTGCGAGTTCCGGTGGCGAAGCCGCGGGAACTCGTGCGTTGCAACGGCAGGTTGGGCAGCAGACATCGGGTCTACGCCGCAGAGTTGAGATTCTCGCGGATGATTCGTGGGTTCCGCGCGGCGATGCGTAGGAGTGCAATCGCAGGACCCTCCGGCTGCCGGCGCCCCTGTTCCCAATTGCGGAGCGTGTGCACGCTGATGCCGACGGCAGCAGCGAACCGCGTCTGCGTCAGCCCGACGAAGCGCCGCAGAGCGGCGATGTCCTCTCCGGTCTCGAACTTTCCAGCGATCAGGCGCCGCCGCACCCGTGCCGGCATGGCGCGGGCGAGCTGTTCGTCGGTTAGTTCTGGGATCTCGGTCATCGCGTCTCCTTGGCGAAGGACTCGTACGCCGCGCGCTCGCGTTTGGTCGCCAAGCGCGCGCTGATGATGCGGAGGAAGTCATCGCCGACATCCGTGGAGATGACGAGCACAACCCCGCGCTTGATCGGGCCGATCGCGATGAACCGCTCCTCCTCGTCGGAGTGGCCGTCGTCGAAGATCTCGAGGTCGTCGACGCCTGACGTGAACAGCCTGGCGGCCTCCTCGAACGAGATCCCGTGCTTCTTCTGGTTGGCGAGGTTCTTGGCGTCATCCCAGGTGAGCCTCGAGTCTACGCCGTTGGCTGACTAAGTGACTAAGTCAGTGGCGGATAGGAAATCAGGACGGCGGGCGGATGGAGCGTGGAGAGGGCAACAGCGCGGGCCGGCGCCGACCGGAGGACAGGCGATCGGCGCGGTTCGGCGGCGGTCAGCGGGCGGGCGTCGCGGCTAGCTCTTGGGCCACGAGTCGGACGCGCGCGAGATCCGTTCCAGCAGCCCCGGGACCGGCCTCGACCCAAGCGAGCACCCGGCAGGTCGTCGCCCCCGCGGGCGGGACGTGAATGGCACGCACCGTGCTCGGAGGCACTCGGAGGACGACCGCCGCAGCGCCGCCCCGTCGGCGCGCCGCGGCTCGTGTCGGGGCTTCGACGCCGCCTGCTCTGTCCATGCCGTCCACGATCCTCCGCGCTGCTGCCCAACGAATAGGCGTTCAGCTGCGGCCCGCTCGAGCGTATCTCGAGTGAGCCGTCAGCGGCATCGGCTTGTTAGCCGGCCTCTCGACCGCCGCTCGCGGTTAGGAGTGGTTGCCTGGCGCGGAACAAGTTCGGCTCAACCGGATCCCATGGCCAGACTCCCGATGTCGTCGGGTAGACCAGCTGAAGTGCATCGAACGCGTCCCCTTTGTGCAACCACAGGTCCCAGCCCAAGTGCTCGCGGTAGTGCCCACGATGGACGCGCTCGAAGGTCACCTCAAAGCCCTCGAGAAATCCGTCGTAGAACCGACCCGGCAAGAAGCGCTCACCTCCCCTGACCCGGGTGTTGTACTCGTTGACGATGGAGTGGGCTATCTCGCGGCCCAGCCCCAGGACGATCACTTCCGGCGCTCCCACGGATTTCTGGACGCCGACCGAGTACGAGAACCCCGGCAAGTCGCCCTCCGGTAGCACGTGGATCACGTGACAACCGAAGCGTTCAATATCCTCGAGCGCCTTCTTCTCCGCGGCATCCATGAAGTGGTCTGTCCGGCTAACGGATTAGGCGTTCAGTGGCGAGTTCGAGAGCGTAGCGCTCGAACTCGTCCGTTGCAACGCCTCGTTGGACGGCGCCTATCCGCGCAAGCGGCTCACTTTGAAGTGCCGCACGATCAGCTCGGCAACCGCGGGCGGCTCAAGCAGTGTGTTGTCGATCTTCAGATGATCGTCGGGGTAGAAGAAGTTCCCCGCCGTGTTGAGCTGATGCTTGGCGTCTCCGGCGAGCAGCCGGGCCCGAGAGCGTGCTAGATCACGCTTCGACTTCTTCTCCTGCAGCCTGAGAGGCGTCTCGTTTCGGTGCAGACGTACGGACTGTTCGGCCTCGAGCTCGACGTAATGGATGGGCGAGCCGCGCGCACCAAAGATCCCGGTGAGACGATCGATGGCGTCGCGCTCCTTTGGATCGTCGAGCGCCCACACGTACGTGAAGATGAGGCCCGGAAGGTCGCTCGATGCGACCTCCTCGAAGACTCTATGCCGAAACTCGCCAACCAGGCGCTGGAACGGCGCTGAGCCGAAAGGGAAGAGCTGCAGCACCGGGTCAACGGCCATGTGATTGTGGAACAGTCGCAGTCCAGTTAGGCGCTCCAGCTCGAGGCCGACCGCCATCTTACCGACAGCAGGGGGTCCGAAGATGAGAACCAGTGCCATGCCTAGTCGTCCGTCCAACACACAAGGCGTTCAGCGGCGGGAGCCACGAGCGCTAGCTCGTGGACCCGTCCGTTGCAAGGGCTTGTTGGACGGCGGATCAACGTCGCGCGCGGAGGAGCCAGTGAGAATGATCTTCTTGTCGCCGAACACCGCGACGAGCTCGAGCTCGCCTCCGAGTGCGACCACGTACCTGCGTAGCGTTTCGACCTGGCACTCGTCTAGGGTGCCGCGTGTCTCGAGCCGAGAGATGTCGCCTTGGTCGATCCGTGAGGCCTCCCCGACATCGGCTTGTGTCTTCCCCACCGCCTCGCGCACCGTTCGCAGCGTGAGGTGTACGCCTCGGCGCGCCCGGAGTCCCCGGCCGAGGACGCGCACCTCTGCCGGCTCCGGCTCGACCCGCTTTCTTGATGCTTGCGCCACGATGTTCCCCGCTTTCATAGACTTCGCGCTCGCCGCCTGTCGCCGGCCGCGCGCTGATGATTCGATCTCGATCGCCGCGCTCGACGTGAACGACGTACAGCAAACGATCCCTGTGCCGGAGCCGTCGTCGAGATAAACGGCCACCGGGTCAGCGAACACGGTCGCGGCCTCGAAGAACGAGACGCCGTGCTTCTCGAGGTTCGACGCCGCCTTGCCGGAGTCCCACTCGAAGTCTCCTTCGATGACTGTCGGCACGCCATGCTGGAGTATGGGCCGTAGCCCATACATGGTCAAGAACTCGGCCAGAGTAGCCCGCAGCGGCGGTTCTGCGGGTGATCAGCGAAGCCTCGCGAGCTCGCCGCGAACGGCCCGGACTTCCTCGACGACAGGACCCCGTGTCAGGGTCCTACTTCTTCTGGTGAAGCTCCTCCGCGGGCTGCGTGCCGTACTTCAGCAGCACGTGCCAGAGTAGCTCCAGTTCCTGCAACACGTCGTCGGGGCTCCCGCGATCACTCCACTTGCCGGGGTTGGCTCGAAGGTCGGTGACCGCAGCACCGATCGTACTCGCGTCGATGGTGCCGGCTCGCGCGATTCGTTCTGCGAGGGAAGGCATTGTTGGGCCTCGAAAGTCACGAAGAACCTTGTCGGAGGTTAGCAGGAATCCCGGGTCCCAGTGAAGTGCCACATCATTGCGCCTGCAGAGGTCGGTGAGGTTGCGACCTGTTTCCGATTCTCGAAACGAAGGGTCGGCAACGAGGGCGTCGACGTCTTGATGCAGCACCACATCGCCGTGGACCTGAGCCTCGACGTAGTGATTCAGGTTCCTGGCGATGGGGAGATGCGCAAGATCGCAAAGAGGCGCCGACAGGTCGCATCGCAGGCGATGGACCAGGCCCGGCACAGTCAGGTCAGACTCGCCCAGACCAATGCCGTGGTAGAATGCACTGCGCAGCACCGCTGCAAATACATCGTCGAATTCCTCGAGGGTCCCCCTCTCGACTGCACCTTCGTGAGAATCCAGATAGGTGAACGTGCAGCGCCGTCCTACAGCAGCAGCGAGCACGAAGTAGCAGGAGCCGAACCGGGGTGACGGGCCATCCGCGTGGTGCAAGAGACTGAGCGCGCCGTACTTCGGTCGCTCGGCATTGGTCGTGTCGGATGCATGGTAGGCGCGACCGAAGAGGCTCTGCTCGCACCGATCCCGCGATCCGCCGGGGTGGGCGGATAGCCCGCCGTTCGATAGACCCGTTTCGAACTGACTGCGATAGACGCCATCCCGCAGCAACGCTTGGGCGACCGTTCGCCCTGTGGCGTCGGGACGGTCGGGATGGAAGTGAAGAGCAACCCGCGCGTTCTGCGTGATGCTGAGCAGCGCGTCGCGGAGGTCATCGGCCGAGATGTCGCACATGCGCCGGATGTGATCCTGCTGCGCCACGGCTTCGGCTCGGCGTGCTCCGCCTTGCGCTGCGACGTGCTCGATGGCGCTTCGCAGGGCTGGTGACAGAGGCATTCGCGTTCGCGCCTATCGGGGTCGTTCGGCCATCCACCGAATAGGCGTTCAGCTGCGGTGCGCGCGAGCGTAGCCCGGGTGGACCGTCAGCTGCAACGGTTTGTTGGGCGGCATCACTTGCTCTGGTCCGGCAACCCTGGTAGCCACTCTCTTCCGGCCTCGACCACCATCGACGATGCGGCGATCTCGGCGGCATCGATCGGCTGGTACCAGCCGCCGATATGGACGGATAGGAAGGCCTCGGCCAGCGCAAAGAACGCCCGGTTGTTCTCGGGGCGGTTGAAGAAGTGGCCCTCGTCGGTAAACACAATGTACCCGACCGGGATGTGCTTGGCTTTCATCGCGGCGACGATCTGATCGGATTCGGATCTCTTCGCTCGCGTGTCGTTGGCGCCGTGGCCGATGAGGAGCGGCTTGGTGATCGTTGCGACGTGCGTGAGCGGCGAGACGTCGAGGAGCGCCTGCGTGCCCTCGGGCGTGCTCCAGTCCCCGACCCTGTTGAGGAAGGTGATCGCGGCCTCCCGCCAGTACGGCGGGAGGCTCTCGAACTCGGTCACGAGGTTCGAAGGCCCGACGATGTCGACACCGCAGGCGAACACGTCGGGGGTGAGCGTCAGACCGATGAGCGTCGCGTACCCGCCGTAGCTGTAGCCAGAGATGCAGACCTTGTCCTTCTCGGCGACGCCTTGATCGACCGCCCACTTCACAGCGTCGAGCAGATCGTCGTGCATCTTCTTGCCCCACTGCTTGTCGCCCGCGTTGGTGAACGCCTTGCCGAAGCCGTTGGAGCCGCGGAAGTTGACCGAGAGCACCGCGTACCCGCGGTTGGCGAAGAGCTGGTGGAGGCGGTCGAAGCCCCAGCGATCGCGGTACCACGGGCCGCCGTGGGGTAGCAGCACCATCGGCACGCGCAGTTCGGCGGTTCCATCGCCGTCGCGGTCCGCGTGCTTCGGCAGGGTCAAGTAGCTCACGAGCCGGAGCCCGTCGCGCGACTCGATCGTCACCGGGTGCATCGGCACGAGCGGCTGCCGGTCGAGCTCGGGTCGTTCGACGAACAACAGCTCGCCCTTTTGCGTCCGCCGATCCCAGCGGTAGTACCTCCGAGACCGCACGTCGCCGTCGAAGGCGACGATCCAGGTCTCGTCGTCGAGCGTGCGCGAGGTGATGCGGGGCACGCCGTCGTCGAGCTCGGCGAGCGCATCGAAGTCTTTCGCCACGCGCGGGTCGAGGACGACCCACCGCGGCTTGTCGTAGTCGACCACAATCGCCTGAACCCTCATCTCGGTGGGGTGCACCAGCACGCTCGGGCCGATCCAGTTTTGGTGCCAGCCGCCGAGGTCGGCTCGGGCGTCCGCGTGGACGAGCCGCTTTTTCCTGGTCTTGGCGTCGACCACGAACAGCGCCGCGGTGTCCCGCCCACGGTCGTCCAACGTGTAGAAGGCGCTACCCCTGGCGTCGAAGCCGAGGAAGCTGCTGCTGTCTCCGAACGGGGTCTCGTCATAGTGCCGCCAGCCGCTGCCGTGTTTCACCATCCACACCAGCGCGCCGTCGTGCGTCATCTTCTGGCCGAAGCGTAGCTTCAGGTCGTGGTCGAAGACCCAGTGGGAGAACTCCTGGTCGTTGCGTGCTACGAGCCGCCTTTCGCCCGTCGCGAGGTCGATCGCATGGACGTCGAACATCGACTTGTCCCGGTCGTTGAGCTCGACCAAGATCATGTTCGGCTTGCGGTGCGAGAGCCATAGTTGCCCGGCGCTCACCTCGTCGATCGGAGTCAGGTCCACGACTTCACCGGTCTCTACCGCGACGCGGTAGACGTGGAAGTTCTCGTCGCCGGCCTCGTCTTGCCAGTACAGCAGGTGCTTGCCGTCGAACGCCCACTCCGATTCGAGGACCGGTTGTTTCTTCGCGGCGGTGACCGGCTTCGCCTTCGTGAGGTCGCCGGCAGGTGCGACCCACACGTTGAGCACGCCCTCGCGCGGCGCGAGCCAGGAGACCCACTTGCCGTCCGGGCTCAGCTGCGCCGCGCTGCGCTCGGGATTGCCGAACAGCACCGCTCGGGGGATGAGGTCGCTGCGCGGGTTACCCACGGTGACGGATGCCGGCGACTCGGCTCCGTCCGCTCCCGCGGGGGCGGTCGACTCAGGCGAGCGCTCGTGTTCGGCGACGCAGCCGACGGCGACGAACATCGTGAAGAGTCCCTTCCACGCCACAGCTCGCATGCGCGCCAACGATAGCAGCCCACGAGAATCGACGTGGGTGGTCACGCGTGTCCGTCCAACACACAAGGCGTTCAGCGGCGGGAGCCACGAGCGCTAGCTCGTGGACCCGTCCGTTGCAAGGGCTTGTTGGACGGCGGATCGGTACAACCCGGGTACATCGGTAGCAGATGTCCGGGTACATGGGTGACACGTGTGCAGAATCGTTCTCGAAGGCGAGCGCGATGGCATGGACGGAGACTAACCCCATGAACGAGCGCCGGCGATTCCTGGCCGACCACGCGTCGGGCCACGGGACGATGGTCGAGCTGTGCAAGCGCTACGGCATCAGTCGGAAGACTGGGTACGCGCTCGTGCGCCGCTTTGCTTTGGAGGGGGAGTCCGCGATCGAAGAGCGGAGTCGGGCACCGAAGAGCTGTCCGCACCGCACGCCCGACGAGCTCGAGGCGATGATCGTGGCGGAGCGCAAGGCGAGGCGCTGGGGCGCGCGGAAGCTCTTGCGTGTGCTGTCCGATCGGCACCCGAGCATCGTATGGCCGGCGCGCAGCACTGTCGACGGGGTTCTGCTGCGCAACGGACTCGTGGAGCCTCGGCGTCGTCGCACGCGGTGGGACCATCCGGGCAGCGGCCCGGCGCGCGCGAGCGAACCCAACGAGGTGCGGACGACGGACTTCAAGGGCCAGTTCCGCACGTGCGACGGCGTGTACTGCAACCCGCTGACGATCGTCGACCTGCACAGCCGGTACTTGCTGCGCGTCACCGGAGTTCCGAACGTGCGCACAGAGGGCGCGAAGCCGGTCTTCGAGCGGCTTTTCGACAGGTCGGCCTGCCGTCTGCGATTCGCTCGGACAACGGCCCGCCGTTCGCCTCGACCGGAATCCACGGCTTGTGCGAGCTCAACACGTGGTGGATGCGGATGGGCATCTCGCATCAGCGCATCCAACCAGGGAGTCCGCAACAAAACGGCGCGCACGAACGCATGCACCGCACGCTGAAGCGCGAGACGGCGCGTCCGCCCTCGTCGAACCACGCCGCGCAGCAGCGTCGCTTCGACGCGTTCCGACGTCGCTTCAACGACGAGCGTCCGCACGAGGCCCTCGGCGACGCGACGCCCGGCTCGATCTGAGTGCCGTCGACGAGGCCGTTCCCGAAGCGCATCGCGCCGCCCGAATATCCTGGTCACTGCGAGGTCCGGCGAGTCTCGAACGCAGGGTGCTTCCGCCTCGGGTCCGGCCAGGTCACCAGAGCTCGCCGCGCTTCACCCTCGGTCCTCGCGGTCGAGCGCGTCGGCCCAGTCCGCGAGCCCGGCGCTGGCGAGCGCCTCATCATCGTCGTCGTCCGCGGCGAGGCGCGCCATATCCCAACGGCTCGGGTCGGGGTGCCTCATCACGACGACCGCCACACGCTCCCCTGGCCGCAAGGCGAGAGGCGCGGACGGGCGAAGCACGCCGTTTTCGTAGTGCGCTTCGATCGGAGGCATCCGAGCAAGGCTAGCATAGGCCGAGAGCGGTGGCCGGGTGGGTCACGGAGTTGTAGTGGCCGCGAGTTCCTGCGCAACGAGGCGCACGCGAGCAACCGACACGGCGGGGCTCCCCCCGTTTGGCTCTGGCCAACCGAGCACGCGGTACGTCGTCGTCCCCGCAGGCGGTGTGTCGAACGCCATGACCGTGCTTGGTGGCACGCGAAGGATCGAGCTGTCCGAGCGCCAGTAGAACTCCTCGACGGTCACCCAGTCCACGTCCACGCCAGCAGTTCGGCGCTCAAGGCGGAACGTGAACTCCACAGCCGTCCCGCTCGCCGCGCCGTCGAGGAAGGGCTGCCGCCGCTTCCAGCCAGCGCGACGCGGACCGACCGATCCGTCGTATCCAGCTCGACCTCGAGTTCGTCGACCACGGCCTCGGGATCGGTGCTCGCGGTGGCGTAGCTGATCCACGACGCCACCGCGGTGCCGAGCACGGGTTCCCCCGCCCTCGACTGTTCCGCCGCTGTGAGGCGATCCTCGATCTTCGCGAAGTTCGCGTGCATCTTCTCCCCGCTGATCACGCCGGTGAAGTCGGCTTCGGGATCGAGGTTGGGAATCGGCTCTGCCACCACGGCGGATGAAATCGCAAGGACCGCTCCGGCGCAGAACGCTGCCGGAACCGCGACGCCGCGCAACGCCGCTAACCCTGGCGACCGTCGCCTCGGCCGCTCTGCTCCGTCGCGTAGCCCGGTCGACTCCACCGCTCAAGGAACGCTCGCATCCGCTCTCGCTGCTCGTCGACGTCTCCGTAGGTCCCATCCCGCGCGAGATCGATGTCATCCCAGAAGCTCGCCATTTCCCCGAGCTTCTCGTTCGCCGGAACATCCCCGTCCATGTACATCTGGAACAGGGCTCTGGCGATTTCGGAATCGAGGTCGGGCCGGCACGCGAGCAGGTCCGTGAGCGACGCGATGATTCCGCAGAAGACCTCACGAGCATCCGCTTCGCCGGGAGCGCGGAGCAGAGCCTCGTTGAGTTCCGGTTTGCTCGCCGCCATCGAGACGTCGATCAGCCAAACCTCCGGATTCTCGATTGAAGCGATCACGCCGTCGGCCCACGTCTTCACTTCTGCGGGGGTCGCGAGGTCAGCCCGAAGTCGACGCCGCCAGGTCTCCGCTTGCGTCTTTATCTGGTTCACGGACTTGTCCGTCCAACGAATAGGCGTTCAGCTGCGCCCCGCTCGAGCGTAGCTCGAGTGAGGCGTCAGCTGCAACGGCTTGTTGGACGGCGGATCCCACCGGCGCATCGGTGGCCGACTACTCGAGTGGTTCGAGCAGGTAGTCATGCCCGCAGTCCCACCAGAGGCCATCCGGCCAGAGGTCCGGCGACGGCGGCCAGAACTCGACGCTAGTGAGGTGGATCTCAAGAAGACCCTCTGCGTCAAACTGCGCAGTACCTTCGATCTCGCTTTGTTCACCGGCTCCCTTTGCGCACGATTGTGGTCGGAACCGCAGCCGCGTGCCCTCAACTTGTGCTCTGAGCTCGCAGCCGATGGTCGGCGGGTTCACATAGTGGACACCGTCGGTCAAAGCGATCGTGAGTGCGTCGATCTCACGGTCCTCTGTTGAGCTGCTATGGTCTGTTCGGTTCTTGCAGCGCTTCACCACGTCGAGCGGGGCGAAGGTGCGATCGAAGACGGGCTCCTCCGCCGCTTCCGGCCGACAGGCGCAGGCTGCGAGAAGGATGCTTAGGTGGTGGCGCGCGCACATGCTCGCTCTCGGTTCCCTGCAGCCTTCGCCACGTCCGCCCAACTCTAATTCGGCAGACCTGCGTTTGTCGCCCGCCGCCGAGCTATCCCGGTCTGCATGACCACGTGACGCCCCGCACGGCCTCCCGCCAAGCTCCTGTCGCGAAACGCGATTCCCCCATGCCGCAGCGCCTCGCGAATCCGCGTTATCCAGCAAGCCGCTCAGCTCTCCCCGCTCCTCCGCGCGGGTCGGACCGCTCGCGCCGCTCCGCTTCGCGCTCCTCCCCGCTGCGCCCCTAAACCCCCAAGCCCGCCAAGCCCCCAAGCCCCTCGAGCCCGTCGAGCATCACGTGCCGCAGCACCGTGACCGTCACCGTCGACCCCGTCGAGCCCCCATCGACGCCGACGACGCCAAGGACGGCATCGTTTCGTCGACCGCCACGTGACCCACATGCCCCCCTTCTTCGCCTCCGCCCGCGCGCCGCGACGCTCATCCATGCATCACAAACACCAAGACCCGAAGATCCCACCCCCGTTGCACTCGTAGACCACATTCCCCGCGGCGCAGGTGCCGGTGCCGTACACGAACGAATAGTCATCAGGGCACATGGCGGCCGGTACCGCGGCCGCGGTGCTGTCGTCGCACGCACCCTCGCCGACCACACAGCCACCGCCCATGCAGACGTCGCACGCAGTCAGGGCGTGATTGCCGTCCTCACAATCGGCAGGCACCTCGCTGCACCAGAAGTCCAAGCCGCTCGGGCAATCGACCTGGGGATTGAACGTGTAGCAGTAGGGCTCGTCGGCGCAGGCGCTGCTGCAGCCGTCGTTGGCGATGTCGTTGCCGTCATCGCAGTCCTCGCCGGTCTGGATGAACGTGTCGCCGCAGGCCGCGTCCTCGCATGAGGCGGTGCAGAGATCTTCGTTGCTCTGGTTGCCGTCGTCGCAGGCCTCGTGGCCAGCCCACACCACGCCGTCGCCACAGGCCGCGACCGTGCAGTCGTTGGTGCACGCGTCGGTGGCCACGGCGTTGCCGTCGTCGCAGGCCTCGTGCCCGGCCCATGCCACGCCGTCGCCACAGGTCGCGGTGGTGCACGCGTTGGTGCAGGCGTCGGTGTCGACGTCGTTGGCGTCGTCGCAGTCCTCGCCGGCGCCACCTTCGATGCCGTCGCCGCAGACGTTGGGCGTGCAGTCGGCCTTGCAGCTGTCCTCGTCGACGCCGTTGCCGTCGTCGCAGCCCTCGACGCCGGCCTGCACGAAGCCGTCGCCGCACGCCGCGTCGTGGCACTGCGCGCACGCGTCGGTGTCGTCGTCGTTGCCGTCGTCGCAGTCCTCGCCGGGGTCGAGCATGCCGTTGCCGCAGTTCGGATCGACGGTGTCGGAGTCGCTGGCCGAGGCCGAGGTCACGTCGGCGGAGTCGCTCGCAGTCTGCGTCGCGCCCGAGTTCGAGTTGCTCGCCGAGCCCATGCTGTCGGTGCCGTCGCTGCCGGCGGTCATCGTGGCGCTGGCGCTGCCTTGGGTGTCGCCGCTGGTGCCCGAATCGGAGTCCGTGCCGCTCACCACCGCCTCGGGCGGGCGCGGGCAGCCCGTGAGCAAGAACGCCGAGCCGAGTCCGACCGCGAAGACACTGCGCAGGATCATCGGCTCCGAGTCTCGGGCATCGCCCCGGCACGCGTCGAGGGCCGCACGACGCGGGCGCGCCATCGCTCGCGTCCACACGGCCGACGCGAGCCAGGACGGGCTGCGCACGACCCTGCGCGCGAGCCCTCCAAGACGCATTCGCGAGTTCGGCGTCGGTGAGCCCCGGCCCCAAACCCCGTGTTTGTGGATTCGGGCTCACGAGACGCGATCTCCGCCTGCGCAGACCCGTCCCGTTGCGGGCGGACGAATTCCGCGGGCGCCGTGAACCACGCGATGCAAACCCGCACGTGACATCGGTGTGCCACGCCCACGCACTGATCTGCGGCGCGTCGACGTGTTACCAATTGCCTCGATGCGGAGGGTTCCGATGCGGATGACAACCACTCGATCGCAGGTCGCGATCGCGATGGCGCTGGGCCTGGTGGCATGCCACCGCGGCGGCGATGCGGCGGTGGCCGATGGCTCGACGAGCGACGCGGCCACCACCGGCGGCACCTCGGCGACCGGCGCCGACTCGAGCACGGGTGCCGACACCGGCACGATGCCGCCGCCGCCCGAAGACGGCATCGCGCGGGTCGGCCTGCGTCGACTGACGCGCTACGAGTTCGACAACGTCGTGCGCGACATCCTGCTCGACACCTCGCGGCCGGCCTCGCAGCTGCTGCCCGAGGATCCGCGCACGCCGTTCGACAACGACTACACCACGCAGGTGGTCTCGCAGCCGTTGGTCAACGGCATCGAGGTGCTCGCCAAGGAGGCCGCCGAGCGGCTCATCGCCGACACCAGCAAGCGCGACGCGGTGGTCGGCTGCACGCCCAGCGGCGACACCGACGAGACCTGCATGCGCGAGTTCGTGGGGCACTTCGGCCGGCTCGCGCTGCGGCGCCCGCTGGCGACCGACGAGATCGATGACTTCACCGCACTCGGGCTCGACTTCGCCAGCCAGGGCAGCGACTTCTACGTCGGCGTCGAGGTGGTCGTGCGCGCGCTGCTGCAGGACACCGAGTTCGTCTATCGCGTCGAGGTCGGCACCGAGGCGCCCGATCAACCCGGCACGTTCGCGCTCGATCGGTTCCAGCTCGCCGCGCGCATGTCGTTCTTCCTGATGGGCACCACGCCCGACGATGCGCTGCTCGACGCCGCCGCGGGCGGCGAGCTCGACAGCGCCGACGGCATCCGCGACCGCGCGCTGGCGCTGCTCGACGACCCCCGCGCCCACGCCCACGTCGATCGCTTCCACTCGCTGTGGATGGGCTACGCCGAGCTGCCCCACCCGCAGGATCTCACCAACGCGATGCGCCGCGAGAGCGCCGCGCTGGTCGAGCGCGTGATCTTCGAGGAGCAGAGCTCCTGGCTCGACCTCTTCGCGTCGCAGGAGACCTTCATCAACGACCTACTCGCCGATCACTACGGCCTGCCGCACCCGCAAGGTGGCGAGGGCTGGGTGGCCTACGGCGACTCGGGTCGCATGGGGATCCTCTCGCACGGCGCGTTCCTCTCGGTCGCAGCCAACGTCGGCGACACCAGCCCGACCAAGCGCGGCAAGTACATCCGCGAGCAGCTGATGTGCCAGGATATCCCGCCGCCACCACCCAACGTGATGGCCGACAACGGCCCCGATCCGGGGGTCGCGGAGTGCAAGAAGGACCGCTACCTCGTGCACGCGGTCGAGAGCTGCGCCGGTTGCCACTCGCAGATGGACCCGCTCGGCTTCGGGCTCGAGCAATACGATCGCGCGGGCCAGTTTCGCACCCACGACATCGACAACGAGGCCTGCGAGATCGACGGCGAGGGCGAGATCGCCGATGTCGGCGCCTTCAACGGCCCCGCCGAGCTCTCGCAGCTGCTCATCGACAACGCGCTGCTCGACGGCTGCGTCACCCAACAGGCCTACCGCTTCGCGCTCGGGCGCGAGCTCGATGCCGAGGACATGCCGTTCGTGCAGCAACTCAACGAAGACTTCGTCGCCGGCGATCACCGCTTCGACGAGCTGCTGATGGCGATCGTGACCAACCCATCCTTCGGCTATCGCCGCGAGGAGGAGGGCTGAAGATGCGCACCGTACGACTGCCACGACGCACCTTCCTGCGCGGCCTGGGCGGCACCATGGTCGGCCTGCCGCTGCTCGACGCGATGCTCGACGATCACGGCGAAGCGCTCGCCCACGGCGGCGGCCTGCCGCTGCGCTACGCGCTGCTCTTCGGCGGCCTCGCGCGGGGCTGCGACTCCGGCCCGCAGGCCAACAACGTCATCCCGGCGGCCACCGGCGCCGACTATCCCCTGGGGGCCGGCATCGCGCCGTTCGCCGACTACGGCAACGTCAAGGATCAGATCACCGTGGTCTCGGGATTGTCGATCCCGTGCCAGCCCGCGTTCGGCATGCCGATCCCCGCGGGCGGCCGCGGCATCAACTTCCACGCCCACACCAATCCGATCTTCACCGGCACGGCCAACCTCATGCCGATGCCGCTCGAGTCACACGACTATCGCGTGACCAACTGGAGCTCGGATCAAATCGTCGCCGACGTCATCGCCGGCGACACCACCTTCAAGTCGCTGCAGTATCGCGCGCAGGCGTTGCTCTACAACTCCGGCGTAGGCCCCTACTACCGCGACCTGATGTCGTGGCGACTCGACGACCAGGGCCAGCCGCAGGCGCTCTACCCCGTCGCGAGCCCGCGACAGGCCTACGACACGCTGTTCCTCGGCTTCGTGCCGGATGACCCGGTCGAGGCCGCGAAGAAGGCCTTCGAGCTGCAGAAGCGCAAGAGCGTGCTCGACCTCGTCGATCGCCGCATGAGCGGCATGCTCGATCGGCTCGGCAGCCACGACCGTGCGCGGCTCGAGCAGCACTACGACGCGATTCGCCACATCGAGGAGCTGCTCGACGCGCTGCCGCCCGACCCGATGGGCGCGTGCATGATGGTCGAAGATCCCGGCGACGACCCGGCACTCGGCGGTGCGTTCACCGGCGACGACCCGAACGCCTACGACGTCAACGCCGGCTACAGCGGCGAAGAGACCCGCATCAAGGTCCTCACCGACCTGCTGCACATGGCCTTCGTGTGCGATCTGACCCGCGTCGGTACCTTCATGCACACGATGATCCAGTCGTTCATGAACGTCGCGCCGATCACCGGCCATCAGTACGCGATGCACGACATGAGCCATGGCGGCCAGACCGTGCAGTACAACGACGTCATCGCCTGGCACATGGACAAGTTCGCGTACCTGGTCGCCAAGATGCGCGACACCCCCGAGGGTGCCGGCACGCTGCTCGACAACGTCGCGATGGTCTACATGATGGAGGCCGGCGGCGGTTACGGCTACGAGAGCGGCGCCGCGTGGTCGGTGCACTCGACCGACAACATGTGCTGGTTCGTGGCCGGCGGCGCTGGTGGCCTCGTGCAGGGCCAGCACATCGTCGCACCCGCCAACGCCAACCACACCGCCAACGTGCTCATCTCGGCGATGCGGGCGGTCGGCGTGTTCTCGGATCTCGGCGACGTCTCGGGGCACATCCCCGGCCTGTTCGCCTGAGGCCGCACCGCGGCAGCGCGCATATCACCTCGCGGACCCACGTCGCCCCGAATGGCGAGTGGGCCCGCGATGGTGCGCGTCACTTGCAGAAGCCCCAGCTGCACTGGTTCGACTTGCACTGATCCTTGTTCGTGCAGGTGTGCCCCTTGTCGTGCTTGTCCTTGCACGTCTGCTTGCCAGCGACCGGGTTGCCGCAGTAGCGGCCGTTGCCGCACTCGCTGTTCGAGTTGCACTCGTCGGCCGCGGCACACTTGCCGAAGGAGCAGCGGTCGGTGGCGCACTGTGAGGCCTTGGTGCAGCCCTCGCCCTGCTTCTTGAGCGCCTTGCAGGTCGCCTTGCCGCTGATCGGATCGCCACAGTACTCGCTCGCGCCACAATCACCGTTGTCGCGGCATTCGTCCTTGTCGGCGCACATGCCCCATGCGCACCGGTCGCTCTTGCACTGCTTGTCGGAGGTGCAGGCCTGGCCGTGGTTCTTCAGATCCGACGGCACGTTCGAGCCGAAGGTCTGCCGCGGGATCTGCTTGCCGCTCTTCGACTTCGCCTCGGAGCGCTCCCACATCTGCACGAAGGCCTCGGGGCCGTCGTTCTCGAGCTTCTTCATGTACTTCTCGGCCAGCCCGACCGCCTCGAGCTCCTTGTGCCAGAACTTCATCATGCCGACGTGGGTGAGGCCCTCGGCGATCTGGTTGCCGTACTTGTGCAGGAAGTCCTTGCCGCCCAGCTGGCGACCGCAGTTGGCCAGCGTTCGTGAGTGCACGCCCTCGGTCACCGTGGCGTAGTCGAGCGAGTAGCCGACGGTCAGGCCCTGATCGATGAGGTACGCGAGGATCTTCGCGGTCTCGGTCGCAGTGGTCGGACAGTTCTCGGTCACGCCCGAAGCCTTGTACTCCTTGGAGTCGAGCGGCCCCACGCGCACGCCGAAGAAGCCGCCGCTGCGCTTGACCAGCTGCAGCTCGCCGTCGTCGAAGTCGTACTCGTTGGGGCCGGGGGTCTTGGCCTCGCCGTGGTTGTTCGCCACCAGCATCGCGTTGGGGTTGTTGTGCAGCGCGTTCATCGGATAGACCCCGAAGTCCTTCGAGATGCGATCGATGTCGAGGCGCGTACGGCTCGAGGTGTGGTCGATGTTGACGATCATGCCGCGCAACATCGCCTCACGCACGACACGCTCGCCGTCGTGGGACAGGCCGAGGTTGTTGCGCTCGACACCGTGATCGTCGCGGCTACCCGCCGAGCCCGAGAAACCCGGCGGCTTGGGATAGACCTTGAAGCCGTTGAACCACCCGCCACCGTGGCCGAGGAAATAGTCGAGGTAGTTGGTCTCCGACAGCTCGCTGTACTTCATCACGCAGGCATCGGTGATCTTGCCGCCCTTGAAGCCACCCTTGCCGCAGGTGTTGTCGCAGAACTTGTGGCCGCTGTTGTTCTTCAAGGGGAAGCCAGCGACGGCGTCGTCGACGTAGAAACAGCCCGCCATCGCCTGCGTGGCGCGGATGATCTTGCCGCCGGTCTCGCCCGACGAGCGATAGATGTCCGCGCCGGCCAGGCGACTATTGATCTTGTGGGCGATGTAGAAGGTCCGCACGCCGAGGTCGTAGTAGTGATCGAGCCGCTCGACCGGATCGAAGGTGCGGTCCTCGGCCCCGAACGCGTAGTCCGACTCGACGCCGAGCACCACCGCGAGCTTGCCGGCGTTGACGATGCGACGCGCGTCGGCAGCGGTGAGGGCGATCTCCATCCACGACGCATTGGCCTTGGCCCACGCCTTCAGCGACGCGATCTGGCGATCCATCGACTTGACGGTGTCGCCGTGGCTGCAGGCATAGCCGTTGCCGCCCGGGCCACCGTTGCCCTCGTTGGCGTAGTACAGCTGCTCGCACATCGCTTCGCTCTCGACCGCGAACGCGACCATGATCTTGAGCGAGGTGTCCTGCAGGTCGGCTTCGCTGGGCCGATACGCCTGCTTGATCCAATCGGTGCTGTAGCGCAGATGCGAGAAGCTGTCGTGCCTCGGGCCCATGAAGGCCGCGTGGTCGCCCATGTCGGAGCCCAGAGCACCGACGGCGGCGGTGAAGCTGCCCTTGACCTCCGCGTGGTCGCACTTCTTGCCGGCCTTGCAGCCGTCGCACGCGGTGTCGTAGCCCTTCTCCATGACGCCGTTCTTGTAGTTGCCGGGGCCGCCGGCGAAGGCATAGTTGCCGCCGAACGCCATGCCGTTGGTCGGGTGCTCGTGGGTCAGGACGTAGCCCCCTTTGATCGCGGCCCCCTTGCCGCCGGCGGCCTGCATCGCCGCCGCGACCGGCGGCGTCGCGAGCGGTGCGTTCATCATGTTGACGGCGGTGCCTGTCGGGACGATCTCCACCGCGAGCGCCGACGCAGGTGGCTCGAAGCAGGACGAAAGCAGCAGCGTGCCCGCGGCCATCAGGCCCAGGCTCGGACGGCGCGAGCGTGGACGGACGCGCGCCGCGGGTGGAGGGGAATCGACGGCGGCGGAATCGAGGACGTTGTCACGCATGGTTCGACGCGACCGAGTCACGAAGGGGTCGATCGGATCACGGCCGAGACGCGTTCGCATGGTGAGCCCGCGTGCAGCTCACGGCCCGTGGGGGCGCGCGACACCGCGCGGCCTTGGCTCGCGACCGGCCGTGGGTGGGCCACTCTCGGCGGTGCCCGGCACCGCGCTCGGCATGGACAACCGCGCCCCACGGCCGTACCCATTGCAGGTGGGCCCTGCGCTTGCCGGCTACCTCGGGCGCCTGCCCGAGGGCATCGACAGCTACCCCGAGTGTCGCGCGAAGGCGTCGCTCTACCGTGGGCTGCTCGATACGCTGCCGCTGACCCCGTCGGTGTTGCCGGCCGAGCTCGTCGAGCTGATCGAGCACCCGCGCCCCGTCACCGACTGGATCCCCGAGGTGCACAGCCACGCGGTCCTGCTCGCGCAGTACGACGAGCACTTCGTCGACGACGCCAGCTACTTCGCGCATTGCTTCGCGAGTCAGCGCAAGCTGTGGTCGAGCAAGCTGTACTCGTTCATGATGCGCTTCGTCAGTCCGGCGCGAATGGTCGCGTCGGTGTCACAACGCTGGTCGCAGTTCCACCGCGGCTCGAGCTTGACCGCGAGCGCTGTGGATGCCGCGGGCGCCGACGTGTTGCTGGAGACTCCGCCCAACGTCTACTGCCCGCTGTCCCTCGGCGCGCTGACCGAGGGACTGCGTGCGGTGCTCGATCGCAGCGCGATCGTAGCCACGATCGAGCTGGTCGAGCGCAGCCCCACGGGCGGCCGCTGGCGCGCCACCTGGGGCTGACCGTGTCCGCTCACGCGAACGCGGCGGTGGCCCGCGTTGCGTCGGCGTCACCGGGGGCGCGCGCCGGCAGCAGCGTGGCCGCGAGCGGGCGAATCACGCCGCGCAACGCCTGCTCCCGCAGCATCGCCGCGGTCTGCGGACCGATCACACCGTGGGCCGCCAGCGCGGCCTCGTCGGCTGCGGTCGCGCTCGACGGTCGCGATGCCATCGCGCGTGCGAAGACCTGCCGCAGTGCCGCGCGGTCGGTGGCGCCGAGCTGCGGCAGCGCCCACGCGACGAAGCGCCAGCCCAGCTCGGCGTGGCGCAGCTCGTCGGCGGCGATGCGCTCGAGGGTCGCGCGCACGTGGCCATCGACGCTGCGCGCCGCGGCATGGGCGGCCTCGATGGCTGCGACCGTCTCGCCGATGCAGGCCTCGATCACCACCAGCTCGGTGACCGTGCGCAGGTCGAAGGCGATCGCGCTGGCAGCCGCCTCGACCAGCGGTCCGGGGCCCACCGACACACCGCCGTAGCGGGCCGCCAGCTCGAACGCGAGCTTGGCATGCTCGATCTCGTCGGCCATCGCGGCCGCGCACGATTGCATGAGATCTGCCGGGGCTCCGAGCGCCGCCTGCTGCAGCGCGAAGCGTGCGAACGCGGGCACGCTCGCGTGCTCGGCGAGGCCGACGGCCTGCCAGTGGCGCGCGATCGCGTCGCGCTGGGCGTGCGTGAGCGCAGCGACCTCGACCACGCCGCCGCGGGCCGACCAGTCGCCGCGCTCGCACGGCGACGCCGTGGTTGCATGGCCGTCGACGATGAACGGACGACCCACGGTGCACGTGCCGCCGTCGGGCTGACATGCCCACGCACAGTCGGTCGGCGAGTACCCGCACGCCGGACAATCACCGGCGCAGGTGCTGCCATCGCGGCAGGTGTCGAACGCGCCTTGGCAGGCGAGCACGCCACCGTAGTACTGGCACAGGTAATCGCCGCAGTCGGCGTCCGTGTGACAGTACGCCGGTACGCACTGCGACTGGTTGCCGGCACAGATGCACGCCTGATCCTCACCGCAGTCCGCGTCGCTCTCGCAGCCGTAGCTGCAGCTGCAGCCCCCGTCGAAGAACTCCGTGTTGCAGTAGCCGTGGGGCGACTCGGTGCACTCGTCGTCGCTCGAGCACTGCGTGGCATTGCCCGCGCTGTCGGTGTCGCCGCCCAGCGAGCACGACCCCGTCAGCGTCTCGGGGTACTGACACTGCACGGCGCTCTCGCGGTGCGCCCATCCGCCGTCGCACCCCACCACGCCGCTGGGCACCGGACCGTCGGGCCCGTCTTGCATGTACGGCACCGGGTTGTCGCAGGTCGGCGGCAGCGGAGCATCGCTCGGCGCCGGCACGCCGCACCACGGCGCGTCGGGCCACGAGGGCGGCAACGTCGTCGACTCCGAGCCGCTGCCGCTCGCCGAACCGCTCCCGCCGCTCGTCTCGGCGTCGCTGCCACCGGGCGTCGTGCCACACGCGACCGCCCCCAACCCCAGCGCCAACATCAACGAGCGCCGAATCCCATCCAACTGTACCAACTGCATACCAAACCAGCCTGCAGCCCAACACGGCTGCTGTCAATGTGCCATGGCGTGCAGGGGCCGATCCCGTGTCGATCGCCGCCCGCGCTTGCGTCGTTGCTGCGCGGCGAGCGCGATCACGGCACGCAGATGCCGACGCCCGTGTCGGGCGCGAGCTCCCAGGACTTGCAGGTACTGGCGGGATCGACCTCGGCACACGCGGCATCGGCCTGGGGATCGTCGAGCGCACACATCGGCACGCAGCAGCCGCCTAGGCTGTTGTCGTAGCACGTGCCCGCCATGTCCAGTTCGATGCATGCGAATGTGGCCTGGCAGTCGTTCTGCCAGATGCATGGGTACTGGAAATCGCCGCGACTCCTCACGCGGCGCGGCCAGCACGCCCACTTGTCACTCAGTCGAATACAGCTGTCGGTCTCGAATGCACAGTCCTGTGCGAATGGTTCGCACTCAGACACGCAGACCAGGTCGTTCAATCCACCCTGACTGGGACAGAACGGTTCGCCAGGACATCCGGGGATTTCGGCGCTGCCGGAGCAGAGCGATTCGCACCGCCCGTGAAGATCCCCCGGCTCGCCTTCGACTCCCCAGCACAATGCTCCAAGCGGGCAATCGTCCATCAAGGCGCCGGGCTCTTTGTATGCGGATGGATCGACGAAGCACGGCTCTCTGAGACCCACCGCCGCGGGGCTGACTCCGGCGCACCACGACTCTATGCCATCCTCGATGAGCCCCGGCGAAGCCCCGTACTTCGCTGGAAGGCACTTCAATCCATCGGGGCAGTCTTGCGCATAGACATCACAACCGAACTCGAGAACTCCACCAGCTGATGACGACGCCCCGCCCGAATCCGGGCTACTGCCCCCATCTGCGGTGAGGCTTGTCGTCGGCGACTCGATCGTGCCGCTCTGGCAAGCGGCCACGAACGCGAGCACCGAGCCAGCCCATCGCATCTGCTGATCGTGCCCGCGTGTTCCTCGCTTGTCCATCGCGCCGAGGTCCGCGCTGGGTGGGACCACCTAAGATTGGCAATCTGGCCACCAATCGTGCGGCGCGGCAATGGCGCCCATTCGGCACCCGAGCGCCGCCAAGTTGCACGGCGCCGTTGACGCCGGAGTCCCCGCTTGAGTTCTCCGATTGACCCTCATCGCACTTCCTGCTAGCAGGAAGTGCGTGCCTGGGACTGACATGCGCATGCGCTGCCTTGAGTCGCGCCCGGACTCGGCGCGCACCGAACGTCAGGCATTGCAGACTCGAAGCAGTGGCACTGCGGTTCCCTCCGCTTTGGTCTGCGTGTCCTGGGTGCTAATGCTCGCAGTCGGGTGTAGCTACGATCAACCCTACCGCCTGCGACTTCATGTGCATGATGAAACGCAATGTTCCCCGTACGAGAGCGCGCTCACCGAGGCGATTGAGTTCTGGTCCGGCAGCGGCGTCGACGCGTTCGACTACGACGGTTGCGACGTGGACGTCTACTCGATGCGCCCGATTTTTCGCCAACTGGAAGCCGCCGAACACCTTCCCGGATACCGACCATACACGACCGCATTGGCGACACCTACGGACCATGTGCCGATATATGTGGTAGACGAGATACGTGTCGATGAAGGAGGCTATCGCGTCCACTTTGACCGCGGCGTTGCGCTGCCCAGTTCGATTCCCTACTGCCCGTCGCTCGTGGCGACCAAGATACCGGAGCCGAAAGTCCTTGCGCATGAATTAGGGCACCTGCTTTGGCTGGATCACTCTTCCGAACCGAACAACATAATGTCACAGTTCTTGCTGGAGTCGTTTGCGAATTACGGAGTCAGCTCGAGTCAGGTGGATTTTGGCAACAATAGCCTCGAACAGTGCAACACAAGAATGAAGCGGCGCGAGCGTCGAAACAGGTAGCGCCGCCGCGCAATCGGATGTGAACGAAGGCAACGGAAGAACGCATGAAGCAACCATTCTACATCTACACCGGCGAACCTAGTTCAGTTCGGTCATCCCAGTCAAACGAGCTGAACCACCTGGGAAATGTGCCTCGCGATGCGCGACACGTGGTGCGCGTCGGAGACGCGACGCGCATTGCGTATTCAGCATCCGCAAAACTCGCAAAGTTTGCGGCCCGCTGCAATTACCTTCGGCGTCGAGCATGCACAGCCGCCACTCATAGATCGATTGAGGTCGGCTTTGTGGGCGTCGTGTGCGGATGTGCAATCGAAGGTGACTTACCTGGCCCTCCGCCGATTGACAACTACGACACCGAAATGATTAGCGGTGGCGGCGGATCTTCTCAGACTGGCGCCGACTCGTCAGGAGGCACGGATTCCAATGCTGACTCCGGGTCGAGCGGCGGACAGCTCTGCGATCCTAGCATGGCTCAGTTCGACTGCTTCGGGTTGGCGGAAATGACGTACTGCCGGGATGACAACGGAAGCATCTGCACGACGTTCCCGATTCCGGGGCCGGGGGAGGAAGCCCCGCTTCTTGGATGTGTCGGCCCAGACGCCACGTCAGATGGGATTCACGTTGGGCTTAGTATTCCGGGCCAATGTGGAACCTGGGCCGGTGAGGGCTACGACTATCAGAATGCAGCGGACCCGATCGTCGCTGAAATCTTGGAGCGATGCCAGAGCGCCTGCGAAATCGATTTAGCCGGTGGCTTTGGTCCGCTGAGCGTCGTGGATGCCGCTGGAAATCACTGGAGCGCACAGGCGCCGACTTGCTACATTTATGGTGGCACATGGTCTTCAGGAGTGGGTGGCCCAGATCTGTCCGAGGCATTCGATGAGTGCATGTTCGACTTCGAGTCGGGCCTCCCCGGTCCGGCCGTTCAGCGGGATCCCATCGACCAGACGGTCATAGCGTGCAGCACCGACAGTTGTGCGAGCACATCGTGCAGTGCCTACGATCAGGCCGTCGCGCAAGCTGAGCATACCACCAACACGTCGTTGCGCAAGATTACAGCATGGATTCCAGTCGCGCAGGCCGAGGTCATCAAGGATGCACCCGCGAGTATGTTCTGCTCGCATGGGCGCTACATCTGGGGCAGCAGCGCGACGAACAGTCGATTTAGCGGGCTCGGGGTGGGCGACCTCTACTATACTCTGGGGTTCCGGAACAACGACCGTATCCTGAGCATGTGGCGCTTTAATCCCACGAATGGGCAGCAAATCGGTTCGACATACGCGATCAACACACCTCTCGATCTCTTTGACGCCTACGGTGGTTTGATGGCAGCGGCCGGGAACAAGCACATCGCAATAAAGATTCGCCGCGGCAGGCTCGACTGGACCGTGTTCGTGAACGCATCCTAACGGCCTCCGGCGCTCGACTCAGCCGACGCGTTCGCCGTTCGCCACGCAGATCCCGGCGCACGCAAGAATCCGCGCGAGCGGCTCGGCGCACGTGAATGCGTGGCCGAGCCGCCCTGCGGCCATTCTCCGCGCTCACGCCTGCATGCGGGCCATGATCGCGTTCGCGACCTGCTCGGGCACCTCGGCGTACCCGTGCATGGTCATCGCATGCGCAGCGCGACCGCCGGTGATTCCGGCCAGGTCTGCCGCGTAGTCGAACATCTCCGCCAACGGCACCAGCGCGACGAGGCTCGCGCGCTCGCCGTTGTCCTGCGTCGCGATCACCTGGCCGCGACGCCGGAGCAGGCTGCCACCCATGGCCCCGAACGCTGCGCGCGGTCCATCGACCTCGACGCGCATGACGGGCTCGAGCAGCCGGGGCGAGGCATCGCGCAGCGCTGCCCGCACGGCATCTCGCGCCGCCAGCTGGAACGCGAGATCGCTCGAGTCGACCGGGTGGGTCTTGCCGTCGACGAGCTCGACCTCCACACCCATGACCGGCGCGCCCACGAGCGGGCCGCTCTGCAGCGCCTCGCGCACGCCCTGCTCGCACGCGTGCAGAAACGGTCGCGGGATGCTGCCGCTGCGCGTGCTGTCGAGCATGCGCAGCGGGGTGTCGAGTTCGCCCGAGGGTCGCAGGAACCCGCGCACGCCCGCGTACTGCCCGCTGCCGCCACCGCTCTGCTTGCGATGGAGGTGGTCGAACTCGACCGGTGCAGTGACGGTCTCTCGATAGGCCACCTGGGGTGCACCCAGGCGAACCTCGAGCTCGTGCTCGTCGGCGAGACGCTCGGCGTAGATCTCGAGCTGGAGGATCCCCGTGCCCGAGATGAGTGTCTGCCCGGACGTCGCGTCGCGTCCCACCACCAAGGAGGGATCTTCGCGCGAGAAGCGGGCAAGGGCCTTGTCGAGTGCATCGAGATCGGCGTCACGCTTGGGCTCGATGGTGCGCGACACGATCGGCTCGGGCACCTCGAAGCTGGCGACCGCGAGCGCGAGCGGCTGGCCCGTGCGCGGATCGAACCCGCACAGGGTGTCGCCGGATTCGCACCCGGCCCCGAACAACCCCACGATCTCGCCGGCCTGGGCCGAGTCGATCGCGGTGGGATCGTCGGGGTGCAATCGCAGCAGTCGGCCGACGCGGATGCGCGTGCGGGTCCGAGGACACCACAGCGCGCCGCCGCGGGTGAGCGTGCCCTGGTAGACACGCACGTAGCCGAGGGTGCCGAAGCGAGTCTCGTCGAGCTTGAACACGAACGCGCAGACCGGGAGGTCGTCGTTCGCGATCAGCTCGATGTCGACGGGGCCCTGCGGCCCCGGCGAGCTCGCCAGGTTTCGCACCTCGCCGGGGTCGGGGAGATAGTCCACGACCGCGTCGAGCAGGGGTTGCACGCCCTGGTTGCGAAACGCCGAGCCGAACAGCACCGGCACGATGAGGTGGGCCAAGGTCGCGCGACGGATCGCCGCCCGCAGCAACGAGGTCGAGATCGGCGTGTCGCCGAGCGCGGCCTCGCATAGCGCATCGTCGTGGCGCGAGACCACGTCGATGAGCCGCTCGCGCGCGGCGGTTGCCGCTGCCACGAGCTCGCTGGGGATCTCCGCGAGCTCGACCCGCTCGCCGTGTTCGCCACGACAGCGGATCGCCTGCAGCTCGACGAGATCGATGACGCCGTCGAACGACGCCTCGACGCCGAGCGGCAGCTGCACCGGCACCGCCATGGCGCCGAGCTGCTCGCAGATGTCGCGGACCACCGCCTCCGGGCGCGCACCGACGCGATCCATCTTGTTGATGAACGCGATGCGGGGCACGCCGTGCCGACGCATCTGTCGATCGACGGCGATCGACTGCGCCTGCACGCCTTCGACGGCCGAGAACACGAACACCGCGCCGTCGAGCACCCGCAGCGCACGCTCGACCTCGATGGTGAAGTCGGCATGGCCAGGGGTGTCGATGATCGTGATGGCGTGCTCTCGCCACGTCACGCGGGTCGCTGCCGACTTGATGGTGATACCGTGGGCCTTCTCGGCCTTGGTGCTGTCCATCGTCGCGCCCTTGCCGAGCTTGTCGTGGACCTCGCCGATGCGGTGGATGCGACCGCAGTAGAAGAGAATCCGCTCGGTGAGCGTGGTCTTGCCGGCATCGACATGGGCGGAGATGCCGATGTTGCGCAATGTGTGGAGGGTGGCTCGTGTGGTGGTCATGGCGCGGGAATGCGGAGCCGATGCATCGCGCGCTCCCCATGCGCGATGCAGGACGAAGACGTCTTCGATCCGGCGACGCATTCGCGCCGGATCACCGGTTGTGGCTCGTCTCTCGCGTCCGCGGAGGTCCACCCCGCATGCGTACACAGCCTCGCACGGGCGGTTTCGGGCCCGTTCGAGCGATGCCCACACGACCGGGGCGCAATCGGTTCGGATGGAACGATGACGCCTCAGCGCGGACGCGCACGGCGATACCTGAGGCACCGCCGGGTCTGCAATAGAGTCGTCATGGCGGCACGCAACGTAGCAGCGCGCATGGGGGTCGTCAAGGCGAGCATCGGCCTTCCGAGGTCGTTCGGTCGGTGAGGCCCCGCCGGCGTCGACGTGGCGAACTTCGTCAGTCGGTGAAGTCCGGCGTCGCCGGGTCTTCGCGCAGGAAGATCCAGTCGATGTTGCGACCGGTGCTCGCTCGCCGCGCGGAGATCACGTCGGTACCGGAATCGGCAACCGCCGACTCCTCGGTACCGTCGCAGTACCAGGTGAACCGTCCGGGGCCACGGACGATCTCCTTGGTGTCGCCCTTGTGCAGCAGCACTTGCCCGCCACTGCCGACCACCCAGAGATCTTGCTCGCTGCACTTGTCCGAGGTCTTGCCGACGACCTTGCGCGTGGCAGGCCGCGGCGTATCGAGCCCCTCGACCCACAGGCGCACGTGGTAGCGCGCACCGCCGCCGCTCAGCTCGGCGAGCACCTCGGTGCTGCTGGACTCGAGGATCTTCACCTTGGTGTTGGCGGAGCCGTCGACCGACAGCTTGCGTCCGCCGCCGACCGTGACCACGAACATGCCGATCACGTCGTCGCCCTTGTCGCGGATGCGTTCGACGGTGGCCTTCGCCGCCGGTCCGAACGACGACGGCGCGGAGACGCCCGTCGGTGTGTCGAGGCTGCCGATGAAGCCGGCGATGTCGCCGAGCATGAACGAGATCGCGCCGGCCTGGGCGTTGTCCTGCTCGCCGATCGCGACCGCGAAATAGGCCCGATCATCGGCGCTGAGCTCACCCTCGAACAGCACGCGATGCTGCTTGATCAGCGACGCGTAGCCCATCTCCCACACGTCCGGCGAACCACTGGGCCGTATCGTCTTGATCTGCGCCGCACCCGTGCCCTGAGGCAGCGCGGCGATGTTGTAGTAGATCTCGTCCTCGCTGTTGCCGAGCGCGACGAGGTCGCTGACGCTCGGCGGCACCGATGCGCCCACCTCGGCGGCATCGTTGGGCAGCACCATCTTGAGGGCCATCCGCAGCCGCACGCCGACCTTCGGCTTCTGCGTCGGCAACGCGCGGCCGACATGCGACCTGGGCGCCACCGACGGCGCCGATGGGGCGGGCGCAGCCGAAGCGAGCTGGACGAACAACAACGGCAGCAGCGGGAGCAGCGAGGCGAGGGATGACATCTGCACCGCGGTCGAGTCACGGCCCGCGCCGATGTGACCGCAGGTGGCCGCACCGCGCGAGCGCGTGAACGACGGCGTCGGTGATCTCACCCGTGATCGATCCGCTGCTTGTAGATCACGCCGCTGCGCGACCACCCCAGCCGCTCGTACAACCGACCCACGCGATCGTCGTCGAGCCCCGTCGAGATGCCGAGGCCGATCTCCCGTGCACCGCGGTCGATGGCCCACGCCCGGAATGCCTCAATCAAGCGCTTGGCGGTGGTGGTACCGCGGTGGTCCGGCGCGACGAAGAACGCGGTGTCGTACGCGATGGTCTCGGGGCCGAACACGAAGGACTCGAGGTAGCCGGCCAGGAAGCCCACCAAGCGATCGCCGTGCTCGGCCACGAGGATGCAGTAGCGCGAGGGCGCGTCGAGGGCCATCGCCAGGTAGCCCGCGAGGTGTTGCTCGCTGAAGACGAAGTCGCGATAGACGGAGCTCGCGTGCATCGCTCGCGCGAGCTCGACGAAGGCGGGAATGTCGTTCAATCGGGCCCCGCGGATCATGGTCGCCTGCGCACGGCCTAGCGATAGCGAAGATACGCCGACGACATCGGACTGCCGGCGCCACCGCAGATGCAGACCTTCCACGACGTGATGACCTGGAGGCCGTGATCGAGCAGGCCCCGCTCGTAGGACTCGCGAAAGGTGAGCACTTCGGTGGCGTCGTCGAGGGCCATCGCGCGGTCGGTGATCCAGCCGCCGAACACCGACTTGCCGGCACAGATCGAGCCGTCGAAACCCATCACGATTGCATGCGTGAAGCCGCCGAGCACGGTCGTGAACTGCGTACCGGTGAGCAGCTCCAGGCACTGCGCCGTGCAGGCGCCGCCGGTGCCGGGCTTCTCGAACACGCGATGGTGGGGATAGGCGCCGCCGACGTCGCGCTGCGTCATCGCGTCGATGAGGCTCTGGTGGGTGCGGTGGCCGGCGCAGTAGACCTCATAGATCGCGACGTCGTGCGCTTGCGCGAGTCGGATGACGTCGATCATGTTCTGGCGGATGGTCTGCGTGCCCTGCTGCCGACCCAGCAGGTCGTTGCCGTCCATGTCGACCACCACCAGCACGGTGGCGGCATGCGAGGCCGCGACGAAGGTCGCGAGGTCGACCGGATCGCGGTGTCGCCAGGCCGCGTCGACGCGCCGACGGAATCGGATGGTTTGCTTCACGAGCTCGGGCTGATCGATGTGCGAGAAGCCGAAGAACGAGACCCACGCGCCGACCCCGTCGAAGTCGAAGGTCTCGTTGCGTCGGCCCTGGCACGACGTGATCACGCGTTGGTGGACCGCGGTCTCCATGACGTCGCGCTCGATGGTGTCGGGCACCACGACCTCGACCGTCGCATCCGCGGGGATCAACCGGAACCACCCCGGGTCGGTGCCGTTGGCCGAAGGCGCTTGGTTGCCGCCGCCCATGCAGCCCATCGCTACGCCTCCACCGCTGCGACCACGCGCTGCAAGAACCCGTACGCGTCGTCGAGCAGCGCGGCGGTGGTGGTGAAGCCCCGCGCCCACGGAAACTGCGGGTCGTCGTCGAAGTGAGCGCCGAGCACGAGCGTGAGCACCACGCACAGGAGGCTGCCGCGATCGTCGGTGAGGCCGTGCCGCGTCGCGGTCGCCTCGCCGGCGCGCAGCAAGGTTCCGAGCAGCCCCCGCCTGTCGAGCGCGCTGACCTTCTCGGGGTAGAGCGCCGCGAGCACGGGGCCGATCGCGTCGCCACGGCGCTGCATGGGTGGCACCGACCAGGCGCCCCACTCGAAGCTGGCGAGCCGCTGCAACGCCAGGCGCATCGCGACGCCGTGCGGCCCGGCGGTCTCTTCGACGTAGCGCGACACGAGGCCCGACAGCAGCGGCAGCTCGCCTGCAGCGGGGCCGCTTGGGGCCGAGGCGAAGAATTCGCCGACCCACGGCAGCAGTGGATCGCGGTCGAAGCCCGCACCGAGGATCAACACCAACTCGGTGACCGCGTCGATGCCCCACTCGGTGCCGGCGCCGAGTTGCTCGGCCCGGCGCATGCCGTGCTCGACCACTGCCCGCACCACTGCGGGGCCGAGCGCGGCGAAGTAGCGGCCGTGCCGGACGGCGAGACGCTGGGTCGCCTCGGCGACGAGGGTCGGCCGCACCGCGTCCTCGAACACCGAGAGCTGCTCTGGCCTGATCGCGAGCATGCGCGTACCGAGGCGATTGGAGCGGATCCACGCGCCGGTGTCCACGGTCGTCACCCCGGGCCCGCCACACAGCTGGCCACTGCGCCGGCCACTCGTCAAATGGATGGGATCGAAATGCCGCGACCGATCACCACCACGCCATGGACAAGCTCTCGTGGGTCATCTGGGTCTGCCTCTGCGTCGGCTGTGGAGGTCCGGCCTCGCTGGTCGGTGCTTCCACGGACAGCACCGGCGTCGTCGAGACCACGGGCCCGGCCTCGACCGGGCCCGACGTGCCCGCGAGCACTGGCGACGCGCCGTGCTACCCCGGCTACGAGGGCTGCGCGTGCACGCCCGAGGGCGCCTGTCTGCAGGGCCTGCAGTGTCTCTCCGATCTCTGCGTCGAGCTGTCCGAGGGATCCTCCTCGACCACCGTGGTCGACGACACGACCACGGGCACCGCAGGCGACTCGAGCAGCTCGGGGGCATCCGAGAGCTCCAGCTCCACCGGCCCGGAGCCGTGCAACGCCGACCCGCCGCAGTGCGAAGCCGGCGGCTCGACGCTGCGGACCTGTGTCGATGGCTCGTGGGTCGAGTCGGATTGCGAAGACGAATGCGCCCCGATGGCCTACGGCGCCGGCACGTGCGACGCGATGACAGCACAGAGCTGTGCTTGCTCCGAGCCGACCGACGACGCCTGCTGGCTCAGCGCCGAAGCGCTGTGCGTCTGCTACCAACAGTACGGATCGGTCTGCGGCACAAGCGAGCGTGACGCGTTCTACGCCAGCTGCGTCTCGGGCAAAGACCCGACGATCGCGTGCTTCGGCGACCACGTCGTGAACGGCATCGTCGACTGCCCGACCGCCATCGACGACTGCCTGTAGCACCTTGGGGCATGGGGCTCGGGCGTCGGCGTTCTGGCACGCCGCCGACGCGACGCGACGCGGTGCGGCCGGCACGGCGTCTACGCCGCCCCCTCGACCGCGGCCACGCGATCGCCGACGATGATCGCGACGCGATGACGCGCGAAGTCCCCAACATGGCCGCGATCCCGGTGGTCGAGAGCGGCGAGTCGTGGGCCACGCTGTACGCCGAGCTGCGCGCGGTCGCCCACGGGCTCATGCGGCGCGAGCGGGCCGAGCACACGCTGCAGACCACCGCGCTGGTCCACGAGGCGTGGCTCAAGCTCGGGGCCGACGACCTGCAGCACCGCGGGCAGTTCATGGCCGCCGCCGCGCGGGCGATGCGCTGCATCCTCACCGATCACGCCCGCGGACGCGGGCGCGCGAAGCGGGGCGCCGGCCAGGTCGCCAGCACCGACGTCGCGGTGGTCGAGGGCGGCGCGCTCGCGATCGCCGACGCCTATGGTGAACTGGTGGACCTGTTGGCGCTCGACGCCGCGCTCGATCAGCTCGCGAAGATCGACGAGCTCGCGGCCCAGATCGTCGAGCTGCGCTTCTTCGGCGGCTTGAACCACGACGAGATCGCGAGCCTGTGGAACATCTCGCGGCGCACCGTCGATCGCAGCTTCCGACTCGCGCGCGCCTACCTGCTCGAGGCGATGTCGGCCGCGACGACG
The DNA here is from genome assembly GCA_016709225.1 of Deltaproteobacteria bacterium. NCBI lineage: Bacteria > Pseudomonadati > Myxococcota > Myxococcia > Deltaproteobacteria bacterium. The sequence goes on along the minus strand of JADJEE010000012.1, from coordinate 2,679,591 downwards.
GGGCGCACGGTTTGACGGCGTTGACGCCCGCTGGTCGCGCGCTCTTCCTCGAGCTCGTCGAGCTCGACGGGCCCGAGCGCGAGGTGCTGTTGGCCGCGCGGACCGCCGACGATCCCACGCTCGCCGCCGAGGTCGAGGCGCTGCTCGCCGCCGACGCCCGTGCCGACGGCTTCCTCGATCCACCCGCGGCCGTGCGCGCCCAAGACGACGACGAGCACCGCTTGGCCGGACGACGCATCGGTCGCTACACGGTCGGCAGTCGCATCGGCATCGGCGGCATGGGCACGGTCTACGTCGCCGAGCAGGATCGACCACGGCGCAAGGTCGCGCTGAAGCTGCTGCGCGCCGGCCCGACCACCGCCAACGTCCGGCGTCGCTTCGAACGCGAGGCCGAGATCCTCGGGCGGCTGCAGCACCCCGGCATCGCCGAGATCTACGAGGCCGGGACCTACGACGGCGATCTGGGGCCGATCCCGTACCTCGCGCTCGAGTTCATCCCCGACGCCAAGAGCGTGACGCGCTGGGCCGACGACGCGGCGCTCGACCTGCGGGCGCGGGTGCAGCTGCTCGCGCAGATCTGCGATGCGGTCGCGCAGGCCCACGCCCACGGCATCGTCCACCGCGACATCAAGCCCAGCAACATCCTGGTCGGCAGCAGCGGTGCGCCAAAGCTGATCGACTTCGGCATCGCGCGATGGCTCGACGATCCCGACGCCACCGGCGGCTACGCGACGCAGCTCGGCGATCTGCTCGGCACGCTGCAGTACATGAGCCCCGAGCAGTTCGACGCCGAAGGCCCGGGCCCGACCGCCGCCAGCGACGTGCACGCGTTGGGCGTCGTCGCCTACGAGCTGGTCGCGGGTCGCCTGCCCTATCCCGTGACGCGCACCAACGCCGCGCGCATCGCAGAGCTGGTGCGCACCCATGTGCCCGAGCCGCCCACGCGCACACGCACGCGCTGGCGCGCGCTCGATGCCGTGATCCAGAAGGCGCTCGCGAAGGATCCTCTCGGCCGCTACCCCGATGCCGCGGCGCTCGCCGCCGACCTGCGGCGGGCACTCGCCGGCGAGCCGGTGCTCGCACGCAGCTCCGTGCTGGGCCATCGATTGCGCAGCGCCGCCTGGCGACACCGTCGCGCGCTGCCGTGGGTGGGCGCGACCGCGTTGGCGATCGGCGCGGGCTGGGGGCTACAACGCGCACGCGAGCCGCCGTCGCAGCCGACGGCGCTCGACCCTGGGCCGCCGCTCGCATCCGCGTCGGTGGCGGTCGACACCACACGCGCGGACTATCGCCATCACATCGCGGGCGCCGAGCGGGCACTCGCGGCCGGCGACATCGCGCGGGCCAAGGTCGAGCTCGGCGCGTGCGCGGTCGCGTTGCGCGGATGGGAGTGGCATCGCCTGTGGTCCGCGATCGACCGCAGCGTCGGCGTGGTGCCGCTGGGCGCACCCGTGCGCTGGCTGGTCGGCGCGGTCGATCGTGGATGGTTGGTCGCAGCCACCGAGGACGGCGTGGTCCACGGCCTCGAGGCGGTGCCGGATTCCGGGCGTGTGCCGACGTTCGCGCCTCGCTGGCGCACTGCGATCGACGACGAGATCACCGCGCTCGCGCTCGACCCGATGCACGACATCGTCTACGCCGGCAGCGACGGCGGCCGCATCCATCGACTGACCGTGGCCGCGGGCCAGGTGCTCGCACCCATCGCGGCCGGGCCCGCGGTCGACGGCCTCGCGCTGCGCGAGGATGGGCGTGAGCTGGTGGTGACACGGCGTGACCGGGGGCTCGAGCGCCTCGACGTGCAAGACGGTCACCGCATCGCGCGGGTCGAGCTCGCCCGCGGGCTCGCCAACCTCGTCCTCGCCGACACCCGCGTGTTCGGCACCTGGACCTCGTGGGGCGTCGACGAGGTCGATCTGCGCACCGGCGCGCAGCTTCGTAGCTTCGACGGCGACGAGGGCGTCGAGGCCATCCTCGTGGACGGTCGTTCGATCTTTCTCGGCGGCTGGGACGACCGCATCCGCGCCTTCGATCGCGACGATCGCACCGCGGTGCGGACCTTCGAGTCCGAACCCGACGGGCTGGTCGATCTCGTCGCGCTCGCCGACGCCACGATCCTGTCGGCGGGACGCGACGCCGCGATCACCCGCTGGCGCCCCGAGGCCGGCGTCGCGATCGATCATCTGCGGGGGCACGATTTCGGCGTCGAGGCCCTGGTCGTGGGTCCACACGATCGCTGGCTCGCCTCGGCCTCGCTCGACGGCACGGTTCGGCTGTGGTCCCTCGAGGAGCCCGCCATCGATCGCGAGCTGCGTGGCAGCGGTGAGAAGGTCCAGGCGATCGCGTTCGACCGCGACGGTGCCCGCGTGATCGCCAGCATCGGCGCGCAGTGGGGCAGCTTCGAGAAGGCCGCCGTGCGTGCGTGGTCGGCGACCGACGATGCCGACTCCACCGTCGTCATGTTGCACGATCATGCCGTCACGACCGACGCGATCGCGGTGGCGCCCGACGGCCGTCATGTCGTCACGGCCGACCGCGACGGCGTGGTGCTCGTGCGCGACGGCGTCGACCTGCACCCCATCGCCCGCAGTGCCCACGGCGCCAGCGTCGAGGCGCTCGCGTTCGTCGATCCCGAGGGCCGTCGCTTCGTGAGTGTCGGCAGCGACGGCACCGTCGCGTGGTGGCTGGTCGACGGCACCGCGCTCGGTCGCCGCGACGCCGAGGTCGGTCCGCTGGTCGCGTCGTGCGTGATCGGTGACGCGATCGTCGTCGGCGGTCCACGGGGCCTCGCGCGACTGCGGGACCCCGAGCACGCGGCGACCCGCGTGGGCGACTTCGCCGACGTCACCGCGCTGGCGGCCATCGACGATCACGAGCTCGTGCTCGGCCACGGCGACGGCACCCTGACCCGCGTCGCCCTCGATGGCGCCGTGGTGCGCTGGAGCTCACCGACCTTCGGCCGCGAGATCACCGGTCTCGCCGTCTCGGGCGACGGCACCCGCATTGCGGTTGCGAATCGCGACTACCGCATCCGCCTGCACGACGCCGACGATGGCGCCTTCCTCATCACCGTGGGCGCGCACGCCTCGGTCGCGACCACCGTCGCGTTCTCGCCCGACGGACGCACGATCGCGTCGGGTGGGTACGATCGCGTCGTGCGGCTGTGGCGGGCGCCGAGTACCTCGACACAGCGATAGTGATGGGTCAGAACGCCGTCATGGCCGCGACTCCGCAAGGCGCCGTGCCGCCGGAATACCGGGCGTATTTCAAGGTGCGGCAACGCAGCGAGGCGCGGTCAGGGCGGTGTCATGGCCCGTCACTATCGCTGTGTCGAGGTACTAGTGCCGCTGCGCGGCGGTGAACCGCCCAGCGACGCGATGCCGCGCGGGCGAGCGCGTCGCGGGTCGCGGGCCGGCCGCGGCTCGCCTCACGCGTAGAGCGACTCGATCAGCCCGGTGCCGCCGTCGCCGAACGAGGTCAGATCGTCGAGCCCCATCACGCGGGCGAGCGTGAACAGCATGTCCTGGTAGCTCGGCCCCGACAGCTTCAGGTAGCGACCGAGGCCAAGCCCCGCGTTCTTCCCACCCGCGATCACGAACGGCATGTCCTCGCGGCCGTGGGTGTAGTCGCCGATGCCGAGCTCCATGCCCCACACCAAGACGGTGTTGTCGAGCACGCGGCCGTCGCCCTCGGGGATCGCCGCCAGCAGGCCGATGAGGTCGGCGAATTGCTGCGCGTGGAAGCGATTGATGCCGAGCAGATCGTCGGCGGGGCCGACGTGCGCGGCGTTGTGGTGGCCGTTGTTCACACCGATCTCGTCGTACATCCCAGACTCGATGCCGCCGTAGCCACCCACGCGCAGGGTCGCGACGCGGGTGATGTCGCAGCGGAATGCCTGCACCACGTTCGCGAGCTGTCCGGCAAAGGTCGCCACCAGGCCGTCGCCCGCCGGTGCGCTGCCGAGGTCACACGAGACCGGCGTGTAGGGCTGCTCGAGATCCTGCTCCTGCGCACGCACCAGCGTGAGGTGCTCGTCGAGCAGCACGCGGGCCTCGGTGTCGAGCTGGCCCTGCAGCGCGGTGAGGTCGTTGGCGATCACATCGAGCACGCTGCGCTTGCGTGCGCGGCGGGCCTCGGCCTGCTGTGGATCCTCGTTGGCGAGGCCGAAGAGGCGATTGAACGCGCCTGCCGGCGAGCCGATCGCCGGCACCGGCAACCCGCTCGCCGAGAAGGTGATCTGATCCTCGAGCGAGTTCTCCGGCGCGACCCCGAGCTCCAGGCTCGGCAGCGCCGAGCCGGCACGGAAGCGCTCGGCGAGCAGCTGATCGAGGCTCGGGCCGCCCGTCGCACCGGCTTCGATGCCGGCGCTCGGGCGCCCCGTGAGCGCCTCGCTGGTGCCCTGGTGATGGCTGCCGGGTCCCGCGACGCCGTGCACCAACAGCAGGTCGGCGCGGTGCAGCTCGAGCGGTGTCATCGCGCCGCGCAGGTCGAAGTCGGTCACGCTCGGGTTGGTGGGCACGATGTGCTCGGTGAGGTGACCGTTGCCCGTGAACATGAAGAAGAAGCGCAGCGGCGGTGGCTCGCCGGCCCCGCGGGCGAGCTTGCCGAACAGACCGGTGAGTCCGGCCGAGGCACCGACGGCGGCGATCGAGCGCAGGAATCGACGACGCGCGGGACTGACGGGGAGGTGCGAACGCATGCGGGTCATGGCTGCTGCTGCCTGTGGGTGAACGCCGAGGTCGCGGTGATCGACACCAATGCGTCGTGGATGCTGCCTTCGGCGAGCGCGGCTTCGACGGTCGCGAGGCTGTCGGCGTCGGCCTCGGTCTCGAGGCGACCCAGGGAGAAGCGCAGCCACTGCTTCGAGAAGCAGGCCACGGCCTCGGGCGACTCGGCGACCAACCGCGCGAGCTCGGCGGCGCCGGCGACCGTGCCGTCTTCGACGCCGATCGCCGGCGCACCGCCGGTGGGATCGACGGGCTTGCCGTTCTCCGAGGTGCGATGGCGACCGATCGCGTCGAACTCCTCGAAGGTGAAGCCGATCGGATCGATCAGCTTGTGACAGCTGGCGCAGGTCGGATCGGCAGAGTGCTGCTCCCAGCGCTCGCGTGTGGTCGCGCTGGGATCGGGCGGCGGTGGTGAGATCATCTGGCCCGGTGGCGGTGGCGGCAGCTCCTGACACAGGACCTGCTCGAGCACGAAGACCCCGCGGCGCACGGGTGTCGTGGTGTCGAAGGTCGATGTCACCGCCAACACCGAGGGCTGCGTGAGAATGCCGGCGCGCTCGGGTGGCAGCGTGGTCTGCTCGGTGGTGCTCGGCGTCGCGAGACCGTAGAGGAACGCGCTGCGGGGATCGGGCCACGAGTAGTCCGCCGAGAAGAGCGTGCGGAGGTCGGCCTTCTGCGCGAACACCAGCTCGCGGACGAAGCGCTGGGTCTCGCTCGCCATGCCCGCGGCGACGTCGTCGTTCCAGTCGGCGAACAGCGTGGGGTCGCGATCGAGGTCACCGAGTCGATTCAACCACAGCAGCTGCGCGACGAAGCGCTGCACCGTGGCCTCGCCGCACGGCGAATCCAGCAGCCGCACCACGTGGGCCTCGAGCTCGGCGTCCGACAACGCATCGGCGGCTGCGGCGGCCCGCAGCTCGGCGTCGGGCGACGACTCACACAGCGCATAGCTGAGCCGCGACGCTCGCTCCCACGCATCGAGGGCGAACAGACCCGGCTGATCGGGCTCCTCGGTGCCGACCTCGACCAGGTAGAGGAACGAGGGGTTGGCGAAGATGGCCTCGAACACCATCTTCAGCGCCTCGCCCCAGTCACCCTCGGCGGCGTCGACGAGCGCGACCAGCTGCTCGCGTCGCTCGGGCGCGAGCGGTCGGCGGAACGCCAGCGGTGCGAGGCGGTCGACCACCGCGGTGATGCAGGCGCGACGCGCTGCGCTCTCGCTCGATGCGGGATCGGCGGGGCCATCGACGGTCATCCCGCGCACGAGCAGGCTGAAGTTGCCAGTGCCGTCGAGCTCGTAGTCGACCACGCCGGTGCCCTCGGCATCGACCACGATGGTGACCTCGTAGGGCGCACCGTCGTAGGACGTGAAGGTCTGCACCGGCGCGCCGTTGAACATCACGCGCAGCTCGGAGCCCGCGCCGTCGACGACGTCGATGTTCAGTCCGACCACGTAGGTGCCGGGCGCCGGGAACAGGTGCCCGTACGACAGCGTGGCCTCGGTCGCGTACTGCAGGAACAGTGCGTCGGGCACGTCGGTGGGTTGCAGCGCCCAGTCCGGGCCGGCCGCGAGCCCGGTGCCGGGGATCTCCGCCAGCTGCGGCGGAGCCAACGGCGGCAAGATCGCGTCGGCGCATTCGGGCACGCGGTCGTCGAGGGTCTTGCTGGCGACCAACATCGTCGCGGCCTCGCGCGCGACGGCGGCGAAGCCCTCGAGGTGGGCCGCGCTCACGGTCTGCGCATTGACGATGCGATCGAAGGTCTCGCCGAGGCTGTCGGGTGGCAGATCGTCGAGCGTGGTCGGCACCACGCCGAGCACGTCACGGTAGCTGTTGCCGAGCTCCGCGATCGACAATCGTCGTACCGCCGCCGAGCTCGCGACCGGCGGCGCATCGTCGTCGTCACCACCGTCGTCGGCACCGGAGCCGGCCTCCGAGCCGGACGCGGTGCCATCACCGTCGCCGTCGGCCGCTGCAGGATCACCGTGGCCGCGGTGGCATGCGGTCGCCAGCGCCAGCATCGCGGGGAGCAGCCGACGGGCGTCGACCCAAGGGGAGCTTCGGGGCATCGCTTGCTACTGCGACGTCGGCGAGCCGAATGCGACACGCCCGGCGTCGTTTCGCCCGTGGTCGACCGCGAACGTGAAATCGACGTGGTCCAGCGCACGTGATCACGTCGTGCGCCGGCCGAATCCGCGAGGTCGGCCCCCGCGCCGCGATCAGTGCGCGGCGTGGATCTCGTACTCGTCGATCACGTCGCCCGCGAGGGTCTTGAAGTACCCGCGCGCCTTGTACGGGTCGCCGTCGACGTAGAAGTCGATGAACGTGACGCCGATCTCCACCGTGAACTCGGGCACCTCGTCGCCGTTGTCGACGTAGTAGTCGCTGGTGAAGACGGTCGCCCACCAGGTGTCGTCGGCATGAACCGGATCGAAGTCGCGGATGCCGACGCCACCCAGGCCCGACACGAACACATAGGTGCTGCCCGGCCCGACCTGCATGACCTCGGGTTCACCGATCGCGCCGTGACCACCGTCGTGGTTGCCGAGATCCGTGAGGGTGTACGTGCGCTCGTACGAATGCTCGTGGCCGGTCGCGATGATGGCCCCCGCGGCCTGGCACGCCTGGTATGCGCCCCAGCCGACCTCGTTGCCCTTGTCGCCGGTCTGCATGTCGTGCTGGTTCTTGTGCCAGCCGCAGACCTTCCAGATCGCGTCGCTGCTCGCGAGCTCGCTGGTGATGAAGTCCTCGTGGCTGACGTCGCCGGGCGGATCCATGGTGCCCACGCCCGACAGCACCATGTCGAGCCCGCGGTACTTGCAGCCCATCTGGATGCCGATCTCACCCTCACAGTCGGCGCCGGCGATCGGCGTGAGTCGATCCATCAGCACCTGACGGTAGCCATCCCACTCGGCCTCATCGTGGTTGCCGGCGACCGCGAACACCGGGAAGTCGGTGCCGAGGCCCTCGTCGAGCTGCTCGTGCCACGCAGTGGGGTTGTCGTCGTAGTCGTAGTCGCCGAGGATGACCAGGAAGTCGGCATCCTCCGCGAGCACCAGCTGCAGCGAGGCCACCGAGTCGGGGCCGAGTCCGTGGTCGCCGAAGAACGCCACGCGCAGGTTCTCCTGCGTGGCGCCCTCGGGCACGCCGCCGGTCGAGCTCGATTCGCCGCCATCGCTCGAGCTCGCGCCACCGCTGCTGTCGGCGGCGGTGGTGCTGCTCGCCGTGGTCGACGCAGTGGTCGACGCCGTGGTGGTGGCCGTCGTCGCGCTGCTGTCGCCACTCGCGGCGCTGGTGCTACCGCCCGAAGACCCCTCGGCCATCGCGTCGCCGTCGCTGCCGCACGCGCCGACCAGCACGAGCCACGAACAGATGCCGAGCCACTTCGAGGAGCATTGCGGGAGCGTCACGAACTTCTTGTCGCATGCCATCGTGTCCGCGGACAAACTACGTAGCGTCATCACTGTGACAACCTGTCATCCGCGCCGCGGTCCCCACGGGAACGCCTGCGGGCATCGCCGCAGCAGTAGCGCCACTCACTGCGCCGTCACGCCCACGCGATTTCCGCTATCCTGACCACGATGCGACGAACACTGCCGCTGCTGGTGATGCTCGCGTGCGCCTGCGGGCATCGACGCTACGAGCGACTCGACGACGCGATCGTCCACACCGATCGCATCGGCTACACGCAGGCCTACTGGCACCGGCAGCTGGTCGCCGCCGACTTCGTGCGCCCGGGCGTGAAGGTGTCCGAGATCATCCCCGACGGCGCAGTGCTGGTCGATCTCACCCACGCGTTCGCCGAGGACACCGTGGTGTGGCCCTCGGAGTCGCGCGGCTTCACGCTGCAGCAGATCGAGCACGGCCGCACCGACGCGGGCTTCTACTACGAATCGAACCGCATCTCGACGCCGGAGCACGCCGGCACACACCTCGACGCGCCGCGTCACTTCGCGCAGGGCAAGGACGGTGTCGACACGCTGCCGCTGTCGCGCTTGATGGGGCCGACGGTGGTGATCGACATCTCCGGCAAGGCCGCCGCCGATCGCGACGCACAGCTCGAGCGCGCCGACGTCGAGGCCTTCGAGCGCAACAACGGACGCATCGATCCCGGCACCATCGTGCTGGTGCGTACCGGCTGGGACACGCGCTGGCCCGATCGGCTGCGCTACCTCGGCGACACGCGGCCGGGCGCCACCGACAAGCTGCACTTCCCCGGCATCGCGGAGTCTGCGGCGAACCTGCTGATCTCGCGGCAGGTCGGTGCGGTCGGCATCGACACCGCGAGCGTCGATCACGGGCCCTCGAAGGACTTCAAGACCCACCGCGCGTTCGCGGACGCCGGGCTGCCGACCTTCGAGAACGTCGCACGCCTCGATCAGCTGCCGGTCCGCGGCGCGGTCGTGCTGGCGTTGCCCATGAAGGTCGCCCACGCCTCCGGCGCACCGCTGCGCGTGGTTGCAATCATGCCGCAGCCAGTCACGCGCTGACGCGGCTGATGCACGAGCGCAGGGCGTCGCGGAACCACCGGCAGCGATCGATGCCGGTGCGTCGCGATGGCTACCCCGCCGGCTGCAGGGACCGGCAGTAGGTCACCATGAGGTCGACCTGCGCGCGCGGGTAGAGCTCGTCGGGTTGGCCGCGGGCCCAGTCCATGGCCTCGCCCGCGCGACACTCGTAGCGTCGATCGGCCTCACCATCTTGCTCGGGCGGGCCCTTGGCGTCGACGATCTGCGCGAAGCCGAAGCCGCGCTTGGCTTCGTAGACGATGGTGCCGGGCTCGTCGACCGCGAGCTTGGTCGGTGCGATCGACGCCTTCGCCGCCGCGATGTCGTCGTAGGACTCGCGCACGACCATCGCGAAGCCGGGTGCGGTGACCTCCTGCCAGCCGTTGATGCTGCGACCCGCCTTCGCACCCTTGGGCGCACGCATGCGGGCGCCGACGAGCTCGAGCGGGAGCAGGACGGCGTCGCTCGGCAGCGCCGGGAACGTCGCGAGCACCACCGGCGCCGCGCCCTTCGCGGGTGCGTCGGGCTCGGCCGCGCCCGCTGCCGCGACGGCGGCAGGCTCGGCCGTGGCCGCGATCGCCGGTGTCGGCTCGGCCTCGGTCGGGGCGGCCGGCTTCGTCGTGGGCGTGGTCGCAGCGCTGGCGACCTTCGCGGTTTCGGCCGGTTCGTCGTCGCAGGCCATGGTGCTGCACAGCGCGAGACACAGGATGCAATTGCGGAGCATGTCGTCGTTGGCCCGCGTGGGGTGCGGGCGCCCTTCTCGAGCTGGCAGGCGGACGTGCACGCGCATCGACGCAGCGACGACGAGTGAGCCCTCGCACGCGGGACTGTTGCGCGAGCGACAACGGCGCGTCGCCGGTCGAAACCTTGCGGTGTCGATCGCGTGCGCGCCAGACTCCCGCGCCATGCTGCTTCGATCCCTCTCGATCCTGCTGTTCGCCACCGCAGGCCTCTCGGCCTGCAATCGCCCCGCGAGCAACCCGACCCCGCCGAGCGAGACGCCCAAGGCGGACGACACCGCCGCCGCCACCCCCCACGATCCGAACAAGCCGTTCCACGAGCTCGACAAGGACGGAAAGATGAAGCGCATGACCGACGTGGTCATGCCCGAGCTCGGTGCGTTGTTCCGCGAGTACGATGCGACGCGCTACGCCAAGTTCGACTGCGCGACCTGCCACGTCAACCACGCCCACCATCCCAAGGACGGCCTGCCGAAGATCAAGCTCTCCGACGGCGGCTACGAGCAGCTGGTCAAGGAGAAGCCCGAGCTGATGGAGTTCATGGGCAAGGTCGCGCCCGCGATGGCCAAGGCGATGGCCGAGCCGCCGTTCGACCCCGCCACCGGTCAGGGCTTCGGCTGCGGCGGCTGCCACACCGTCGAGTGAGTCGCACGGGGCGCGCCGGAAATTAAGCCGGCGCCCGCGCTCGAAAACGGCGCCACGCGAGCCCGCCTTCGTCGGTGTTGCCTGAGGGAACGCTGCCCGAGGGGGCGGGCGCTCTTGTGTACGACATCGTCGATCTGCGAGCATCGAGGCATGGCTAGAACGGTCCCTGCCTTCGTGAGCGTGGCGCTGCTGACGGCGTGTCCATTCGATCCCGAGAACGTCGACCCGACGGAGATCACGAGCCTCGACGGCAGCTCGAGCGAGGGCTCGACGCAGACGGGCACCGCGACGAGCCTGACCTCCACGACGCAGGATTCCAACACCACCGCGCCGACCACCACCGCAGGGCCCGACACCGGCAGCACGACCGATGCCGCCGAGTGTGGCGACGGCAGCATCGACGGTGTCGAGGTCTGCGACGACGGTGTGAACGACGGTGCCTACGGCGGGTGCATGCCCGGCTGTGGCTCGCTCGCGCCGCACTGCGGCGACGGCGAGGTCAACGGCAGCGAGCTCTGCGACGACGGCACCAACGACGACGGCTACGGCGGCTGCGCCACCGACTGCAGCGACCTCGGTCCCCACTGTGGCGACGCGATCGTGCAGATGGCGAACGAGGGCTGCGACAACGGCACCAACAACCAAAACGGTGCCGGCTGCAACATCGACTGCACGGTCTCGGGCTCGGTGCAGGGCTTCTACGACTACGGCGTGGGATCGTTCTGCGACGGTTCGTTCGTGACCAAGCCGCTGTTCCGCGACAACGGCAACGTGCTGGTGGGCGCCACCGGCTACTGCGACGACGACACCGTCGGCCTGGTCGAGCTGGCCCCGGACGCGACGTTGGTGCAGGCATTCGACGACCTGCTGCTGCCGAACACGCCGATCCGCGAGTCGATCCTCGTCGACGACGATTGGATCCTCGCGACGTACGGCTGCAACTACCGCGTCAGCGCGATGGGTGACCTGACCGAGATCTGCGAGACCCGCAACACCGGACAGTACGGCATGGACGCGGCCGACGACGGCAGCTATGCCGCCGTCGAGTACGACATCGTGTCGTTGTTCCCCAGCGGCAGTCCGACGCTCGGCGATGCGCCGACCTGGTCGGTCAACCCGCCCGACAACGCCAGCTACGACTACTCGTTCTACGGCGCTGCCCGCGGTGCCAGCGACTCGGTCGTCATCATCGGCACGCGTCGGTACATCCCCAACAACACCTACTCGGCCTACGTCGCGCGCTACACCGCGGTCGGCAACACCGCCGGGAGCTACACCTTCGCGGGCGTCGAGCGCTTCGAACAGATGGCCGTCGATCCGAGCAACGGCAGCATCCTCGGCGTCATGAACTACCCGGCCTACACCGTCTACCGGCTCGACTCGGGCTTCAACCAAGCCTGGCAGTACGCCACCGGTGCCGACAGCAATGTGCAGGCGGCGATCGACTCGACCGGCGCGGTGGTGCTGCAGTTCCACGACGCCGCGAGCGCCAACAACATCATCCGCAAGCTGACCCCCGACGGCAACGTCGCGCTGTGGACCACGCAGCTCGACAACGTCGGCTACAACCCCCGCATCGCCATCGACGCCAGCGACGCGATCTGGATCGCCTCCACGCCATCGAGCGGCGGGATGACCCACTTCACCGTCACCAAGGTCGCGCCATAGCGCGGCCCGTTCGGCGGCCGGCGACACCCCCAGCATGCACGAAGACGTCGAGCTCTTGCGGCGTTGGCAGGGTGGTGACGAGGCCGCCGCGCGAACCCTCATCGAGCGTCACCAGGCGGTGTTGCTGCGGTTCCTCGGCGCGAGTGCGCCGAACGCCGCCGACGACCTGCTGCAGGAGCTGTGGATCGCGTGCGTGCGCAATCACGAGCAGCTGGTGCTGACCTCGAGCTTTCGCGCGTATGCGCTGGGGATCGCACGCAACCTGGTGCTGGTGTACTGGCGCACGCACGCGCGCCGCGGTGAGCCGCTGGATTTCGACGCGGTGACGCTCGACAACCTCGAGCCGTCGCCGTCGCAGGTGTTCGCCCACGACGAGCAGACCCGGCGCCTGGTCGCCGCACTGCGACAGCTCCCACTCGAGCAGCAGCTCTTGCTGCAGTTGTTCTACTGGGGCGAGCTGTCGGGCTCCGAGCTGGCACGGGCACTCGGCGTGCCCGAGGGCACCGTCCGCGGACGGCTGCGGGCCGCGAAGGCTGCGCTGGCGCAGATCCTGGGCGCCGACCCCGTCGCCCGCTGACGAAGTTCGCGATTCTGCACCGCCTTCGATGATCGACCCGCATGCCCGCGGCAATGGGACATGCATGCGTCAGCATCGCAGCACCCTGCTCCCCGCGCTCCTCCTGCTCGCCACCGCTTGCGCCGACCTCGGCGAGTCCGAGTCGTTCCGGCTTCACAAGGGCACCGAGGTCACCACCCGCAACGGCGCGGTGCAGATCCGGATGAGCAAGCCGGTCGACGGCGGCACCTCCTTCGGTCTGTGCACCGGCGCCCTCATCTCCGACAAGTGCGTGATCACGGCCGGTCACTGTGTCGAGCACTTCGGACAGGCGCAGTTCAAGAAGACCGGCGAGATCTGGCACCCGGACAAGACCAACAACGACGCCGACGGCAAGGCCACGCCGGCCGAGGGCGAGACGGTGTCGAAGATCGCCGCAGTCGAGGTGCTCGGCACCAGCGAGTCACGCGATCTCGCGGTGATCCGGCTGGAGACCGCGCTTCCGGGCGACACGCTGACGCGCGGCACCAAGGCCCCGAAGCCGGCGCAGGACGTCCTCGTGTATGGCAACGGCACCACCGAGAACGGCAAGAGCGCCCATCGCAAGGGCGAGAACGGGGTCATCGGCATCATCCCCGACGACGACGACAAGGACTACGACCACTACGTGTTGATCGCCAGCGGCGGCAACCAGATCGCCGAGGGTGACAGTGGCGGGCCGGTGATGTTCGACAAGAAGCTGGTCGGCATCGTCCATGGCGCGTCACCCGACGCCGCGGTGCTGGGCGCCGCCACCAACATCCTCTCGAAGAAGGGCAGCGCCTGGCTCGACGCGAAGATCGCGTCGGTCTGCAATCCCGGCGGCGGCGGCACCAGCAGCGGGGGCGACGACGGCTCCACCGGCGACGACGGCTCTACTTCGGGCGACGGCTCTACCTCGGGCGACAGCTTCACCTCGGGCGACAGCTTCACTTCGGGCGACAGCTTCACCTCGGGCGACAGCTTCACCTCGGGCGACAGCTTCACCTCGGGCGACAGCTTCACCTCGGGCGACAGCTTCACTTCCGGTGCGGGTGGATCGACTGGCGACAACGACGGCGACCTGACGGGCGTGGTGGAGACCGACGGGAGCGAAGGCGGAGGTACATCGGGCGGCGGCGACACCGACGGCGACACCGACGGCATCGGGTCGGGCAGCACGAGCGCCGGTGGGGGTGGGATCGACTGCACCGCCGCCGCCGACATCGGCGGACCGCTGCACGTCGCCTGCGCCGACGTGGAGTGACGCGGGTCGTCGGCGCTGTGCAACCGCGGGCCGCGGTGGCGGCACATCGTCGAGCTCGAGGTGCGACCGCCGACCGCGTCGCGTGATAGATTTCGTGGCATGGATGCTCGATCGCTCGGCCCGACGCGCCTCGCCTGCAGCGCACGAAGCATCGGCGCGGCGTGGGCAATCGCGGGGCTGGGATGCAGCGATACTGCGGCGGGCACCGGCGGTGGCACGTCGATCACCGCCGGCGAGACCTCGATCTCGAGCAGCTCGCCCGACTCGAGCTCGACCGGTACCACCACCGCCGCCGCGACCGCGTCGACGAGCGATGGCCACGACGCCACCGGCACCACCCATGGGCCGATCTTCGACGTCGGCGCCGTCGACGACAGTGGCGGCAGTGACACCGGCACGGTCGTGCCATCGTGCAAGGTCGGCGACGACATCGACGCCGCACAGCCCTGCGTCGACGTCGCACCGCCCGACAGCTTCGAGCCCGACGTGCAGTGGGCCTGGCCCGGCAACAACGGCGAGCTCGACGTGCTCGGCACGCCGGTCGTCGCCAACCTCACCGATGACAACGGCGACGGCGAGATCGATCTCTGCGACATCCCCGACGTGGTCGTGATCGCCTCGACCAACACCTTCGGCGGTGGTGGGCACCTCTACCTGCTCGACGGTGCCACCGGCACCGAGCACCTGCGCATCGAGACGCCGGTGCAGCCGATCCTCTACCCCGCGCTCGGTGACCTCGACGGCGACGGCATCGCCGAGATCGTCGCCGCCACCCCGGGTGACTTCGGCGGCGGCGGCTTCCTGCTCGCGTTCCACGCCGATGGATCGCTGCTGTGGCAGAGCCCGGATGGCACGCAGACGTCGTCGTTCGCCATCTCGCTGGCCGACCTCGACGCCGACGGCGACGTCGAGATCATCTTTGCTGGCGGGGTCTACGATCACACCGGTCACCGCCTGTGGACCGGCGGGGCCAGCTACCTCAACACCGCCGCCGACCTCGACGACGACGGCGATCTCGAGGTCATCATGGGCGGCGCCGCCTACCAGGACGATGGCGCGGTGATGTGGTCGGGCTTCGACACGCAGGGCCACCCCCACGTCGCCGATCTCGATCAAGACGGCAGCCCCGAGGTGATGTTCGTGAGCAGCTCGGGGATCACCATCGTCGACGCCAACGGTGTCGCGAGTGTGAGCAACGCCGCCAGCAACCTCGCACAGTGGCGGCCGGCTGCGGTGCATGACATGGACGGCGACGGTGCGCCCGAGATCGCCGTCGGATCGTCGAACACCTACAGCGTGCTCGAGACCAACCTCGTGGCCAATTGGACCGCCGCGGTCTCCGATGGCTCGGGCTACGCCGCTGGCACTGCGTTCGACTTCCTCGGCGATGCCGCGGCCGAAGCGATGTACGCCGACGAGACCACCCTCTTCATCTTCGACGACAGCGGCACGCCGTTGCTGACCACGCCGCGCTCGAGCTGGACGCAGTGGGAGAACCCGATCGTCGTCGACGTCGACAACGACGGCTCGGCGGAGATCGTGGTCGCGTCGAACGGTGGCGCGGCGCCGCCCGTGCAGGTGATCCGCGACATCGAAGACCGCTGGATCCCCGCGCGCCGCATCTGGAACCAGCACGCGTACCACGTGACCAACGTGCGCGAGGACGGCACGATCCCAACGGTGCAGCCGAAGAACTGGGACACGCTCAACACCTTCCGCACACAGGCACAGATCGGTGCCGGCGGCGGGGTCTGCATGCCCGAGCCGCGCGGCTGAGGGCACTAGTACCTCGACACAGCGATAGTGACGGGCCATAACACCGCCCTGACCGCGCCTCGCTGCGTTGCCGCACCTTGAAATACGCCCGGTATTCCGGCGGCACGGCGCCTTGCGGAGTCGCGGCCATGACGGCGTTCTGACCCATCACTATCGCTGTGTCGAGGTACTAGGCTGTGTCCGGTTTCCCCGAAACCGTCAAATTCTTGGGCGGATCGGGGATCCGTGATCCAAGGGGGGCATGACCACGACGGGCATGCCTCGCCACCGCCTTACCGACGCGCAGTGGGAGCTGATCGGGGACCTGTTCCCGACGAACAACTTCAAGACCGGTCGGCGGCCGCGGGATCGTCGTCTCATGCTCGACGCGATCTTCTGGGTGTTGCGAACTGGGGCTCCGTGGCGAGACCTACCGGAGTGCTTCGGCCCATGGTCGACCGCCTGGGACTTCTTCGACAAGTGGACGAAGGACGAGACGTTCGACCGCGTACTTCGGCGATTGCGGAGCATCGCCGTCCCGCACGACGCGGACCCCTCCGAGTTGTGGTGCATCGACGGGACATCGATTCGAGCTGCGCGCTGCAGCAGCGGCGGGGGGAAAAAGATCCGATCCGCAGGAGCCAGCGGATCACGCTCTGGGGCGCTCCCGCGGGGGCTGGGGCACGAAGATCCACATCCTGTGTGACGTTGAGGGCCACCCACTCCACTTCGAGCTCAGCGCCGGACAAGCCCACGACGGACCGATGCTCGCGCCGGTCCTTCAAGGTGCTGACGAAGCACTGCATGATGATCGAGGTGTCGTCATGGAGTGGCCGTTGGCACTCGCAGGCGACAAGGGCTACCGCGCGGAGTGGATCGATAGGTATCTCCTCGCCCTGGGGATCACACCGGTGATCCCCACGAAGCACAACGAGACTCGAGCGCTGCGCCCGGTCGCCTTCAACAAGCGCCTCTACAGGCGCCGCAGCATCGTCGAGTGCCTCATCGGCTGGCTCAAGGAGTCGCGACGCGTGGTGACCCGCTTCGAGAAGACCGCCATCAACTTCGGCGGGATGGTCCGGCTTGCCTTCATCCACCGCTATCTACGCATCTTCGGGGCTTGATGGGAAACCGGACACAGCCTAGTCGCGACTGGCCGCGAGCACCGCGATGCGGTCGGCGATGAACTCCAGCTCGGCGCGCTCGGCCGGTAGCGCCGCCGTGTGACGCTGTTGGGCGTGGGTCATGCCCACCGCACCGCCGGTCCCGAGCAGGCCGAACACGATGAGAGGCTCGAGCCCGCCGTTCAGCAGGCCGATGCCGTCCGCGACCGCGATGCCCATGCCACCGGCGATGACCCCGAGCACGGTCCACAACACGCGACGCTTGCGAATCGAGCGCGCAAGCTTGCGCCACACCAGCACCCGTGTGCCGGTCGCATCGACGTCGACGTGGACCTCGAGCGCGCGGTTGGACCACGTGAAGCCGCGACCGAGCAGCGCGAGCTTGCCGCGACGCCCCTCGAGGCGCGCGAGCTCGCGGGCGATGCGTTCGCGCGCGCCCGCCGTGATCTCACCGCTGATGTGGCGCCGGACCGAGAGCGAGGTGATCACGCCGTCGCGTGGGACCTCCGGTGGTAGCGCGAGCGCAGCCGCGCCGGCGGGCGAGACCGCGGCCGGCTCGCGCGCCGCGGGCACGCGCGAGACCAGGGCGTGAAGCTGCGCGAGCGCGTCGGAGCCGACGTCGCTGTCGTGCAGGATCACCGAGGCGGCATGCCCGGGTGCCGCCACCGGTCGGGTCGGGAGGGCGTCGAGCCCCGGCGTGTGCTCGATGCCACGCTCGATGAGCTCGACGACCTCGGCCATGGTGCCGAAGCGCTGCGCGGGGTCGACTCGCAGCGAGCGCGCGAGCAGCTGCTCCAGCCACGGCGGCACCGGGTAGCGCGGCGTGATCGGCTGCACGCGACCACGGACGATCGACAGCGCGAGCTCGTGGGGGTTCTCGCCGGCGAACGGCCGCTCGCCGTAGACGGCATGAAACAGCGACACCGCGAAGGAGAACTGGTCGCTGCGCGCATCGGCGGGATCGCCGAGATACTGCTCCGGCGCCATGTAGGCCGGCGTCCCGAGCAGCATGCCGGTCGACGTGAACGTGGTCGCGAACGGATCGATGCCGGTCGGCAGCACCGGCGGCTTGCCGGGTGTCGCCGTGTCGGCGCGCTCGGGCGGGCGGGCGAGCCCGAAGTCGAGCACGCGCGGGCGACCATCGTCACCAACCAACACGTTGTCGGGCTTGAAGTCGCGGTGCACGAGTCCGACGGCGTGCGCCGCCGCGAGCCCGTGGCCGGCGGCCGCGAACACCCGCAAGACCTCGCGCAGCGGACGGGGCGCGGCCAACCACCGTCGCAGATCGAGGCCCGCGACGAGCTCCATCGCGATGAAGCGCTGCTGGTCGTGCACGCCGACGTCGTAGATCGCCACCACGTTGGGGTGCGAGAGCCTCGCCAGCGCGCGGGCCTCCTGCGCGAGGCGTTGGTCGTCGCCGCGCGCGATCTCGGTGCGCAACAGCTTGATCGCGACCTCGCGATCGAGCTCCTCGTCGTGGGCCGCATACACCACGCCCATGCCGCCGTGACCGATGCAACGCAGCAGCGAGTAGCGGCCCAACCGCGGCGGCTTGGCGGGCTCGGCAAAGAGGCCCGCCCGCACCGAGCCGCGCAGGCGCTCGAGCTCGAGCGGGGCGATCGAAGGCGGACGGGCGGGCGGCAGGGCTTGCGGCGGTGACGACATGAACGACGGCGCGGACGTACCGCGAGCTCCCCTGGGGGATTGCGGTGGGGTTCGATTTTCGTCTGGAGACGCTTCGGCGGGCCTACACGCGGTCGATCTGGCGGCGAATCCCCGCGGCCCAGGTGTCGAGCCGCGACGCGGTCGCTTCGGCGCCCTGGGCCCCGGCGAGCAGGTCGGAGAGCTCCGCGGCCAGCAGCTGCTTGGCGCGACGCAACCGGGTCTTGCAGGTCCCGAGTGGCTGCCCCAGCGTGGCGGCGATCTCGGCGGCCGTCATGTCCTCCCAGTAGTGCAGCTCGAGCGCGACCTGGTGATCGATGGGGATGCGGCGCAGCGCGGTCAGCATCAGCTGCTGCTGTTGGTCGGCGGTGATCACCAGACTCGGGCTGGCCCCGAGCTCCGCGAACGACACGTGGGCGAAGTCGAGGGCTTCGGGATCGCGGTAGCGCTGCCGCAGGTGCTTGCCCAGCACGTTGTGGGCGACCCCGAACAGGAACGCACGGAAGCTGCCCTCCCCCCGGAACTGCGCGCGGCTCTCGAGGCAGCCGAGGAAGGTCTGCTGGATGAGGTCGTCGTGATCGCGGTCGAGCTTGTTCTGGAAGAACCGCACGACCGACTCGAAGTGCCGCGCGAACAAGGCTTCGCCGGCCGATCGGTCACCGCGACCCCAGGCCTCGAGCAGCTCGCCGTCGGTCGCTCCCGTCACAGCGTCGGCGCCAGGGTACGATGCGGTCGCCATGCCCGCCAAGCTGATCGCCTTCGACAAGATGTGGGACGCCTACCCGAACCCCGGCGAGGGCGCCGAGGCGGCCAAGCACACCATCGGTGGTGCGGCCGAGTCGGAGACGATCACCAACACGTGCGTGCTGCGGGTCTCGCGGTGCTTCAACTACTCGGGCAACGACATCCCGAAGAGCTCGACCGACGAGATCCTCACGATTCGCGGCGGTGACGGCAAGCAATACGCGCTGCGCGTGCGCGAGTTCTCGCGCTACCTCTACCGCAAGTACGGCGCACCGGATCTCGAGCACGAGTACCCCGACGGCACCGGCGGCGAGGTCCCGCCCGAGTTCCTCGGGCAGCAGGGCGTGATCGGCTTCGAGGTCGACGGCTGGACCGACGCGACCGGCCACTTCGATCTGTGGAACGGCACCAAGTGCCGACACCACGGCTACTTCAACCGCGCGAAGAAGGTGATGCTGTGGCTGGTCCCCGACACGCCGCGCTACGTGCTGACCGCGTCGGTCGGACGCCGCGGCAAGAACCGGCCCGCCGACGTCGAGATCGTACAGAACCTGCTCGCCGACGCCGGCTTCGATCCCGGTCCGATCGACGGCGAGTGCGGCAAGAAGACCATCGCCGCGATCCTCGAATTCCAGAAGCGCTACCTCGCCGCGCCCGACGGCCGCATCGACGTCGACGGCCGCAGCTGGAACGAGCTGCTGCGGCTGTCCTAGTACCTCGACACAGGGATAGTGAAGGGCCATAACACCGCCCTGACCGCGCCTCGCTGCGTTGCCGCACCTTGAAATACGCCCGGTATTCCGGCGGCACGGCGCCTTGCGGAGTCGCGGCCATGACGGCGTTCTGACCCATCACTATCCCTGTGTCGAGGTCCTAGCAGCGGTGACGATCGACGTGCTCGGCCCCGCTGGGGCTGCTAGCGACGCCCGGGCAGCGCCTTGGGTGCGGCAGGCTCGGCCAGCGCCATCTTGCGCTTGAGCGCGGCCAGCTCGTCGTCGACGTTGCCGGCCGCGAGCGCACGGAACTGCGCCTCGAGCGAAGCATCGCCGCTCCACTCGAGCTCACACATCGCCTCGGCATCGGCCTCGATCTGCTCGACCTTGGCCTCGAGACGCTCGACGGTGCTCCACGCCGAGACCCCCTCGATGTTCGACAACGTGGCGGCGATGGTGCGCTGCGCCTGCGCCCGCGCGACGCGGGCCTGCAGCACGGTGCGCTGCCGCGCGGCTTCGGCGATGCGCGCCTCGAGCCCCGCGAGCGCGGTACGCAGCGCGTCGACCGATCGCTTCTGCTCCTGCCACTGTGCAGCGTAGGTGTTCGCGAGCTCCTCCTGCTCGCGCTTGCGCACCAGCGCCGCCCGGGCCAGCTCCTCGGCCCCTGCGCGCAGCGCCAGCATCGCCCGGTTCTCCCACACCCGCACCTCGCTGGTGTGCTGCTCGGCCATCCGCGCGAGCTTGCGCTCGTCGGCGATCGCGATGCAGACCGCCTTCTTGGCCTCGACCAGTTGCCCGCGCATGTCGAGCACCAGCTGATCGAGCATCTTGGTCGGGTCCTCCATGCGATCGATGCGGGCGTTGATGTTCGATCGCATCACGGTCATCCAGCGGCTGTGCGTTCCCATCGCTCCCTCGCGACCCAGGGGTTCGACGCACCGCACGAACATCGCGCAGCCCGTCCCCTCGGGTCGGGGGCGAACCGCAGCGTCAGCGGGGCTATTGCCGGCGAAACCCGTAGGGGCGGCGGGCGACGACGGCGCCAGGCCGGACCGCGCAACGACCTGCGCACGATCGACCGCGGGGCCCGTCGCACCTTCGTCGCCCTCGCCGCGAGCGCCCGCGGACCCGCGGCGGAACTTCGATCCGCCTGGGGGAACATCCCAGGTAACATTTTCGATGGGGGGTCAGCTCGCGCACGCATTCGGCCCGCGCGGACGGCCAGACGGATCGCTCACCAAGAGCGACGAGGGGGACTGCGCTTGACGATCTCGCGACGAGCCAACGAAATCATCGGCGCCGCCTGGCTGTGCGCCGCGACCTGGGGTGCGGCGAGCTGCGGCGACGAATCGTGCGCCCGCGGACGCTGCAGCGGTGCCGATGGCGGGGTCTCGATCGGCTCGACGCTCGGCGGTACCGGCAACGGGCCCAGCGGCGCCGATGCGAGCGCGTCGCAGGGCGGCAGCGTCGGCTCCGACGGCAGCGGCGGTGACGACGACGACGTGCGCTTCGACATCGGCGGGGTGCCGAGCAACGATGCCGGTGGCCCGGCACCACCCATCATCCCCGCGACGTGCGACGAAGCCCAAGCCGGCGTGAGCACCGTCGGCTGCCTCTTCTACGCCGTCGACATGGACTCGCACGACGGCGTCGAGGGCAGCCAGTTCGCCGTTGCGGTCGGCAACGTGCAGCTCGACGCGCCCGCAACCGTCAGCATCGAGCTGCGACAAAACGGTGCCTGGACCACCGTCGCCGGGCCCGAGGTCGTGCCTGCGCTGGGGCTGCACACCTTCCCGCTGCCCGATCGCCACGCCGACGACACCCAGCTGTTCGCGAGCGGCTCGTATCGCGTGGTCTCGGACACGCCGATCATCGCGTACCAGTTCAACCCGGTCGACGGCTCGGTCTCGTACATCTCCGATGCGTCGATGCTGTTCCCGGTGCCGTCGCTCGACACGCTCAACCAGGTGACGGCGTGGACCTCGATGGTCGACAACTCCGGTGGCTTCCAGCACAGCTACGCGACCATCATCGCGACCGGCGACGGCACCACGGTGACGGTCACGCCCTCGGTGGCGACCGCCGCCGGCGGCAGCGTACCCGCGGGGGCCCCTGGCGCGCCGTTCATGGTGGCGATGCAGGACGGCGACGTGCTCAACGTCGCGGTCGCCAGCCTCGGCACCTCGATGACCGGCACGCGCATCCAGAGCAACGACGAACATCCCATCGCGGTCTTCGCCGGCCAAGAGTGCGCGCTCATCCCCGCCTCGGTGTGCTGCTGCGATCACCTCGAGGAGCAGCTCGCGGGCCTGCGGCAGTGGGGCACCGAGTTCGTGGCCTCGCGCATGCCGGTGCGCAACGCCGCCGCGCCCGAAGCCACGCTGTGGCAGATCTACGCCTCCGAGGCCGGCACCACGGTGCAGATCGAGGCCTCGCCGGCGCTCACCGGCATCCCCGCCAACTCCTTCGTCATCAACGCCGGCGAGGTGCGCGAGTTCTACGTGAGTGGGCCGCCCGGCGACGAGGGTGACTTCCACGTCACCGCCGACAAACCCATCAACGTGCTCGGCTACATGATCGGCTCGGAGAACCTGCCGCCGCCGTACTCGGCGACCGGTGACCCGGCCGCGGTGCAGCTGAGCCCAGTGCAACAGTTCCTGCCGCGCTACGTGGTGCTGGTCCCCGGCACGTGGATCAACGACATCGCCGTGATCACGCGGGCCGCAGGTGCGACGCTCGACATCGACGGCGTGCCGGTGGCAGACGCAGCGTTCGCACCGATCGGCACCAGCGGCTACGAGGTCGGCCGCATCCCGATCCCCGACGGTGTGCACGTGCTCGACGGTCACGACACGCCGTTCGGCGTGATCATCGTCGGCTACGACGACTGGGACAGCTACGCGTACCTGGGCGGCACCGGCACCGGCAAGATCAATCCGAACCCCGCCGGCTGACGCGATCGTCCGACGCACGAACGGCCGGCCGTGATTCGCACCACGCCGGCCGTCGTCGCCTGCAGGGTCAGCCCTGCGCCATGCCGCGCAGCACGAACTGCAGGATGCCGCCGTGCTTGACGTACTCGACCTCGTTGGGCGTGTCGACGCGGCAGACCACGTCGAACGCCTTCACGCTGCCGTCGGCGGCGGTGGCGGTGACCTTCAGGGTCTTCTTCGGCGTGAGCCCGGCCGCGACACCGTGGATCTCGAACACCTCCTCGCCGCCGAGGCCCAGGGTGTCGGCGTCCTGACCATCGAGGAAGCACAGTGGCAACACGCCCATGCCGACCAGGTTGCTGCGATGGATGCGCTCGAAGCTCTTCGCGATGACGGCCTTCACGCCCAGCAACATCGTGCCCTTGGCGGCCCAGTCGCGCGAGCTTCCGGTGCCGTACTCGGCGCCTGCAAGCACCACCGTCGGCACGCCCTCGGCCTGGTACTTCTCGGCGGCCTCGAAGATGCTCATCTGCGCACCATCGGGCAGGTGGCGCGTGACGCCGCCCTCGACGCCCGGCACCAGCGCGTTCTTGAGGCGGATGTTCGCGAAGGTGCCACGGATCATGACCTCGTGGTTGCCGCGACGGGCACCGTAGCTGTTGAAGTCCACCGGCTGCACGCCGTGGGTGACGAGGTACTTCGCGGCCGGTGAGTTCTTGGAGATGTTGCCCGCGGGCGAGATGTGATCGGTCGTGATCGAGTCGCCCAGCTTGGCCAGCACGCGCGCACCGACGATGTCGGTGAGCGGGTCCGGCTTGGCCTTCATGCCCACGAAGTACGGCGGGTGCCGCACGTAGGTCGAGTCGGCCTCCCACGCGAACAGCTGGCCGGTGGGCACGTCGAGCGCGCGCCACGAGGCGTCACCGGCGAACACGTCGGCGTACTGCTCGGCGTACATCTCGCGACCGATCACCGCGCGCACGGTGTCGCGGATCTCGGCAGCGCTGGGCCAGATGTCCTTGAGGTAGACCGGCTGCCCGTCCTTGCCGTTGCCGATCGGGTCGCGGCTGAGATCGACGCCGAGGTGGCCCGAGAGCGCGTGCGCGACCACCAGCGGCGGCGACGCGAGGTAGTTCGCGCGCACCTGTGCGTGCACGCGACCTTCGAAGTTGCGGTTGCCCGAGAGCACCGCCGCGACCACGAGGTTGCCGTCGGTGATGGCCTGCGACACCGCGTTGGGCAGCGGACCCGAGTTGCCGATGCAGGTGGTGCAGCCGTAGCCGACCAGGTCGAAGCCGAGCGCCTCGAGGTCGCGCATGAGCCCGGATTTCTCGAGGTACTCGGTCACGACCTTGGAGCCCGGCGCCAGCGAGGTCTTGACCCACGGCTTGCGTGCGAGCCCGGCCCGCACGGCGTTGCGCGCGAGCAGGCCCGCAGCGATGAGCACGCTGGGGTTGCTGGTGTTGGTGCAGCTGGTGATCGCGGCGATCACCACGGCGCCGTTGCTGAGCTCGTAGCTGGTGCCGTCCTTGACCTCGATCGCGGCGTCGCCGTGGCGCTCCTTGGTGAGCGCATCGAGGAAGTTCGCCTTCACGTTGGGCAGCGCGACGCGGTCCTGCGGCCGCTTGGGACCTGCCAGCGACGACTCGACGGTCGCGAGGTCGAGCTCGATCGACGAGCTGAACACCGGGTCGGGCGTGGCGTCGGTGCGGAACAGGCCCTGCGCCTTCGCGTAGGCCTCGACCAGCGCCACGGTCGCCTCGGGGCGGTTGGTGAAGCGCAGGTACGCGAGGGTCTCGTCATCGATCGGGAAGAAGCCACAGGTCGCGCCGTACTCGGGCGCCATGTTGGCGATCGTCGCGCGATCGGTGAGCGACAGCGCCGACAGGCCGGGGCCATAGAACTCGACGAACTTGTTGACCACGCCGTGCTTGCGAAGCATCTGCGTGACGGTGAGCACGAGGTCGGTCGCGGTCGCGCCGTCGGGCAGCGTGCCGTGCAGCTTGAAGCCGACCACCTGCGGGATCAGCATCGACATCGGCTGGCCCAGCATCGCGGCCTCGGCCTCGATGCCGCCGACGCCCCAGCCGAGCACCGCGAGGCCGTTGACCATCGTGGTGTGCGAGTCGGTACCGACCACGGTGTCCGGGAACGCCTGCGTGACGTCGCCGTGTTGCTTGGTCCACACCGTCCGCGCGAGGTACTCGAGGTTCACCTGGTGGCAGATGCCGGTGCCCGGCGGCACCGCGCGGAAGTTCGACAGCGCAGCTTGCCCCCAGCGCAGGAACGCGTAGCGCTCGCGGTTGCGCTGGTACTCGAGCTGCATGTTGAGCGTGAGCGCGTCCTTGCTGCCGAAGTGATCCACCTGCACGGAGTGGTCGATCACGAGATCGACGGGCGCCAGCGGGTTGATGCGCTGCGCATCGCCGCCCATGCCCTGGATCGCCTGGCGCATCGCCGCGAGATCGACGACCACCGGCACGCCGGTGAAGTCCTGCAGGAGCACGCGCGCCGGGTGGAAGCCGATCTCGAAGTTGGGCTCGGCCTTGGGATCCCAGCCCGCCGCGGCCTCGACGTCGGCGGCCGTCACGGCGACACCGTCTTCGTGGCGCAGCAGATTCTCGACCAACACCTTGAGCGAGAACGGCAGGCGATGCACGTGGCCGATGCCGGCCTGTGCGAGTGCATCGAGTGCGTAGTACTCGTAGCGCGCGTCGCCGACGACGAGGGTCTGGCGTGCACCGAAGGAATCGAGGTTCGTTTGGCTCATGGCGTGCTCCGCGAAGGGGTCTAGCGCCCGAAGTTGCCGCGCGCCGCCGCTTCGACGCGCGCATCTTGCCGCAGGATCGGCGTGCGCGTCCACGCACGATTCGCCTCGCGATCACGCGCACCGGCGTATCGGGGCATCGGGGCATCGGCGCATCGGCGCATCGGCACGAAACAGGCCGGCGGCCGATCCCCACGGCCTCGCGGCGGCCGGCGACGTCCACGGCGCCTCGGCTCGCGCGTGTCGCCGGCGTTCAGCCGGGGTCGGGCCACGTGCAGACTGGCTGCGCGCAGGACATGCCGGCGGGACAGTCCCCGTCCTCGGCGCAGCTGACGAAGCAGCGCAACGTGGTCATGGTGTCGTCGGTGTAGAGGCAGCCGACCGACGCGGTCTCGCCGTCGACGCGCGCCGGACACTCGGCCGAGGGCAACGCCGGCGCGGCACAGCTCGGCGCGCACATGTGCGAGACGCCGTTGGTGACGCACACGGCGTCCGGATCTTCGCAGTCGCTGGCGACCGTGCACGGACCATAGTGCTCGACGCCGGGCAACGTGCCGCTGTCGGTGGTGTCCGGATCTCCGGTGGTGCCTTCGGGCACGACGCACTCGCGGGCGAGCCCGGAGCCGACCCGCTCGCCGTAGCGCCGCCCCGAGGCGCACGCGGCATCGGGGAAGCTGCAGAAGCCGGTCGGCTCGCAGGTGCCGTCGCTGCCGTCGCGCACGCAGGCATCGTCGTCGCTGCAGCGAAAGCCGGCGTCGTCGCACGCGAACCCCAGCAGTACGCCGACCGCGAGACCGACCACCGCTCGCACGGTAGCGCCCCACTCGCCGACCCGGCGGCGAAGATCGGAGGACGACACGTCGCGATGATGACCGATCTGGCGCGGCCGCGGAAGCGGCCGGCATGCTATCGATCGCAGGCGTGACGAGCCCCGCCGAACCCACCGACGATCCGCTGACGTGTGCACTCGTGGATCCGCGCGATGCAGCGCTCGACGCCGGTGGCTTCGTCGCACGATGGTCCTCGCCGCTGCCCGCGAGCCCGGCGTGGTTGGTGCAGTGGTTAGCGCCGAGCGCCTCGCTCGCGAGCGACGTGCTCCCGTTCGCGCCCGCCGACGCCGGCGTGCGGGAGGCCGTCCGCAAGCTGCTGCGCTTCGGCGGCTACAAGCCCTCGGGCCGCGGCAAGCCCGCGGCGGAGTACCTGGTGGGCGCGGCCGAGGCCGGCACGCTGTCGTCGATCAACCTCGCGGTCGATCTGTGCAACGTGGTGTCGCTCCACAGCGGGCTGCCGATCAGCGTGATCGATCTCGATCGCGCGCGCACGCCGATGCACGTCGCACTGGCGCCGGCGGGCGCCAGCTACGTCTTCAACGCCTCGGGCCAGGAAATCGCGCTGGCGGGGCTACCGTGCCTCTACGACGCCGATGGCCCCTGCGCCAACGCGGTGAAGGACTCGCAGCGGACCAAGACCCACGCGGGCACGCAGGCGGTGTTCTGCATCGTGTGGGGCACCAAGGTCCTCGGCACGCGCACCGCCGAGACGATCGCGTGGTACCGCCAGCTCAGCGAGCGTTGCGGTGCCACGTGTACCCCCTGGCACTAACGTGACGTCCGCGATCACTCGGGCGGCTCGACCTCGATGTCCGAGACCAGCAGCCGTCGCACGCTGACCTCGAGATCGCCCTGCACCACCCGCATGATGCTCATGAACTCGCCGCTGGCGACGAGCAGGCGCTGCTTGAGCGCGTCGCGGGCGTGCTGCAGCAACGAGCGCCGAGCCTTCTCGATCCACCGAAACGCGGTCGTGCGGTGCACGTGGTACAGCGCGCCGACCTGGTCGATGTTGAGTCCGTGCAGCACCTGGTGGCGCAGGAGGTTGCGCTCGCGCGCGGTCAGCCGACCGAAGGCGGTGGTGAGCGCCTCCTTGAACTCGGTCTTGTAGACCCGCTGGATGTAGTCGAGCTCGGGATCGTCGCCGGGCGCCGGGATCGCGCCGAGCGCCTCCGCCTCGAGCGAGACCTCGCGGTCGCCGGCGTGGTGCCGGACCAGGTCGACGATCATGCGCAGCGCCGTGACGCGCACCCAACTGCGCAGATCGCCGCGCCCGGCGTAGTCGGCGATCTTCGGGCGACGGCCTGGCGTCGCCACGAACAGCTTGTTGCGGACCAGCTGGCGGAACTCGTCCTTGCCGAGGTTCACGTTGCCCGAGCGCGCGATCGCGAGATCGATGTCGCGGCCGAACTCGGTCTCGAACGCCTCGAGTGCGACCGTCTCACCCGACGCGCAGCCGTACGCGAGGTACAGATCGGCGGCGCGCAGGCGATCGAGCAGATCGGGGTTGCCGTCGGCCGGCACCAGGTGGCCGAGGTGGGCGGCGAAGCCTGCGTCACTCGACGTGATCGACCCCAGGGCCGCCTTCGCCTCGCCGAGGATCGCCTGGAGTCGCTCGCCGAGATCCTCCACGGCTTCGAATGCCGGTCGCGCGCTCGCGGGTGCGGCGGCGAGGAACTCGGACACGAGGCCTTCGCCTTCTGCCACGGAAACAAAGGTAGCCCAGGCGACGCGCGGGATTCAATCCTCGCCCGGGCGGGCCGCCCGCGACCGGCCACCGATCGGTCGTGGGCACCCTGCTGCGCCACGTGTCGATGCACCGGAGCCGCGCGGTCGATCGCCGCAAGGGCGGCGCCATGCGGCCTTTCGGCGGGGGCGTCGGCAGCCGCGACGACCCGCATGAATGTGCCCGGGCACGCGCTTGTCGAACCCGGCCCTTGTCGTCGTCATCCGCGCGGCTGCTGGACGAGGACACCGGGTCGCTGACGGCGACCGAAGGCGACGACCACCACTCGCCACGCGCGGGCGAGCTGCCGGCCCGCGTCGGCCGCTACGTGGTGCTCGAACGCATCGGCGCCGGCGGCATGGGGGTGGTACTGAGCGCCTACGACGGCGAGCTCGATCGCGTGGTCGCACTCAAGCTGCTGCACCCCGGCTCGCGCTCGCTCAACGCGGGCCCTCGCCTGGCCCGCGAGGCCCAGGCGCTCGCGCGACTGTCCCACCCGTACGTGGTGCCGATCTTCGACGTCGGTAGCGACGATGGCCGGACCTTCATCGCGATGCAGCTGGTGCCCGGTCGCACGCTGGGCGCGTGGCTGCGCGAGCGCCGACGCAGCGCCGCCGAGGTGCTCGCGATGTTCGTGCAGGCCGGTCGTGGCCTCGCAGCGGCCCACCGCGCCGGCATCGTGCACCGCGACTTCAAGCCCGAGAACGTGCTGATCGGCGAGGACGGTGTCGCGCGCGTGGTCGACTTCGGGCTCGCGCTGGGTCGCGGCGACCTCGAGAGCATGCCGCAGCCGGTCGCCGAGCGGTCGCTGCTCGAGACACCGCTGACGGCGACCGGCCTGCTGGTCGGGACGCGCGCGTACGTGGCCCCCGAGCAGCTGCGTCGGCTGCCCGCCGACGCGCGCTCCGATCAGTACGGCTACTGCGTCGCGCTGCACGAGGCGCTGTTCGGCACGCGGCCGCGCTTCGACGATCGCGATCCGTCGCGACGCCTGAGCGTCGCACGGACCGGCAGCCCCGTGCGTGACCGCGTGCCCGGCCGCGTGCGCAGGGCACTCGCGCGGGGGCTCGCGATCGATCCGGCCGCGCGCTTCGCCGACATGGACGCGCTGATCCAGGCGCTGGTGGGCACGGCCGCGCGGCGCCGCGTGCTGGCGGCGGTGGCCCTCGCGAGCGTCGCCATGGTCGCGATGCAACGCGCAGGTGCGGCAACCGACGAACCCTGTGCCCGCGCCGGCGATCGCGTACGCGCGATCTGGGACGATGATGCCCGCGATCGCGTCGAGCGAGCCATGCACGCCACCGGTGTCGGCTATGCCGCACAGAGCTTCGAGCTGGTCGCGCGCGAGCTCGACGCCCATCGAGCGGCCGGCGTGGCGGCGGCACGGCAGACCTGCCTGGCCACGGACGCGCAGGCCGACGCGATGCAGGCGTGCGTCGCCCAGCGCGAGGCCGCGCTCGCAGCGGTCGTATCGGTGCTCGGAGACCTCGACGCGCGTTCGATCGAGCGCGCCCGCAGCGTCGCCTTCGGGCTGCCCCGCTTCGACGACTGCCTCGATGCCGAGCGCGCCGCGGGCGAGCCGGCGATGCCGGCCGATCCGACCCTGCGCGAGCAGGTCGACGCGCTGCGCCACGAGCTGGCCACGGTCGACGCGCTCCGCGATGCCCGACGCTTCGACGATGGCCTGGCGCTCGCGGGTGATCTGCAGGCGCGCGCCCGCGCGACCGGCTTCGCGCCGCTCATCGCCGAGGCCACGCTCGCGCAGGGCAGCGTGCTCGAGATGCTGGGCGAGCACGCCGCGGCAGAGCAAGCGCTCGGCGACGCGGCGTGGTTGGCGATCGCCCACGGCGAGGACCGCACCGCGCTCGCGGCCATGACGCGTCTGGTCGGCCTGGTCGGCTACCACCTCGCGCGCGTCGACGATGCCGAAGCGTGGTCGCGCCACGCGTGGGCCACGACGCAGCGGGTCTCACCCACGGCCCGCGAGCTGGCGTTGCTGCACAACAACCTCGGCGCGGTGCAGTTCCGTGCGGGCGCGTACGCCGACGCCGAGCGCACCTACCTCGGCGTGGTCGACATGCTCGCCGACACGCGCGACTCCGGCGAACGCCAGGAGCTCGCGAGCGCATACAACAACCTCGGCAACGTCTACGCGCGGCAGAACCGGCTGCTCGAGTCGGAGACTGCGATCGCACGCGGCGTCGACGTGCTCGTCGAGCTGCTGGGCGCCGGCCACCCCACGGTCGCGGCCGTGCTCATCAACCTCGGCAGTGCCGCCTACGACCAGGGCCGCTATGCGGTCGCCGAGACCTACCTGCTGCGCGCCAGCGAGCTGCTGCGCGACTCGGTGGGCGAGCGACACCCGTCGTATGCGACCGCGCTGACCAACCTCGGCCCGGTGCGCTTCCGGCTCGGTCGCCTGGCGGAGGCCGAGGCGGCGTTGGAGGCCTCGATCGAACTCAAGCGCGCGCGGCTGGGCGCGCGACACCCCGATCTCGCGCTCAGCCTCAACAACCTCGGCGAGGTCTACCGCGACCACGGGCGCGTCGACGAGGCGCTGACCGTTCACCGCGAAGCGTTGGCGATCTGGCGTGACCTCGATCCCGAGCACCCGTATGCCAGCTACCCGCGCACCAACGTTGGTCTCGATCTGCTGGCCCAGGGCCACGTCGGCGAGGCCGCCGCGGCGCTCGAGGAGGTCGTCGCGGGCTGCGAGCGTCGCAGCTGCGACGCGACCATCGTCGCCGCCGCTCGCTTCGGGCTCGCCCAGGCCGTGGTCGCCGACGATCGCCCGCGGGCGCTCGCGCTCGCCCGCGAAGCCGCCGCGAGCTATCGCAGCATCGGCGGCCGCTACGACCACGAGCTCGCGCGCATCGACGCATGGCTCGCGGCGCGCTGACGGTGCACCCGCGTCAGCGGCAGACGATGCAGCCGTCGTCGTCGCTGCAGCTGGGATCGTCGCCCGCATCGACCAGCGAGCAGGCCTGCACGTTGGTGCTGCAGTTGGTCTCGAGCTGCCACTCGCCGCCCTCGCACAGCAGCGAGAAGTCGCGATCGTACGAACACGCCTGCGCGCCCGCGACCTCGCACGGGCCGTGCAGCAGCGCGTAGACGTGCAGATCGTTGATGTCGGTGCACGACACCGCGTCGCGCGAGGGGTCCTCGGCACAGTGCTCGCCGTCACCGCAGGCCACTGCCTGCGTCCACTTGCCGTTCTCGCACGACAGCACGGTGTCGAGCTCGGCATCGGTGCCGCCATCGATGCCGCAGCGGGTGGTCTTGTCCTGCTCGCAGGCTTCGCCGAGCCGCGGGGTCGGGCCATCGGCTGGGTCGCTGCCACAACCGAGCAGCATCCCGAGCACGCCGAGGCGGAGCCATCGCGGGTGTCGCGGGCCCCCAGCCGTGTTGCGCGCATTGCGGGGGTCCATCGACTGCGGAGCAGGCCAGTGCATCGTCGAGCGCCAGCGTAGGGGGTCTGGCGCCGCCGGTCGGTTCGTGCCGCTACGTTTCCTGGGCTGCCACGGCGCGGCTCGCCGCCGGTTCGGCTTTTTTCTCCGGGGTGAAGGAAACTCGGGCGGTCCTCGTTGGCTGGACAGCGGACCGCGCTCGGATCCGCATGTACGTCGTGAGCCAGACCCGCAGAGCCGCCGACGCGCAGGCCCCCCCGGCCAGCCACGAAGCGATCGTGGCAGGGCTCTACCGCGAACACGCCGCGCTGTCGTTCAAGCTCGCGCTGCGGTACGGCCGCGGCGATCGCCAGTGGGCCGAGGACCTCGTGCACGACGTCTTCCTCGAGGTCCATCGCCACGCCGAACGCATCGCGCAGATGGAGAGTCCACGTGGCTGGATCGTGCGCGCGACCACCAGCCGATGCCTCAATCGCCTGCGTCGCGAGCGTTGGCTCGACTCGCCATGGCTGCGGTGGATGTTGGCGACGCCGCCGCGCAGCGCCGAGGATCCCGAGCGCGCGCGCGTGGTTCATGGCGAGCTCGGCGAGCTGTTCGATGCCGTGAACCGCCTGCCCGACGCGCAGCGGCTGTGCTTCTGGATGCGCCACGTCGACGGCATGTCGCAGCCCGAGATCGCCGCGGTGCTGGGCTACGGTAAGAGCTACGTGTGCAAGCTGCTGCAGCGTGCCGAGGCGGCCGTGTCCCACCTGCAAGACCCGGAGCGGGATCATGGATGACACCCAGCGCGAGCGGCTGCGAGCTCTCGACGAGGCGCTGGGCACGGTGCCACTGCCGAGCCACCTGCCAGAGCGCATCTCGGCGAGCGTCGAGGCGCGCGGCGCCCGACGATCGCTCGGTGCGGTGCTCGTGCTCGCCACCGCCGCGGTGGTGCTGGCGTTCGTGGTCGGTCGCGGATCGGTGTCGCCGAGCTCCGAGCTGATCGTGGCGAGCCCCGCCGATGCGCCGGCGATCCCACCGCCGAAGGTGGTTGCGCCCGCGATCGCCGACGCACCGATCCGACGCTGGGACGATCGCCTCGAGGCCACGGCCGGCTGCGCGATCACGGGCACGCAGACGCTGTCGGTGCAGGGCGACTGTCGGCTGCGCCTGGATGCGCCCGCGCTCGAGCTCGAGGTCTGGCGCGGCGCACGGCTCGAACCGGCCGAGCACGGCGTGCGCCTGCACTCGGGCACCGCGCTCTTCCACGTCGAGAAGATTGCTGCCGGGGCCCCGCGCGTGCGGATCGAGGTCACCGCCGGTGCAATCGAGGTGATCGGCACGCGCTTCGTCGTGACCGCCGACGAGACCGGCGGCCATGTCGATCTCATCGAAGGCGCGATCGCGTTTGTGGATCTCGCGGGCAAGACCCATCCGATCGCCGCGGGACAACGGCTCGGCTGGGACGGCACGCACGTCCGCGCCGACGCGGTGGTGCCCTCCACCCCACCGCGGCGCAGCGGCAAGCCCGAACCCGGCGTCGCGCTCGACGAGGGGCTCGAGCGCGTTGCGAGCCTGCGTCGCAGCGGGCGCTACCGCGACGCCATCGAGGTGTTGGTGGCGCTTCGCCGCAGCACCGGCACCGACGAGGCCGCAGCCGCCGTGCTGTCGTTCGAGGAGGGCACGTTGCGCGCTCGAACCGACCGGCCCGATGCCGTGTGCGCCTACTGGCGGGGGCACCTCGCGCGCTTCGGCGCGGGCGACCACGCGGCGTCGATCACCGCGCAGATGGATGACGCCGGCTGCGGTGCGCCCTGATGCTGCGCCTCGCCGCCGCGATCCTGCTCGCACGCCCCGCCACCATCGCGGTCGACGTCGGTGCATTGGCGCTCCCGCAGGCGCAGACCGAGCAGCTCCACGGCGAGCTGATGACACGACTGCTCGAGTCGGGCCACGCGGTCGGCGGCCACGCGGCGGTGGTCGTGCGCCTGACCGGCGGCGGCGAGATCGTGCACGTCGAGGTCGTGCACGGCCGGCAGCTGCACGCACGCGACGTCACGGGTCGCGGCGCGCTGCTGCGGCTGTCGGTCATCCACGCGACCATCGATCTGCTCGCGGAGCTCGAAGCGCTGCGCGGTGAGCCCGACCCGGTGCTCACCGCGTCGACCGATCACGCGGTCGTCGTCGAGCTGTTGCCCGGCGCAGAGCCGCACGCGACCGCGGCGGTCGCTGCGATCGTCGAGTCGGGGTGGGTGGTCACGCCCGCGGGCGAGGACGCATCTCGCCGCGTGTGCGTCGGCGACGACGGTGGCCACACCTCGCTCGCGGTGGTCGATGCCGACGGTGCGTGCGACGACGGCGTGCCCGAGCCACTGTCGAATGGATCGCTCGCCGCGAGGCTCGCGGCGCACGGGGCCGCAGCGGATCCATCGTCGCCGCCCGCGATCACGACGCCGGTCGCAAGCACGCCACCGCCGACGCCGATCGGGCCGCCCGCGCCGACTGCGGTGACCCCGGCCCGCCACGCGCGACCGTCGTCGCCGGCGCCACGCTGGTCTGGGGCCCTCGGCCTCGGGCTCGGCGTCGAGGGCCGCCTACGCGCGGCCGAGCCGGTGGTGCTGCTCCATGGCGATGCCCGCCACGCGCCCACCGGCGTGTGGCTGACACTGCGCGCCGAGGTCGCGCCCACCGGCGGAGCTCGCCTCGCGATCGCGGACACCATGCTCACCACCGGCGTGGGCTGGGGGCGAGCCCTCGCGCGACGGTTCCGGTTCGAGCTGGCGATCGCCGGTGGTGTGCTCGTCCACGGCTATCGCGTCGTGGGTGATCGCGGGATCCGGGTCGATCCCACCGCCGTGCTACCGCTGACGCTCGCGCTGTCGTTGGGCACGCGCGTGGAGCTGGCGCTGTCGGCCTTCGGGGGCATCAGTGGACGCGCGCGATCGCATGTCCGCGGCGACACCGAGCTGTGGTCACGCGATCGCGTGCGGATCGGTGGGATGCTCGGCGTGCGCGTGCGGCTCGACAGGAAACCTCGACCGCCTTCGCGGGCTGTCCGATCATGAAGCGCACGCGTACGCTCGTCCTCGCGATCCCCTCGCTGCTCGCCCTCGCCTGCGGGCGCGACGTCATCCAACACGGCGACGCGAGCTCGAGCACCGACGCGTCGAGTGGCGGCGGCGACTCGAGCAGCACCTCGGCAGCGGACTCGACCGGCGCGCCACCGGTCGAGATCCCCGGCGAAGGCCCCTACGGCGCGGGCACGCGGCTGCAGCCGATCGTCGACCGTACCGCCGATGGCGTCGTCCAGCTGGTGCGCTGGTACGACAGCGAGCTCGGCATCGACTGCGAGTTCGCCAGGGACAGCGTCGGCGACTACCGCTGCCTGCCCGCGGAGGAGGATCAGGTGTACGTCGGGTTCGACGACGAGGCCTGCAGCACGCCGATCGTGGGTACGCCGTACTGCTCGACGGTGCCGAACTACGTGCGTGGCCCCATCATCGATGCGGCGAGCTGCGCCGACGGTGCCCGTGCGCAGGCGTACCTGCGCGGTGCCCCCATCGGCAGCGGCGACATCCGCCACCACAATGATCATGCCGACATCTGCAACGGTACCGGCTCGAACTTCCAGCAGCGCCACGCCCTCACGCCGATCGACGACACCACCTTCGTCGCCGCCACCGTGGTGATCGAGCAGCGCGGCTCGATCGAGATCCGGGCGCTGGTCAGCACCGACGGGGCCTTCCAACGCGACCGCGTGATCGACCCACGGTACGACACGCCGTGCCAGGGCACGCTCACGTTCGAGGCCGGTGCCGGCACGCAGGCCTGCGGCGTCGTCTCGGCCGCGCCGTATGGCTTCGCCGACGCGACCTGCACGACCCCGCTGTTCGCGCTGCCGCAGGACGGTACCTGCGCGCAGCCCTCGACGGCGCTCATCTACGGCACCGACGGTTGGCACACGATCGGCGCGCCGTGGGAGCAGACGATTCACATCGTCGACGGCGATGCGTGCATCGAGGCCCCGGCCTCCGTGCAGGACGGCTTCGCGTACTACGAGCTCGGCGCGCCGACCAGCGAGCCCGAGGTGCTGACCCTCGAAGTCACCCTCGCCGACGCGTCCGGCCGCTTGCGTCGGCTGGGACTCGCCGGCGACGGCGAGACCATCGTGCTGGCCCGCGGCGACGGCACCCGCGATCAGAACCGCTGGTACGACACCGCGATCGAGCAGGTCTGCACGCCGCTCATCGCGACCGACGGCCGACGCCGTTGCATGCCGCTGCCGCTGGCCTACCCCAACCGCCTCGAGCACTGGGGCGATCCGGAATGCAGCGCGATCCCGCTGTACGACACCGCCGAGGCGCCGGAAGGCGATCTCGTGCGCATCACGCTCGTCGGCGAGGAAGCCTGCGGCGGTCGCCCCGTCATCGGACAACAGAACGTCGTCGGCCGCTGGACCGAGCCGGTCTATCGACTCGACGACGAGGGTGCGTGCCTGCTCGACGAGGTGCCCGACTTCGTCACCGTGTTCCAGCTGGGCAACTACCCGGCGATCAGCGACGCACCGGAGCTCGTCCTCACCGGCGACGGCTCCTAGCGCGCGCGAACCAGGGTGCTGGAGCCGTTGCGACGGCGGCGAGCCGCGCCGCCCGCCGCACGCCTTCCCCCGCGAGGTCGTCCGTGGCAGGGTCGATCGTCGCGCATGGAGTGCCCCGAGGAGAACGTCGTGGTGGACTTCGTGCGCGGCGAGGTCGACGACGAGCTCCGCGTCGTGATCGAGCGCCACCTCGACGGCTGCGCCGCGTGCCTGCAGGTGGTCGGCGAGCTCGCACGCATCTTCCAGCTCCCAGTCGATGCCGACGCCGGCACCTTCGGCGGCGGCGAGACCTTGGTCGAGACCTCGCCCATGACCGGCACGGCCGGCAAGACCCGCAAGGACGACGTGTTCGTCGCCGGGCTGCACGAGGGCTCGAAGCTCGGCCGCTACGTGGTGCTGTCGCGCGTGGGCGCGGGCGGCATGGGCGTCGTGTTCGCGGCCTACGATCCCGAGCTCGATCGCAAGGTCGCGATCAAGCTCATGCGCAGCGCGCCCGGCGGATCGGGCCCGAAGGAGCTCGCCGATCAACGCGCGCGACTGCTGCGCGAGGCGCAGGCGATGGCGAAGCTCTCCCACGCCAACGTCATCACCGTGCACGACGTCGGTACCATCGACGGGCAGGTGTTCGTCGCGATGGAGTTCATCGACGGCACCACGCTCTCGGGCTGGCTGCGCGAGCGGCCACGGACGTGGCGAGAGGTGATGACGGTGGTATTGGCCGCCGGCCGCGGACTCGCGGCCGCGCACGCGGCAGGCCTGGTGCACCGCGACTTCAAGCCCGACAACGTGCTCATCGGCAAGGACGGCCGCGTGCTGGTCACCGACTTCGGCCTGGCCCGGCCGGCCGCGGGTCGCACCGACGCGTTCGCGACCGTCGGCGGCAACAGCAGCCAGAAGGTGCTCGGGATTGCACTCACGCAGACCGGCGCGCTGGTCGGCACGCCGGCGTACATGGCACCGGAGCAGCTCGCCGGCGAGCGTAGCGACGCCTTGGCCGATCAGTTCAGCTTCTGCATCGCCGCCTATGAGGGCCTCTATGGCGAGCGCCCCTTCGCCGGCCGGGTGCTCTCCGAGCTCATCGCCAACGTGTCCGACGGCGCGGTGCGACCGCCATCGGTGAAGGCCGCCGTGCCGCGATGGTTGCGGCGCGCCCTCTTGCGCGGTCTCGCGGTTCGCCGCGAGGAACGATACCCCTCGATGGACGCGCTGCTGCAGTCGCTCGCCCACGATCCGTGGCGACGATGGCGACAGGCGGCGATCGTCGGCGTGCCCGCAATCGTCGTCGGCGCCGCGACGCTCGCCTACCAGCAGCACGAGCAGCCCCGCGCGGCCGCGTACTGCCAGGATGTCCGCGACAAGCTCGACGACGTGTGGGACGACGGCCGTCGCGACGCCGTGCGTCGGCGGTTCGAAGCCGCCGGGGCCGCGTGGGCCACGGATGGCTACGACCACGTCGCGCGCAAGCTCGATCCCTACGCCGAGCAGTGGCTCGCGATGCAGACCCAGGCCTGCCGCGACGAGGTCGAGGGCGCGCGACCGCAGGCCGTGTTGGCGCTGCAGATGACCTGCCTCGAGCGGCGTCGCGACGCACTCGCCGCGCTGGGCGAGCTGCTGGCGTCCGGCGATGCCGCCACCCTCGAGCGCGCCATCGATGCCGCCGACAACCTGCCCGCACTCGACGTGTGCGGCGACCTCGAGCGGCTGATGGCGCGAGAGGGCTCGGTCGATGCGACCATCGATCCCGAGACGCGACGCTCGCTCGACGCGGCCCTGGCACGGGCCAAGGTGCTGATCGATGCCTCTGCGCTGGCGGCCGCGCGCACCGAGGCCACCGCGCTGATCGAGCGCACGAAGTCGGCCGGCTATGCCCGCGGCGAGGCCTTCGCCCGGCACCTGGTGGCAGTCGCGTACGATCTCGGCGGCGAGACGGAATCCGCCGAGCGCAGCTACCACGAGGCGCTCTCGGCCTCGCTCGCCAGCGGGGATGCGGAGGTGGTCGTGCGGGCGTCGATCGGCCTGCTATGGGTGAGCACGCAGGCGAGCCGCCCGCTCATCGAAGCCGATCGCTGGTACGCCCACGGCAAGGGCGCGCTCGAGCGCATGGGCGGCGATCCAGAGCTCGCGGCCGAGCTCGAGCGGACGATCGCTGTCGCCTACCTGCAGCACGGTGAGCTCGAGACCGCCGAGGTACACGCGCGTGCGTCGGTGAAGCTCCGCGAGGAGAGCTTCGGCGCCGACCATGCCAGCCTCGGGTTGCCGCTCGGCACCTTGGGCGAGGTGTTGGCCGCGCAGGATCGCATGGAACCCGCGCGCGAGGCCTTCGAGCGCGCGCGGACATTGATCGAGCGCGAGTATGGCGAGCTGCACCCCAATGCCGCCGCCGCGAACGACAACCTCGGTGCACTGTTGGCAGAGTCCGGCGATCTCGAGGCCGCGCTCACGCCGATGCGACGCGGGCTGGCGATCCGCGAGGCCGCGCTCGGCGTGGATCATCCCAGCAATGCGGCGTCGCACCACAATATCGCGGGGGCGCTGCGCGAGCTCGGACGCATCGACGAGGCCCGCGTCCACGCGCAGCGCGAGCTGGCGATCGCCCGCCTCGCCTTCGGCGACGGTGACTCCGAGTACGCCAGCGCGCTCGGCAACCTGGCGCTGTGTGACGCCGAGGACGGGCGGCACGACGCGGCCGCCGCGGGATTCCGACAGGCCCGCGAGGTCGTGCTCGCGAGCCTGGGCAAGCGTCACCCGCAGGTGGCGTTCTACAGCGGTGGCCTCGCCGCCGAGCTGCTCGCGCTCCAGCGCGCGAGCGAGGCGATCGAGTTCGCCCAGGAGGCACTCGACGTGCGCCTGGCCGCGTTGGGCCCAGAGCACTTCAAGGTCGGCCTCAGCGAGCGCCTGCTCGCCGATGTCCTGCTCGCCGCCCTTCGCCCCGACGACGCCATCCCCCACGCCGAGCATGCGATCGCGATCCTCACTGGCAAAGTCGGCGACGCGAGCGCGCTCGGCCAATCGCAGTTCGCCCTCGCCCGTGCGCTGTGGGATTCGCCGACGCACCGTGATCGCGAGCGCGCCAGGGAGCTGGCTCGCACCGCGCTCGCGACCGTGAAGACCCGCAAGCCCGTGGATGCCAGCGACGTCGACGGCATCGAGGCGTGGCTCGAGGCCCATCCGTGAGCGCGAGCTGGATCGACTGCTGCGTCGCGCACATCGCCACCATCGCGGGAGTCGAGACCGCGGCTGTCCTGCGCGCCTTCGCAGCGCCGTTCCCCCGCGGTGGTCCACCGGCGCCGCCCGAGCCGGCCTCACCCGGGAGCTTCGAAGCGCTCGAGCGTGCGTGCGCGCCGATCGAGCCGGCGCAGTTGATCGAGGATCTCTCGCTCGACGTCGATCGGGCGCAGGCCGAGCTGTTCACCCGACGCCTACGCGCGGTCGACGGTTTCCTCGACGCCCGCCCGAGCGCCCCCGCTCGGGTGCTGCGCGTGGGCTTGCGCATGCGCTTGGCGGGCATTCTCCGCGCGACGCGACCCCACGCGTCGCGGGTGCGCGCGCTCGCGGACTACTACTACAGCCACGGCTGTCGGCTCGCCCACCACGACGCCGACGCGTGCTCGCCGTCGTATGCGAACGCCCTCGCGGCGCTGCAGTGGCGCGGGGTGGTTCCGGGCCTGCACCACGCGGTGCTCGACGGCCGCTTCGCCGAGGGTCCGACGCACGTGAACCTGCTGCAGGTCGAT
The DNA here is from genome assembly GCA_016709225.1 of Deltaproteobacteria bacterium. Classification (NCBI taxonomy): domain Bacteria; kingdom Pseudomonadati; phylum Myxococcota; class Myxococcia; species Deltaproteobacteria bacterium. The sequence goes on along the minus strand of JADJEE010000012.1, from coordinate 2,639,495 downwards.
CCACGCCGCATCGAGGTCCGCGCGCTGGACTGCCGCACACGCGTGGACGCCGGCGAGTCGTTCGCGCAGACGGTCGCCGGCGAAGGTGCCGTGGCAGCGACCTCCGGCGGGTTCTTCCTCTACTCCGAACCCGACATCGCGCCGCCGTCGCGTCGTCACGATCCGGTGGGCTTGTTGGTGCGCGATGGCGTGGTCGCGGCGCCCCCGGTGTTCGCCCGTGGCGCACTCGTGATCGATCGCGACGGTGGGGTCGCGATCGAGCGTGTCGGTCTCGACGGCTGCGTCCTGCAGGGGCACCGTGGCTGGCAGCTGCGGGTCGAGGGCGCGGTCAACCGCGCGCACGCCGAGGTCGGTCCGGCGCGCCGCTGCATGGCCATCGTCGGCGACCACGTGGTCGCCGTCGGCATCGCCCCGCAGGTTCCGCTCAACGGCGCGGTGATCCCCATCGGCGACGTCGACGTGCGCATCGGTGATCGCGTCTCGTGCACATTGCCCCCGCGATCGGTCGCGGTGGCGACCGCGATGGCCGGCGGGCCGATGCTCGGCGACGCCGGCCATCCCGCCGTCCTGACGGAGCTGCGCCGCGAGGACTTCTGGGGCACGGCACCGCCGGTGACCTTCTCGCAGGACGAGACCGGCGATCAGAACCTGCTCCCGCGCATGGTGGTGGGCACGCGAGCGGCGTCGCTGATCTTCGCGGCCGTCGACGGCCGCAACTTCGAGCGGGCCCTGGGCATGACGCTCGCGGGCGCCGGCGCGCTGCTGCTCGCGCTCGGCTGCGAGCGCGTGCTCAACCTCGACGGCGGCTCGTCGAAGCGCATGGTGCTCGAGGGTCGGACGCTCGATCTGCCGAGCACCGAGGTGGTCGGCGAGGGCGCGACCGATCCAGCGATCCGGCCGGTCTACACCGCCTTGTGCATGCACCGGCGTTGATGCGAGCGCACCCGCGAAGCGACCGCTCGCGGGTGCGTCGACGCCCCTGGGGTACGTCGCCTCCTCGTGTCGCCCACTAGCCTTCGACGTCGGGGCCCGGCACCGCGTGGGCGCCGTCGGGGCTGTCGTACTCGGGATCCGGGATGATCGGCGGCTCGAGGGGAGGGCCCGCCGGCACCACCGGCGTCACCGTGGGCGCCGGCGTCACCACGGCGGGCGGCGACGCTTCGTCGACGGGGGCATCGTCGGTCGGCGCCGCGGCCGGCTCGTCGCTCGCGGCCGCCGACACATCGTCGACGTTCACGCGGGCGGTCATCACACCGACGCCGACCGCAACGCCAGTGCCCATCAGCACGGTCAGCGTCAGGAAGGTCTCGACATCGATGCGCATGGGTTCTGCTTCGCTCCTCCGGAGCACGCCGGCTCCATGCACATCGACGAGCGAGTGACTCCGATCGGTCGACGCGAGCCGGTAAAGCGGCCGTGAAGTCGACGCGCCGCGGACGCGCAGAAGCTGCGAAGCGCGGAAAACCCTGCGCGCTCCTGCGCGCTCCGTCGCGTCGTAGGGCGGCCATTGCGGCAGTTCTGGTGTGGCATGACCGCTGCACTCGTGGGGCCCACTCCGATGTCCAAGCACCGCGCCATCCCCGAGGTTCGCAAGTTCATGACCACGTCGCCGCATACGATCGGCGCCGACCAGACGATGGCCCACGCCCACGAGGTGATGCGCAAGTTCCGGATCCGGCACCTCCCGGTGCTGCGCGCCGAGACCCTGGTCGGCGTGCTCTCCGACGGCGATCTCCACCTCGTGGAGACGCTGAAGGACGTCGACCCGGCCAAGGTACTCGTCTCCGAGGCGATGACCGAAGACGTCTACCGGGTGCCACCCGACGCTCCGCTCGACGAGGTCGTGAAGGAGATGGCCCGGCACAAGTACGGCTCGGCCGTGGTCGTCGATCATCACCACGTGGTCGGCGTCTTCACCACCGTCGATGCCTGCCAGGCGTTCGCAGAGATGCTGCACACCACGCTGGCGTAGTCGTCCGACTGCCGCTAGACCGGCTGCGGCTGCGGATCGGCCAGCAGGTAGCGCAGCACCAACGCCGCGGTCTCCTCGCACAGCGCATCGTCGTCGAGCGCGTCTGGGCGATCGAGGATCGCGGCGTGGGTGATTGCCTGCACGCTGTGCACGAGGATGAAGCCGGCGAGCTCGAGATCCGCGGGGCGCAACGCCTCGTCGCGACGCTCGAGTTCGCGGCGGATGAGCTCGACGATCATCCGATCGACCTGCGCGATGCGATCGAACCCGGCGATGCGCGGCACCTGCTCGATGAGCACACGATGCAGTCGCGGCGCGACGTTGTGTGCGCGCAGCAGCGTGCGGATCAGCGCTCGAATCGCGTGGGCCAGCGGCAGCCCGCGCAGCGCAGCGACCTCGCCGACCACGAGCGCCGTCATCTCCTGCATGTGACGGTCACACAACGCGGTGACCAGCGCCTCCTTGTGCGGGAAGTACTGGTACAGCGAGCCGATGCTCACACCGGCCCGCCGCGCGATGGCATTGGTCGTCGCGCCCTCATAGCCGTGCTCCGTGAGTACCTCGGCGGTGGCGGTGAGAATCGCCTCGACGGTGGCCTGAGCGCGGGCCTGCTTGGGTAGCTTGCGAACGTTCTCGGTGGCGATGCTCATGGGTTCCTCTAGAAGGCAAGCGTCCAAGTCAAGGCGGCGCCGCGGGTGGCGGGCATCGGGGTGAAGGCACTTCGGCTCGAAGGACGACCGCGTCGCTTGGCGCCGATCGCCAACAACACGGTGCCGCTCAGGGCGACGACTCCGCCGGCGACGGCGCTCGCGATCGTGACGACGTCACCGCGGTGCCCCCTCGCCAAGGCGTCGGCGCGGGCTTGCTCGTCGCCAAGCTGATCGAGGCCAGGCAGTGTGCGGCGCGCCGAACTCGACATCCGCGTGCCCGCGACCACACCACCGACCACCGCGCCCACGCCGAGCACCATCAGCACGGAGCCGGTCGCAATCGAAGCTCGCCCCCGTCGCGATCGCTCGCCGTCGGCGCCCGGCGTCGGTGGGGGCCGGACCGGTTCGCGCTCGGCCTGCGCCGCGTCGACCGCCGCCTCGAGCTCGGCGATCCGCGTACGGACATCGGCGAGCTCGGTGGCGTCCGCGACACCGGAGGCCTCGGCGTCCGCATGGTAGCGCTCGAGCAATGCGATCGCCCGCCGCAGCCGCGCGACGTCGTGATCCTGTGCGAACGCCTTCTCCTGCGCGCGCGCGATGTTGTAGACCAACGAGTTCCGCGTCGCCGCGGTCTCCGGGGTCTGCGGCAGCAGCGCGTATGCATCCGTCCACTTCTCGATCGCCTCCTGGTAGTCGAAGGTCTCGTAGCTGGCCACGCCCGCCTGGTAGAGCGCCTGCGCGGAGGTCATCGGATCCTCCACGGGAGTGTCGACGCCCTCGACGGGGGCGACGGGGGCGAAGATCAACGCGAGGCTGAGTACGGTCGTGAGCATCATCGGCCTCAGATCGCCACCATCGATACGACGACCGCAAAACCCGGCGCCTCGGGGTCGGGCAGATACACCAAGAGGTCGTCGGGGCGACCGGGCTCGTACTGCTGCGCCGGCACCAGCACCACCTGCCAATCGCTCGCGACGATCAGCTGATCGCTGAGGTTCAGCGCCTCCAGGTTCTCGTCGAGTCGAAAGACGTAGATGACGGAGACGCCGCCACCCTGCTCTGTGCGGACGAACACCTCGCGGAGGAAATCACCGTCGATGTCGCCGAACAGGATCTCGCTGCCGCCGGTGAACCCGCCGAATACGGGCAGCTCCTGCCCGTAGAGCGAGGCGAACAACGTCGTGCCGTCGGTGTACGCGAGGATGCCCGACCATGGATCCGCGGCGAGGTCGACGATGGGCACCCCAACGTTCAGCGACTCGAGCGGTTCGAGACCGCTGCCGGGGCCTTCGATCGCGAAGCGCTGCACGCCCTGGTCGGTGGCGACGAACAGGGTCGTGGTGGATTCGTACGCGTACGCGAGCGCACGACCTTCGAGCGCGACGGTGTCGGCGACGCCCTGCCCGAGTTCGTCGACGACGCTCAAGCCCGCGTCGTCGAGGTACGCCACCGGCATCGAGGCGAACGCATCGAGCCCGTAGTAGAGGTAGCCGGTGGTCAACGCGGTGACGCCGGCGGCCGCCCGCGAGGTCACGCTGCCGTCCTGCCACTGCAGCACGCCGCCGGCGTGGCCGATGAGCAGGCGGTTCGAGGAGGGGCCCTCGGGAGCGCCCTCCTGGATCTCGCTGCCGTAGCGGATGGCCAGCGCCGCGGGAACACCGGTCATCACCGCGTCACCGAAGGACGACATCGCATCGAACGAGAGCGGGAACGCGGCCGGGATGCCGTTGTAGCCGACGAACCCGCCCTCGAGCGCGACGACGAGATCGGCGGCGCCGTCGCCCGAGAGATCTTCAACGAGCAGCTCGCCGCCGACCGGCAGACCTGCGAGCACCGACGCCGGCAACAGGCAGCGCTCGGCCAGCAAGAACCAGCACTCCTGGCCTTCGGTGTCGACGCCGGTGGTCGGCGGCGGCGGCAGGGTGCCCGCGGTCGACTCCTGCGACGAGGTGGCACCCTGCGTGGTGCTCACGACGCCGGTGGTCTCGACGCTGCCGGTGGTCTCGCCCCCGTGGGTCGGCGGCGCGACCGTGCGCCGCGCGACGCGGACGCGCGCGTCGGCACCGTCGATGGCGACGAGCTCGGTCACGCCGTCGCCGTCGAGATCCGCCGACGCCGAGGCGATCGCGTCGCCGAGCCCGAGCGCACCGCCGTAGACGAGCCCTCCGTCGCCGTCGTTGTCGAACAGGTAGATGTCCGCGAGGTCGGCCCGCGGCCCACCAGCGACGATGATCTCGCGATCGACGTCGTCGTCCAGCGCGCCCGAGGCGAGCAACGACGGCGACCACCCGAGGTCGTAGACCGCGACCGGCTTGGCGGCCTTGTCGAGCTGGATGCTCTTGCCGCGCGACAACCACAGCGCCCCGTCGCTGCCGGCCGCCAGCACGTCGGCGTACTTGTCGTCGGTGAGGTCTTCGATCAGGAAGCGCTGCGCGGGCGCGCCGGTCGGGATCGGCATGCGTGGCGTGAACGCGCCGTTGGGATTGCGCGCGAGGGTCTCGAGCTCGGCGGCGTCGTGGGAGCCGACGTAGACGATGTCCATGGTCTGGCCGAACGCGCGGATGTCGGTCGGCCTCGCCACGAAGGTGTCCTGGTTCGGCTTCGAGAAGGTCTGCGGGTCGACCTGCTCGCGCACGTCGATGCCACCGCGCACGAGCACGGCGACATCGGCCCGGCCGGCGGGGTCGTCGACGAACGCGCCGATCTGCGGACGCAGGGGCTCGTCGAGGCCCTCGGCGATCGACACCGGCACCTCGAACACCCCGGCACCGTCGTCGCCCGGGCCGGTTCGCACCAGCCACACGCCGCCGGTCGAGGTCGTCGCGACGATGTCCGCCCAGCCGCTGCCGTCGACGCGACCCACGGTGAGGTCGCGGACCTCGGCGCCGAGCGAGCTCGACGTTCGCGGCGCCGCGAAGCCGCCAGCGCCGTCGTTGCGCAGCAGCGTGAGCGAGCCGTCCGCTCCGCCGATCACGAGATCGGGTCGGGCATCGCCGTCGACCAGCGCGACCGTCAGCGTCGCGGGGGCCGGACCCGCGTCGAAGCTGGCCTCCTGCAGCACGAAGCAGTAGTCCCCGACCCCGGCGCCCGCGGTGCAGCGGGTCGGTCCGCCGCACACGCCGAACTCGCAAGCGAGCCCACCACACGAGCGGTCCGAGGTGCACGGCTGACCGCGCAGCGCGTCGTCCGGCCGAAAGCACCCGGGCACTGCGCACGCGCACGCCAACCCCCAAGCCAAGCAGGAAACTACCCGACGCATACTTCGAGGCTGCATGGTCTTTCTCGCATCGGCCTTCTGCATGACGCCCGATCTCGAGATTTTCTACCGGCGCCGAAACGCGCCGGCCGGGAGCTCGCGTGCGCGTTCTCGACGCAGCCCCGTCACCGGTCGCCCGTGGGCGCGCGCCCCCGCACCGCCTGCAGACCCATCCGCAGGCCGAAGCGTGGCCGCAGCGTGATGAGCGGCTCTGGGCGCACCGGGTGTCCCGGCACCAACCACGGCCGGAATCGCTGGAGCACGCAGGCCACGATGAGCTGCGCCTCCATCATCGCGAAGCCGTTGCCGATGCACTGACGGGGACCGCCGCCGAACGGGAAGTAGGCGTAGCGGGGTCGCGCCTCCTCCCGCTCGGCCGTGAACCGCTCGGGGTCGAAGCCCTCGGGGTTGGGCCAGAAGGCGGGGTGCCGGTGCGTCACATAGGGCGAGATGAGCACGAGCGTGTCCTTGCGAACGCGGTAGCCGAGCACCTCGTCCTCGCCGATCGCGTGTCGATCGATGATCCAGGCCGGGGGATACAGCCGCATCGACTCCTTCAACACCTGCAGGAGGAACGGCAACGACGGCAGATCGTCGAGCGTCGGCGGCCGGCCACCCAGCACCTCGTCGAGCTCGGTCCGCACGCGACGCTCGACCTCGGGGTGGGTCGACAGCACGTAGAAGGTCCACGCGAGCGCATTGGCGGTGGTCTCGTGGCCGGCGAGGAACATCGTGGTGACCTCGTCGCGCAGCTGCCGGTCGGTCATGCCCTCGCCGGTCTCGGCGTCGCGCGCCTCCATCAACATGCCCAACAGATCCTCGGCCTGCTCTCCGGCGCGTCGTCGCGCGATGATGTCGTTGATCACGCGATCGAGCCGTCGTGACGACTCGCGTGCCCGCATGGTCGCGAGCGTGGGGAAGCCGATCGGCAGCAGGCTGTCGAGCGCGCGGTCGGCCCACTCGTTCAGCACCGTGACCGCGTTGCCGACCTGGTCGGCGCGATCGGCCACGTCGGTCGACAGCAGGGTCTTGCCGACGATGCGCAGGGTCAGCGCCATCATCTCGTGGGCCATGTCGATCGAGCGACCGAGCGTGGCGGCGTCCTGCCAGTGCTCGAGCATCTCGAGCGTGTCGGTGATCATGGTCTCGGCGAAGCCCGCGATGCGACGACGATGGAACGCGGGCTGGGCGATGCGACGCTGGCGACGCCAGAAGTCGCCGTCGCTCGTCAGCAGACCATTGCCGAGGAACTGACGCAGCACGTCGTAGCCACGCGTGCGCTTGTCGTAGTTGTGATTGTTGTCGACCAACACGTGCTTGATCGCGTCGGGGTGACGCAACAACATCGCCTGCACCGGACCCACGCGGAACGCCACGACGTCACCGTGACGATGGCCGGCGTCGGTCAGGAACCGCAGCGGATCCTCGCGCAGCTGCGACCAGACCCCGAGCGGATGTCGACGGTTCATTCGGGGGGGCTCGCGCTGCGTGCTGGCGACGGTGACCTGCATGGGACTCAAATCTGAGCGATCGCTCAGATTTGTAAACTCGCGTTTGGAGCGCGGCTGGGCCCGCCGGAGGCCTCCCGCAGGGTGGGCGCCGCGGCGGGATCGAGACCCGTGTGCGGGGTGGCCGCTCAGGTTTTCGGGGCGGCGTACGCCCGGTCAGCGGGGCGCGACCAGCACTGGCACATCCGGCGCCATCGCAGGGGTCTCGTCGTCCCCGATGTTGTCGATGTGCCCGAGGCCGAGCTGGCCGTCGGCGTTGCGACCCCAGCACTTGAGGCGATGTCGCTCGAGGATCGCGCAGGTGTGGTTGCCCCCGGCATCGAGCGCCGTCACGCTCGCGGTGCCGAGGTCGACCGCCGCGACCGTCGAGGGCACCTCGTCATCGCCGACGTTCATGGTGTTCGCGAGGCCGAGCTGGCCGTCGTAGTTCGCACCCCAGCACCGCACCACGCCACCCTCGAGCTGCGCGCACGCGTGGTTGTCACCGACGCTCACGTGGGTCGCCGCAGCGCCGAGCAGGATCGGCGGGAGATCGGTCGCGGGTTCGTCGTCGCCGACCACCACGAGGTTGCCCTGCCCGAGCTCGCCGCTGGCGTTGCCGCCCCAGCACCGCACGTCGCCGCCGTCGAACCGTGCGCACGTGAGGGCGTAGCCGGCCGAGACCTCGAGCGCGTCTTCGTCGAACGAAAGCGCCGCGACGGCGACCGGCTGCTCGTCGTCGCCGATCGTGTCGAGCACGCCGAAGCCACATTGCCCGCCGCCGTTGCCGCCCCAGCACCGCACGTCACCGTCGTCGAGCACCGCGCAGGTGTGCGAGACGCCCGTGCTGACCCAGACCGTCGCTGCGCCGAGCATCACCGCTTCGGTGCTGTCACCGGTCTCGTCGTCGCCGATGGTGTTGCCATTGCCGTAGCCCAGCGCGCCGCCGAAGCCGGAGCCCCAACAGTGCACGTCACCGCTCTGCAGTCGCACGCACGTGTGCGCACCGCCGGCGGCGATCTGCACGGGGTCGCTGTCGAACGCCATCGGCGTCGGCATCGACGGGTATTCGTCGTCGCCGACACCGTCGAGGTTGCCGAGCCCGAGCTGCGCGCCGCCGTTGCCCCCCCAGCAGCGGATGCCCACTGGCTCGAGCAGCGTGCACGCGTGCGAATCGCCCAGCGAGCCTGCGATCGCCGCGCCCGGCAGCATGAGGTCGGCCTGCGCCGCGGGGTACTCGTCGTCGCCGACCGTGTCGGTGGTGGCGTAGCCGTTCTGCCCCAGCGCGCCCTGCCCCCAACAACGCACGCGGCCGCCCTCGATGCCGACGCAGGTGTTGCGATAGGAGGTGTCGATCCAGATCAGCTCGGTCAGGCTGCAGTCTGCGTCGCAGCCGTCACCATCGACGCGCGCTCCGTCGTCGCACTGCTCCTGGCCCTCGACCAGCATGTCGCCGCACACGACCTCGGCGCACGCGGCCTCGCGACAGACCAGGCCGCGATCGCAGGTCGCGTCGTCGAGGCACGGGCAGTCGACCCCGCTGCAGCCGCCATCGCTGCTGCTGTCCTGCGCGGTGTCGGTGGGCTCGACACCGGTCGTGGAGGGTGTGGTCGACGTCGAGGGCGAGGCGGTGCCCTCGTGCCCACCGTCGGTGGTGGTCGACGCATCGCCCGAGGAGGTCTCGCCCTGCCCGCGCGCGTGGGTCTCGGGGTCGAAGCAACCGCTGGCCGCCGTCAGACCCAGGAACGCGAGCCACTGCCGCACGTTCGCCATGCGCAGCTCACCGGTGCTTGCGGATCTCGGCGTCGAGCTCGCGATCGGCGGCTTCGAGCTCGCGCATCCGTCGATCGAAGTCCGACGAGGACAGCGCCTTGCGGTCCTTGCCGGCCTGCAGCTCCTTGGTCTTCCCGAACGCGCGGTAGCCAACGTATCCGGCACCCGCCACCATCGCGACGAAGAGCATCGGCCAGAACAGCTTGAGTGCCAGTGAAACCGCCGCGATCGCGCCCAGACCGATCAAGGCGCCCTTGACCACGGAAAGTCCCTGACCGCCGTCGTCGTCGTGCTTTGCCATTGCCTGTGCGACTGCCCTCGCGCGGCCGGAGGCAGCGCAGTTCGCAGCATAGACGCGCGCGCGCACCCCCGCAAGGCAGCGGCCGATCGGCCGGCGTGGCGCTCGCGTGGACGCGTGGTGGGTTTCGGGCACGCCCGCCCAGCGCGGACAACTCACGCCCGGTGCGTGCGCCAGGCGGCGCGTCCCCGGCGGTCCTCGCGGGCGAAAGCGCGTAGTCTGGCGCGCGGACGAAGCCCATGCGTGTCACGATCTCGATTCCCCTCGCGTTGTTGTTGTTCGGTTGTGTGAAGCATGCCGAGGTCGGCACCACCACACCGGATGGGCAGACCGTCACGACCTCGGACGGCAAGCCGGTCGCGCACGACGACTCACCGGCCCTGCCGACCGACCCCGACCTCGTGACCGGCGAGCTCGCCAACGGCCTGCGCTACTACATCCGCAAGCACGGCAAGCCCGAGAAGCGGGTCTATCTGTGGCTGGCGGTCAACGCCGGCAGCGTGCTCGAAGACGACGACCAGAAGGGCCTCGCGCACTTCGTCGAGCACATGGCCTTCAACGGCACCAAGCGCTTCGAGAAGAACACGCTGATCGACTTCCTCGAGAAGGCCGGCATGGACTTCGGCGCCGACTTGAACGCCTTCACGTCGTTCGACGAGACCGTGTACCAGCTCAAGGTCCCGACCGACGATCCCAAGCTCGTGGCCAAGGGCCTCGACATCCTCGAGGACTGGTCGAGCGCGCTGTCGTTCGACGCCAAGGAGGTCGACAAGGAGCGCGGCGTGGTCATCGAGGAGTGGCGACTGGGCCGCGGCGCCGGCCAGCGCATCTTCGACAAGCAGTGGCCGGTCTACCTCGAGGGCAGCAAGTACGCCGATCGCAAGCCCATCGGTGAGAAGGAGATCCTCGAGAAGGCGCCGGTGGCCACGCTGCAGCGCTTCTACAAGGACTGGTACCGCCCGGATCTCATGGCGGTCGTGGTGGTCGGCGACGTCGACCCCGCCGCGATGAAGAAGGAAATCGAGTCGCGCTTCGGCAAGCTCACCAACCCCAGCAAGGAGCGCCCGCGCCCGGCGGTGGCGGTGCCGTTGCTCGACAAGACCCGCGCGGCGGTGATCACCGACCCGGAGGCGAACTTCACCACCGTGACGCTCGCGTTCAAGGGCAAGCTGACGCCCTACGACACCGAGAAGGACTACCGCGCGCACCTCGTCGACGACCTGTTCCACGGCATGCTGCGGGCGCGCCTCGACGAGATCCGCCAGCGCGCCGACGCGCCGTTCGTGTTCGCGTTCTCGAACACCAGCTCGATGGGCCGTGCGGTCGACACCTTCAACCTCACCGCCGGGGCCAAGGCCGGCCACGTCGAGGACGCGCTGCAGACCCTCGTGGTCGAGGTCGAGCGCGTGAAGCAGCACGGCTTCCTCGCCAGCGAGTTCGAGCGCGAGCGCGCCCGCACGCTGCGTCGACTCGAGCGCAACGTGACCGAGAAGGACACCGTCGACGGCCGCTCGTATGCGTTCGAGACCGTGTTCCACTTCCTCGAGAACGAGGCCATGCCGAGCCGCACCAAGCAGTACGAGCTCGCCAAGGCGATGGTGCCGGGTATCACGCTCGCCGAGGTCAACGAGCGCGCCGCCTACTGGACCGCGCAGAAGGATCGCGTGCTGATGGCCAGCGGTGCCGCGCGCGACAAGATGCCGACCGACAAGGAGCTACTCGCGGTCGCCGATGCGGTCGTGGGCAAGAAGGTCGCTGCCTACGAGGACCGGGCAACGGGCGAGCTGATGAAGACCAAGCCCACGCCGGGCACCATCACCAAGACCGAGACCATCGCGGAGATCGGCGTCACGGTGTGGACGCTCGGCAACGGCGCAAAGGTGGTCGTGAAGCCGACCGACTTCAAGAAGGACGAGGTGTTGTTCGAGGCCATGAGCCCCGGTGGCACCTCGCTGGTGAGCAACAAGCAGTACGACTCGGCCACCAACGCGGCCGCGATCGTCTCGCGCTCTGGGCTCGGCGAGCTCGACAACGTCACGATCCGCAACCTGCTGGCAGGCAAGGTCGTGAACGTGAACCCCTTCATCGGCGAGCTCGAGGAGGGCATGCGTGGCAACGCATCGCCGCAGGATCTCGAGACCCTGCTGCAGCTGGTCCACCTCACGGCCACCGCGCCGCGCAAGGACCCGGATGCGTTCACCTCGTGGAAGGCCAGCACCGCGGAGTTCGTGAAGAACCGCGACCTGAACCCCATGCAGGTGTTCTTCGAGCAGTTCACGGCGTTCCGCTGGAACAACCACCCGCGGCACATGCCGACCACGCTCGAGTCGCTCGATCGCGTCGACCACGACGCGGCCCTCGAGATCTACAAGAGCCGCTTCGCCGACCTCGGTGACTTCACGTTCCTGTTCACCGGCAACGTCGACCCGGCCACGCTCGAGCCGCTGGTGAAGACCTACCTCGCGAGCCTGCCGACCAAGAAGCGCAAGGAGAGGTGGAAGGACGTCGGTGCACGCCACCCGAGCGGCGTGAAGAAGTTCGAGATCGACAAGGGCGTCGATCCCAAGAGCTTCGTGATGCTCGAGTACCACGGCGCCACCCGCTGGACGCCCGACGCCGAGGACGACATCGAGATCCTCGCCGACGTGCTCGACATCCGCCTGCGCGAGGTCCTGCGCGAGGACATGTCGGGGGTCTACGGTGCGTTCAGCAACGGCCGCATCAACCGGCGTCCGAAGCCGGAGTACTCGTACAACATCGGCTTCGGCTGCGCGCCGGAGAACGCCGGCAAGCTGCAGCAGGCGGTGTTCGACATCGTCGCCTCGCTGAAGAAGGACGGCATCGGCGAGGACTACCTCGAGAAGATCCGCGAGAAGCGACGCCGCACGCTCGAGACCTCTCTGCGCGAGAACCGATTCTGGTCGGCGCAGCTGTCCGAGCACTTCCGCTACGGCACCGACCCGCGCAAGATCAACGAGCTCGAGAAGAGCATCGCGCGCGTGACCAGCGAGAACGTGCAGAAGGCCGCGAAGAAGTACCTCGACGACCGCTCGCACTTCGAAGGCCTGCTCATGCCCGAGGGCCAGGGCACCGGCGGTGCGAAGCCGGGCAAGGCCGCGGTGGCGGGCGACAAGGCGGTCACCACCAAGCCCGCCGCGACCCCAGCGAAGGCCGACAAGCCCGCCGGCTGAGCCGCGCGTGCGCGGTGGCGACGGCCGCGGGGTGGGAGCCTCGCGGCCGTTCTTCGTGATGCCGTGGCGCGCCGCTGGGGCTAGGCACCGATCGCGGTGCGTCCGATCATCACGGGGTCATCGTCGTCGTCCATGATCTTGCGTAGGAACAGCGCCTCCGGCTCGGCGCTCCGCCCCGCCGCAGCGCGGAGCCCCATCGAGCACGAGCCCGTGACCTCGGCGCCCTCGTCGATCGCGACCGTGCGGGCGGATGCGTCGCCGTGCAGGCGGCCCGTGCTGGCGATGCCGAGGCGTCCCGCGACGTCGACATCGCCCTCGACGAGGCCTGCGATCACGAGCTCTCGCGCGATGACGTGGCCGTGGACCTCGCCGCCCTCGCGGATCTCCACCCGACCGTGGCACTCGATGTCGCCGCGCACGATGCCCGCGATCTCGAGGTCGCGCACCGCGAGGATCGAGCCGTTGATGCGCGCGTCGTCGCTGATGACGTTGGCGCAGGGCTCCGGCACAGGCTCGGGCGCCGCCTCGGGCTCGGGCGGCGCCGCCGGCATCGGCTCGGCCAGGGCCTTCATCTCGGGGGCGGGTGGCTTGCGGCGTCTGGCGAACATCGGGCTGCGATCACAGCCATGATTTGAGGTGATTCGCAATACTTAAAAATTGCTCTGTAATGTCGGACGCGTTTCCGGTCGAACGACGACGTCCAAGCTACGCTCGTCGCGAACATCGACATGGCGCGTGCGAATTCGAACTCTGCATCGTCGGGGTGGGCGTGGGGCTCGGGCGGGCCGCCATCCCGCGTACCGCCGCCGCATCGGCCCCCCAGCGGGGGCGGGATGGCCGGCACGTGGATCGCCGCCGCGCTCTTCATCGCCGTGGTGGCCGGTGGTGTCGCGTTCGTACTCCACTCGGTCCGCAACGGCGGGTCCTCGACCGAGCCCGAGGCCGAGGCCGCGGAGACCTCGGAGACCGCGAGCGAGCCCGTCGTCGATCCCGCCGCAGCGACGCCGACAACCGACGCGATCGAGGCCGCACCACCGACGTCACCATCGCCCGCGGTCGAGCTCGGCACACCCGAGCCACCGCGCTCGCTCGAGGCGATCGCATGGACGGTCGCGACGCCCTCGACCCTCGACGAGCTCGTGCGTGCGTGGTCGTTGCCCCGCGACTCGCTCGTGGCGTTGAACCCCGCGCTGTCGACCACCGAGGCCATCCCCACCGGCACCAAGGTGATCGTGCACCGGGGCTCGATCTCGGGGAGTGAGTCGGTCGGCCCGCCCAACGACGGCCGCTTGATCGGTGCGGTGCCGTTCCCGGAGGGCCGCAGCTGGTTGCTGGCCCCGGATCGCACGCGGGCGTTCGGCACCGGCGAGACGATCGTCGCCGTGCTCGCCGCGCTCGATGCTTCCGCAGCGAAGTTCCCGGGCCGCGCGCCGATCCAGCTCGGTGAGATCTCGGCCCGCCGCGGCGGGCCGATCTATGGTCATCAGTCGCACCAAGCCGGCCGCGACATCGACATCCGCCTCATCCTCGACGACGCGCGCAGCGGCTTCGATGGTGCGCGCAACTGGTTCCTGGTCAAGACACTCATCGACGGCGGCGAGGTGGTGGCGATCTTCTTGAACCGCTCGCAGCAGGGCTGGCTACGCGCCGCGGCCGAGGCCGATGTTGGCGCAGCCGCGGCCGACGAGTACTTCGCGTTCATCAGCCACGAGCCTGGTCACACGATCCACATGCACGTGCGCTTCCGATGCCCCGACTCGGACCGACGCTGCGTGGTGTACTCGGTCGGCGAGACCACCGAGAAGATCGTCCCGGTCAGCAAGCTGCCGGGCGGCGGCAAGCTCCCGGGTGGCGGCAAGCTCCCGGCGCCGAAGAACGGCAAGCTGCCCACGCTGCGCCCGAAGAACCCACCGCGGGGATCGACGACCCCCACCAAGCCGGCCCCGAAGCTGCCACGCACACCGGCCAAGGGCCGCTGATCGCAGCGACGCGTTCGCTCGCGATCGACGCCGCGCTTCACGTCGGAAGCTTGGCGCCCAGCACGTCGAGCCGCTCGATGCGTGGTGGCTCCGCGAGCAGCACCTCCGCGTTGGCCATCAGCGCCTGCGCGATCGGCCCGGCCAGATGCTCCGCGCGCCCGCTCTCGTCGCCGAACGCGTCGAACACACCGAACGTGTCGGGCGCGAGCCGGATCGCAAACCACACCACCGTCTTGGGCTCGTCACCCGCCAGCGCGAGGCCCTGCCTCAGGAACGCCTCCACGTCGGCTTCCTTGCCCGGTCGAGCCTTCAACGTCACCAGTAGACCTACGTTCACCATGGCAGCTCTCGCTTTCTTGCGATCGTCGCGACCGCCCGGGCAGCCTACGGCGCCGTGGTCATCCGGACCAATGGCAGAATCGACAATGATGGTATCATTCTCGCCATCGTGCGGATCGACGTGTTGACCCTGGACGGGGCCTTCGACCTGGGACTCGGGGCCGTGCTCGACACCTTGGCGATCGCCAACGAGCTCGCCGCGCCTGGCCCGGCGCCGTTCGACGTGCGGACCATCGGCATGCGGCGGACGGTTCGAACGCAGCAAGGGTTCCGGTTCTCGACCCAGCCGGTGAGCCCACGCTCGCGCTGCGACGTCGTGGTCGTGCCGGCGCTCGGTTGCAAGACGCCGGAGACCCTCGAGGCTGCGCTCGCGCGACGCGACGTGCGCGAGGCCACCGCGTGGTTGCGGCTGCGCGCGCGTCAGGGTGCACGGATCACCGCGGCATGCACGGGCACCTTCGTGCTCGCTGCATCGGCGCTGCTGGATGGCCATCGCGCGACGACGACGTGGTGGCTCGCGCCGACGTTTCGCGCTCGCTTCCCGGCGGTCGAGCTCGACGAGTCACACATGCTCGTCGAGTCGGGCGCGATCGTCACCGCAGGGGCCGCGCTCGCACATCTCGATCTCGCGCTGTGGCTCGTGCGCGGGGTGAGCCCGAGCCTCGCCGACGTGGTCTCGCGCTACCTGCTGGTCGAAGCGCGCCCTACCCAGGCGTTGTACGCGATCCCCGATCATCTCTCGCACAGCGACGAACTCGTCGCGCGCTTCGAACAGTGGGTGCGCCGACGGCTCGCGCACCCGTTCGATGCACAGGCCTCGGCGCGTGCGATCGGGACCAGCACGCGTACGCTCGCGCGACGGATCCGTCGCACGCTCGGCAAGACCCCGGTCGGCTACGTGCAGGAGTTACGCGTCGCCCATGCGTTGCACCGCCTGCGCACCAGCGACGCCAGCCTCGACGAGATCGCCGCGGAGGTGGGCTATCGCGACGGCCTGACGCTGCGGGTGTTGCTGCGACGCAAGACCGGCCGTGGCGTCCGCGAGCTGCGGCGCCGCGCGTAGGCGTGCGACTTCAATCCGGCAGCCAGCGCATGCACGACAGCACCTTCACCTCGGGCGGCTCGCCGGGAAAGAACACACCCGTCGCGGTGTCGTCGCTCGGCACGTAGTCGAACTGGAGCTCGAACGGCACCGGCATCGCGCTCTCGGGATACGGTAGCTCGCCGGCCCAGTACGACTGCGACGGAAACACCTCGCCGTGCTGGTAGAGCTCGGCGCAGTTGGTCCACCCCAGCGGATCATCGGTGCTCGAGATCTCGGGCGCGTACAGACTGCCCGACCAGATCATCTCGGCGTCGATCATCACGTTCACGAACAGCGGATCCTCCCAGCCTGTGCAGAGCCAACCACCGACCGCCTCCGGCGGCAGGTCCTCGAGCTCGTCGCCCGACGACGAACCGGTCGCATCCACGCCGGTGTCGGTCGTGCCCATCGCCGAGGTCGCCTCGGCACCGTCGCCGGCGTCGGCGGTCGAGCTGCCGGTGGTCTGGGCCGCACCGCTACTGCTGCCGTCATCGGCGACGCCGCCGTCTCCGTCGCCGACGGTGGGCCCGCACGCCACCAAGCACAGCACCAGGGATCCACGCCTCATACCGCGAGGGTAGCAGGGCCACGCGCCGACGATTCGGGCTGCGGACGCGCCTTTGGCCGATCTTTGACCCGATCTCGAGGGTCACGCGCGTCACCCCTTGCATGCTTCGCAAGCGGCCCGCCACGATCGTCAGGCGACCGGGCGATCGGTGGGCTGCAGAAGTGGCGCGCGTCATCACCCGGACGAGCCGCCATGGTCGTAGGCATGCCGCGCCCCCAGCCGCACAGGATGACGCCGCCGTTGCCCGCTCCGACGGCGTCGGTGTTCCTACAGGGCGCGCGCGACGTGCGGCTGTACACGGCGATCGAAGGCCCCGGCACGCGCGGCGTGGTTTGGTTCGTGCTCGGCCCCGAAGTGCGCGCCGAACCGCCCTACCCGCGACTATGCGCTGCACTGCGCACCGCAGGCTTCGCGACCGCCGTGATGCACCCACGCGGCAGCGGTTTCTCCGACGGCACGCGCGGGGATCTCGACGATCCCGCGCTGCTGCGCGACGACGACGAGCGCTTCCTCGCGCTGCTCGGTGCACGGTTCGCACGGGTGTTCCTGCTCGGCCACAGCGCAGGTGCAGCCACGGCCCTCGAGCTCGCCGCAGCCGCACCACCGACGCTCGCGGGGCTCGTGCTGGTCAACCCGGCGTGGAAGCTGCGGTACGCCGAAGGCATGGGCCCGAGCTTCCGCGACTACGTCGTGTTCGCCGGCAACGCGATCTTCCGTCGCTCGGCGCTCAGCGTCGACATGAACCGCGCGCCGCAGCGGATCGCGTTCGCACCCGATCGTGCAGAGGCGCTGGCGATGCAGCGGGACCCCTTGGTGGTGCGCTACTTCAGTCTGCGCTACCTGTGGGCGCAGCGGCGCGTGATGAAGCGCTGCCCTCGCAACCTCGCGGCCTCGCGAGCGCCGCTGTTGCTGGTCCACGGCGCCCACGACGTGCTCGTGGACCCCGCAAGCTACGCCGAACTGCTGGCCATCGCCGAGTCGCCCGACAAACACGAGCTGCTCGCGCCCGAGGGCGGCCATGGTTCGAGTGCGGTGGAGACGGTCGTAGAACCGTTGATCGCGTGGTTCGTCGCCCACGCCGCCCACTCTGACTGCGCATAGCGGGCTTCGCTGCGACCACTCGGGCGCCGCGGCGCGTCGATCGTGTCGTCGTGGGCGCTCAGATCTCCTCGACCATGTAGTCGCGCAGGCCGATGCCCTCGATGGTCTGACCCTCGTCGCGCACGAAGAAGCCCATGCCCGGCTCGCCATCGGCCCAGGTGTCGTCGACGCTCTGGCCCACCTCGACCCAGTCGTCCGGCGGCCGGCGATGCGAGGCGGTGATGGTGTTGCCCTGCACGCGCAGCCGCAGCTGATCGAAGTCCTGCAATGGCCCGGGGTTGAAGCTCTCGCCGCCCATCGGTGTGAAGTCGCCGAACCCGCCGTTCCAGCGCATCAGCTGCACGCTGCCGTCGGCGTCGTAGAGATATTCGTAGCCGCGGTTCTCGGTGGCGGTGTCGGCCATGCGCGCGAGCAGGAGGATCTCGCCGTAGGGCGGCGGGCCGGCGACGTAGACCGTCGCGGTGATCTCGACGTCGGGGCCGAAGCCCTGCAGGTGCGCGTAGTTGTCGTTGTAGCCGCTGACGTAGGCATCGGCCTGCGCGAGACCGTCGCCGGTGCGGATGCGCAGCCACGGCGACGAGATCGCCGTCCACGCGCCGCCCTCGCTGATCGGGTCTTCCGCCAGCGGGAAGTCGGTCATGTAGAAGCCGCGGCCCGTGGAGGTGCCCCCGAGATCGAGCGTGGGCCCGCCGTCGTCGTCGGTCGCGCTGTCCGCAGCGCTGGTGCTCTGCGAGCCGCCGCCATCGTCACCCGTGGAACCGCCCATGCTCGTACCTTGCGTGTTCGACGTGCTCCCGCCGCTGCCGTCCATCGAAGTGCCCGCACTGCCACCGTGACCGGTCGAGCTGGAGCTCGCCTCGCAATCGCCGTTGGTGCACGAGTTCTCCGGCGCATGACAAGCCGCAAGCAGCGCTGCAGTGAGGACAGTTCCTGTCCCGTGGGCGAAGGTTCGTGGGACCACTCGGTTCATGGGAGACCGACGCGCAACAGCAAGGCACGCGCCAGCGGCCGTGCCGCGCTCGCCCGCGTGCCGCGGCGATGCGTTGGCCGTGGCACCGAGGTCGCAGCGCAGTGCCGGCCGGGGGCGTCCAACCCCCGTGGCCGCACCGCCGGAGGTGAAGCGACGTCACCACAGCTCGCGCAGTCGCAACGGCGTGGGCGCCCACAGCGGGGACACCCGTTGCAGGCCGTCGCGCGGGCGCAGTGCCGCCATCGGTGGTCGCGGCGCGCCCATGGCCGCGCGCCCGAACACGAAGCTGCGGTTCACCGCGTAGGCGTTCGGCGTGCCATCGGGCGCCGGGTAGAACGAGAGATCGAACTGCGTGCCCTCGACCGTCATGAAGAAGACGTCGCGATAGATCGGCATCAACACCGGATCGACGCTCGCGCCCAACATCGCGAACGACGGCACGTCGATCTCGAGATCCGTGCCCGACCAGGTGATGGTGGCGTCACCGAGCGCGAGATCGCTGAACGCCCCCGCGTAGCCGGTGAGATCGGCGGCCGGCGGGTCGAGCAGCTGCGGCGGCGTGCTCGGCTCGGGCAGACGATCGGCCGCAGCCTCCTCGAGCGCGACCGCGGCGACGAGATCCATGCTCTCGCCCGCGCCGTTCGAGAGGATCGAGACCCCGACGCCCTGCTCGGGCAACACCAGGAACGCCGAGCTCATGTCGAGGGTGTTGCCGCCGTGCTGCAGCAGCGGCGTCGCACGATAGCCCTGCGGACCGCTGAAGCCGCCCGCCGCCATCAGCCCATAGCCGTAGCCGACCTCGTCGGGCGCGACATTGACGGCCATGCCGACCTGGCCGGTCGACATGGTCTCGCGCAGGGCATCCGACAAGACCGTGTCATCGCCGTTCACGAAGAAGCCGGCCAGCGTCGCCATGTCGCTCGCGGTCGACCACACCAGGCCGGCTGGGCGCGTGAATGCGTTGTCGACGTGGTTCTCGGGCGTGGTCCAACCGATCGATGACACCCCGGTGCCGTAGATCTCGATCAGATCGAAGGTGTCGAAATCGGCGTCGAGGATCGGCCCGAAGCCGCTCGCGACATCGGTCTCGTGCGCGAGCATGTCGTCGCGGCGGGCGTAGGTGTGCGCCATGCCCAGCGGCGTCGCGATGTCATCGATGACGACCTCCGCCCACGGGCGATCGCCGAGCACCTCGACGAGGGCGCCGGCGAGCGAGAAGTTGGGGTTGCTGTAGCTCCACGCGATCCCGGCCGGCATCATCGCGTACTCGCCGGCAGCGAACGCTCCGGCCACGCGCGCCTGCAGCTCGGCATCGTCGGGCGCGTCGCTCCACGGCGTGTAGTCGAACAGGCCCGTCTGATGCGAGAGCAGCTGGTGCACCGTCAGCGACTCGAGGGCGCCGGGCGACGCCGCCAGCGTGACGCCCGGGAGCAGATCACCGACCGTGGTGTCGAGCTCGATCGTGCCCGCATCGACCTCGCGCAACAGGGCGATCGCGGTCATCTTCTTGGTGTCGGAGCCGATCTGGAACACGGTGTCGGTGGTCACCGGATTGCTCGCGGCGTCCTTGGTTCCGAAGCCCTCGGCGTAGATGACCTCGCCGTCGCGCCAGACCGCGACGCTGTAGCCGGTCGCGTAGCCGTCGCCGAGCGAGTCCGCTACGGCCGCACGGATGCGCTCGATCGACGCATCGTCGAGCACGTTGGTGTCGCCGGTGGTGCTCGATCCGCCGGTCGATCCCCCGGACGACGTGTCGGTTTGGCCGCTACCGCCCTCGCTGCTCGAGTCGGCGGCCGCGGTGGTCGAGGCCGTCGTGATCGATCCGGTCGAGTCGCTGCTCGTGCCGCCCTCGCCCGAGGTGCTGTCGGCGTGGGCGTGGCCGTCGTCGTGCTGACACGCGAGCGAAGCGGCGCAGAGCAGCGCCGCGAGTGCGCGTCCCGGTGATGGGACGCCTGCGGGAGCGTTGGGCATTGCCCATGGAAACACCATGGGGTCGATTGGTGTCACCGCCGATCTCGCATCGACGCGCACTCGCGTGGTCCACGTCACGATCGCGCTGCGTACGGCCGCCCGCATCCCATGTGCTGTCCCCGGTGACAGGCGGGCTGCGCTCGGCCGGGCGCGCACGCAACAGCGCGTCGCGACAGTGGGCATGCCGCTTGCTCGGATGGGACCAGGAGGCCCTTCATGTATCACCCACGTCGCGCTTCGCTGCTCTTGCTCCCGTTCGCGTCCGCGTTGCTCAGCCGTGACGCAGCTGCGGCCCCGACTGCGCTCGACGTCGACGTCCACTACACGCACGCGTGTGCGACCACCAGCTGTGGCGACGCGCTGTGCTGGGGCGACAATGGTTTCGGGCAGGCGACCAGTCGGATCATCCCGCGCGGCCAACTCACGCCACCGCCGCGCTACACGTCGATCACCACGGGGCTGCTGCACACCTGCTCGATCATGAGCAGCCGCGTGGTCGCGTGTTGGGGCGACAACTCGAGCGGACAGCGAACGCCACCGCCCCAGTTCGCCACCGCATCGCTCAACCCCGGCTACAGCCCGGCGGAGATCGACGCTGGCTGGTTTCACACCTGTGCAACGACCGGCTACGGGAGCATCGCGTGTTGGGGCGACAACTCGAGCGGTCAGTCATCGCCTCCAGCCGCGCCCTTCGACGACGACTATGTCTGGGTCGACGTCAGCGCCGGCGCGTGGCACTCGTGCGGCCTGATGGTCGACGGTCGCATCGCCTGCTGGGGCGCCGACGACGACGATCAGAGCTTCGGACACGCCATCATCGATGAGGCTTGGTTGCTGCCCAACGAGGAGTTCGTCGATGTCGAGGTCGGCGACCAGCACAGCTGCGCGCTCACCGATCATGGCCACATCTACTGCTGGGGCAGCAACGATGACGGCCAGCTGTACGATGCGCAGAACGACTTCGACTGGGCGGAGGTGGTGCCCGGCTTCTATCGCGCGACGACGATCGAGTTCGATCGACTGGTGGTGGGTGCCGTCGGAACCTGCGGCTTTGCGGGCGCGCAGTCGGTCTGCTGGGGCGCGCCGTTCGACACCGGCGCGCCGTACCTGCCGCCCGCCGGGAGCCCGAGCGACGCCGCGTACGTCGCCAACTTCGGCTGCAAGATCGATGGCGCGGGCGGGCTGTCGTGCTGGGGGTACGGCCCGTCCGCGCCATCGCTGGGCAGCAGCTGCGGGCTCACGCTGACGCGACCTCGCTTGGGCGGTTGATCAGCTGCCGCGTCGCGGCATCCGACCGGACAACGCCGCATCGATCGCCCGATTGCGGGCCTCGATCGCGTCGCGCTCGCGCAGCTCCGCCTCGAGCCGCTCGATGCGACGGCCCGCGCGCGGCGTGCGTGGATCGAGCAAGATCTGCCGCACCCACGCCCCGGCATCGCCGTGGTCGAAGTCCCATCCGCGCTGCTGTGCGATCGCGAACAGGCGCAGCAGGTGGCCGGAGTCGAGCACGCCGTAGCGTTGGACCATCCGCGACGCGAGCGTCCGCAGGGCCTCTTCGTACTGCCGGGGCGCTCGACCGTGCAGGCCGTCGGGATGGCGGCGTGCGAGTTGCGCAGCGAACTCGGCGAGCGTTGGATCGCGCGCCTCGAGCAGCGCCACGATCTGTGGGGCACGGATCACGAGGGGTTCGCGACCGTCTGCGTCGTGCGTCACCGCTGATATAGTAGCCGCGAACGCACGACCCGAGGATCGAGAGGAGACGACGTGCCGAGCGAATCGAGTGTCGTACAGCCCTGCGCTGGTGGCGAGCCCCTCGAAGCCATCGAGGTCATCGTCTGCGGTGACGACGATCGACCGCTCGCGGGGCTCGCGGTGGTGCTCGAGAGCCCGTCGAAGGGGCTGCAGAGCGACGTCACGGATGCACGCGGGCGCTGCCGCTTCGAGGGCGTCCCGCCCGGTGAACAGACCCGCGTGACGCTGGCCGAGCTCGACGCGGCCGCGTGGGAACTCGTGGCCAAGCTGCCGCTGTCGGCGAGCGCGGCGGTCAGCACGATCGCGCCGTCGTGGTCGGCGTTCACGCCCCGCGATGCCCCGCCGCACATGATCAAGGTCACCCCCGGACAATGCTTGATGAAGCTCGGATATCTCCACGGGCTGCTGCCGCAGACGCTGTGGGATCACAACGCCGCCCGCTTCGGTGCGCACCACTCGAAGTTCGCGCTGACCCCCGGCATGCAGCTCGAGGTGCCGCGCAGAACGCTGCGCTGGCTCGACGCGCCGGCGGGACACCTGGTGGTCGTGCACCGCATCGGATTGCCCGTGGTCATGACGCTGCGCGTCGTCGATGCGCAGGCGCGACCGTGGGCGGGCTGCTCGTACGCCTTGTCGTTCGAAGGCTCGTCGCGTCCGATCGCGACCCAGGTGGGGCGCACCGATCGCGCCGGGCGCCTGCACGCACCGGTGCTCCCCGATGTCACGCGCGGCCTGTTGACGATCGAGCCACGCGGCGGCGGTCGACGTTGGCGGTTCGAGCTCAACGTCGGTCGACTGCGCCCCGCCGACGATCCGAGCGGCGCCGCGGCGCGACTGTGGAACCTGGGCTTTCGCGAGGGCCACAACCCGCTGTGGCGCGAGGGTGACGTGCTCGCCACGTTCCAGCGCGAGGGGCTCGAGCAGCAGCCCGGTGAGCTCGACGCGACCAGTGCAGACGCCCTGGTGGACTGGCACGGGAGCTGACCGATGGCACCGCATCCCAACGGTAGCGAGAGCGAGAGCGAGAGCGACGACGACGACACCGGCGGCGGCGCGCAGCCGAGCCCGCCGCCGTCACCTTCGCTGCAGGTCGTCGATCTGCACGTGGGGCTAGGCGAGTCGGTGGTCTCGCCGCCGGAGAACCCCACGCTGCGGGCGTTGTTGTGGAACATCCAAGACCTGGGCGGCGGGCCCAGCCGCGGACCCAAGCGTCCGCCCGAGGTGAAGCAGGCGATCGCGCGGATCATCTGGCAGTGCCGTGCCGATGTGGTCGCGCTGCTCGAGCTCAAGAAATCGGGCAAGCAGCCGGCGAGGCCGGAGCCACCGATGGCACCCACGCCGACCCGCCACGAGCCGTTCACGACGCGCTTCGGGCCGCTGTTCCGAGGCCAAGGTGCGCCGCGCGAGGATTTTGCTCGCACGCTGTCGAGCTTCGTCTACGCACTCGTCACCACCATCGCGTGGGAGCCGGCGGTGGCATCGCTCGCCCACGACGACGAGCCCGAGGTCGACCCAAAGGAGATCGGCGAAAAGGACAAGGCGGCCGAGACCACCGCCCTCGAAGGGGATCCCGTCGGCACGCTCGCCACGGCATTGGTCGCGGCGCACCACGACGTGATGACGAACCCGAGCTTCGGCCTCGGCGCTCGCGTGCTCGCCCTGCGCGACGACGCGGTGGCCGTGGCGCGGCTCGGCGTCGCCGACTGGAGCACCGTGCCGCTCTGGGACACGCGCACGTCGCCGTGGCCGCGGCTGCCGGCCGACGACATCCGCGAGCTGCTCAAGAAGTGCGCGGACGCACCGCCCACCAGCTTCCGCGCCCATGTGCTCGCGCAGCCGGCGGTGAAGGGCCTCACCTCCAAGCCACCGGCGATCATGCTGCCGTACCTGGCGTGGTTGAGTCCGCGACTCGCCGCGATCGACAGCTGGGCGACCACGCTGCTCTCGAGTCCGTGTCCTGCCGACGACGCGGACGCGCAGGTGTGGCGGGCCATCGCAGCGGTGCTGAAGGCCGTGCAGGCCGCAACGCGCGACCAGCAGGCGCTGCGCGTGCGCGCCACGTTCTTGCACCGCGTCGTGCGAGAGATCCTCCGCGAGGTGGTCGCGCGGGTCGGCGCCGTCGTCGGACAGGCCTCGAACTGGCACGAGTTCGACGACGAAGCGCTCGCGCGGGCGATGCTCAACAGCGCGTACGAGATCCGCATGGCTCGCTACGAGCAGGCGATGCAGCGCTACCAAGCGCAGGTCGAAGAGATGCGCGCCAGCGGCAGCTACCCCGGCCTGCTCGAGTTCCTCGAGATCGCCGAGCAGGTCTGCGCCCAGGCCTCCGACGAGGAACCCGACCAGTTCGACTACGGCGTGTGGCCACCGCTGCCGATCCTGCGCCTGCTGAGCAAGGAGGTCACCGAGTACGCCGCGGCGAAGAAGACCGAGCGTGGCCCGGTGATGCAGTTCTGCGCGCGCTTCTTCACCGCCGACGAGGCCTACGGGATCTTCTACAACCGGCGCGTGTTCTACGGCCCCGGCGACGCCCTGCCGGACGGTCGCGCCTTCCATGCACGTCCCTACTTCCTGCCGTCGTACTCGAAGCGTGCGCCGATCGTGGTGCCGTTGCGCGAGCGCTCGCTGGGTGTCGACGTCGAGTTCGTCGCGTGGCACGCACCGGCGCCGTCGGCCGGCAATGCGGAGATCCGTGCGACCGATTTCCCCCGCTTCGCCCGCGATGCCGCGGCGATGCGGTCGGGCAAGCGGCTGGCGATCTTCATGTCGGACACCAACGTCGACACACGCGTGCCCCTGCTCGATCAGCCGGTCGAGCACTGGCACGGCACCGCGCCCACGCGCCGCACGTGGCTCGCCGAGCTCACGGGCGATCCGAGCCTGATCGTCGACCCGCAGCTCATCGTCCGCGACGGCACCAGCCTGGTGCGATCGAAGCTCGTCGATCTCGGCGGCGGCAAGCGGTTCTTCTTTCACAACGCCGCCTACGACAAGCTGGTCGCGATCTCGACGCTCGGCTGGCGCGGGTCGAGGCTGATCCACGGTCAGCAGCAGATCGTGAGCCCCACGCGCGCGATCCTGCCGCATCGCGAGCCGCGGGCGCCCGATCTCTCGCCACCGCAGACGCCGGTCTACCACCCCCCGTCACCGCTGGTGAGCATCTCGTATCAGCTCGACGACGATCTCGGCGCGAGCTTGCGTCACACGCCCCCTTCCGCAACGCCACGCGCCCAGGCACAGCAATTGCTCGACGATGCGCACGAGCTCAGCGACCACGACGGCGTGCTCGCCGACTTCGTGCTCACGGGCCCCACCGAGCCGCAACCCGATTTCACGCCGCTGTTCGAGGCGTTCCGCGAGCAGCTGGCACACTCGGGCGGAAGCGACGTGTTCGCCGAGATCCTCGGGCGTCTGCGGCAGATCGGAGAGGGCATCGACGAGACCCGCCTCGGCGAGGAGATCCTGCGGGCGCAGCCCGATCTCGCGAGCGACGAACAGACCACGCCACTGCCGGAGGCCGCCTCGACGCTGTCGGCGGGGGCGCTGCGGAAGATCCTGCTCGACATGGAGCTGCAGGGCTCGCGCGTGTTCCGACCGGCGCCGCCACCCGAGATCACCGCGCAGCCCACCGCACGTGCGTTGTTCGGCGCGTACGAATTGCAAGCGGTCGACAATCCCGGCGGCGGTGCCTGCCTGCTCTACAGCCTGTGCCAGCTCCACCACCTCGGGGTCTCACGGCACAGTGCGCTCGGACTGCGGCTCAAGGCCATCGCACACCTGCGCGCCATGATCGCAGGCGAGATCGTGACGCCGCAAGGGATGGGCACCGCGCTCGATCAACTCCTGCAGTGGCACGCCGCCGGCTTCCCCGGGGTTGCCGCCTATGCTGGCACCAACTGGAACACGTACCTGCGCGAGATGGCCAAGCCCGATGCGTGGGGCGACCTCATTCTGTTGAGTGCCATCTCGCACATGTTCGGGCAGAGCTATCACATCTTCGTGCAGACCGGCGCCGCTGCCTGGGAGACCGACGTGCAGTGGGGTGGTGACCCGCTCGACTTCGTCAATCTCTACTGCGAGAACCAGTTCCATTGGCAGGCACTCGTCGGCATCGGCGGCGCGCTGCCGGCCTCGCAGCTCGAGCCACCATCGCCCGACGCCCAGCAGCCGGCCCCGCTCTCACAAGCCCCGTCGCCGTCGCTTCCCTTCGATACCTCGCGCGCGGTGGTGTTGTGGGACACCTCGGATCCTGCGCTCCTGTGGAACCCCGGGCGTTTTGCACAGTGGGGCGTGCAGCGGTGGTTGTTCGTCTTCGGTGACAACGGCGCGCGCTACGGCATGGGCGGCCAAGCGGTGATCCGCGGTCAGTCCAACGCGGTGGGCCTGCGCACCTGCAAGCTGCCGAGCGGGCAGGTCGGCTTTGCGTTCTCGGATGCGGAGATCGACGCGAACAAGCAGTGGATCGAAGAGGACCTCGCACAGATCCTCCAGCTCGCGCTCTCGGGGCAGTTCGACAAGGTCGTGTTTCCCTACGACTACGCCGCTTCGAATCCGCTGCCCAACCATGCTGCGGGACAGTTCGATCTCGGTACCCACCTCGCGGCGATGCCCGCGTCGGCACCGTTGACGTTCATGTGGCTGCAGCATCGGCTCGAGCAGTTCGTGATGGAGCTCGAGCAGCGCATGGCCGCGCCGGCGCCAACGCTGTCGCCGTCGCCGTCGGGTGGCAGCCCGCCGCCCACCGGCGGTGGCCTCGACGACGACGACGAAGGTCCTTCGGGCGACGGCGGCGCGGCGCGATCCCATCCCCGCAAGCGGCTCGCGCCCGAGCCATCGGGGGCTGGCCCGTACAAGCAAGGTCACGGTGAGCAGGACAGCCTCGAGGTGTTGCTGTGCGCCCAGTACGGCAGCGCCAGCGGTGTCTCGGGATTCGCCGCGCCCGACGTGACCTCGCCGTCGCAGGGCTTCGTGCAGATCCCCGTGCGACGCTTCGCGCCACACGTCGGCATCCCGCCGCTCGAGCCCGACTTCAGCGATCTCGAGCGGCAGTTCGAAGAGGCATGCCGCGAGCTCCCGTCGCAGATCGAAGATCCTTCGATCCTCCGCGTGCAGGTGCGCACCAGCTGGGGTGGCGACGTGAGCCCCGAGCTCGGCGAGTCGCCGACGATCCGCGAAGCGCTCGCGGAGTTCTTCCAGACCATCAAGCGCGCCCGCACCGAAGATGCGCTGCCGGACACCGAGGTCGAGCTGCCGACCTTCGAGGAGGCCCAGCAGCTCCGCGCCCAGGAGCTGATCACGCAGCAACAGGCCCCCGCCGAGTTCGATCCCTCGACATGGCCGCTACAGCCGTGGTCCGAGAACCCCGCCGCCGTGCTGCCCCCGGCCGAGCCGGAGTTCGACCCGCTCTTGTGGTTGCTGCCGGACGACTTCCTGACGCTGCCGGGCGAGGGGGCGGACGCGCAGCCGCCGGCCGAGGACGAAGAGTTCTGACGCGCCGCCGAGCGCTCGTACGGGCGCTGGGCGGCCCTCGCGCTGCGTGGCCGATGGGCCGCCATTCGTGGTCCTCTTGGGCCCCAGCGACGTTCTCGTGGGTTGCTGGAACAACACCCCCGGCCAGGGTGTGAGATGCACCCGCGGATGGCGAACCCTGGATCCGGACCTGCGGCCCCGTGGCCCCGCGACGAGTCGGCGACCGTCGCGGCCGCGTGCGCAGGTGATCGATCGGCCGCCCGCGCGCTCGTGCGTCGCTATGAGCGGGCCGTGTTCTCGCAGATCCGCGGCGTGCTGCTGCCCAGCGGCCGCACGCAGATCGTCGAGGACCTCGCGCAGGAGACCTTCTTGCGCGCCTTCCGAGCACTGCCCCGCTACACCTCGGATGGCCGAGCGAAGTTCTCGACCTGGCTGCTGACGATCGCGACGCGCCTGGCGCTCAACGAGCTGCGCCGCCGGCCCGGTGCCATCAGCTCCGACACCATCGACGCATGGCCGGCCGATGCCGACCTCGCCCGCGACGCCGAGATCGTCGGCCAGGGCGTGCAGGCGGCCGTCGAATCGCTCTCGCCACCGTTTCGTGCGGCATTCCTGCTGCGCGAGCTGCATGGCTTCGACTACGCCGACATCGCCGAGGCGCTCGGCATCGACATCGGCACCGTGAAATCGCGACTGTCTCGGGCACGCGCGCGCTTGCGTGAGGTGCTCGGCGAGGAGGGCGAATGTTGAACGACGACGAGCTGCGCGCGGACGAGCGCGAGCACCTGCGCGCGTGGGCCGAGCCCGACGTGCCCGACGATTTCGCCGACGGCGTGCTGTCGCGCTGGCTCGAGGGCGACGACGAGGTCGACCGCGCCACCGAGGTCGAGGCCCGACGCCTGGTCGAGGCCCGACGGGAGCGTGCGCGTCGCAACGCCGGTCGCTTGCAGACCGGAACCCAAACCGGATTCCAAACCGGATTCTGGATCGGCATGACCGCCATCGCCGCCGCGGTCGTGCTCGCGCTCGGGCTGGTACGACTGCAGTCGCAGCAGGAGCAGGCGCTGCAGCAGATCGCGGCGCTGGGCGACGACGAGGTCGCCGCGTTGCGCGACGACGCCGGCACCCTGCTGCACCAACAGTGCGCGCCGTGCCACGAGCATGGTGGTGCCGGCTCGGATCCCGCGGCCGCCGCGGTCTTCAGCGTCGACGATCCGCAGTGGCAGCAGCGGCTCTCCGACGCGCAGCTCACCGCCGCGGTCACGCGCATGGCCGAGGGCACCGGCGGCATGCAGCTGGCGGGCTTTCGCACCTTCGTGGCGTGGGAGCTCACGCAGCGCGGCGCCGGCCTGCGCTGACGCTCCGCTCGCGCGAACGCGAGGCGAGGGCGCGCGTCAGAATCGGCCGCGCACGCCCAACGTCGGCAGCGTGTAGCGCAGGCCCTGGGCGGTACACTTCGCGACGCCGCGACTGGGGTCGGTCTGCGCGGCCAAGGCCAGCTGCGCGATGCGAAAGCCCCCCGGCAGCGGGTTGCTGCGGCCGTCGGTGCACGCGATGGTGTCGAAGGAGTAGGTCGCGTTGTTGATGTCGAGGAAGACGTCGAGCTGCCAGCTGGGGTAGCGCCAGCTGCGTTCGACCCGCAGGTCGAGCTGGAAGAACGGCGCCATGCGGGCGTTGTTGCGGTTCTGCGTGGCCGCTTCTTCGCTGGTCTGATTGCCGACCGGCGCGGTCCATGGTCGACCGGTGTGGTAGTGCACGCGACCGCCGACGTTCCACTTGTGGCTGATGCGATAGCCGAGCACGAGGTTGACGATGTGCCGCTGATCCCAGCTCGACGGCGCGCGACCACCGACGTGATAGTCGCGATCGGAGCGCGAGAGCGTGTACGCGGCCCAGCCGAACATGCGCAGCTCGGGTGAGAGCCGCAGCATGGTCTCGAGCCCGTAGGCCCAGCCGTCGACGCTGGTGATGATGTCCTCGAGCTCTGCGACCGACGCACCCGAGGAGGCCGCGCCGAGGTCGTAGTCCTGCAGGTTGCTGAGGTAGCCACCGTAGGCCTCCTGCACCAGGCTCAGGCGCGATGGCAGCAGCTCGACCTCGTAGCCGAACGAGGCCTGCACGTTGCGCTGCAGGCCGCGCTCGAAGCCGAACGACTCGATCGCCGGCACCGGGATCGGGAAGGTCGGTGGCTGGTGGTACATCCCGACCGCCTGCCGCAACGTCCAGCGCTTTGCGACCTTCTCGCGAAAGGTGATGCGCGGATCGACACCGACCGCGTGCGTGACCCCGCGGGCATTCGGTAGGTACGGGCTGTTGCCGACCTGCAGATACGTGTCGAGGCGGAGCCCCGGCCGCATCTCGAAGCCGCCCTTGGAGATCAGCGCCTCGATGTAGCCCGCGGTCGCCGACACCGTCCGCTCGCTGAACAGCAGCGAGATGTCCTCGAGGTTGATCTGATCGGTGTCGACGATCTGATTGGCGAGCCGGAAGATCTGGAACTCCTGATCGAGACCGACACCGATGGCGACGCGATCGTTGATCGGCACCCGCACGTCGATGCGCGGCGCGATGCGCCACTCGTTGGTGCGGTAGCTGTTCGACGTGGTGTCGCCGGCAGTGAAGCCCGATTGATCGAGCCCGAACACCACGGCATACGTGGCGCTGCCCTCGTTGCGCAGCCGCTGGCGCACGCGGAAGTCGAGCCGATGGAAGTAGTAGCGCACGAACGACCGCTTCGGCTGCCGCACGCCGTTCTGGTCGACGGTGGCCTTCTGTCCGACGTCGTCGTAGCTGCCGTAGGCGAACGCGATGAAGTCGGCGTTGGGCGCGATCCGGTGATCGAAGCGCGCCTGGTAGTCCCAGAACTGGATGCGCGCCGCCGACTGCACCACGGTGAGCAGCGCGCCCGTGTAGCTGTAGCGGCCCGCGAGCGTGAGCGCGCCCTTGCCCGGGCCGCGCTTGCACGCCAGCCGCCGCTTGGCGTGGCAGTTGGGTAGCCAGCCGCGGTTGACCGGGATCTCGAGCAAGCCGCCGGCGTCGGTGAGCCGCACCTCGACGTCGCCATGCACGCGATCGCGCCGCGACGGCCGGGTGCGCGCCTCGACGATGCCGCTGATGAATCGCCCCAGTCGCGCCGGCGCCCCCGAGGGATAGAAGTCGACCGCATCGATGAAGTACGGATGCAAGATCGACGGCCCCAGCGCGAGGTGGAACAGCACTGGCACGCGCGCGCCATCGAGGTAGTAGCCGGTGTTGCCCGGCGCCGCGCCGCGCACGACCACGTACGGCAGCAGGCCCGACAGCTGCGAGACACCCGGCAGGCTATTGACGACGCGGAGCGGATCGCCGCCGGTGCCCGCGACCGCGCGGATCTCCTCTTCGCGCAGCGTCGTGGCGGAGAGTGCGATCTCGCGGCGCTGTCGCACGATCGTGCGATAGCGCTTGTCGTCGATGGTCGGAATCATGCGGTACTCGAACTCGCGCTCCTGGTTGCGCGAGAGTTCGACCGTCACCTCGAAGTCCTCGTAGCCTGCCGCGCGGATGATCAAGCGGTGCTGGCCCGCACCCAGCGGCAAGGTGAACGAGCCATCGTCGCCGCTCGTCGCCGGCTCGCGGCCGTCGCGGGGGATGATGCGCGCGCCGGAGACGGGCGAGCGCTCGCCGAGCGTCATGATGCGGCCGCGGATGCGGGCGAGGTCGGTGGGGCCCTCGGGCGCGGCAGCCTCGCTCGGGACCACCGTCGCGGCGCCCGCCTCCGCACCGGCGGTCGTGGGCGGGTCCTCGGGCGGTGACGACGGCTCGCTCGTCGCATGCGCGAGCACCAGCCGCGCCACGATGAGGGCCACCCATGACACCGGCGCGCAGCATATCACTGCGACGGCAGGCGACCGCGGGGCGGCGGCCCGGCAGCCGTGCGCGCCGGTGTGATCGCACCGGCCGGCTGTGGTGGCCGGGCATGGCGCGGATCGACCGGCGCGGTCGCGGCCTCGACGTACTCGCCGAGCATGCGATCGGTGGCGTCCTCGAGGGCCGGCGTGACCGCGTGGCGCGTGGAGTCGATGAGCTCCTTGGCCTCGGGCGTGGCGCCGATGCGATCGACGTGCTCCGAGAACGTCCGGCGCCCGATGGGCACGTGGAACGAGCACCACACGAGCGCTCCGATCGCGGCGATCGCGATCAAGCTGCGCACCAGTCGAATCAAGACCGGCCCATGATCCCGTGCGCGCGCGCAGGCTCGCAAGTTTCGTGCGGTCCTCGGGCGCTGCGCCGTCGTTCAGTGGCGCACGCAGACGCCGATCGGGTGCGACGACCTCAGGTGGCAGAGCCCTTCGGGGCCCCGAGCGACGCGGCGACCTTGGTCGCCTCTTGGATCGTGCGCGCGAGCACCGAGCGGATGCGTCCGTCCTCCATCGTCAGCAGCCCCGCGATGGTGCTGCCGGCCGGCGTGGTGACCTGATCCTTGAGCGCGGCGGGGTGCAGCTTGGTGTCGAGCACCATCGACGCCGCGCCGAGGAACACCGACGCCGCGATCTCGAGTGCGACGTCGCGGCGCAGGCCCATCATCACGCCGCCGTCGGCCATCGCCTCGAGCATGACGTACGCGAACGCGGGGCCGCTGCCGTTCAGGCTGGTGACGGCGTCCATGTGCTTGTCCTCGAGCTCGATCACGCGGCCGACCGCAGCGAACATGCGCCGCGCGAGCTCGAGCTCGTCGGCGCCGGCGCGCGGGCCCGCGGCGAGCACCGTCATCCCGCGACTGATCAGGCACGGCGTGTTGGGCATCGCGCGGATGAGCTTGGTCGTGGGCAGCCAGGCGTCGATGCTCGGCAGTCGCACGCCAGCTGCGATGCTCACCAACAGCTTGTTGTCGAGCGCCGCACGCATGCGATCGTCGTCGAGCAGCTCGGCCATGAACTGCGGCTTGACGCTCACCAGCACCACGTCGGCGCCGGCGCAGGCCGCCACGTTGTCGAGCGTGGTGCCGATGCCGTGGGCCTGGTGCAGGCGCGCGGCGGCCTCGGCCCGGCGCACCGTCGCGGTCACGTGCTCGCGCGTGAACACACCTTCGTGCAGCAGGCCGCCGAGGATCGCCTCGCCCATGGTGCCGCAACCGAGGATCGCCAGCCTCTCCATGGGCCCTGCGTTACCACGGATTCACACCGCAGGTCCGGGCCCAGGTCCGGGCTGCAAGATCCGCGACGCGGTCGACCGCGTGTGGATCATCCCCGTCGCGGTCGTCGGGCCGCGACCACGCTCGGTGGCTTGGCCGTGGTCGTGGGGCCCGCCGGCGCCTCGGCACGCATCGGCCGGGACGGGCGCGTGACCGAGGGCCCTGCGGCGCGCGGCTCCGATCGCACGGGCTCCGATCGCACGGGCTCCGATCGCACGGGCTCCGATCGCACGGGCTCCGATCGCGGCTGGGCCACCGGAGCAGCGGCGCGCTCGGGCGCGTCATCGTCGTCGTCGAGGTTCGCGTCGTCCGGCGGCGCGTCGTGCTCGGGTGCAGACGCGTCGTCATCTGCGTCGTCGTCGGCCCCATCGGTCAGCCACTCGGGTCGCCAACCCGCGGCCATGCGTCGATCGAGCTCGACGCGCAGCTCGGCGACCTTGGTCTGGTACTCGCGCCGACTGTACTTGACGTTGGCGATGCAGAACTCGGCGCCGCTCATGGCAACACAGCCGAAGCAGTGCACGCAGCTCTCACAGCCCACGCACAACGTCACGTACGAGCACTGATCGCATGCTCGCGCGTACTGGCTGTGCGAGGTGCCCTGGCAATCGTTGCAGCCGCGGCTCTGCGTGCACCCGGTGCAGCCGACGCACGCGTCGCAGTAGGTGCAGTCGAGGCAGCGCGTACAGCCGTTGCAGAAGCGACAGTCGTTGCAGCCCTGACAGTCGACGCAGCGAAAGTTGCCCTCGCCCTCGGGCCGTGCCTCGGGCTCCTGCGAGTGCTCCTGCAGCAGCGCGCGCACGCTCGCGAGGAGCTCGTCGAGGTCCGCGGCCACGTCAGAAGCTCTTGGGCACGCAGATCTTCACGTCGCGGGGGTCGCCCGGATGGTCGGGATCCGGCGCGGGGTAGATGCCGCGGGCGCCGGTGCTGACGCACTCGTAGCCACTGCGACAGTCGCCGTCCTTCTTGCAGCGACGGCGGCAGCTGGTGCGCGCGGTGATCTCGTCGGCGCACAGACCCTCGGGCAGGCACACCTCGTTGGGGTTGCACTCGTCGAGCGGCGCGAACACACACTGCCCGTCGTCGTCGGTCAGGCACTCGGGCAGCTCGGGACCGTCGGTGTCGGCGTCGGGGCACTCGTCGACGCCGCACGACTGCGGTCGCGCGACCACGCGATCCTCACGTTCGGGATCGCAGGCGACCGTGAGGAAGTCGCTGCCGTAGACCTTCACGCACTCGGCTTCCTTCGGGCAGTTGTCGACACCGCACGACTCGACGGTGCACTCGCCGCTGCCGCTGGGCGTGGGGTTGCCGTTGCCGTCGATGCGGTGGGACAGATCGCAGATGCGCGTGCCGGTCAGGCTGCAGTTGGTGCTGACCTGGCAGGGATCGCCGATCTTGGCCTTGCAGCCGGCAAGGACGAGCAGGGCGAGCACCGCGGGCGCGAGACGCGACATGGACCGGCGGAGGATACAACGGATGCCCAGGGGCGCGACCGGTCTTGTGGCCCATTTCGGCCATGCGCGGCCCGATCGGCCGCCGATGGCCGCGCATGGCCGGAGCCACGCCCGTGCGTGGCGTGACGTGCGGGCCCGAGATCACACGCAGATCACGGCGATCGTGCTCGTGCGGCGCGGCGCGTGCTGATGCGCGGCCGCATGAACGCCATCCACCGTCTCCACCACCGCACCCTCCGACGCGCCGTGCTGCTGCTGTGCCTGGGTCTGCCGATCACCGCAGCGGCCGCGCCCACGCCGGTGCCCGCGGCGTTGCTCGCACCGCCGCTCGAGGGCGAGGTCAACGTCAACACCGCCAGCATCGAGCAGCTCGAGCTGTTGCCCGGCATCGGCCCCACCACCGCCGCGCGCATCGTCGAGTTCGTGAAGAAGAAGGCGGTCTCCCACGCCAGCCAGCTCATGCGCGTCAAGGGCATCGGTCGCAAGACCTACGATCGCATCCGCCCGTACATCATCGTCGACGGCGAGACGACCCTGCGGATCGCGACCCCTTCGACCGAGGAAACTTGACGCACTGCCGCAGCGCCCCCGGTCGGCGTGCGTGCGCACGTCCACGGCCCGGCGCGTGCGAGCGATCGCTCGCGCGCGCACTAGGGTCGCGCCGTGCACGTCGTGTCGACCGGGGGCGAGGGCCCGCGCAAAGCGGCGGGCACGACGTCGGCGACGAAGCCGGCGCCTCGGGCAGTGGTAGTGTTGCCGCCCGTGCGTCGCCCTGCCCGCTCGAATCCATCGTCGCTGCGACACGCGCTCGTGGCACTCGCCGTGCTCGTGATGGCCTCGTGCGGGCATCGCAACATCCGAGCCCCCTATGCGCCCGGCCAAGCGCCCGCGCAGGCGCTGCTGCTGGCCAGCACCGCGCGACAGCTCGAGGCCATCGCGGTGCCCGAGGCCAAGGTCGTGGCCAATCGCGTGATGCGGGGCAACCTCGCGTTCGTGGCCCAGGCGCCGGCCCGCTTCCGCGGCAGCGTGCAGGTCTCGGGCAACGAGCTGGTGACGCTGTCGTTCACCGAGCAGGGCTACGCGCTGCGCTACAAGCTCGATGCGTTCCCGAGCGGCTTCTACCACGGGCCGCCGTCGGCGTGCGCGATCGAGGCCCTGCTGGGTGTCGCACTGGACGGCGACGATCTGACCGCGCTGGTGCTCGGCGGTGCGCCGGTGATCGCCGAGCCCCGCACCACGCTCGAGCAGCGCTGGGACGCCGAAGGCGGCTTCGAGGCGCTCGTCGTCGCCAACGATCGCTTCGTGGAGCAGCTGAACTTCGTACCGCAGGGCGACGCGTGGCGCTTCGTCGGTGGCAAGCTGTGGCGACGCGGCGCCGATGGTTCGCGCGGTCCGTTGCTGTGGACGCTCGCCCACGAGGAGCTCGAGCGCCACGGCGACGTGGTGTTGCCCGCCCGCACTCGCATCACCGCACCGGCTGGTCGCAAGTCGAACACCGTGGTCATCAGCTACAAGACCCGCGATCTCGCGCCCGCGTTCGCGCAGGGCAGCGGCGGCGGTGTCGATCCCACCCAAGGTGGCGCGACCGAGGGCGGCCACGACACCGACGGCGGCGATGCGACCGCGGGTGGTGACGACTGGGGCGACGACGATGGTGGCTGGGAGAACGAGGCGCCGGCGACCCCCACGGAGACACCCGCGCCGAGCGAACCCGCCGCGACTCCGGCTGCGCCCGCCGCGACGCCGGCCTCGCCCGCCGCGACCGCGGTGCCCAAGCTGTTCACGATCGACGGCGCGGGTCTGACCGACCGCGGCGATCTCTGTCGCTGATGCCGGCGCAGACCGGCGCAGGGACGACGTTTCGGACCGCTGTGCACGGGCCCCGGGAACCCCGCCCGGCTGTGGGAAACTGATGGGACTACGGGGTGGGATCGGCTCGCAGCGGCGCCGGCATTCGCCAAGGCGTCGGCCCGCCCCCGGTGCAGGCATGACGACCGAGCCCCACGATCTCGACACCGTCGCGCTCCCCGAGCTGGGCGGGCGCGCCGAGCCCGACGATCCCGGGGCGCCCGGCGACGAGGACGCGTTCGATCCCGATGCCCCGGCGATCGTCGAGGTCACGGCCGCCGACGGACTCGAGTCGCGGGTGCTGCTGGCGCGGGCGCGACGCAACCTGCTCGGTTGGAGCGAGGAGCCGGTGGCGGTCGGCCGCTATCGCATCATCGAGCGCATCGGCACCGGCGGCATGGGCCTGGTCTACTCGGCGCACGACGACGAGCTCGATCGGCCGGTTGCGATCAAGATCCTGCGAGCGGATCTCATGCCCGGCTCGGTCGGTCGCCAGCGATTGCTCCGCGAGGCCCAGGCCACCGCACGGCTGTCGCACCCCAACGTCGTGCACGTCTACGAGGTCGGCCAGGAGCGCGACCAGGTGTTCATGGCGATGGAGCTCGTGCGCGGCGAGACCCTGCGGGCGTGGCGGGCCTCGGGCAAGCGATCGTGGCGCGAAGTGCTCGAGATGTATCTGCGCGCCGGCGAGGGCCTGGTGGCCGCCCACGCCGAGGGCATCGTGCACCGCGACTTCAAGCCCGACAACGTGCTCGTGGGCCGCGACGGCCGGCCGCGCGTGCTCGACTTCGGGCTCGCACGTGCGGTCACCGATCTGCTCGGCACCACGCGCGACATGCCGTCGCCCTCGTCGTCCGCAAGCGCGTTGCTGGACGTCGACATCACGCGCACCGGCACGGTCGTCGGCACGCCGGCGTACATGGCCCCGGAGCAGCTCGAGCGTGCCGAGCCCGACGCCCGCAGCGATCAGTTCTCGTTCTGCGTGGCGCTGTTCGAGGCGCTCTACGGCTGTCGTCCGTTCGCGGGCTCGACCTATACGGAGCTGACCGAGAACCTGCGTCGCAAGACCGCCGCGCAGGCGCTGCCGCGACGACGCGAAGTGCCGACGGGCGTCGAGCGCACGCTGCTGCGCGGGCTCGAGCGCGAGCCCGATCAGCGCTTCGATTCGATGCGCGAGCTGCTGACCGCGCTGCGCGACGCTGCGACCCGCCCCGGTCGGAGCTCGGCGCGGTGGCTGGTCGCGAGCGCGGCCCTGCTCGCGGTCGCGAGCGCGGGCGGCTACGCGTCGCTGCACGGGCGGCAGAACGCGGCGCCGGCCGAGCTCGCAATCGACGACACCAGCACGCCCAGCCCAGCCGCCGGGCCCGACGCGTGGGCGGAGATCGTCGCAGCCTCCGATCTGCCGCCGGTCGTGGCCGAGCCGCTGCCGGGCGATCCCACCGGCGTCACGCTGCACCGCTTGCGCAACGGCTTGACCGTCTACGTCGTGCACCGCCCGCTCGAGCCGTTCGTCTCGACCGCGTTGATCGTGCGCGCCGGCGCACCCGAGGAGGGGCCGCAGCAGCGGGGCATCGCCGCGCTCACGCTGCAGGCGGTGCTGCACGGCGGCCCCCGCCTCGGCGTGCTCGACCCCGCGATCGAGCTGCCTCAGCTGGTGCTGCAGCACACCCTGCTGGAGAAGCTGCCGCGCGTCGAGGACGTACGCGGACGCGACGCGATGTTGCGCGCGGTCGCGGCCGCCGAGGCCTCGAGCACGGGGCTGGTCGGCGGCGACGAGTACATGGGCGCGTCGATGGCCCTGGGCAGTCGCGATCCCACCACCACGCTCGGGGGTGGCACCGAGATCTCGATCCAGGTGCCGCGCGCTCGCTTTGCGTCGTGGGCCGCGCTGGCGGCCGAGACCCTGCAGCACCCCAACTTCCGCAACTTTCTCGGCGCCTGCTCCGAGCAGCTCGAGTTCCTGGGCTGGCGCACCGAGGGCTCGCGGGCGTACCTCGAGCTCGATCGCGCGATCGCGGCCGCGACCGGCGTGCTCGAGGATCCCGAGGCCGAGATCGCCAAGGTCGCCCAGGCCCCGCTGGCCGAGGTGCGGCAGTTCTACGCCGACTACTATCGCCCCAACAACACCGCGATCGTGCTGGTCGGTGACATCACGCCGAACGAAGCGCTGCCCGTGATCGAGCAGTACTTCGGCGCGTGGGAGCCGGCTCCGATCCGCGCGTCGCCGCCGGTGTTGCGACCGCTGCAGCAGCCGCGCACGGTGATCAAGGTCGAAGACGCCGGGCCACCGCTGGCGCACCTGGGCTGGGCTGCACCGCCGTACGGCTCACCCGAGTACGCCGATCTGCTCGCGCTCGATCAGGCATTGCCGGGGCCCGGCGGCCTGCTCGGCGCGCGCTTCGACGATGCCGATCTCGGGGGCGGCACGATCCTCGGCAACGCCGGGCAGTTCAACATCGGTGTGTTCCCCGGACCCCGCCAGACCACCGAGGAAGCCGAGCGGGTCGCGATCGAGGGGCTGCAAGCGATCGCCAACGACACCATCTCGGAGCCGCGATGGGAGCGCGCCATGGCCCGCGCGTCGCTCGTGCGCAACCACTGGGCCCGCAGCACGCAGGCGCTGGTGCACGTGATCTCGGAATCGTTCGTGCAGCACCGACCGTGGCACGACGTGGCCGAGCAGCTCGCGGGCCCGATGCCCGCGCGCGAGCGCCTGGTGGCCGCCGCCAAGCGGCTGCTCGCGCAGGGCTACGTCGTCGTGCACCGCAACCCCGGCAAGGTCTGGCGCGTCGAACCACCCGCACTGCCGTCGCTGCCGCACGAGCCCGCCTTGGGCAAGCACAGCCCGTTCGCGCAGTCGCTCATCGACGCACCTGCGACCCCGATGGAGCCGCGATTCCTGGTCGAGGGCTCGCACTTCGAGAGCTCGCCGCACGGCAAGGGCCGCGTCATCACCACGCGCGCCGACGGGCCCCTGTTCCGCGCCTCTTGGGTGTTCCCGGTCGGCACGCGCGAGGATCCGTGGGCCTGCGACGCCATGGTCGCGCACCTGTCGGCGATGCCGATCAGCAGCATCGAGCCCGACGTCGAGTGCAGCACCGACGCGACCTACGTCGACGTGGTCGGCAGCGCCGACACCTTCGCGGCCGCGATGCCGGTGCTGCGCGAGTGGCTGTACGAGCGCGAGTCATCCGCGGCCGACGTGCGCAGCCACCTCGACTGGACGCTGCAGCGCCGCGGTGATCTGCGGGCCGA
Source organism: Deltaproteobacteria bacterium (assembly GCA_016709225.1). NCBI lineage: Bacteria > Pseudomonadati > Myxococcota > Myxococcia > Deltaproteobacteria bacterium. The sequence continues at coordinate 2,599,905 of JADJEE010000012.1, read as the reverse complement.
CGAGGTCGCGCGCGCGCTGATGTTCCACGTCCACGCGCTACGGGGTGAGCACGGCATCGACGCGCAGCTGCCCGACGACACCGCCCTGCGTCATCGCGGCGAGCGCGAGCTACCACGGGCGTTGCACGAGCTGCGGCAGCGCGACCCCGACATTCTCTACGTCGGGCCCGATCCCGCGGGGTTCCGCGCCGCGCTGCCGCCGGCGCTGGGTCGGCGCGGCGGCACCATCACGGGGCCGCGCTTCCGCGAGCTCACCGAGCCGACGGTGTTCCTGTTCGACGATCCCCACCGCACCGACGTCAGCATCCGCGTCGCGCTGCCGTGGACGGCGAGCACGCGCCACGACGTCCTGGCGGCCCACATGCACGAGCAGATCGCGTGGCTGCGGACCGATCGGACCGACCCCGCGCTCGAGCCAGAGTACGCGTCGTATCGCGTGCGGTGGTCGATGGAGTCGCCGCTCGCGATCGGGCTCGGCTACCGCTGCGCGGCCGATCACCTCGCGCAGGCGCTCGATGGAGCGCTAGCGGCCGTGCGCGCGCGCCCCAACGCCGACGACTTCGCGATGCTCCGCCGCAACCTCGAGCTCGACTTCCGCAGCGAGCGCGTGCCCGAGCGCTACGTGCCCGAGCGCGTGCGTGCGTGGGGCAACGACGCCTCCGATCCCCGCGTCGCGCAGTGGCTGGCGCTACCGAGCCTGGATGCCGACGACGTCACGCAGTACTACGCGCGTCAGGACGTACGCTTCCCGATCGTCTCGGTGGTCGCCGACGCCGACACGATCGATCTCGCGATGCTGAGCAAGTACGGCCGCATCGTGCGGGTGTCGAGCAACGCGTTCATCCGCGATCCGTCGATGTCCGAGGTCGGCGACGACCGCATGGTCACGCCCGAGGACTGACCGATTGCGGTCGGGTGCGAGCGGGCGGCCGCGAGCGACGACGGCTACGGCCCGCTGCGCAGCGGCACGCGACGGTCGCCGGCCCGCACGATGCCGCGGGGGCGCCACCCGCCGCGGCTGCGCACCTCGAACGCGCCGAAGCGCAGATCGAACGCCAGCTCGGCCATCCAGAACGGTGCCCGCGCGGTGGCGACGAAGCCCCAGCGCCGCGTGCCCGCGCGAACGAACACACCGCCGCCGGGTCGCAGGCGCCAGAGCTTGGGGTTGCTCGAGTCGTCGCTGTCCTCGCGACCGGGGTCGTGCTCGCGACCGTAGGCGATGCCGACCTCGACGCCGGCCGACACCCACTGCTGCGAGAACGCGATCGCGGCGGCGACCACGTGTGCGTCGCGCTGGTACGACGGGGTCTTGGGATCCTGATCGCGCTCGGGCGGCGGATAGGCGATGCGATCGTAGATCGCGCCGAGCTCGACGTGACGCCAGCGATAGAACGCCAGCGCGACCTGGGCCGAGACATGCGGCCGCGATTGCCCCGGCAGCCAGTGGGCGGTGGCGCCGAGGCTGAGGTGATCGAGCAGACCGATCGCGGCGCCGAGCCGATAGCGGTGGGGGTAGCCGCCGGCCAGCGACAGCGCAATCACACCGTGGTCGAGGAAGCGCGCCGACGGTGACAGCTCGCGCGTCAGGTAGCGATGCAACGCTGGCGTCTGCGACCGGGCACGCGCGCTGCGAGGGGTCTCGGGCACCACGCCGTCGGCGTCCTGCTCGGGCGGCTGCAGCTCGGAGCGACGCACGACCGGCGCCGGCCCGCTGGCGCGCGCGTGCGACTGCATCGCGCACGACGCCGCTGCGGTCGCGACCACCCACGCGCACGCGCGCGACCTCGACGTCACCCGCAGCACTTTAGTCCTCGCTGCGAGCGCGCGATGCGGTCGTCGCGATCGCATCGCCATCGCTGCCTCGTCGCACGCACGGCGAGGCAGTGAGGAAAGTCAACGCGTTGCAGCACGCCGATGCGGCACGACTGCAGCGGGTCTGCGTGGGCGTCGTGCACTACGCTTGCCACGCTCCCCAAGGGAATCGACATGCCTGCAAAGACGCTCTCACGCCCGATCTTCATCGTCTCCGCCAAGCGCACGCCCTTCGGCACCTTCGGGGGCAAGCTCAAGGACGTCTCCGCGATCGATCTCGGCGTCGTCGCGGCCAAGGCTGCGCTCGCCGCTGGCAACGTGCCCGCGGATGCCATCGACCACGTGGTGTTCGGCAACGTCTCGCAGACCTCCGCCGACGCGCTCTACATGGCGCGCCACATCGGCCTCAAGGCCGGCGTGCCGGTGCCGGTGCCGGCGCTGACCGTCAATCGCCTGTGCGGCTCGGGCTTCCAGGCCATCGTCAGCGGCGCACACGAGATGCTCGCCGGTGACGCGGAGATCGTGCTCGTCGGTGGCACCGAGAACATGAGCCAGGCGCCGTACGCCGCCCGCAACCTGCGCTGGGGCACCAAGTTCGGCACCGACCCGAAGCTCGAGGACACGTTGTGGTCGTCGCTCTTCGATCCCTACGCCGGCTGCGCGATGGCGGTCACCGCCGAGAACCTCGCGGAGAAGCACGGCCTCACACGGCAGCAGTGCGACGAGTACGGCCTGCGCAGCCAGCAGACCTGGGCCGCTGCACACGCGGCCGGTCGCTTCGCCGCCGAACTTGCTGCGGTCGAGATCAAGGGTCGCAAGGGCCCCGAGTCGTTCGAGGCCGACGAGCACCCGCGCCCCGAGGCCACGCTCGAGGGCATGGCCAAGCTGCCGCCGGTCTTCAAGAAGGACGGCGTGGTCTCGGCCGGCAATGCGTCGGGCATCTGCGATGGTGCGGCCGCGCTGGTGCTGGCGACCGAAGACGCGATCAAGAAGCACGGCCTCACGCCGCTGGCCCGCGTGGTCCAGTGGCACACCACCGGCGTCGATCCGACCATCATGGGCATCGGCCCGGTGCCGGCGATCCGCGGCGCGCTCGAGCGCGCCGGCGTCGCGCAGAAGGACGTCGATCTGTTCGAGATCAACGAGGCCTTCGCGCCGCAGTACCTCGCGTGCGAGAAGGAGCTCGGCCTCGACCGCGAGCGCACCAACGTCGACGGCGGCGCGATCGCACTCGGCCATCCGCTGGCGGCCTCGGGCGCCCGCATCACCGCGCACCTCGTGCACGAGCTGCGTCGCCGCAAGGGTCGCTACGGCGTGGGCTCGGCCTGCATCGGTGGCGGTCAGGGCATCGCGGTCGTGATCGAGAGCGTGTGATCCCATGAGCACCTCCCCCAGCGAACCCGCCGCATCCACGCTCGTCTACGACTGGAACACGCGCAACCGCGTGTCACCGCTGTCGCCGTTGTCGTCGCGCAATCTCTCGTTCTTCGACGAGACCCTGCGCGACGGCATCCAGTCACCGAGCGTGCGCGACCCCAGCATCGAGGACAAGCGCGAGATCCTGCGCCTGACCGCGAGCCTGGGCATCGACGCGGTCGATCTGGGTTTGCCGGGGGCGGGCCCCCGCGCGGTGGCCGATGTCACCGCGCTGGTCGAGTTCGCCGAGCGCGAGAAGCTCGGCATCGAGTACGCCTGCGCGGCGCGGACCCACGAGAACGACATCAACGCGATCGCCGACATCGCGCAGAAGACCGGCAAGTCCATCACGGTGTACGCGTTCCTGGGCTCGAGCCCGATCCGCCTGTACGCCGAGAACTGGACCGTCGAGCTGCTGCTCGAGCGCACGATCATGGCCGCGAAGCTGTGCCAGGCCCGTGGTCTGCCGATGACCTTCGTCACCGAGGACACCACCCGCACGCCACCGTCGACGCTCGATCGGTTGTTCCGCGCGGCGGTCGACCACGGCGTCGCGCGGCTGTGCCTGTGCGACACCGTCGGCCACGTCACGCCCGAGGGCGTCACCGACCTGGTCGGCTTCACGCGGCTGGTGCTCGAGTCGATGGGCACGCGCGACGTCGGCATCGACTGGCACGGCCACAACGATCGCGGGCTCGGCGTGATCAACAACCTGCGGGCGATCGCAGCCGGTGCCGATCGTGTGCACGGCACCGCGCTCGGGGTCGGCGAGCGGGTCGGCAACGCCGCGCTCGATCAGACCCTCATGAACTTGAAGCTCATGGGCGAGCTCGGCGATCGCGACCTCACCAACCTGGTGCCGTGGTGCCGCAAGGTCGCCGACGCGCTCGGCGTCACCATCCCGGGGCAGTACCCGCTGGTCGGCGACGACGCCTTTCGCACCGCCACCGGCGTGCACGCGGCCGCCGTCATCAAGGCCATCAAGAAGGGCGACGTCGAGCTCGCCGACCGCATCTACTCCGGCGTACCCGCGGGCTGGTTCGGCAAGCAGCAGTCGATCGAGATCGGCTTCATGTCCGGCGAGTCCAACGTGGTGTTCTGGCTGCAGCAGCGGGGCATCGAGCCCGACAAGGGCCTCGTCACGCACATCTTCGAGCTCGCCAAGCGCACCGATCGCCTGCTGACCGACGCGGAGATCGAGTCCGCGATCGCCAGCTTCCGCGCTGGCTGAGGCCTCGACGCTGCGGGCGAGCACCGTCGTCGACGACGGCGGGTTCGCGGGCCACGTGGCCAGGCCCACGCCCTGGTGCCGGCGCGGTGTCGCTCGGAAATCGACCGGGTGCGCCTGTCACGTCTTGGCGCGACCCCGTCCACCGAACAGCTCGATGCCACGGGCTCGTGCGGAGGATGTCTCGAATGCCACGTATCACGCGTCGATCGATGCTCGTCGTCACTGCGGGACTCCCCGCCCTTGCGCTGCTCGGTCACTCGGGGGAAGCCCACGGTGCACCGGTCCATCTTCCGCCGGGCAGTGGTCCGGCCTTGCCGAACATCTCGCCCACCGTCAAAGCCCGTAAGTACCTCGAGCAGAAGCTCCGCGAGACCATCGGCGAGTGCGGCGTGCCAGCACTCGCCGCGGTGCTCGTGCGTGATGGCGGTGATGCGATCGTCAGCGGACAGCAGGGCGTGCGCAAGCTGGGCGCTGCAGGCGACGCAAACGTCGTGCAACCGAATGACAAGTTCAACCTCGGCTCTGTCAGCAAGGTCTTCACGGGCAACCTGATCGGCAAGCTGATCCAAGACGGCGTGGGCGGCCTCGGGTGGACGAGCAAGATCTCCGACGTCTACGCCAGCATCTGGGACAATCCGGCGTCGCAGGTGCTCTACAAGACGGTGACGATCGAACAGCTCATCGCACACACCTCCGGCATGCCGTACACGCCGGCCGCCGACAACGTCGACGACTGGGAAAAGTACACCGCGGCCGACATGACGAACAACAAGCTCCGCGCGCGGCGGCGGCTCTACGTCAAGAACGCGGTGCTGGACGCTCCGAAGTACGCGCCGCCGAACACCGGCTTCGAGTACAGCGGCGGCGGCATCATCGCGTCGTCGATGTTCGAGCACAAGACCGCGAAGACCTACGAGGAACTGCTTCGCGAGCACCTCTTCGCACCGCTCGGCATGGATCACGCTGCCACTGGCGTCACCTGCACGGGCGCGCTCGACGGCCCCTGGCAGCACAGTTGGGACCCGGAGACGATGACGATGTCGCCCGATCCCCGCACGCACAAGCCGGCGTTCAACTTCCACTGCCGTGCCTCGGTCGGTGCCGTGTGCATGTCGGCGGGTGACATGGGCAAGTTCATCCGCGAGCAGCTGCGCGATGATCCCAAGGTGTTCACCAAGGCCACGCGCAGGACGATGCAGGCCTATCGGGTGTCGACAGCCTCGAGCACCGTGCGTGGCGGCTGGGCCTCGACCAACCCCGGATCGGAGCAGGCCGAGATCTGGCACACCGGCGACATCGGGACCGCGTACGCCGCGTTGTCGGTGATCCTGCCGCGCAAGATGGGCTCCGCCGCGATGAGCAACACCAACTCGGCCTTCGCGGGCCCGGCGGTCGGCAAGATGCTCGAGGTCACGCGATCGATGGACAGCAACTGGGACGCGCTGTTCGGCGCCGGCAGTCCCAACCCCATCGAGGGCGTGCACCCGATGCCAGCGGTGGCCCAGGGCGGCGGCGTGACGTGGCTGTTCGCGCGCTCCCACGAAGGCAAGGTGCACCGCAAGCGCTCGAAGGACGGCGGCAAGACCTGGGGGTCGCTCGGTGACTTCGGCGCGGTGGCGATGAACTCGGGCATCGCCGCCGCGAGCTCCAGCGATGGCAAGCACCTGGTGGTCGTCGGACGCGGCCTCGACAATCGGATGTGGTTCCTGACCTCGAAGGACGCAGGCACCAGCTGGCAGGGCTCGACGCCGATTGGCGCGGGGGTCTTCCTCACCGGCCCCGCGGTCACGATCGACAGCACCGGCGAGGAGCTGCGGCTGTTCGGCATCGGCAACGATCACAAGATGTGGCGCACGCGTTCGAGCGATGGTGGCAAGACCTGGGTCGATTGGTCGCCCATCGGCGAGGGCGTCTTCACCTCGGCACCCGCCGCTGCTGCCTCCGCCGACGGCAAGACCGTGCACGTCTTCGGTCGCGGCAACGACATGCGTTGCTGGCGGAACGTCTCGACCGATGGTGGCAAGACCTGGAAGCCGCACTGGCAGCCGATCGGCAAGGGCATCTTCACCTCATCGCTCGCTGCGTGTGCCTCGAGCAACGGCAAGGTCGTGCACCTCATCGGTCGCGGCACCGACAGCGCGCAGTGGCGCAACGTCAGCACCGACGGCGGTGCGACCTGGAAGCCACACTGGCAGGCGATCGCCGGCGGCCTGTCCTCGTCGGCACCAGGGTTGGCGTGCAGCAACGACGGCGCGAGCGTGCTCACCCTCGCCTTCGGCCTCGACTTCCGCGTCTGGGGCACTCAAACCAGCAACACCGGCTCGACCTGGGCGGGTTGGACGATGAAGACCAACCAGACCTTCCTCTGACGCCCGGCGGCGGCGATCGTCACCGCGGCGCTCGGTCGTTCGACCCGCCGCCTCGCCGCGCGAGGCGGTCGTGGAAGACGCGCCATCGGGGCAACAGAGCCACCAACAACAGCGAGGGCACCACCCCGAGCGCGTACGACGGCACGTTCCAGCCCAGCACCATGTTGAAGAGGCCGTTGGTCACGAACACCGCGACGAACTCGACCACGAGTGCGATGGCGAGGAACTTCGGCGTCGACCAGAGGATGGGTTCGGGCGAGGTCATGGGCACGCGACCCGGAAGACTGTCGCGTGACCGGGGTTGATCACTCGCGACCCCGGTCTGGAGCGGCTGGGCGCTCGCGCGCCCGTCTACCGCTGCACCCGCAGGCCCGCGTCGTTCACCGCGAGCATGCCCCCCAGCAGGTTGATGACCGCCGTGAAGCCCATCGATCGCAGCTGACGCTGGGCCGCCCCCGAGCGACCGCCCGAGCGACAGACCATGATCAGCGTCTCGCTGCGATCCCACGCCCGCGCGGCGTGGGCCAGCGACGCCAGCGGCACCAGCTCGGCCTCGGGCAGGTGGCCGAGATCGCCGGACCACTCGGACGGCTCGCGCACGTCGATCACCCGCGCGCGCGAGAGCCAGGGCTCGAGCTCGTGGGGATGAAGATGGTCGCGCTGCGTTGCACCTTGGGTGGACAGTGACATGACGTGATTCGCTCCCGAGGGGGAAAGCCGTGTGCTGCCCCTCGCGTGGGACCCTCAGTGCAGCAGCCGTGCCGAGTCGCGTTTCGCCGGCGAAGCGGGCCGCCGGCACCGGTGCGCGCACGCCGTTGAAACACGATGAAGCAGCGCTGCAACGTGGCGCTCGTTCACCGCCCGCCTGCACGCGTCACGGCTTGTACAGGTAGACCCCGCTGTCGACGTCGTTGGCGAGCACGAACACGCCGCGGGTGGTGCTGTAGCGCCAGCGACCGTAGGTGCCGTTGGTCAGCGGCGGCGGCGGCAGGTCACCCCCGCCAGTCTGGTGCGTCCACACCTGCGTCGACGGATCGAGCAGATACACGTCGGCGCCACCGTTCCAGGCCGCGAACCGATCGAGGCCGTCGGCGTAGACGAAGCCCACCCGGTTGCCCGGCGTCGGCGCGTCGCCGGTGGTCGCGACGTCGACATAGGGATCGCTGCTCATCAGGTGCGCGATGTCGTCGAGCTCGAAGCCGCGAACCAGCGTCGGATCGCCGTTGTCGAGCAGCAGCCAGAAACGATTGCGAGTGCGGTCGATGTCGCCGACGCCACGAACGTCGTAGTTGAGCGAGCCGTAGGTGTCCCAGGCATCGTCGGCGGCGCGATAGCGGACGAATGGCCCGCCGTCGTCGGTCGCGTACCAGGCGTCGCCCGCGGCATCGATGGCGGCCATGCCACGGCCCATGAACCCGGGCCGCACCGCCGACTCCGACCAGGTGCCGGTCGCGAAATCGAAGCGAAATCCCCACGGGCTCGACGTCTGCGCGCCGGGGAAGTAGCCGCCACCGAGGTAGAAGAACGCGTCCTGCGTCGGTAGGTACACCGGTTTGCCATAGGTATGCGACGAGCGCGGCTGCTGCGTGTCGAGCTGCGCGAGGATGTCCGCGCGGTGACAGAGGTTGGCATCGATGTAGTCACCGTTCATGTCCTCGGGAGCGATGGTGAGCGCGGCGACGGACGGATAGTAGCCGCAGGACTCGGCGCGACCGTCCATCATGGCCGGTGTCGGGGTGTGGCCGTCGGCGCCCGCAGGGAGCTCCGTCAGTCGCGTCCAGGTCATGGGGCCGAGATCGAAGGCGAAGATGTTGTTGTAGTAGGAGTCGGAGTGACCGCCGCCGAACACCAACATGCGGTCGCGACCATGATCGTAGGTTGCGCCGGACCACGCAGACATGACGGTCTCGCAGCGGTAGTGATCGAGCGGCTCGGGGCATGCGTCGACCATCGCACTGGCCGGCAGCAACAGCCACGAGTTGGCCGGCATGGCATCGATGAGCCCATCGACCGGCTCATCGAGCGGGGTACCCGTGCTCGACGAGTCCGCACTGGTCGCCGGCATCGATGTCGATTCGCCGATCGACGTCGCTTCGCTCGTTGCGCCCGCGGTCGCTGACGAGGTGCCGAGATCGTCGGCGCCGGTCGCCGTCGCTCCCGTGCTCGAGCCCGTCGATTCCGTCGCCGTACCGCCGCCACCCGCACCGCCGCAGGCCATCTGACCCCACGCTGCCAGGGCCACCACCACGAGAGTCTTGGCTCGCATCGTCACCTGAGGCTCGCAGCGTAGCTGCGCGCCATCGGCCAGTCTGCAGCGGTGGTGCCACGCGCAAGCGCGTGGATCTGCGCGTCAGCGAGCGTCAGCGTGGGGGCCGTGGCACCCGAGCGTTCAGCACGCTCACCCCAACCGGCTACGACTCGAGCCCGAGGGCCTTGATGCGGCGCCACAGCGTCACGCGGGAGAGCCCCAACAGCTTCGCGGCTTGCTCGCGATTGCCCCCGGTGCGACTCAGCGCGGCGTTGATGCGGCGCGCCTCCGGCGTGAGCTCGGGCGCAGCGCCCTGCGGCCGCACCACCGGCGATGCGACCACCGTCGCGAGCTCGCCACGCTCGGGCTCGAGCAGCTCGGGGGGAAGATCGCTCGGCACCAGCTCGGTGCCGTCACCGATCGCGAACACATACTCCATCACGTTGCGGAGCTCGCGGACGTTGCCGGGCCAGTCGTAGTGCTCGAGCGCGGCCATGGCCGCGGGCGCGATGCGATCGATGCGTCGGCGGCCGCGACGATTGCCCTCGTCGACCAAGCGCTGCACGAGCAGCTCGACGTCGCCCCGACGCTCGCGCAGCGGCGGCAGGAACACCGGGATCACGCGCAGGCGGTACATGAGGTCGGCCCGGAAGCGCCCGGCCTCGACCTCCTTGCGCAGCGCGCGGTGGGTCGCCGAGATGACGCGCACGTCGACCGAGATCGGTTCGCGTGCGCCGACCGGGATCACCGTGTGGGTCTCGAGCATGCGCAGCAGCTTGGCCTGCAGCTCGAGCGGCAGCTCGGCGACCTCGTCGAGGAACAGCGTGCCGCCATCGGCGAGCACGACGTGCCCCGGCGTGTCGCGGAGCGCTCCGGTGAACGCACCCTTGGCGTGGCCGAACAGCTCGCTCTCGAGCAGGTTGGCCGGCAGCGCGGCGCAGTTGATCGCGCGCAGTGGGCCGCGCGCGCGCTCGGACATCGCGTGGATCGCCTTCGCGACCAGCTCCTTGCCGGTACCGGTCTCGCCGCGCACGAGCACGGTGGTGTCGCTCGCGGCGACGCGCTCGATCACCCGGAACATCTGCTTCATCGCGGCATCGCGGGTCCACATGCCGTGGAACTCGACCGCTCGATCGCCACCGATCTCGCCCGCGTCCTGCAGCATCAGCAGCCAACCGATCGGACGCCCGTCGCCGAGCGGCACCGAGCGGATGCGGACGAGTGCCTCGTCGCTGCCGCCGATGCGCGGCACCAGGGCATGCACCGGTCGGCCGGCGGCGAGCGCCTCGGCCACCGGACGCTCGGGCTTGTCGCCGCACAACAACGCCGGCGCCGCGATGCCACGGGGGATCTCGGTGCCCAGCAGCGTCGCCGCGGACGCAGTCGCCATGCGCACGCGCAGGCTCGCGTCGAGTACGATCGCGGGCCCGGCCGCGGTTGCCAGCGCGGCGTCGAGCAACGCCTCGAGATCGACCTCACGGGGCTTGCGTGGCGCCACTGCGCTCGGTTCTACCACCTTCGCCGGAGTCTCGATCACAGCACCTTGGGCAGTTCCTGCCACAGCACGAACACGGCCATGACGAGCACGAACCACCCGAACCCGGCGCGCAGGCGCCTCTCCTCGATGCGCCCGGCAATGCGGACCCCGAGCACACTGCCGACCAGCGCTGCTGCGGTCACCAACAACACGGGCGTCCACGGGATCGCCGTGGTGGCCATGTAGCCGTAGAGGCCCGCGCTCGACTTCATCGCGATCACGAGCAGCGAAGTGCCGATCGCGACCGGCATCGGTAGGCCGCCGAGCACCGCCAGCGCGGGCACCACGAGGAATCCGCCACCGGCCCCCACCAGGCCTGTCACCGCGCCGACCACGAGGCCCTCGAGCAGCACCTTCACCACCGGTAGGTCGCGACCAACCGCAGCGCTCACCTGCTTGCGCCCACGGAGCATCGCCACCGCGGTCGCGACCATCATCAGCGCAAAGCCCAGCAGCAGCACCGGCGCCGGGATGTAGTGCGCGACCTTGCCGGCCTCGTACGCGCCGACCATGCCGGCGGCGCCGAACAACAGGCCGGTTCGCCAGCGCACGCGCCCGGCACGGGCGTGACCGATGAGGGCGAACGCGCTGGTCACCGCCACCACGAACAGCGAGCCGGCGATCGCCGCATGGGCCTCGATGTCCATGACGTAGCGCAGGATCGGCACGGTGAGGATCGAGCCGCCACCCCCCAACAGGCCCAGGGCGATACCGATCGCAACCGCGAGCACGAGGCCGAGCACCAACATGCGACGGCGGTAGAGCATCGTGCGTGCCAAGCCGGGATCGCTGCCGCGGCGGTGCCCCGCAGCGCCCCTGAAGCGCCCTTGAAACACGGGGCAACGCCGACGCAACGAAACGTGCAACAGCCGCGATTCCCCGGCCGTGTGCGCCGTCACGGCCCCAGTCGATCGATGGGATGTTTCAGCGCGGGGTCGTGGCACGGCGGTTGCTCTGGTGTCCCCTCGTCCTCGACAGGAGTTCCGCCATGCAAGTCCAAGCGTTCTTCGACGCCCGCAGCTCCACGCTCACCTACGTCGTCTTCGACCCCAAGACGCACGACGCCGTGGTGATCGATCCCGTGCTCGACTACGAGAGCGTCGGTTCGTACACGTTCACCGAGTCCCTCGATCAGCTGGTCGACTTCGTGAAGAAGAACCAGCTGCGCGTGCACTGGTCGCTCGAGACCCACGCCCACGCCGACCACCTCTCGGGTGGCCCGCTGTTGCGCCGACGCTGCGAGGCGAAGGTCGGCATCGGCGGCGACATCACGAAGGTGCAATCGACCTTCAAGGATCTGTTCGCGCTCGAGCAGCTCGCGACCGACGGCAGCCAGTTCGATCGCACCTTCCGCGACGGCGAGGTGATCCAGGCCGGCAGTCTGGCGATCGAGGTCATCGCAACCCCGGGCCACACCCCCGCCTGCGTGACCTACAAGATCGACGACGCATTGTTCACGGGCGACCTGCTGTTCATGGACGACTACGGCACCGGCCGCTGCGACTTCCCCGGGGGCAGCGCCGCGGCGATGTACGACTCGGTGCAGAAGCTCTACGCGCTGGGCGATGCACTGCGCGTGTTCCCCGGTCACGACTACCCGCCCGACGGTCGCGAGGTCCGCTGGGAGACCACGGTCGCCGCCAGCCGCGATCACAACCCACAGCTGTCGGCCAAGACCGGACGCGAGGAGTTCGTCCGCGCCCGCAACGAACGCGACGCCAAGCTAGCCGCACCCAAGCTGCTGTTCCAGAGCGTGCAGGTGAACATCGACGGCGGGCGTCTGCCGGCGGCCAACGCCGCCGGGCGGCGCTACCTCGTGCTGCCGATCAACCTCCTGCGGCCCGCCGACGAGCTCGGCGAGCCCAAGCCCCGCAGCTAGATCGGACTGCCGTCACGCGCGACCGGGTTCGAACCCGGCGCGCGCTCGGCCGTCGCGATCACTTGCGGGGGAAGCTCAGCTGCAGCGAGAGCAACACCTCGTCCTTGATCAGGTCGTCCTTCATGCCGGGGTACTCGATGCCCCACAGCTTGCGATCGATCTTGAACTCCGCGTTGCCGGTCGCCGACGCATCGGTGATCTCGACCTTGGCGGGGAAGGTGATGGTGTTGGTCTTGCCGTGCAGCGTGAGGTCGCCGGTGATCTCGTGGGTGCTGCCAGCTTCGCCCGCAGCCTCCTTGATCGACGACGACACGAAGGTGCTCTCGGGGAACTTCTCGGCGTCGAAGAAGTCCGCGCTCAGCAGGTGCTTGTGGAGGTCGGGCGGCTCGGTCTGCAGTGAGCCGACCTTGACGGTGAGCTCGAGCTTGCTGGGCTTGCCGTCGTCGGCGAGCGTGAGCGCACCGTCGAAGTCGGCGAACGTGCCTTCGTGGTCATCGGTCACCTTCGCGCCGACGAAGCGGACCTTGCTGGCGGCCTTGTCGAGCTTCGCAATGGTCGACGCGTGCGCGAGCGCCTTCGCGTCCGGGTCTTCGCCCTTCGCGTCGCCCTTCGCGTCTGGTTTCGCGTCTGGTTTCGCGTCTGGCTTCGCGTCCTTCTTCGCCTCCTTGACCTCCGCCTTGGGCTTGTTGTCGAGCTCGCTCTTGCAGGCCGAGAGGCCGAGCGACGCAAACAGGGTGAGCGCGATGAACGACGACTTCATGTGGGCCGCATCCTGCGCGAGGTCGGTGCCGGACGCCAGGCCCACCGGCAGCGACAATCCGTTGCCCGCGGCGCACCGAAACGGCGGGGCGCCCCCCGCTCGCGCCGTCAGACCGGTGGCCCTGCGGTGGGATCGACCTCGTACAGCACGAGCTGCGTCAGGTGCGGGCAATGGTCGAGCAGGCGCCGCGGCTCGAGGAAGAACTGCCGCCGCGCGTTCGAAGCCTCGGGTACCAGTGCGTACTGCATCGCGGCGAGCAGCTGCTGGTGCTCGGGCTTTCCCGACTCGCGCGTGATGAGGGTCCGCTCCACCTTGCCACGGCCGTAGAACTCGCGCATGAGGCCCTCGCGCTCGAGCTTCATCGCGAACGAGTCGACCGTGCCGCCGATACCGGCGAAGCGGCCGTCGGCGTACAGGTGATAGTCGTGCACCGGATGCACCTCGGCGCAGACGATCGCCTCGGGCAGCCACTTGGTCGCCGCGACCAGCGTGACCTGGTTTGGTTCGCGCCAGCTCGGCGGCGGCTCGGCCGTAGCCGCGCGCGCCAGCCCCCAGATCGCGAAGTCGCCGGGTCCGACCTCCTCGAAGTAGCCACCGTACTCGTCCTGGAACGCGAGCCACACCGGGTGCGGTGTGCCGCCGGCATCGATGATGCGTCGCTCGACCTCGGCGGTCGGCATCGGGGTCTCGCGGCTGAGCGTCGCCAGCCAGTCTCTCGCTCGTTGGGAAAGCGCCATCACAAGCCTTCTAGCTCGGCACGCGTCGCCACTTCTCGGGGTTGACCGAGACCCGCTCCATGCGGGGCGCGTTGCCACTCATGTTGTCCGTGCCGCGGGTGATCGGATTGCAGTGACCGCAACACGGTGCCTCCGCGCCCGGTCGCATGTGCGGCCCAGCGCCCTCCTCGCGGCTCCACATCGGCAGCTGCACGAAGTCGCCGAGGTCGGCCTCGGTCACCGGCATGCCAGCGGCCTCGCGTGACTTGAGCGCCTGGTCGAGCGCCAGCACCTCGGCATGCGTACCCGGCTCCGAGAAGTGGTCTTGACCGTCGGCGCGTCGCTGCTGCTGATCGCGGATGCGGTCGCGCAGGATCGGATGGAAGTCGTCGGGGTTGGCGACGGCGTCGCGCGGCTGATTGTGCGCGACGAACGGATCGACATCGGGCCGCCGGCGATCGACGACCGCTGCCACACAGGCGGGCGCCTTTTCTTCGCTGGGGTTGAAGCCCGGCAGCTCGCCGCGGTTGTACTGGTCCATGACCTCCTTGCGATGTGCGTCGGCGGCATCGATCGCGCGATCGAAGGCCTCGTCGCGCGACATCGGCGGGTCGCCGTTGGGATGCTCGTTCGGATCCTCCGACTTCGGCCGCCCCTCGCCATCTTCGCCGTGGTGCGGCCCGTTCTCGGGATGATCGTGGGTCGTCAGGCCCAGCACGTCGACCGCGACCAGCGGGTTGGCCGGATACGCGTAGAGGTTGATGCCGCCGCGGATACCGAGTGGATCGGGCTGCAGGTAGCGACCCAGGCGCGGGTCGTAGTCGCGGAAGCGGTTGTAGTGCAGGCGCAGATCGGGGTCGTAGACGTGGCCCGGGAAGCGCAGCCCGTACTCGATCGCGTTGCCGGGGCGGACGAACACCTCGCCGTAGGGCGTGGCGCCGTCGGCCCACCACACCACGGTGCCGCGTTCGTCCTCGATGTGCTGCGGCAGGCCGACCTGGTCGGAGAACACCGCGTACGATCGACCCGAGTCCGGCGACGCGTCGACGCTGTCGTAGTCGACGAAGCCGAGCGGCACCAGCGATTGGCGATCGGCGTAGACGAACACCCGCAGCTCGCCGTCGGCGCCTTCGCGCGCCGCGATGCGATCGCCGTCCCACCACAGCCGCGTGCGCCGGTCGCCGCGACCGAAGGTGACACGACGACCAAGGCCGTCGTAGGTCGCCGTCCACGGCTCGCCAGCACCGTCGTCGACGCGCACGAGCTGATCCTCGGCGTCGTAGTGGTAGTCGATGCGCATGCCCGCGGTGCCGATGCGCGCCGACAGCCGCCCGCGCGCGTCGTATTCGAACTGCTCGGTCGCAGCGACGCGCAGGCGATTGCCGCTGTCGAGCCGCAGCGTGCCCGTCGATGGCAGCTCGACGAGGTTGTGGGCGGCGTCGTAGCGGTACCCGAGCGTGCCGTCGGGTTGCTCGGCGGCGATCAAGCGATGCGCCTCGTCGAGGGTGTATCGGCTGCTGCCGCGCACGGTGTCGAAGCTGCCGACCAGATCGCCCTCGGCCGTGTATTGGTGACGCACGCCCCACCAGATGCGCTCGGTACCGGTGGTTGCACGCCACACTGCGCGGTGGAGCATCCGGCCCTTGGCGTCGTACTGCTGGCTCTCGAGGGTGCCGTTGCCGTGGTCGATCTGCAGCGAGCCGTCGGCTTCGTGCGTGATCGTGCGGCGACGACCCGACGGATCGACGAGCACCAGCTTGTTGCCGTGACGATGTCGTGCGCTGATGAAGCGCTCGGCGACGATGGTGTCGTACTCGCCCCGCCAACCGTAGGCGTGGGCCACCGTGCGCCCATCGCAGGTCTCACGCTCGAGCTCGTCGAACGGCGTGAACGTGCGATCCACCAGGTGGTCGGCGCTGTCGGCCTTCGTCGCGCGGCCCTGACGGTCGTAGTCGAACTCGGCGAAGCTGCCGTCGCTGCGATCGACGCGGCCGGTGAGCCCGTTGGCGTGTGGCGTCACGCGCACCAGCCAGTTGCCATCGCCATCGCTCGACTCGACCATGCGGTGAGCGAGGTCCCACTGGTAGCGGGTGTGCACGCGGCCGTGGCGGTGGACCTCGACCACGCGATCGTGGCTGTCGTAGACGTAGCGCGACTCGGATCCGCCGCCGTCGAGCACGCTGGCGATCTTCTGGTGCGGCGTGTGCTCGTAGCGCACGGCGTTGCCCAGCGGATCGAGCCGGGCGCCGGTCAGACCCCAGCGCACGACCTTGGTGCGGAAGGTACGGCCGTCGCGATCGGTGCGCGAGATCTCGTTGCCGCAGGCGTCGAAGCTCCAGCGGCGCTCTGCGCCCGAAGCCTCGCGCTCGTACACGACGTTGCCGCGACGATCGCGGCGGCGTTCGACCACCGGGTCGGTCGGGCCCGCCGCGATCGCGACCCCGAAGTAGAACCCGCGGGTGTCCTTGGGCAGCACGCGCTGCACCATCGCCGGCACACCCGACGCGTCGAGGCTCGGCGGGAACTGGTGGCCGAAGCGGTTGCGCCGCGCGACCAGGCCACCGCTGCCGTCGTAGACGAACTCGATGCGCTGCCCGGCGGCGTCGATCTCGGCCAGCACGCGGCCGTCCTCGCCGCGCAGCCGCTGCTTCTCGCTGCCACAGGGGCCGATCACCTTGGTGATCACGCCGTCTTCGTCGTAGTGGAACGTGTACGCCGACCCGTCGTGGATCGTCATCACGGTCTTCTGCGCGGCGGGCAGGTACTCGAAGCGCGCGTACCACAGGCCGTCGTGGCCTTGGGTCTCGCTGCAGCGGCCCTCGTGGTCGTAGGACCACACGAAGCCGTAGCCGATGCGATCGGTCGACCGCACCATGCGATGCACCCCGTCGTAGACGTACTCGTCGGCGACGGCTGCGGCATCTTCGGCGCGCACGAGGTCGCCCTTGGCGTCGACGTGGTAGCGCACCAGTCGCGTCTGCGGCTCACCGTAGCGGCCGCCCCAGATCTCCGCGAGCTGACCGGCAGCGTCGTAGCGCGCACCGTAGGTCGCGAGCTCGCTGCCGCGACGCTCGACGATGCGCTGCAGTCGACGGGCCTCGTCGTACTCGATGGTGACCTCGGCCTCGCCGCCGCGCACGGCGACCATTCGCGCGGTGCCGCTGCCAGGCGCGTCGCGCTCGAACTCCAGCGTGCCCAAGCGGCGGTGCGTGACGCTGAAGCGCAGGTCCGACAGCCGTCGCAGGCGATAGCCGTGCATCGCGACCTCGCCGCCGTCGCGCGCTCGCGACGTCTGCGGCAGCAGCGGAAAGACGATGCGCTCGCCCTGGTAGCCCACGAACGTGACGCGGTGCAACCGGATCGACAGCCGCGACTCGAACACGTGCCGCCAGCCGAAGCCGAGCACGCCGCGCTCGGCGTTGTCCGCACTCGAGGTGTAGCGGGTCCAGCGGAAGCCGCCGAGCAACGACGCGAAGTCGAGGTGCGTGTTGTAGTTGGCACCGCTGACCACGTGCACCGGCTCGCCACCCTCGGCGCAGCGACCGTTCGCGTCGGGTGGCGGCGAGCGACGGCGCAGGCGGCCGCGCATCGATCGCAGTGCGCGGCCGAGTGCGCTGTAGATCTTGCCCTGCGCGAGCGCACCGATGTTGGGGATCGGCGGGCCTCCGGCCACCACGTTGCCCATCGGCGGGCCGATCAACATGCCGACGCCGGGCGGGCCGGCGGGATCCTTGCCGCGCAGCGCCGACACGGCCATCGCAGCGGCATCGAGGCCGGCCTGGATGCCTTGGGCAATCGCGGCGCCGGTGTTGCCGGCGGAGGCCTGCGCGGCGGCACCGGCCGCGCCGGCAATCACACCGGCGACACCCATGCCGATCGCGAACGCCCCCATCGGCGAGACGGGGTTGCAGTGGAACGTGATGTCCATGCCGAAGCGCGCGACCCTCGAGCCCGCGAAGTAGACCCCCGACGCGCCGGTCATGATCTCGAACGGCGGCGCCATCGAGCCGCAGGTGAAACCGATGCCGATGTCACCGGCGCGCAGCGCCGGCACGCCACCGACCAGCACGGTCGCGGAGCCGGCCAGGAACGCGACCCCGAGGCTCGGCAACGGAATCGGTGGCGCCGGTGGCACGAGGCTCGGCGGATGCACGTGGGTGTGCGGCGTGCCGACGTGCATGCTCAAGCCGATCGTGGCGACCGGCATCGGTGGAAAGAGCCCCGAGAGCCCGAGCGCGTCGAGCAGCGCCGAGACACCCTGCGAGGCCGCGGCGTCGATGAACATCATCGGCGCATTCACGACGCCCAACACACCGCCCAGACCCTGCGCGACCCACCCTGCGGCGCCCTGCTCGGGTGGCGGCGCCTGTCGAAACGGCGCGATGGTGGCGTCGAGCGTCGCGAGCACCGAGTCGGCCCGTGCGTTGCCCGTCGTCGCGAACACCGGCTGCGCCGGCGGCCCCGCGGGACGACCCGTCGGCGGCGCGATCATCGGGGGATCGGCGTGGCCACCCATCGATCTACGCCGCCCTCTTCTTGCGCAGCAGCTTGGCGCCCTGCAGCTTGGTGTGGGCGGCGTCAGCCTCCGCCGTCATCCGGCCCTCGTGGTACAGCGCGTGGATGCGTTCGAGCACGCTGACGAGTCGCTCGTAGTACTCGTACTTCTCGGCGATGGTCTCGCATTCGTGCCAGCGAGCGAGCGCCTCGGTGGGCTTGGCCTGCGCGCGCTCGGCATCACCCTCGCCCTGCAGCGCATCACAGGCAGCATACGCGTTCATGCATTTGGCCGCGAGCTTGCTCGCGTCGGCGTAGTAGCTCTGAGCGTCGGGGTAGCGCTGCAGCGTCATGGAGGTCTGCCCGGCCGCGAGCAGCAGATTCAACATCACCGGCGGTGCGTTGGGATGCAGCTTCTTGGCCTCGGGATCCTCGCCGGGCTGCAGTGGCATCGGTGACTTCGCCGCCAGCGCGATCGCCAGGCCCTGCTGGTAGCGCTCGAGCGCCTGCGGATGCTGCCCGACCATGCGCAGGCAATCGCCCACACCTTGCATGCACAGCGCCTGCATCAGCGGTGCGTCCGACTTGACGTAGTAGTCGAACAGCAGCGCGAACTTCTTCACGGCCTCTTCGAAGCGCTTGTACGAGAGATCGATGTTGGCCAGCTGCAGCACCGCCTGCATCCGCTGGCTGACCGGCACCGCGGGATCGACGGCCTCCTGCGCGAGGTCGCCGGCGAACGCGTCGGTCGACATGTCGACGTCGACGCTGAGCATGCCCGTCGCCTGTCGCTGCAGCAGCGCCGCGCCGATCACATGGTCGCGTTGGTCCCGCAGGAACAGCCGCGTGTACGCCTTCCACGGCTCGTCGCGCTGGGGCGCCGGCGGAGGCAGCCGCGTGAACTCGGCCACGAACTGCGCGTAGTCGGCCCAGTCGTGCACGACCAACGGCAGCAACGCGAACACCACCCGGTAGTCCTCGGCATCCGGCAGTCGCGCGCCGAGGTGCTCGATCGCGATCACGATGCGCTCGCGTGGCGGCACACCCGGCGCCGTCATGCGCTCGGGGAACGGCGCCAACTGGGGCTCGTTGCGCTCGGCCCGGCCCTCGTTGGCGACCTCGTACAGCGCGACACATCGCCCGGCGACCGTGCGCGCGTAGGTGTCGGCATCGAGGTACTCATCGGCGATCATCACGTAGAGCGAGGCCTCGTCGCCGCCCTCGACCTGCTCGAGCACCTTGAGCGCATACGGAACGTCGCCGTCGCCGCCGCTCACCAGCAGCACCGCATCATCGGGCTGCCAGATGAACTCCTCGCAGTGGGCACGGAATTCGGCGAGACGGCGCATGCTCTCGTATCTCGCCGGCGGCGAGCCTAGTTCAGCTTGATGATGCCACCGGCGATGTTGACCGCGCCGTTGCCCGAGATGTTGGCCTGTGGGCCGGTCACCTCGGCGGCCGCGCTGGTGGTCTTCACAGTGCTGCCGCCGGCGGTCAGCGTCGAGCTCGTGCCGGCCGAGACGGTCGCGTCGGTCTTGGCGTCCATGGTCGCGGTGGCGCCCGAGACCTTGGCGTTGGCGTCGAGCTTCATCTCGGCCTTGCCCTTCGACTGCACCAGCGCATCCCCATTGAGCAGCACCTGCGCGCCGCCGGCCGACAGCTGGGCGTCGACCGTCAGCAGCAGATCGCCGCCGGTGTTGGCCTGCATGTGGCCGTCGGCGGTGAGCACCAGCTGCGAGTTCTCCTTCGAGGCGACCAACGCCGAGTCCGGCGACAACACCACACGCGCGCCGTTCTTCTGCTGCATCGTGATGCGATCAGGCTCGATCTTCATGAACGTCGAGCCGACCGTGAAGAGGATGTAGTCCGGCGCCTGCACCTCGATCGATTGCGAGGCGTCGAGCTTGTACTTGCCGGTGATGTCGAGCTGTCCGCCGGTGATGGTCTGGCCGTCACCGGTGCTGGCGCCGACGATGGTGATCTTCTGCGAGCCGTTGACGGTGATGGTCTCGTTGCCGGTGATCGAGTGCGTGCGGTCGCCGGTCACCGACAGCGACTGATCGCCGCCGACGCTGGTCGAGTCGTTGGCGCCCACACTGCGGGTCTGGTTGTTGAGGACGGTCTTGTTGAAGTCCTTTTGCGCGTGCACGATGATCTGCTCGCGCCCCGCGGCATCTTCGAAGGTGAGCTCGTTGTAGCCGTCGCCGCCGACGCTCGAGCTGCTCTTGATGGTGCTCTTGGTCTTCTCGTCCGGCAGCGTGTACGGCGGCATGTTGTCGGAGTTGTAGACCGAGCCCGTCACCACCGGGTTGTCGGGGTTGCCGTCGACGAACTGCACGACGACCTCCATGCCGACCCGCGGGATGAAGACGGTGCCCCAGCCCGAGCCCGCCCACGGCTGCATCACGCGTACCCACACCGACGCGCCGCTATCCGCGGGCTGCAGGCGATCGTGGTGGAACTGCACCTTGATGCGGCCGTACTTGTCGGTGTGGATCTCCTCGTCGCTGTCGGCCAGGCCGACCACACGCGCGAGCTGGGGCCCGTAGACCTTCGCGCGACGGTGGCGTTGCTCGGGACGGAACTCGTGCGCGACCGGAATCGCGTGGAACTCGTTCTCGAACTCGCCGTTGGCCCGCATGTTCTCGGTGCTGGCCTCGCCGCGCTGCACCACGCGCAGCAACAGCAACTCGGCGCCGTCGAGATCGGCGCGATGGTGGCTCCCGAGCGTGAAGCGGGTGCCGGGCCGGAAGCCGGTCACGTTGCCGCGACCGCTGGCGATCTTGCTGCGGGCACGCTGCTCCTCGAGCACCTGCGCGACCATCGGCTCGCGCTGTGTCAGGTCGCTGCCGTCGTACGAGGCCGCCGGTGGATCGCCGATCGGATCGTCGGTGATCTGACGCCGCAGGTCGTGCAGGTACAGCTCTTGATCCTGATGGTTGTGGGTCTCCTGCACCGACGCGCTGGCCTCGTCGTAGGTGCCGGCGGTCTTGAAGTTGTACGCGCGACCCGAGACCTTGTTGATGACGCGACGCTGCCGCCAGGTGACGCCGCGGATCGACTCGCGATCGGCCTCCTCGGGGTTGGCCGGGATCACCGGCACGTCGGGAAACGCGGCGTCGATCTCGGGGTAGTCGGCGTTGCTGTCGATGAGGACGAGCTTCTCGCGGCGACCGTCCTCGTCGGGCAGGAAGTGGAACGCGATGCCCTCCTCCTCCATCAGCCGGCAGCAGAACTCGAGCGTCGACTCACGGAACTGCGTGCAGTAGTCGCGCGGGTTGTACTCGCGATGCAGGTACGTCTGCGTATCGACCTCGCGGCCGTAGGGCGCGAGCGCGGCGCCCAGCACGTCGGTCAGGATCTCGACCACGGTCTGGCCCTGGAAGATCCGCGTGTCGATCTGATCGGCGAGCAGCGAAAACGCCGGCACCACTCGCACCGAGGCGTGCAGCACGTGCTGCTGCGGCCCGAGATCGTCGATCTCGTCGATGATGCCGTAGTAGATGTGCACGAGGTCGCCGCGCTCGACCTGCACCTCGCACGGCGCACCGAGCATCTCGTCGACCGGCGCGGTGACGTCGTCGCAAACCAGCTGCAGACGCAGCTCGTAGGGCCGCGACAGCTCGGAGGTCATCGCGTAGCGCCGCACGTGCCAGCGGATCTCCGGCCCCTGCGTGAGTGCGAAGTGGAAGCGCACGCCCTCGAGCCGCGCCGGCAGGTTCGGCATCAGCGAGCCGAAGGTCTGCTCGAGCGCTTGCACGAGACCAGCGGGTGCCGCCGCGCGGGCCTGCTGCGCCACACCGGCGACCTGCTGCGCCGCTCCGGCGGCCTGTTGCGCCGCTCCGGCGGCCTGCTGCGCCGCTCCGGCGGCCTGGGCCACCGATTGCGCCGACGAGGCCGCCGCACCGGCACCCGCGACCGCACCCGCAGCTCCCGCGACGCCTCCGACTGCACCGATCGCGCTCGCAGGACCACCGCCTTGGGCCGCCTGCGCAATGCCCTGCCCGGCGCCCGCGACCGCAGTCGCGGTCTGCACGGCGGTCGCCGCCTGCGAGGCCCCCGGCGCGCCCGCAGCCTGCGCCGCCGACACGGCACCGGTGGCCGCGCCCTGGGCGACCTGATCGGCGGATGCTCCACTGACCGCATCGCGGGCCGCGTTCGTCGCGATTCCCTTGCCCGCGTTTTCGACAGCGTCGTCGTCGGGCGCACCGGAATCACCATTCGCACGCGGATCATCCACCATGGGCCGGCTAGCCTACGGTGGTCCCGCAGCCGTGGCAACCGCGCCGTCGCAGAGTTAAGCCGTGGCTGGAAGACGCCGCGCCACGCCACGCAATCGAGGTGTTCGCGGCCACATCGTGACGTGCCGTGACACGTCCGTGCACCGCGTCGATCAGCGCCTCGCGAGCAGCGGTCCGAGCCGCGTCATGATCTCTTGCGCGGCGCGCTCACCTTTGACGCCGCCTTCGATCTTGTCGTCGGTGCCGTGACCTTCGGCGTCGGGTAGCACGAAGCGAGGGATCAAGCGGCCACCGTAGCCGGCATCCGAGAGCAGCAGCGAGTCGACATCGACGTCGAACTCGAGGAAGCGAATCCCGGCGAGCTCGCGGTCGAGCTCACCCGCCTCGACGGCGCGATGGAACACCTGACACGGCTCGCACCACGGTGCGCTCGCGTAGACCACGAGCCGTCGACCTTGCGCATCGGCGTCGCGCTGGGCCGCCTTCACCACCGGCCCGACGCCGGCGTCGCCAGCCGCGGCGCGCACGAACTCGGGGCGGTGTGGCCGGGAGGGCGTCGGCGTCGGCGTCGGCGCGGCCTTCGGCGCGGGGCCGGAGGGGTCGGCGTCGTACGGCGATCCCACGCAGGCGCCACTTGCGACCAGCAGCCACGGCACCACGAACCTCGCCCGCACGCGTCGGAGCATCGCGTCGGACTCTACGCAATCGCGCGCGCGTCCGCAGCGTCGCGCCGGGCGCCCACGCGCGGTCGAGGCCGCAGGCGGGCGCCCGGGCCCGTTCACGCGACTTTCACAGGATCGACCCCGCGCCCGCGGTTGCGAGCCGCGGACGCGGGCCCAGCTTGTTTCCATCATGAGAGGCTCGTGGAGACTCGGCCGCGTCGCCGGCATCGACGCGTATGTGCACTGGACCTTCGGACTGCTGCTGGCGTGGGCGGGCTGGACCGCCTGGCAGGGCGCCGGGACCGGGGCCGCGGTGCTCCTCGGGGTTGCGTTCTTGGTGGCAGTGTTCGGCTCGGTGCTGCTGCACGAGCTCGGACATGCGCTCGTGGCTCGTCGCTACGGCGTGTCGACGCGGCACATCCTGCTGACGCCGATCGGTGGCATCGCCAGCCTCGAGGGCATGCCCCGCGCGCCCAAGGCCGAGCTCGCGGTCGCGCTCGCCGGCCCCGCGGTGAACCTGGCGATCGCCGCGGCGCTGGCCCTGGTGTCGCGCGTCACCGCGTTCGAGGCGTTCGGTCTGGTCGACGGCCTGCTGTACGCCAACCTCTCGCTGGCGCTCTTCAACCTCATCCCGGCGTTCCCCATGGACGGTGGTCGTGCGTTGCGGGCGTTCCTCGCCGGGCGCATGGGCCGAAGGGCCGCCACCGGCACCGCGGTGCGCCTGGGCCGGGGCATCGCGATCGCGATGGCGCTCGTGGGCCTGTTCGTGAACCCGATGCTGCTGCTCATCGCCGCGTTCGTTTGGTTCGCCGGCGGTGCCGAAGCGCGGGCCCTCGATGGCTACGGCGACGACGACGACGGCAGCTTCGGACGCGAGCGCTACGCTGCGCCGGTGTCGGCGTGGCAGCGACCTGGGGCCTACCAAGGAGTGCGAGGCGGCGGCACGCGGGTGGTGTTCGTGCGCCGCAGCTGGTGAGTCACGCACCCTGGCGAAGCCGAGGTCACAGGACCGCGCGTGGCGAGAGACAATCGACGCCCTCGTTTTCAACGAGGGCGTCCTCTTCGCGCACGAGATTCGCTACCATGGACGACCGCGACCTAGGCCCCGCGAGATGCGGGGCAATGCGCGCGCGGTCGACCTGGTAGATCGCGACCCCGTGAGGACCATGGCACACCACGATCCCAAGAAGCGTCGCCTCGCAATCATCGGCACCGTGCTCGCGGTCGCGATGGGTGCGTTCTTCCTGTCGATTCCCCTGCTGTCGGGGGTGCTCGCGCGCTTCGTGCCGAACAGCGTGACCGACCGCATCGGCAGCGAGCTGATCGAATCCGTGGGCGACAAGGCGTCGTTCTGCACCGAGCAGAAGGGGCTCGCGGCGCTCGACGACCTGGTGCAGAAGCTGGCGCGCGCGGCGGATCACGACGTGCCCTTCCGCGTGTACGTCGTGAAGGACGACGTACTCAACGCCTTCGCGGCCCCCGGTGGCTACGTCGTCATCTACGACGAGATCATCACGAACGCCGCCGACCCCAACGAGCTCGCCGGCGTGCTGGCCCACGAGATGTCGCACGAGCTGGCCGACCACCCCAACAAGGGCGTGGTGCAAGCGCTCGGCTACGGCGTGTTCTCGCTGTTGTTGCCCGGCGGCGGCGACATGGGTGCGGAGCTGGGTCGCACGGTGGTCGACTCGAAGTTCAGCCGCGACGACGAGCTCGAGGCCGATCGCAAGGGCGTCGAGCTGCTCAACGCCGCGGGCATCGACTCGCGCGGGCTCGCGCGATTCTTCGACACCATGGCCGCCAAGGGCGGCAACGTGCCTGGTGCGCTCGAGTTCATCTCCTCACACCCGACCGGCGAACACCGCCAGTCGGCGCTGAAGGATCTCGAGAAGGAAGGCGCACCGGCACTCGACGCCGCCCAGTGGAACGCGCTGCGCGAGGTCTGCAAGATCACCGACAAGACGCCGAAGCCGGTCGGCACTGCGAAGTGATCGTCAGCCCTCGGCGGCCTGCAGGTGGCGATCGAACCACGCCAGGAAGCGGTGCATGAAGTCGAGCTGGTGCTCGCGCTCGCCCAGGCCGTGGCCCTCGCGGGGATAGAACACCACCTCGGTGGTGGTGCCCGCGTGGCGCAGCGCCCGGTAGAGCTCCTTGGCCTGCTCGGGCGGCACGCGGGTGTCGCTGCTGCCATGCACGATGAGCGTCGCGGTCTTCGACTGCTTGGTGTGGGCCATCGGCGAACGTGACCACACCAGCTCGGGCTGGTCGTACGGCCACAGGTTCCAGTGCACCAGCGAGTTCTCGTGCTCGATCTCGCTGGTGCCGGTGAACGACATCCAGTTGGTGATCGCCGCGCCGACCATCGCGGCGCGGAAGCGTGCGCTGTGCCGGGTCGCGGCGAGGCCCGAGAAGTAGCCGCCGTAGCTCCAGCCGCCCATGCCGACGCGATCGCCATCGACCACGCCCTGCCGCACGAGCTCGTCGATGCCGGCGAGCACATCGTCGAATTCCTTGCCGCCCAGATCGCCGTGGTCGGCCTTGCCGAACGCGACGCCGCGACCGGAGCTACCGCGATAGTTGGGCTCGAACACCACGTAGCCGTTGGCCGCGAACAGCTGCACCGGATAGCCCGAGCGGGTGTTCCAGCCCTGCTGCGACACCCCCTCGGGGCCGCCGTGTGGCATCACGACCAGCGGGTGCCGCTCGCCCTTGCGGTGGCCGACCGGCATCGTGACGACGCCCGCGAGCGCGAGGCCATCGGCGGCCTTCCACCGCAGCACCGATTGCTCGCCGAGCAGCACCCGATCGAGCTGCGGGTTGCCGTGGGTGCGCCGCTGCATCGTGCGCGCACCGAGCTTGCCGACGAACAGCTCGGGCGGGTGCGTCGGGCCCTCGCCGCTGCACGCGAACACGCCGCGTACGAGATCGGCACCGTGGCAGATCGGCGTGGTCGCGATCGCGCGGCTGCGCTTGCCGTCGCGCAGCGAGACCCGCAGCAACGCGACGGCGGTGTCCTCGTTGGCCATCACCGCCAGCGTCGCGTCGTCGATGAACTCGAGCCACTGCCCGGTGCCGGCGTACTCGGCCGTCAGCGCGCGCGCGGTGCCGCCGGTCGCTGGCACCACGAACACCACGCCGGCGGTGGGATCGTGGATGTCGCTGGCCCCGAGGAACGCGACCGTCCCGCCATCGGGCGACCACGCGAGCTCGCCGAGCTTGCCTGCGGTGTCGCAAAGCCGCGTGGGCTTGCCGCCGGCGGACGCGACTCGATACACGCCGCCATACATCATGGTGCCGTCGACGTCGGCTCGTTCGCCGCCGACCAGCGCGAACGCGTCGCCCTTGGGCGACCAACGCACGCGCTCGACGTGGAAGTCGCGCGGGGTGATCGCGATCGCCTCGCCACCCTCTGCCGGCATCACGAACAGCTGTCGCCGCGTGCCCTCGACGTCGCCCACCACGTGATCGCGACCGACATCCTGTGCGGCCTGCTCCTGCTCGGTCGGCGCGACGTCGGTGGTGTACGCGAGGCTGCGGCCATCGGGCGACCACTGCAGCTCGCGCACCGACGATCTCAGCTTGGTGAGTGGGCGTGCGTTGCCACCGTCGGCCGCGACCACGTAGATCTGCGCGGCCGCATCGCCCTTGCGCCGGCCGATGAATGCGATCTGCTGGCCATCGGGCGACCACGTCGGCGCGCTCGCAGCATCGGGCTCGAACGTGAACTGCCGCGGCGCGCCCTTGCCCGCATCGACCACGAACAGCGCGCGCACCATCGTCGACGGGCCATCGTGTTGGGCTCGTGGCACGCGCTTCACGAACGCGACGTGGCGGCCATCGGGGCTGATCGCGACCTCACCGACGCTCTCGAGATCCGCAATCATCTCGGGCGTGATGTGCTCCGTGCGCGCCGTCGTGCCGCGCTTGGGCACCGGCGCAGCGGCATGGGCGGGGGTGGACACGGCACAGCCCCACAGCATCGACACGACGGCGAACCCCAGCACGGATCTCATGGGCGGGGAGCATACCCGAGGCCCGATGACGTCGGACGTCATGGACGATCGCCCTCGGGTCGCGGTACGAGCAGGGATGACGATCGATCCCACGTTGTCGACGCGCGGGGGCTGCAACGGCGCGAGATGGCGTGCGAGCGACTCGCAGGGCCACTACGAGAGCTGGTTCGTGCGCGCCAACCATCCCCGTGAGCCGCTGGCGTTGTGGATCCGCTACACGCTCTTCTCACCTGCCGGCCGACCGAGCGATGCCATCGGCGAGTTGTGGGCGATGGTCTTCGACGGCGAGCGCGTGGTCGCGTGTCGCTCGGAACATCCCATCGCAGCCTGTCGCGTGCGCGAAGACGGCCTCGCGGTCGAGCTGCCGGGCGCACGCCTCGAGGATGGCGCGCTGCATGGCACGCTCGAGCACGGCGGTCACCGCGTGGCGTGGTCGTTGACGTACGAAGGCACAGACGCGCCGCTGCTGCTGCTCCCGCCGGCGCGCTACCGCGGCGGCTTTCCCAAGGCGAAGACCCTCGTGCCGGCACCGATGGTGCGGCTGCGCGGCACCATCGACGTCGACGGCGAGACCCACGTCGTCGATCGCTGGCTCGGCAGCCAGAACCACAACTGGGGCACGCGCCACACCGATCGCTACGCCTGGGCGCAGGTCGCCGGCTTCGACGATCGCGACGACGCGTTCCTCGAGTGCGCCAGCGCCAAGCTCCGCCTCGGCCCGCTGTGGACCCCGTGGCTCACCGTCGCCGTGCTGCGCATCGGCGAGCACGAGCATCGCTTCAACGCACTCTCGCGGGCCCCCTTCGCCGATGTCTCGATCGACGCGCTGTCATGGCGCTTCTCCACCCGCAACGACAGCGCGCGCTTGAACGTCGCGATCGCTGCGCCGCGCGAGCGCTTCGTCGGCCTGCGCTACCGCAACCCGCCCGGCGGCGACAAGATCTGCCTCAACAGCAAGCTCGCACGCTGCGAGCTCGAGCTGCTGCCGCACGATGGCGCGGCGCAGCGTCTCGTCACGCAGCACCGCGCCGCATTCGAGCTGCTCGGCGACGACGCGCAGGGCGTGCCCGTCGTCGCGTGAGGCCGCTGGGCCGGCATTGCGACGAGCGGCGGCGAGCGCTGCATGCATGCCACGTAACCACCGCGCCCGCGCGATGCCGAGTGGCCATGGGATCGAGAGGACGATCGGGATCAGGGCACGCCTGAGAAAGCGCTGCCGTGGCGCGTCCCGAGAACGCCAATGTGACGACCACGACGCTTGACGATCGCGCGCACGGCGGGAACACTGATGAAGCCTCGTGCGGACATGCGAGGCACGAAGGAATCGGGATCATGCATCGCATCGCATCGCATCGCATCGCATCGCATCGCATCGCATCGCATTCAGTAGCTGGATGATGGTGCTTGGTCTCAGCGTCGCGCCCACGGGCCTCGCCGGCTGCGCCAAGGGCGTGCTCAACGATCAGACGGTCGACAGCTGGGGCACGATCGGTAGCGCCGAGGACACCGGCACCATGCCGGTGATGGATGGGACACTGTGGTGCGCCCGGCTGCCGCCGCATCCGGAGGCGCCGGTTGGCGTACCGGGGCCACGGTATTGCAAGGACAACGGTACGGTCGATCCGTGGGTATGTGACGAGGGTGAAGTCGGCGACATCATCGAGCCTCCACCCGATGGAGACGCGCCGAAGGGCTGCGTCTGCGTGCCTCCCGAGGTCCACGCAGAGTACGCCATCGATCACATCATCGGCGACGACGAGACCCCCGGCGGGATTCTCATGCTTTACCGCGACGAGATCTACGCTGCTGCGGTCACGCGCTGCCTCGAGATCATCGACGAGACCCCAGGGGTCAACCACAACGAGTGCGAGAACATCATCGGCCCCTCGCTCGACGCCGACCTGATCCCGGACCTCGTTCAGAGCGGCGGCATCGGTAGCTGTGCCGCGTTCCAGATCTACGCCCCCGATACCACCGGCGGCGCCGACTCGACGACCGCGGGCTTCGACGTCGACCCCGGCGTCGCCGAGCTCCCCGACGACAGCTACACCGATCACTACGTCCTCAGCCAGGCGATCACGTGGAACTCGGACAAGAGCCGGTACGACGTGGACGCCGGCTTCTTCGAGGACATGCTCGACAACCCCGGCTGGCTGCTGAAGGAATCGCCGCGGGTCAACATGGTCACCGGCACCAACTGGACCTTGACGGACGTAAGCGCCGGTACGGTGGTCTATGCCCTCGGCCTGCGCACCGGTGACCGACCGATCGTGCTCAACGGCATGGCCATCAACACCATCCCCGGCGTACTGGACGCGTACGCAAGCCTGGCCTCGGCATCCGACTTCACGCTCACGCTGCTCCGCAGCGGGTCGCCTTTCACGATCGCGTACCGGGTGGAGTAGGTGACGTCGATGCGACTGCGCCAACTCGTCTTCGCCGCGGTCGGGATCCTGGTCGGCTGGGGCTGCTCCGACCGCACCGTGGTCGACGACCCCGAGCGCGACGAGGAGGTCGAAGCCTGCGAGGCGTTTGCCACGTGGGCGCGCGCCTGTGGGAGTGACTCGACCGTCGACAGGTGCCTCTCGAACTACTTCGACGAGCGCCTCGAGCCCTGTCGTGACGTCGCCCTGAACCGAACGCGATGCTACCCAGAGCAGGCCTGCGGCGACGGTGCCATTGCGGCATGCAGCGACGTCTCGATCCCCTTCTCCGTGTGCAACGCCGACCCGCAATTGTGGAAGGAGCTAGGCTGCGACGCGAGCAAGTGTCCCGGCGAGTGCTGTCGCGGCGAAGAGCCCTGCCAAGGCAGCGACGCCAACTGCCCGTGGTACAAGCCCGTCTGCAACGATCAAACCGGCCTCTGCATGGAGGCGCCGTAGCACTGCGCCATGCGACGCGGGGCGGCGCACACGGATGGGCACCGCCTCGCTCTGCGCGCGCGCCTGCCTCACCCCGGTCGTGCGGCGGGCATCGGCAGCAGGCCACTCGCGTAGCGTAGCGTCATCGCCGGGCGTGAGATCCACACGCGCACGAGGTCCGCGAGCACCGGCGAGGTGCGCACGGCGGCGACGCCGAGCTTGCCTTGGATGCCCTCGGCGCGCGCGACGGTGGTGATGCAGCCCGGCAGATCGTCGGCGACCAGCAACGCGATGCGGCGCGCGCTCTGGCGCGCCCACTGGATGAAGGTCGCGGTGTCGGGACCACGCGAGCGCGGCAGCGCCTCGGCGGCGATCTCGAAGGCTCGCTTGCGCTTGCGCGAGATCGCCTTGACGATGGTTCGCATGTGATCGTCGAGCACGTCGGCGGCGGCGATGGTCTCGCCGAACGAGGGCGCACTGCTCCGCGCGGCCGCGGCGACCAGGATCTCGAGCTCGCGCGGCGTGAACAGATCGATCGTGAAGAGCCCTCGCGAGAGGTTGACGATCGACTGCGTGATCGCGAAGACCTGCTGGCTCGGCGGCAGCTCGCCGAGCCACGACGCCACCAGCACGCTCGGCCGACCGGTGTTCTCGACGAACACGGTGCGATCGCGCAGGTTGTGCTGGTAGACGTCGTACTCCTCGATCCCGAACAGCGCCGCGATGCGATCGACCAGCACGCGCAGCGGCTGATCGGGTCGCTGCGCGAGCTTGTCGCGACTGCCCACGCCCCAGCGCGACAGATCCGCAGGGCGGATCTTCGCGAGGCCCTCGACCATGGAGGCCAGCAGTGCAGCAGCCGGGGCCTGTTGGTCGCGCGCAACGTGGAGATCCGCGGTCGCATCACCGGCCAGCGAACCGGGCCGGATCGCCTCGGTGCGCGGCGCCCAGCCGCGCATCTGCTCGCGTTCCTCGGGGCTCGCGACCTCGAAGGTGAGCATCGCTGCGGTCGCGAGGCCGCGCGCGCGCGGCTGCTCGAGATCGCCAAAGGCCTGCGCGAGTGAGCGCCAGGCCTCGATGCGCGTGACGTCGTCCATGAGCACCTGCTGCAGCTGCTCGATGGCATCGACCACGCGATGCGCCAGTCGCAGGTCGTTGGCGAGCTCGAAGCGCAGGCCAGCATCGCCGTTGCACGCGCGCAGGCCCTCGATCAACGTCGCGCGGCCGTGCTCGGCCTCACCGAGCCGATCGCGTTGGGTGCGTGCCAGCTCGAGCCACAGCATCGCGGCGTGATCACCCGCGCCGCCGATTTGTCCGCGCAGCGCGATGATGTAGCGCTGCCAGTGCTCGGGCTGCGTCGCCACCCGGTGGAGCTCGGTGCTCGCGGTGCCGCCCGGACCTTCGATCGCGATCGCATCGGCGAGCGCGTCGATGGCCTCGTCGATGTGCCGCACGCCGAGGTGCGCCTGCGCGAGCGCGATGTCGGCGGCAACCTGCGCCGGCTCGTCTTTCACCTGGCCGCGCAGGCGGGAGGCACTGTCGACCGCGGCCGCGAACAGCCCCGAGTCGAGCTGCAACGCCACGACGCGCGACAACACGCGGGCGTCGTCGGGCCGCTGCTGCATCGCGAGCTCGTAGTGACGAAACGCCCCCGGCGTGTCGCCCTTGTCTTCGAGCGCCACCGCGAGCAGGAAGTTGGCCTCGGCCAGCTGGTCGCCCTGCGCGACCTGGGCGGCGCGCCGCAGCAGCGCGATGGCGTCATCGGTGCGGCGATCGGCGAGGTAGAGCCCCGCCAGCTCGAGCAGCGCGCTCGCATCCTTCGGATGATCCCGCAGCAGTCGCTCGAGCGCATGAATCGCGCCGCCGAGGTTGTCGAGCTCCTTGGCGTACAGGCGCGCCACCTCGAGCCACAGCGCCCGCTGCCGCACGGGATCGCGAGCCTCGCCGGCGGCACGCTGCAGACGATCGGCGAGCTTCTCGAGCTGGCCCTGCTGCCGCATCAACGCCGACAGCCGCGTGGCAGCGCGCTCGTGATCGGGCCACAGCTGCAGCGCCTTGTCGAACGCACGCACCGCGGCGCCGCGATCACCGATCTGATCGATGCGCGCGTTGCCGGCCCGAGTCCACGCCTCGGCGGCCTCGGCGGGCGTCTTCGCGATCGAGGCTTCGTGCTCCGCGACCTCGACCAGTGCATCGACGTCGCCGAGCACCTCGGCAAGCCGCGAGAGCCCGCGCAGGGCCCCGAGGTTTTCGGGATCGAGGGCGATCGCCTCACGGTACACCTCGAGGGCCTGCGGTCCGCCAGCGGCCTCGAGCGCCTCGGCGCGGCGGGTCAGGAACGCCGCGCGCAGCATGGGATCGCCGACCGTGCTCGCGAGTCGTCCGTCGACGCTCGCGATGATCCGCGGATCGCCGCTGTCGAGCGCCTCGCGCTCGAGCCCGGTCAGGGCCCCTCGATCGGCGGCATGCACGGCGAGCACACCCGACAGCGCCTCGACCCGCTCGTCGGTGGTGCCGACGCCCGCGAGCTCGAGTGCGCGGGCACGCTCGTGCCACGCCATCGCGCGTGCCGTGCCGCCGCGGAAGCTGCGGGCCTGCTGCAGCAACGTGTCGGCCAATCCCTCGACGTCGGCGGCCTCGCGCTGCAGAGCCTCGAGCGCCAGCAGTGCGCCGACGTGGCCCGGCTCGGCCTGTAGCACCCGTTGGAAGTCGGTACGCGCACGCGCCGGATCGCGCAGGTGATCGCGCGCGACCTCGGCGGCGCGGAACAGCGTCGCGGTCGCCAGCCGCGGATCGATCATCGTGGTGGCACCGCGCTCGAGCTCCTCCACCAGCTGCGCCCAGTGCCCCAGCTCGGTGCGCACGCGCGCGAGCGCATCGGCGGCCGGACGATTGCTCGGGCTCAGCTCGACCGCGAGCGAGTAGCAACGCTCGGCGGCCGCGCGATCGTCGAGGCGCTCCTCGTACAGCAAGCCCAGCTGGAAGCTGGCGAGCGCACGGCTGGCCGGATCGCGGAAGCCATCGCGCTCCAACTCGGCCAGCGCCGCGAGCTCGCGCCACTGCGCGCGCCCACGGAGGATCCGCGAGAGCGCCTGCAACGAGGCGCCGTGGCGTGGATCGAGATCGAGAGCTCGGCGCAGGAACCCGGTGGCCTGGTCGAGATCGGCGAGCTGGCGCGCGTGCAGCTCCCCGAGCTTGTGCAGCAGCGCGACCTGGGTCGACTCGTCGGTCGCCGCGTCGAGCTCGCGCTGGTAGATCTCCGCGAGATCGGCCCAGCGGCCCTCGGCGTGGAAGATGCGCCCGAGCGTGGCCAGCGTGGCGGCGTGGGCGGGCTCGAGCGCGAGCACGCTACGCAGGCGCGCGATGGCTTCGTCGCGCCGCTCGAGTCGCTCGTCGAGGATCTCGCCGATGCGATGCAGCAGATCGGCGACCTGGTGCGGCGCAGTGGCGATGCCGGCCTCGAGCTCGAGCGCCTCGATGAGCGAACGCCAGCGGCCGGCGGCCGCGGCCACGCGCGCGAGCGCATGGATCGCGCCCAGGTGCTGCGGCCGCAGCTTGAGGATGCGGCGGTACGCGAACTCGGCCTGCTCGGGATCGGCGAGCGGACCGCGGTAGAGATCGCCGATCGCGAACAACGACTCGATCCGCCGCTCGAGATCGAATCGCTCGAGCTGTCGCTCGTAGAGCTCGATGAGCGCGCGGTGCCGCTGCGCGCGGGCCAACAGGCCGACCAACGCCTCGAACGACGGCAGCATGTCGGGTACCAGCGCGAGCGCGTGCTCGTGCTCGCCGATGGCCTCGTCGAAGCGCTCGAGTCGCTCGAGAATCTCGCCGGCTCTCGCGT
Source organism: Deltaproteobacteria bacterium (assembly GCA_016709225.1). Classification (NCBI taxonomy): domain Bacteria; kingdom Pseudomonadati; phylum Myxococcota; class Myxococcia; species Deltaproteobacteria bacterium. Next base: position 2,565,822 of record JADJEE010000012.1, on the reverse strand, counting down.
GGGCGCTGGCGCGGCGATGGGGCTCGCGCGCGGTGCCAGCCTCACCACGGTGCATCTTCACCAGTGCGTCGAAGCGCGAGGTCGCGGTGTACAGCGGCGCGAGGGCTCGCAGCGCCGGCACGTGCGCGGCGTCGATCTCGAGCAGGGCCTCGAACGCTGCGATCGCACCGTCGCGATCGTCCAGCCCGTCGAGGCAGACCATGCCGATGCGATGCAGCAGGCCCAAGCGCTCGCCGGGCTCGTGGGTAGCCTCGGTCAGCGTCGCGAGCGTGCGCACCAGCTCGGGCCACTGCGCGGCGTCCTCGTACACGCGCACGAGTGCCTCGAGCACCACCGGCTGGCCTGGTGAGGTCTTCTCGGCGCGCTCCAGCAGCGCTCGCGCGGCGGCCCGATCACCGATGCGCTCGAGCGTCACGAGTGCAGCGCGGTGCAGGATCAGCGCGCGCGAGCCGGGGTCGGTGACGAGGTCGGCCTCGCGCTCGAGCAACGCCGCCAGCTCACGATGGCGACCTCGACGGGCGTAGAGTCGCTCGAGCGCGGCGGCGGCCCCAGGCGCGGCGTCGTCGAGCTCGAAGGCCTGCGCGTAGAGCTGCGCGGCGCCGTCGAGATCGTCGCGATGCAGCTCGCGCAGACGCGCACGCTGGCACAACATCGCGGCGCGCAGGCTCGCGTCGTCGGCGAGCACGTTGGCCGATGACTCGTACAGCCGCTCGAGCGCGTCCCACGAGGCGGCGCGGGCATCGATCTGCGCCATCGCGTGGAACAGTGCGACGTCGGGATCGGCGAGCTCGATCGCGGCGGCATAGGCCTCGCGCGCCGCCGGCAGCTGGCGCAGGCGATCCTCCAGCACGCGGCCCTTCGCGAGCAGCAGCGCCGCCTTCGCGCCGCGATCGGCGGTGAGACGGATCTCGCGATCGAACAGCTCGACGACGGCGTCCCAGCTGCCGCGACGCAGCGCGACCCGGCGCGCGCCCACGACCGCGGGGAGGTGCTCGGGGCTGGCGTTGAGCGCCTGCAGGTAGTTGTGTTGCGCGGCCTCGTACTCGCGCAGCAGCTCGTGCAGTCGCGCGATCTCGAAGCAGATGCGACCGCGGCGGGCGACGTCGTCGGTGCGACCGAGCAGCTCGACGTAGCTGATGATCGCGGCGCGGGCGTCCTCGGCATGGGCGTCGCGCATCGCGTCGGCGACCGGCGTCGCGCCGGCGGGCACCGGCGAGGGACCGACCGCGAGGGTCGGGAGCGGTCCCTCGGCGCGGGTGGGCGCGGGGCTCGGCATCGGCGTGGCGACGCGGGGCCGCTCGGCGGATGCTGGCGCAGGCGCTCCGGGACGCGGCGCCGGTGCGATCGCGGGTCGACCGACCGCGGCAGGGGCGGGACGGGGCGGCGCCGGGGGCTTGATCGCGGGTGGCGTCCGCGGGGGCACGCTCGGCGGCTTGGGCGACTCTCCGCTCGCACCCGCGGCCGTCGCCGTGCTCGTCGATGCGATCGTCGGTGGCGCAGTCGCGGGCGTCGCCGCGCCTGTCGGTGCGATCGTCGGTGGCGCAATCGTGGGCGGCGCGACGGCCGGAGGTGGTGCCGCGATCGCCGGCACGACGAGCTCCGCTTCGCCTGGCTCCGGGGGGACGGCGGGCAGCGATCGGCTCGACGCCCGCGCCGGCGGGCTGGGCTCGAGCTCCTCGTCGGAGATCTCGAAGACACCGGTCGCGGTCGCTGCGACCGCGGGGACCGGTGACGGCGTCGGCGGGATCGACGGCTGCGTCCCGCGTCGCACGGCCGGCGGCTTGGGCAGCGTCGCACCCGGCCCGCCCGGCTTGGCCGCAGCACCCGGGCTCGACGACGGCTCGCCGGGCTTGCCCGCGTCGGGCGGATTCGGCCGCCGCGCGAGACCCGGAGGAGGAGGAGGCTTGCGCCGGGAGGGATCGTTGGGCGTGGTCACGTCTCTTGCGAGCCGGCAGACCGCCAGCGCAGTCGATGATACGGGTCGGCGCAGCGCCCGAGCAGCCTTTTTCGGGCACGGGCGCCCCCTTGCGACGCTTTCGAGCGCAGGCGCCGACGGCTCGCGTGATGCGAGCGTCGGATCGCTGACGGGTTCGACACCAAGGAGCGCGCCCGAGTGGCCGCTGCCCTCGAGCCGTGTTCGCGCACCGGGCACCATCGGGCATCGCCGCCCGCAAACGCGAGGGCGTGCACGCCGTTGCCGAGCGACAGACCTTCAGTGCTTCAGCGCCAGGAACACCTGGATCGCGAGCAAACCGACGAAAGCGAACAGGAACAGCCCTGGGATCAGACGATCCTCGAGGGTCTTCGGGCCCCGCAGTGCTCGCAGCGGCAGTTGCGGCAAGGGCCCCGTGACGGCGCGTCGCGAGCCCACTGGCTTCGCGACCGTTCGACGTACGCCCATCATGATCTGAATCTGCATCTCGAATGGCGCACGCGCAAATTCTTGGACGGATCGCGATCGAGAAATTCTTCGCGACCGTGATCGCGATGTCGTGGTCGCGAAACCCCGACGCGTCACGACCGTGCGCGATCGAGCGAGCGTAGCTGCACCAATGTGGCGCTCCCGTCCGTGTCACCGCGCGCCGTCCACTGCGCCCAGCTCTCGCCCGCATGTTTGCCCAGCGCCCACTGCAGATCGCAGACGTCGCGAGCCCGGAACTGGGCGCAGCCCCCCTCGAAACGCGGGCTGAAGCGGGCGGGGAGTCGCATCTGCGCCAACACGCCGAGGTCGTCCCCCCAGCGCGCGAGCCCCTCGAGGGTCGGCTTCGACAGCACCGGGATCGCGGCGTGCACCTCGTCGATGGACCACCATCGCGCGGCCTCGGTGATCGCCGCCACGTAGGCGCGCGCACGCGAAGAGATCTCTTCGGCGGTCGTCGCGACGAGCCCACCGATCACCGCGATGCGATCCGCACCAACGGCGACGGCCTGCGCAGCACGCTCGACATCGAGCCCTCCGATCGCGACCAGCGGGCGCGCGGCGACGCGGCCGGCGTCGGCCAGCCCCTCGAGCCCGACCGTGGGATCGGCATCCCGCTTCGAGGTGGTCGAGAACACCGGTCCGAAGGCGACGTAGTCGGGTCGTTGGGCCAGCGCCGCGCGCAGCTGCGGCAGCGAGTGGGTCGAGATGCCGACCGCGAAGCCGGCGGCCGCCCGCGCTCGGACCTCGTCGATGCGGTCGAAGCCGGCATCGCCCTGGCCGAGGTGGACGCCGGCGACCCCCGGCACGGCGAGCGCCGCGTCGAGGTCGTCGTTGGCGAATAGCGGCACCCCGGCGGCGGCACAGATGGGCAGCAGGCGCTCGAGCCACGCGATGCGCTCGCCGGTGCCGGCGTGCTTGGCCCGCAGCTGCACCGCGGCCAGCCCCGCGCGGGCGCCCTCGACCAGCGCCGCCACCACCTGCTCCGGCGCGAGGCCACCTCGATGGGGGAGGTCGAGGATCGCGTAGAGGCCGGCGGCGAGCATGGACACGCGCGGGGATGCTAGCAGCCCCGGAGAACGCCGAGCGACGGCTAGCGCCGACGAGCGGCGTCGAGGCCGAACACCGCCAGCGAGGTCCAGATCAGCCCGAAGGCGATCGCGTGCCACAGCCCGAACGGCTCGCCGAAGAGCGTCACCGCCATCACGAACGACATGCTCGGCGAGAGGTACTGCAGCACACCCAGGGTGGTGAGCTGCACCCGCCGCGCGGCGTGCCCGAACCAGATCAGCGGGAATGCCGTGACCGCCCCCGACGCCAGCAGCAGACCATCGATCTGCGGCGTGACCCCGAAGGCCGCGGCCTCGGCAGGTCGCCACAGCAGGTAGCCGGCCGCCAGCGGCACCATGAGTGCGGTCTCGACCAGCAAGGCCGGCACCGGCGCGACGGCGATCCGCTTGCGCAGCAGGCCGTAGGTCCCGAACGAACCGGCGAGCGCAAAGGGGATCCACGGCAGCGTGCCGGTGCCGATCACCAGCACCGCGACCCCGACCGCCGCGATCGCCACCGCGATCCCAGCCGTCCGCGACAACCGCTCGTGCAGCAGCCACACGCCGAGCCCGACGTTGACCAGCGGCGTCACGAAGTAGCCGAGGCTCGCCTCGAGCACGCGACCGCTGTTCACCGACCAGATGTAGACCAGCCAGTTGCACGACAGCAGCACCGTGGTCGGGATGAACCGCCACGCGCCGGCGCGACGCACATCGTCGTAACCGCTGCGCCAGCTCCGACGCCAGGTGATCACCGCCGCCAACAACACCGTCGCCCACACGATGCGATGCGCCAACGTCTGCAGCGCCGGCACCTCGCGCAGCAGCTTGAAGTAGAGCGGAAGGATGCCCCACGTGACGTACGCCGCCACGCCGTACCCGAGCCCGATCGCACGCGTGCGAGCAGCCTCGTCGGACGCGGGCGGCTCGAGTGACGTCACGGCCGCGGAGCATGACACGGCACGACGGTCGAACGCCGGACCCCGCGACCTGCCGCCCTCGACCCGGCCACTGGCACAACGGCCACCCCCGCATCCGCATGCGGCCTACGCGAGCCCGCCTCGAGCGCGGACCGTGCGACGTGCGGTCCATGGCCGGAGCGGTGCCGGTGCCGGCAACCACTCGCGTGCTCCGCGGGAGCGAACCGGTCCGAACGTCAGTGAGCTCCGAAGAGCTGCGCGAGCCCGCAGGTGCCGAAGCCCGTGGTGACCAGGCCGATGAGCACGTACTCGATCACCCACGATCGCAGTGGCGCCGCGTGTTGGTCGTCGGCGGCCGCCGACTCGAGCACGCCCTCACCGATGGAACCCCGCCGACCTTCACGTCGCCGACTCGACCCCTTCGAGCGACCCCCCTCTGGGTCGCATCGGGCCGATGCGTGGCCTGGATCGTCCATCACACGGTGCTCCGTCGCGCCGCGTCGAGCGGGCCGTAGATCCCGTCGTCGGCGGCCTCCATGCGCTCGAGCAAGGCATCGACACCCGATCGCAGCTTGAAGTCCATCTCGGCCGCGGTGAGCGGCAGCACCTGGTACACGTGCACGATGGGGTCGCCCGGCACCTCGAAGAGCTCGCGACCGAAGGCGAACGGCGGGATCACCATCGCGCCACACAACTCGGTGCCGGGTGCGTACGGCCGCGCAGGATCGCCATTGGGGATCGTGTGGCCCCATCCGAGCCAGGTCGCGTACTCGTGGGGCAGTCGCGCGAGCATCTTGAGCAGCCGCACCGGCCAGTAGTTGCGCTCGTCGTCGAAGTCGCGCTGCTCGAGCTTCCAGGTCGGCGGCAGGCTCATCATGAGCTCGCCGAAGCACCACTGCTCGGGTTGCTCGAAGCCCGCCGGCATGGTCATCGCGCGCGCGCTCATGCCCGAGGTCGCGAGCACGAAGCTCGGGCGATCCGAGGTCGGCGCGAACATGTGCACGTCGATGTGCACGCGATCCGAGACGAGCTCGTGGAAGACCATGCTCTCGCCGCCGAGCACACCGCTCAGGTGATTCGCAACGCGCTCGTCGTCCGCGTGGGCGACGTCGTCACTCGGCGCCGCCGCCGTGTGACGCAGGATCGGCGCACCGCTGGGGGACCGTTCATCCGATTCGGCCATCAACCCACCGTAACATGCGCGCGCCCGCCCACCGTCTCCGAACGAGACCCGCACGATGGCCGCGCGCGCGGCCACACCGGCGCGCCGCGCTCGCCCTTGCGAAAGCCCGCGAGCAGCCCATAACGTGCCTTCCCCATGCCGCCGCGTCGCCGAGTTCCGCCCGCGTCCGTGTCGCCCGCTGCCCCGCCCGGCACCGTCGCGCATCGTCGTGCGCCCGCGCCGACGCTCGACACCGGCGAGGAATGGGACCCCCGCAAGGTCGTGATTCCGCGGCCCGGGCTCGAGCACCCGTTCGAGCTGGTGTCGAGCTTCACCCCCGCGGGTGGCCAACCCGCGGCCATCGATGCGTTGGTCGCCGGCGTCGAGGCCGGTGAAGCCGCGCAGGTGCTGCTCGGCATCACCGGCAGCGGCAAGACCTTCACGATCGCCAACGTCATCGCCCGCACGCAGCGGCCGACCATCATCCTCGCGCACAACAAGACGCTCGCGGCGCAGCTGTACGCGGAGTTCAAGGCGCTGTTCCCCCACAACGCGGTCGAGTACTTCGTGTCGTACTACGACTACTACCAACCGGAGGCCTACGTGCCTTCGACCGACACCTTCATCGAGAAGGACTCGAACATCAACGAGCAGCTCGATCGCATGCGCCACTCGGCGACCTACTCGCTGCTGTCGCGACGCGACGTGATCATCGTGTCGAGCGTGTCGTGCATCTACGGCATCGGCGCGGCCGAGGCCTACCTCGGCATGGTCGCGCAGATCGCCGTGGGCGAAGAGCTCGACCGCGACAAGCTGCTGCGCAAGCTGGTCGAGATGCAGTACGAGCGCAACGACATCGACTTCCACCGTGGCTGCTTCCGCGTGCGCGGGGACGTCGTCGAGGTGTTTCCTGCCTACGAGGACGACACCGCGATCCGCATCGAGTTCTTCGGTGACGAGGTCGAGGCGATCCGCGAGATCGATCCGCTGCGCGGCCAGCCCAAGGCCTCGCTGCAGCGCGCGAGCATCTTCCCCGCCAGCCACTACGTGACGCCGGCGAGCCAGCTGCGCCGCGCGATCGAGGGCATCAAGGTCGAGCTGCAACATCGCCTGGTCGAGCTGAACGACAAGATGAAGCTGCTCGAGGCCCAGCGGCTCGAGCAGCGCACGATGTTCGACCTCGAGATGCTGCAGGAGATGGGGCACTGCTCGGGCATCGAGAACTACTCGCGCCATCTGACCGGCCGCGAGGCTGGCGAGCCGCCACCCACCCTGCTCGACTACTTCCCCGACGACTACCTGATGGTCGTCGACGAGTCGCACCAGACGGTCTCGCAGGTCGCTGCGATGTACCGCGGCGACCGCAGCCGCAAGGAGACCCTGGTCGATCACGGCTTCCGTCTGCCGTCGGCGCTCGACAACCGCCCGCTGCAGTTCGCCGAGTGGGAGCAGCGGGTGCACCAGGCGATCTTCCTCAGCGCGACGCCGGGTGACTACGAGGTCGAGCGCACCCACGGCGTGGTCGTCGAGCAGATCATCCGGCCCACCGGCCTGCTGGATCCACCGATCGAGGTGCGGCCGATCGCAGGCCAGGTCGACGACCTCCTCGACGAGATCAAGCAGCGCATCGCCAAGCAGGAGCGCGTGCTCGTCACGACGCTGACCAAGCGCATGGCGGAGGATCTGACGGAGTACTTCGCGGATCTCGGCGTGAAGGTGCGGTACCTGCACTCCGACATCGAGACCCTCGAGCGCGTCGAGCTGATCCGCGGCCTGCGACAGGGGGAGTTCGACGTGCTGGTGGGCATCAACCTGCTGCGCGAGGGCCTCGACATCCCCGAGGTCAGCCTGGTGGCGATCCTCGACGCCGACAAGGAGGGCTTCCTGCGATCGGCGCGGAGCCTGATCCAGACCATCGGCCGCGCCGCTCGCAATGTCGACGGTCGCGTGATCATGTACGCCGACCGCATCACCGACAGCATGAAGTTCGCGATGGACGAGACCGATCGTCGTCGCAAGGTCCAGGCCGACTACAACGTGGTGCACGGCATCGTGCCCCGCACCACGCGGCGCGGCATCGATCCGCTCGAGAACGAGAAGCGCGCCGCCGAGCGACGCACCAGCGCCAAGGCCCCGAGCGCGGCCGCTGGCGCCAAGCAGCTGCCGGTCGGCATCGAAGAGCTGCGTGACACCGATCTACTGCCCGCGGAGATCGACGCACGTCTGCGCGAGCTCAAGCAGCAGATGGCCTCGCTTGCCAAGGAGCTCCGCTTCGAGGACGCCGCGGCGGTGCGCGATCGCATCCGCGTGCTCGAGGCCCAGCGGCTCGAGTTCGCCAGCTGAGCGACGCGACGAGCTCCACTCGCGCGCGCAGCGGCAGCCGCTCGAATGTGGCAAGCTCGCCGCGCGCACGTGGCCAACGACGCAGACGACGACGAGGACGACGACCAGCAGACGCCGCGGCGCATGCAGGAGCGCGCCTACATGGGCGAGCTCGGCCAGCGTGTGCGGACGCTACGCGAGGAGCGTGGCCTGACCCAGCACGCGTTGGCGCAGGCCGCCGGCATCGCGACCGACATGGTCTCGCGGCTGGAGAACGGCCACTACAGCAGCCCTGGCCTGCGGACACTGCTGCGGCTCGCGCTCGGCATGGGCACCACGGTCACCGCGATGCTGCCGGACCTCGCGACGCCGCTGCGCGGGCGCGAGGGCGAGGTCTCGCCGCGCGCGCGGCTGCAAGCGCTGCTGGCCCGTGCGAGCACCGACGACGTCGAGCTCATCGCCGAGCTCGCCGCCGTCGTGGTGGCGCGACGCGAACGCTGAGCCGAAGCGCGACTGCTAGAAGCGGCCGCCGACCACGACACCGGCGCCACCGGGCAACATCGCCGGCGCGAAGGCGGTGCTGGTCTTCGACTTCTTGCCGCGGCGACCACGGTTGGCGCGCTTCTCGGCCTTGGCCTTCTCGGCCGCCGCAACCGCGGGCGTCCAACGCTGCCACTTCTTGTAGCCGAGGTTGTAGCCCACACCGACGCCGAGCAGCACCGCGCCGAGCAACGTGACGGACACCGACATCGGGATCAGGAACTGATCCTGATCTTGGTACTTGCACTTGAGCGGGCCGTCGTACTGGCAGTGGCGCGTCACGAGGCCGAAGGTGATCGACGCAGCCAGGCCGACACCGAGCACGGTGCCACCGGCGATCATCAAGCCCACGCCCTTGCGTGGCTTGCCGGCGACCTGCGGCTCGGGCGGGCGATCGGCCATCGGGTCCGGTGCGGGCTCGGGTGGCGGCACATCGGCCTCCGTCTCGCCCTCGGTCTCGCCTTCGGTCTCGCCCTCGGTGTCCTTCGCGGCACCATCGGTGTCGGCGACCGGCTCGGTGTCCGCGGGCGCAGCCTCGGTGTCGGCGACGGCGGTGCCGTCGGTGTCGGCCGGTGCGGGCGTGGTGTCGGCGGGCGCGGTGTCGGCGGGTGGGGTGCCCGTCGTCGCAGCGCCCGTCGTCGCGGCGGTCTCGGCGGGCTTGTCCTTCGGCGTCGTCGCGGGGCCCGCGGATGCGAGCTCCCACGGCGCGATCGCGAGTGCGAGGCTCAACACGGAGGACAGTGCGGGGCGAGCGAGCGCGGTGCGACGCATGATCGGCATACCTTCGAGGCGGGCCGCACGAACAGGGCTGCGGCCGGGGGCGGAGTATCGTACGCGCACGCGTGTACGACAAGGGATCGGGGGATGAACGCGACCCGTGCCCCGAGCTTGCGCGAGCGCGGGATGGTTCGCGGGCTGCTGCCGATCGGGCGCGTTAGGGGGCGCCTTGGTGGGTCTATGCGGCTTTCGCGGCCGACTCGCGGTCCGCGTCCGGCCCGAGCGGCCGCACCTGCGCAGCCGCTCGCGACGGCTCCGCAGACGCGGATCTCGTGTGCACGCGCACGTTGGATCGCTGGGGTGTCGGCGAGAGGCGCCCTCGCGCGTTACAGTGGTCGATGGCGATGGTCCTCGCACACCTCGACGACCCACCGCGGCCCCGGTGGCCCGGGATCTTGATTGGCCTCGCCATCGCACTGCCGATCGCCGGCCTGTTCGTGGCGTGGGTGATCCCGACGTTGGTGAACTCTGTCCTCGGTGGCGCACGCGACCTCGACAGCCGGCTGCGCGCGGAGGATGGCTACATGCAGTCGCTGTGCTCGGCGGCCTTCGACGAGCCGCGCGACGGTGGGCTGTGTGGCTGCGTGCTCGGGACCGAGTATCCGTCGCTCGACTGTCAGCTGCCGTTTCGCAAGTGGACCCTGGCGCGGCAGGTCGACGCCTGCACCGACGCGGCCGCGCGCGAAGGTGCGAAGAGCTTCTGCGCGTGTGTCGACGTCATCGCGCAGAAGGCCGCCGCGGCCGCGCCGGAGGCCCGCGACGCCGAGATCGCGAACTACGAGAACTGCACGGTGCTGCCCGACGCGCTCTACCTGCCGACCGTCGACGTGCTGATGTCGGGGGGCTGAGCGCCGCGCTCGATGCGGCGCCAGATCACGCGCCAGACCCTCTGTCCGCGCGCGAGCGTGGTGTCCTCGCGTCGCGAGCGGACGCCGTAGGGATTCTCGCGGTGGAATCGCCACGGGCCGCTGAGGTTCTCGAAGCCGCTGTCGGGATCGCCGTCGACCTCGGCCATCGCCGCCATCGCGATCTCGAAGACATCGCTCGCGACGTGCAGCTCGCCGCCTCGTCGCAGCTGCGCGTGGACGACCGAGAGCACCGCAGGTTCGAGCACGCGGCGCTTGTGATGCTTCTGCTTGAACCACGGATCGGGAAACAGCAGGTGGAAGCGATCGACCTCGCCGGCTGCGAACACGCGATCGAGATCGACCCCGAGGTTGCAGTACGTCAGCACGAGGTTGCGCAGGCCCTCGGCCGCGGCTCGGCGCGCGCCGAGCTGCACGATGCGATCGCGGATGTCGAGGCCCACCACCAGCGCATCTGGGCGCGCGCGGGCCAGCGAAAAACTGAACTGGGCGTCCGCACAGCCGAGCTCGACTTCGACGGGCGCGTGCGGCCCGAGGTAGGCCGGTCGCACGACGCGGTGCGCCCGCGGCAACGAATAGCGCTCCGCGAGCGGGTTCACGTGCTGCCGGATGCGTCGGGCTCTCGGCATCGATCCGAGGCGGTGGATATTCGCAATCGCGCGCGCTCGCAAGCCCGCGACCGCGACGGGCGGCAGTTTTTGGCGTCGGCGTCGGGCAAAACGGGTACGCTCGCGAAAGATGGGTGACTCCGCCGCAGGCAGCCAGGAGGCGGACGAAACGGCCCGCGCCCAGGCGCAGCGCGATGCGCTCTCGGAGCTCATCGCGATCGCCACGCACGACATCAACAACCCGCTGCAATCGCTGGTGGTGCTGCTCGAGCTGTCGATCGACGACGCCGTGCCGGGCTCCGACGCGCAGTCGCGACTGCAGCAGTGCCTCGTCGCCGCCGACCGCATCCGCGTGTTGAGCTCGGCGCTCGGCGGACTCGTGCGCGCGCGACCGCTCGATGGCCCCGGCGCGTGGACGCGCGTACACGGCCTCTTGGTGCGGCGCTTCGATCGCTTCGCCATCACGGTGGCGCCCGATTTCTCGGCGCTGACGAAGCTGCCGTTCCCGGGCGAGCTCGAGTTCTCGCTGCTGTGTGCGTGCCTGGTGGTGATCGCGACGGCGAGCCACGACTCCGTGCCGCGCAGGCTCGAGCTGGTGGGCGAGAGCCCGGCCGGCGTGACGCTCACGCTGAGCGAGATGCCGAGCGCCGGCTGGGATCCGGTTGCGCACGGGCGGCTGCTGGCGCTGGCCGACGCGAAGGTCGACATCCGCACCACGCCCGGCACGATTTCGCTCTTGGCGCGAGGTGGTGGATGACCGAGCGGCAGCGCTGGACCCCTGCCCCTCGCACACACTCCGGCGGCGTTCTCGTGGTCGAGGACGACGAGCTCGTCGGCCACGCGCTGGCGTTGTCACTGCGTCACGCCGGCTTCGAGGCCGCGGTCGCGCGCAGCATGGCGGAGGCACTCTCGACCTTCGACGCGGCGTCGATCGACGTGGTCGTCACCGATCTACAGATGCCCGGTGGCAGCGGCCTCGATCTGCTCAAGGCGCTCGAGTCGCGCGATCCGCTGGTGCCGGTGGTGATCATCACCGCGGACCTCAGCCTGCAGCCCGCCGCAGAGGCGGTCCGCGAGCACGCGTTCGACTACCTGACCAAGCCGGTGTCGCGCGAGGTCCTGCTCGACACCGTCGCGCGCGCAGTCGACTCGCGGCGGGCGACCAAGGCCCGCCTGACCGCCGAGCAACGTCTGCAGGAGGAGCATCGCCAGCTGGCGGTGCGTCACCAGCGGACCGCGATCCTGCTCTCGGTGCTCTACAATCGCGCGGTCGAGGGCATCATCGTGCTCGACGCCTCGGGGCGCCTCGTCGACGCCAGCGACAGCTTCGTCGCGCTGGTCGGCCGCCCGCTGTACGAGCTGCTCGACGCCGACATCCGCGAGCTCTTCGATCTGCACCCGACCGAGGGCGACATCCAAGCCCGCGTGGTCGAGCTCGCCGCGGCCCCGCCCTCGCGCGGCCACTGGCGCGGTGAGATGACCGTGCGCGCCGCCCGAGGCCGCCGCCTGCCGGCCCGCGTGAGCCTGTCGGTGTGCGAGACCCCGAGCGTCGACAACGACAGCGAGCAGACCCGCTACGTGCTCGCCCTGCTCTACTACGAGACCGCCCACGAGGAGATGAGCCGGCAGCTGCAGCAGGCCGACCGACTCGCAACCATCGGGCTGCTCGCGGGCAGCGCGGCCCACGAGATCCGCAACGAGCTCGGACCGCTGCTGGGCTATCTCACGATGCTCGAGCAAGGCGGCTCCGACGTCGCGGCCGCCGACATGATCAAGGTGATGCGCGACAGCGTGCGGCGGGTGCAGGAACACATCGAGCAGATCCTCGCGCCGCTGCGCCCGCGCGTGCGCACGCGCGGGGCGGTCTCGATGCGCGACGTGATCGACGGCATCCTCACACTGCTGCGTCGTGCAGGGCGCCTGCGGCGACTCCGGCTCGAGCTCGACGTGCCCGAGGAGGACGTCATCGTGCACGCCGACAAGAACGAGGTGCATCAGATCGGGTTGAACCTCATCACCAACGCCATCGACGCGCTCGGCGACGGTGGCGGCGGCGATCGGGGCAGCGTGCACGTCCGGCTGCACTACGAGGGCGACTTCGGCGTGCTCGAGGTCGAGGACTCTGGCGCCGGCATCCCCGAGCACGTGCGCGCGCGGGTGTTCGAGCCGTTCTTCACCACCAAGGGCAGCGGCGGCACCGGCCTGGGCCTGCCGGTGGTGCTCGACATCGTCCGCGGGCTCTGTGGCCGCGTTGCGCTGGACGCCGCGCCCAACGGCGGCACCGTCGTCACCGTCGCGGTCCCTCGCTACCAGCCTTCGGGCAGCGACGCGCCGGCGTTCGACGACCCCGCGTGAGATCGCGGCTGCTTCGCGCGCGCGTGCCGGCAATCGTGATGGGGCCGTGATTGCGTCGGCACGAGCCGCGGGCCTACCCTCTCGCTCGCGCATGGTCGGTTTGGGGCTGTTGCTCTCCGCAGAGAACGCGCGTGCGGGTGCTCCCGACACGCGCGTTGGTTTGGTCTTGCTCGAGCGAACGCTGCTCGACCCGCCGCGCCTGTCGGCGATGCAGCGCTGGTCCGAGGTCGTGCGTCGGCGCTATCCCGCCGCGACCCTGCTGCCGTACGTGTGGCACCTGGTCTCGCACGCACGCGAGGACGGCCTGCGACAACGCTCGGCGCGGCGACCCGCCGGCGAGGAGCACGAGTTCGGCGGACTGCAGAACAACGATGCCGTGCGCCACGCGTGGGATGTCACGCGGCTGTGCGTGCAGGCCAGCGGTGGCCAGCGTGTGGTGCTGCGAACCGGCGCGTCGGTCACACCCGGCGCGCTCGGTCGCAAGCGCATCCGCGAGTTCGTGCAAGCCCGGCGCGACGAGGGCATCGATGTGGTGTGGGAGCCCGAAGGCCTGTGGGAACCCGACGTTGCGCAGGAGTTCGCACGTCAACTCGACGTCACGCTGCTCTACGGCGCGTTCGAGGGCGGCCGTCCCCGCTACGAGCGCGAAGGTGACGACGTGCTCGTGGGCGCGCACGCGTGGTTGCGGGCCGACGGCGCGGGACCATCGCGACGCCTCGATGGCGCCCAGCTCGATGCGCTCGCGATGCACGTCGAGGCACTGCCGGACACCACCGTGATCTTCGCGGGCCCGCGGGCCCCGGCCCATCTGTCGGCGTTCTCGCAGCTGCTCGGCTCGTAGCCTCGCGCTCGCGCCTCGATCCGGGTCTGTGCGGCCTCGACCAAGCTCGAGGTCGGCGGGTCTGTGCGGCCTCGACCAAGCTCGAGGTCGGCGGGGGCATGCTCGCGTTCCAGTCACCGACGCGAGCCGCTTGGGGGCTCGAACCTCAGCGATCGGACCGCTTAAAACACCGCGCCGCCGCGGCCTCGAAGGACTGCGACGGCGCCTGCGTTCGACACGCAGTAGAGGCGCAGCTCAGGCCTTCGCGGCCGCCTGCTTCTTGCTGGCCTTCTTCTTGCCAGCCTTCTTCTTGCCAGCCTTCTTCTTGGCGGTCTTCTTCTTGCCAGCCTTCTTGGCGGCCTTCTTCTTGCCAGCCTTCTTGGCCGCCTTCTTCTTGCCACCAGTCTTCTTGGCGGTCTTCTTCTTGGCGGTCTTCTTCTTGGCGGCCTTCTTCTTGCCAGCCTTCTTCTTGCCGCGCTTCGCGGGTGCCTGTTCGGTATCGCCTTCAGCCATCTTTGGACCCTCCTTCAAGGGGCAACGGTAGGAGGACCATACGGTCGGGTTTGGCGCATGTCAATAACAATTATTATCTTTGTCGCCTAATTACGTGAAGGTGAGCGATCCTTTTGTGTAGGTGAACGATCGTGATGGGTATGAAAAGGTAAGTGTTGGTGGGACCTTTTCGGCAGCGCGAGGGGCGCGCAACCCGTGGAAATTGCAAGCCAAATTGCAGTCGCGGGGTGAGGCATCGTCCGTGCGATAGTCCGGCTCGCAGTGCCTGCGGCGCTGCGTCTTTTCCGCACCACTGGACGCCATGCTCACGCTCTCCTGGACCTCCGAAGCCCCGGCCGCGGTCGGTGATCAGCTGCTCGCCGTCGTCGTGCGCGACGTGCCCAACCCCGACGCCTTCGACGGCGCCTTCGGCAAGCCCGTGCGCGAAGCGTTCACGGCGGCCCGCTTCGGCGGCAAGCCGGGCGACACGTTCTCGTTCACGCGCACGGTCGGCGATGTGCTCGAGCGCGTCGTGCTGGTCGGCGTGGGCGACCTCGCCGACCCGGCAGCGATGCGCACCCTCGGCCACGACCTCGTGCGGCTCGGACACGCCGCCGGGGTGTCGCGACTGGCCGTGGATCTGCGCAGCTTCGCGGGCATCGGCGCATGGGGCGACGCGACCGCAGCGGTGCGCTCGGGCAACCTCTTCGCGCAGGGCTGCGAGCTGGGTGGCTACGCCTACGAGCGCTTCGTGGCCGAGGACAAGCGCAGCCGTCGGAGCGTGCGCGAGGTCGTGGTGGTCGCGGACTCGACCGCGCCCGCGGAGGGCTCGGGCCGTGGACAGATCATCGCGAGCTCGATTGCGCGGGCGCGTGACCTCGTCAACGGCCCCGCCGGCCTGGTCACACCGACACACCTCGCCGAGACCGCCAAAGAGATCGTCGCGTCGCTGCAAGGCGACCACGACGTGCAGCTGACGGTGCTCGATCGCGATGCATGTGCGGCACGGCAGATGGGCTGCTTCCTCGGGGTCGCGCAGGGCAGCGACGAGCCGCCGAAGTTCATCCACCTCAGCTACAAGCCCAAGGGCGCCAGCAAGGGCCGCGTGTGCCTCATCGGCAAGGGCGTGACGTTCGACTCGGGTGGCTACTCGATCAAGCCCACCGACGGCATGCTCGACATGAAGATGGACATGGCCGGTGCGGCCGCCGTGATCGCGGCCTTCGAGGGCGCGGTCCGACTCGGCGTACCGTGGGAGGTGCACAGCATCGTGGCCGCGACCGAGAACATGGTCAGCGGCCACGCCTATCGCCTCGGCGACATCCTGACCGCCTCCAACGGTCGCACCGTCGAGATCAACAACACCGACGCCGAGGGCCGTCTGACGCTGGCCGACGCGATGGTCTACGCCTCGAAGCTCGAGCCCACGATGATGCTCGACTTCGCCACGCTCACCGGTGCGTGCATGGTCGCGCTCGGCCCGAAGATCGCCGGCGTGATGTCGAAGGACGATCGCCTGGCTGACGATTGGATTGCCGCCGCGGGTCGCGTCGGTGAGGCGATGTGGCGCCTGCCGCTGCCCGACGACCTGAAGGAGCAGCTCAAGAGCAAGATCGCCGACATGAAGAACACCGGCGAGCGCTATGGCGGAGCCATCACCGCAGGGCTGTTCCTCTCGGAGTTCACCGAGGGCTGCCGGTGGTTGCACTGCGACATCGCTGGGCCCGCGATGGCGAGCAAGCCCTACGGCGTCACGACGGCCGGCGGCTCGGGGGTACCGGTCGCGACGATCCTCGAGTTCCTCGGCTGAGCACCAACGATGCACGCGCGCGGCCTGGCTGCGCGCGCGCTCGGCCGCTCGCTCGGCCCCTCGCTCGGCCGGCAGCGTCGGTCGCCCTGCCTCAGTTGGGGTAGTTGATCTCGACCACGCGGCCGCCCTCGATCGTCACCTGCACCTCGCTCGAGGTGCCATCGCAATCGAGGTTGCTGCGCACATGTCGTCCGACCTTCGGACCGCTCGTGCACCGGATGAAGGTGTGCAGCTTGATCTTGCGACCGTCGGGATCACGCGTCTGGGTGTCGGCGGGCGGACCCCACGCCATGAACACCGCAAACTCGGCGAAGCCGACCTCGATCTCACCCTGCGCGGCGCGTGCACGCTGGTCCTCGGGCAGTGCTGCCCACTTCTGCCAGAGCCCGCGCTGTTCGAGGAAGCCCTGACGATCCTCGTCGCGCAGACGCAGGAAGGCCTCGCGATCGGAGGACGCGTCGAGGTTGTAGTAGAAGCGACGGTCGAGCTCCGGGAGTCGCTCGGGATTGTTCGCGCACGCACCGACGAGCAACACCAACGCGAGCGCTCCCGTGGCGAACCCACGCCTCGCCATCGCCGCCGTGCGCTGCCCGACGGCGCGCGAGGTGACGTGCGACTTGCTGGCGTGCGGCGGTTCGGCGCTCATGTGCGCGGCGATGATTCCCGATGCCCGACTTCGCAGCAACTTCGCGTACGCGGCAGCACCTCGACGACGACGGACTGGACCGCGCGCGGCGTTCGTCTCGCCCTGTACATCTGGCGCCTGCACGCAGATGCCCCACCTGCGCAGACGCACCACTCGCGGCTCGAATCGCGCCGCGCGATCGTGCGGCAAGTGCCCTTGGGTGGCCTCTACGCAGGGAACACACGACCGCTGCGTGATCGCCTGCGCGACGAAGATCGCTCGACGCCAACCGCTCGCGTGGCCGACGACGAACGCCGGACAACGCACGCCGACACTGGAATTTCGCCGCCGCGGCAGGTGGCGCGACCGCCGTCTCTCCAGCGATCCTCACGGTTTGCGTAATTTCTCGCGGAACGGTGTTTCAGGACCGTTGACGCCGGAGACCACGCCGGCTATACATACGCGGCCTAAGTTGCCTGTCGTCTGACGCGAGTGTCCCTCCCGAAGACGTCGGTGCTCATCGGTCCCCCGACCATGAGCGAACCTCCCGACGTCCAAGGCGCGATTCAGACGCCAAGCTACACGAAGGCGCCACGAGGAGCTGACCCATGCCTGACACGTTCGTCGTAGGCGACAAGACGGTCTATCCCGGCCACGGTGTTGCCGAAGTGACGGGACTCCAGAACCTCCAGATCTCTGGGGCGACGATGGAGTTCTACGTGCTGCGTGTGCTCGACAACAACATGAAGGTCATGGTGCCGAAGCACAACGCTGCGGCCGTTGGCCTGCGGCGGCTCGTGAGCCAGCGTGAAGTCGACGCCGTGTACGACGTGCTTCGTCGTCGTGGCGGCAAGATCTCCACCGCCACGTGGAATCGTCGCCATCGCGAGTACACCGAGAAGATCAACACCGGCTCACTGGTGGAGATCGCGAGCGTGCTGCGCGATCTGTGCCTGCTGCGCGGTGACAAGCAGCTGTCGTCGGGCGAGCGAGAGATGCTCGAGACGGCGCGTCAGCTGCTCGTGCAGGAGCTCGCGCTCGCCAAGGGCGAGAACGAGAACGCGGTCGCCGACGAGCTCGACGCACTGTTCTCGTGAGCACGCACGACCGCGGGTGTCCCGTGCCGTCGCTACGCGGCGGTCGGTAGACACCGCGGGTTCGCGAGCGTGTTTCCGGCGAGGGCACGCCACGCGATCGGTCGATCGAGGAACAGCTGCGCACAGGCTCGCCGTGCGTCGCGGCCGTCGCCGTGCACGAACAGCTCGAGGAAGCCGGGGATCTCGGTCCACCCGAGCGCCGGCTCCGCGAACGGCTGCCAGCGCACCCGCAGGCGCCCGTGGCCGTCATCGAGCGTCCCCTCCCAGGCCATGCGAGCGTCGGGAAGCCGCGCCATGAACGGACGCTCGGACGCGAGCTCGCTCCACAGCAGCTCGAAGTCCTCGGACGTCATCGCTTCGGTGCACGGGTGACCGCGCATCGCCGGTAGATTCACCGGACGGCACATGAGCACATCCTCGGGGGCGAACTTGTTGCCCTCGCTGCGCATCTGCACCTGCCGGTAGACCCAGCCGCGCGCGTCGAGCTCGTAGATCGTCATCGACACGTCGTCGTCGTCGTTGGCGATGGTGACCCTGAGGTACTGCAGCGGCTCCGCGGGCGTGTCCTCCACCGCCGCTGCATCGGCCTCGATCGCCGTTCGCTTGAGCGCGCCCACCACGACCCAGGCGGCGCCACGGACGCCCGACGTCCGCGTTCCGGCCAGGCGTGCGGCCCCGTGATATGCCTGCGGACGCCATGCGGTCGCTCTGCTTCGCCTTCGTCGTCGCCGTCGGTGCGTGCTCCGCCGGCGGCGCAGCCCAGACCACGCCCACCGGCGTCGTGCCGACCTACGTCGCGATCGCCACTGCGCTCGCCGACGACAAGCTCGAGCCGGTCGCGGGGCTGGCCAAGAGCCTCGAGCAGGAGGCCGGCAAAGAAGCGGGCAAGCCCGGCATCGATCGGCTCGTCACCGCCAGCAAGGCGCTCGGCGGCGGCGACATCGAGACCACGCGCCGCGCCTTCAAGAACGCCAGCGACGCGATCATCGAGACCATGCGCGCCGACGCCTCCTTGCAGAGCGGCTACGTGATGGTGCACTGCCCGATGGCATTCGATGACAAAGGCGCGCTGTGGGTGCAGGCCGAGGGCAAGGTCGCCAATCCCTACTACGGCGCGTCGATGCTGCGATGCGGCACCAAGCTGGCGTGGGACGCCGAGCTGCCCAAGACCGCCGAGCTCTGAGCATCGAGCCGCCCCTCGAGCCCGTCGTGGCTTCGCCACGGCAACGCAGTCACCCGAGCGTGCAGCGCCCCTCGAGCCCGTCGTGGCTTCGCCACGGCAACGCAGTCACCCGAGCGCGCAGCGCCCCTCGAGCCCGTCGTGGCTTCGCCACGACGGACAGCGAGCAAGACCAACTGCGCCAGGAAGAGCGCCCAGCAGGCGCGACCAAAACCACCGCCTACACGTCGAGGTTGCGGGTGTTGAGCGCGTTGGCGGTGATGAAGTCGCGGCGCGGCTCGACGTCGTCGCCCATCAACACACTGAAGAGCTGATCGGCCTCGAGGTTGTCGCCGACGCGGACCTGCAGCAGGGCGCGGCGCGTGGGATCCATCGTGGTCTCCCACAGCTGCTCGGGATTCATCTCGCCGAGACCCTTGTAGCGCTGGATGGCCAGGCCCGCGCGACCGACGGTGTTCATCTGGTCGATGAGGTCGCTCAGGCGGGCGGTCTCGACGTCGGCCTGGCCGGGCCGGCGCAGCACCATGTTGCCGCTGCCGAGGCCGGCGATGTACGTGCGCACCGCCAGCAGCTCGCCGAGCTCCGGCGAGTCGAGCAGATCGCGATCGACGTGCTCGAACTGCGTGACGCCGTCCTGCACGACCCGCAGACGGATCACCGACAGCGCGGTGTCGCTGGGGTCGCCGGTGATCTCGTGCCCGAGCTGGGCCATGCCCTGGCCGCCCGCGGCGGGGCCGGCCAACGTGAGCTGCTGCTGCGCAGCGGCGACCAGCGTGACGGCGAGCTCACCCAGCGCGGCGGCGTCTTGGAAGGCGCTGCGCGTGGGCTCGAGGCCGTTCTTGCCGACGAGGTCGAGCAGGGCCTCGATGATCGCCGGACGGTGGTCGCGCGAGAGCCCGCGGACGATGTCGCGGTACTGCAGCGCACGACGGGCCAGCTCGGCGAGCACCTCGCGGCTGAGGTCGTGACCGCCGATCGACATCTCGAGGTTCTCGATCGCGTTCTCGATGACGTAGCGGTCGAGCGCGCTCTCGTTCTTGATGTAGACGTCCTTCTTGCCGGCGCGGACCTTGTAGAGCGGCGGCTGGGCCACGTAGAGGTAGCCGCGCTCGATGATCTCGGGGAAGTGGCGATAGAAGAACGTCAGCAGCAGCGTGCGGATGTGCGAGCCGTCGACGTCGGCGTCGGTCATGATGACGACGCGGTGGTAGCGGAGCTTCGCGAGGTCGTAGGTGTCGTCGACGCCGGTGCCGAGCGCGGTGATGAGCGTGACGATCTCCTGGCTCGACAGCATCTTGTCGAGTCGCGCCTTCTCGACGTTCAGGATCTTGCCGCGTAGCGGCAAGATGGCCTGGATGGTGCGGTCGCGGCCTTGCTTGGCGCTGCCACCTGCGCTGTCGCCCTCGACGATGAAGAGCTCGGTCTTCTCGGGGTCGCGCTCCTGACAGTCGGCGAGCTTGCCGGGCAGCGAGAGGCCGTCGAGCACGCCCTTGCGGGTGATGGTCTCGCGGGCCTTGCGAGCGGCTGCCCGCGCGCGCGCCGAGAGGATCGCCTTGTCGATGGTCAACTTGGCGCTCTTGGGGTGCTCCTCGAAGAACTTGCCCAGCTGGTCGGTGACGAACTGAGAGACCAGGGCCGTGACCTCGCCCGAGACGAGCTTGTCCTTGATCTGCGAGCTGAACTTCGGGTCGGGGTGCTGCACCGCGAGCACGGCGACCAGCCCCTCGCGGACGTCCTCGCCCGACAGCGGCTGCTTGTGCTGCTTCAGCATGCCGCTCTCTTCGGCGTACTTGTTGACGACCTTCGTCAACGCACCGCGTAGGCCGGTCAGGTGGGTACCGCCGTCCTTGTTCGCGATGTTGTTGGTGAAGCACAGGATGTGCTCCTGGTACGAGTCGGTCCACTGCAGCGAGACCGCCACGCCGAGCTCGGCGGCCTGACCCTCGTGCTCGAAGGCCTCTTTGCCCTCGAAGAAGATCGGGTCGCCGATGCACTGCTTGTTCTGCGACAGCAGCTGCACGAACGACGAGATGCCGCCCTGGCCGTCGAAGGTCTTCTCGCGGCCGTCGCGGAGATCCTTGAGGATGATCGTGACGCCGGGGTTGAGGAAGCTGAGCTCGCGGAAGCGCTGCGAGAGGATCTCGAAGTCGATCTCGGTGGTCGCGAAGATGAGCGGGTCGGGGTGGAACGTGATGCGGGTGCCCCGCTTGTCGCTGCTGCCGACGACCTCGATGTCGTTGGCGACGCCGCCACGCTCGAAGCGCGCGCGGTGGGCCTTGCCCTCGCGCCAGATCTCGAGCTTCAGCCAGTCCGACAGCGCGTTGACGACCGACACGCCGACGCCGTGCAGACCGCCAGAGACCTTGTAGTTGCGGTTGTCGAACTTTCCGCCGGCGTGCAGGACCGTCATGATGACGATCGCCGCGTCCATCATCTCGCCGTGGACCTCCTTGGGTCCGGTCGGGATGCCGCGGCCGTTGTCTTCGACCGACACCGAGTTGTCGAGGTGGATGTTCACCTCGATGCGATTGCAGTGACCGGCGAGCGACTCGTCGACCGAGTTGTCGACGACCTCGAACACCATCTTGTGCAGCCCGGAGCCGTCGCTGGTGTCGCCGATGTACATGCCGGGTCGCTTGCGGACCGCCTCCAACCCCTCGAGGACGGAGATCGAATCGGCGCCGTAGTCGTCGGCTTTCTGTGCGGACTGCTCGTTGGACATGGAGGGTCGAAAATCCGTCCGGAGCGTGCGTCGGCGGGCCGTTGGAGGCCCGCTCGCTCCGTGTCGGCGGCCACTCGAGGGGGAGACATCCCCTGCTCGACGAGGCTGCAGGAAGGGCGTGCGGACACTAGCACGGGACGCCCCCGACCACCAGTGGACAAACGCCGGATAACCGTAGTGATTTCGACCGGATAGACGCGCCTGAACAGGGCTTTTTCAGGCCCCGGCGGCGGTGCTCGTCAGCTGGCCGCGTTCGACCGCGACATAGCGGTGTTCGCGGTGCGGTGGCACGCGCACGAAGGCCGGCGAGGTCGTGGTGATCACGCACTGTCCGGTGACCTCGGAGAGCCGCTCGAACAGCGCGTCGGTGCGCTGCGGATCGAGCTCGCTGCCGACGTCGTCGAGCAGCAACAGCGGGCGGTCGCCGTCCTCGTGGGCGAGCGCGAGCTCGGCCAGCTTGAGCGCGAGCACGATGGCGCGGGTCTGGCCCTGCGAGGCGAACGCGCCGACCGGGCGTCCGTCGAGCTCGACCTCGATGTCGTCGCGGTGGGGGCCGACCGAGGTGGTGCCACGGTCGCGGTCGAGGCTCCGTCGCTCGCGCAGCCGGTCGAGCAGCGCTGCGACGCGCTCGTCCTCGGGCACCAGCCCGAGCCGCGGAGCGTAGCGCACGCTGAGCTGGGCGTCGGCGCCGGGCTCGTCGGACGACTGCGACGTGTGCGGGTGGCTGCCGTGGCGACCGTGGATTGCGGCGAAGCTGGCATGGGCACCGGGCTCGAGCGTGGCGAGCAGGCGCTCGCGGCGGGTCCACACCCGCGCGCCGAGCTGGGCCAGCTGGGCCTCGTACGTCTCGAGCATCGAGCCGCGCTCGCCGATGGTGAGGTTCTCGTCGCGCAGCACGTGGTTGCGCGAACGCACCACGCGCTCGTAGTCCTGGATGTCGCCGATGTGCGCGCGCTCGCGGGCGAACAACATGCGATCGAGGAACTGTCGCCGCTGCGAGGGGCTCTCGCGCAGCACCGAGAGATCGTCGGGCGTGAAGAGCACGGCCCGCAGTCGGCCGTAGAAGTCCACCGCACTGCGCACGAGCTTGCCATCGGCGTAGGCGCTGCGACGGGCACCAGAGCCGGTGCGCTGCAGGCCGATCGCCAGCGTGGTCGGTAGCGCGACGCGCTCGTCGTAGGCCTGCAGCGAGACCGTGGTCGCGGCCGCGTCGTTGTGGATGAGCCAGCGCAGATCGTTGGTGCGAAACGACCGCAGCGTCGCCAGCAGGTACAGCGCCTCGAGCACGTTGGTCTTGCCGGCGCCGTTGTGGCCCCACAACACCGTGAAGCCCTCGGCGAACTCGAGCCGGGCCTCCACCAGGTTGCGGAAGCCGGCCAGCTCGAGTGCGCGGATCGTCAGCGGCAACGCCCGTGCTCGTGCGGGTGAGCCCGCCCTCAGATGCGCATCGGCATGACCACGCCGAGCAGGTCCGGCCCGTCGACCGGCTTGATGACGCAGGGATCGAGCTCGCCCTGGAACTCGAGCGCGCACTCGGTGCCGTCGATGACCTCGAGGATCTCGATCAGGTAGCGCGCGTTGAAGCCGGCCACCAGTGCCTCACCGTCGTAGTCGATCGACAGTTCCTGGTGCGCGACCCCGAGGTCGGGGTTGTCGGCGGTGAGCTCGAGCTTGCCCTTGGTCAGCGACAGCCGCACCGTCGCGGTCTTCTCGGGCGCCATGACCTCGGCGCGGCGCAACGCGCCCAGCAGCTCCTCTCGCGGCACGGTGACGCGTCGCTGGTGGCTGGTGGGGATCACTGCACGGTAGGGCGGGAACTGCACGGCGTTGAGCTTGACGCTCATCGCGAGCTCCTCGGCGCGCACGAACAGGTGCTGCTCACCGACCGCGAGGCCGACGTCGCCCTGGACGCGGTCGAGCATGCGACGGATCTCGAGCATGCCCTTGCGCGGGATGATGATGCCCTTGTCGAGCGCGGGCCCGGGGAAGCGCGCGGTGTAGCGGCTCAGGCGGTGACCGTCGGTCGAGACCATGGTCGCGCTCTGACCATCGCACTCGAACAGCACGCCGTTCAGGTTCACGCGCGCTTCGTCGGTCGACACCGAGAACTGCGTCTTGGCGATGAGGTCCGACAGCACGTGCGCGGGCACCTCGACGAAGGTCAGCGCCTTCTTGCCCTTGCCGGCCTCGGGCAGCTCGGGGAAGTCGCTCTCGGGCATGCCCATGAGCTTGAACTCGCTGCGACCCGCGACGAGCTGCACCCAGTGATTGTCGAGGCCACGCAGTCGCACGCTGCCGGGCGGCAACGTGCGCACGACACCATGCAGGTGCTTCACGCCGACGGTGACGCTACCGGTCGACTTCACGGTCGCGGGCATCGACTCGGTCAGACCGATCATCATGTCGGTCGCGATGCACACGAGGTGACCATCGCTGGTCGCACGCAGCAGCACGTTGGCGAGCACCGGCATGGTGCTGCGCTTGTCGGCAACGGTCTGCGCGAGCGCGAGCGCAGAGAGCAGGCGTGCCTGATCGATCTCCAACTCCATGACGGAAGCTCCGGTGGCAGGGCCGAGAGTGATCTAAAAAAGAGAATTAAAACATCGTCGTAGGGATCGGGGTGTGGAAACGTGGGTAAATGTCGTATTGCTTCGAGATCACTGCGGTTTTCCAGGGGATGGCGGCGGGACGGGATCGTGGGCAAGTGGGCCGGGTCTGGGGATGGCTTCGCGCGATCGGCGGGTCACCAGCGTATCCACAGGGTTGTTCGAGTCGTCGTCCACAGGCCACGAAGGACACGACGAAACGCGGCACGTCGGAGCGACGAACCGCGGGAAGCCAGCGCACACCGAGGGTGGTCGGTGACGAAGGTCGATGAGGTGCTAGCCCTGACCGACGAGCTGCTGACGAAGGCTCTCGATGATGGTGCGTAGCTCCGGGTCGCTGGTCTGCATCTCGGCCATGCGACGGCACGCGTTGATGACGGTGGAGTGGTCCTTGCCGCCGAAGCGCAGACCGATCTCCGGGAAGCTCGAGCCGGTGAGCTCGCGCGAGAGGTACATGGCGATCATGCGAGGCCGCGCGACGCCCTTGTGGCGACGCTGACCTTTGAGGTCGGTGATGCGCAGCGAGAAGTAGCCCGCGACCGCCTTCTGGATCGCCTCGACGGTGAGCTGCTGCGGCGGCCGCTGGACCGCGTTGTCGCCGATCACCTCGCGCACGAACTCCTGCGAGATGGGCACGCCCTTCAGCGCCGCGAAGGTCGAAACGCGCACCAGTGCGCCCTCGAGCTCGCGCACGTTGGAGCGCACCAGCGAGGCCAGGTAGACCGCGACGTCGTCGGCGATCGCGATGCGCTCGTCCTCGGCCTTCTGCCGGAGGATCGCGACGCGGGTCTCGAGATCGGGCGGCTTGATGTCTGCGACCAAGCCCCAGTTGAGGCGCGACGTGATGCGCTCCTCCATGCCCTGCATGTCCGACGGCGTGCGATCGGCCGTGACCATGATCTGCTTGCCGGCCTCGTACAGCGCGTTGAAGACGTGGAAGAACTCGTCCATCGTGCGATCGCGACCGGCGATGAACTGGATGTCGTCGACCAGCAGCACGTCGCAGTCCTCGCGGTAGCGCTTGCGGAACTGGTCGCACTCGTTGAAGCGCACCGCCGAGATGAACTCGTTCATGAAGCGCTCGGCCGAGAGGTAGACGATGCGTCGGTCGGGTCGCTGCTCGTAGAGCGCGTGGCCGACCGCGTGCAGCAGGTGGGTCTTGCCCAGGCCCACGCCGCCATAGAGGAAGAGCGGGTTGAAGCGACGGCCCGGCTCCTCGGCGACCGCACACGCAGCCGAGGCCGCGAGCTCGTTGCTCGCACCCTTGATGAAGGTGCCGAAGCGGTAACGCTCCGAGAGTCCGACCGGCGCCGCAGCACGACGCGACGGAGCAGTCGTTGTCGCGGGTGTGGGCACGATCGCAGGTTCGAAGACCGGCGCTGGTGCAGCCTCCTCGGAGACGTCGACCTCGATCGCGTAGCGCTCTTCGGTCTGCGAGAAGATCTCCTGCAGCACCGCGTCGCGGTAGTGGTTCTCGAACCACTCCTTCATGAAGAGGCTCGGCGCGCGCAGGCGCAGCACACCCTGTGCCGCCGCGACCATCACGAGGGGTCGCAGCCACAGCTCATACGTCTCTGTGCCCAGACGAGGGCGCAGACCGGCGAGGGCATCCGTCCAGATGTCCGTCATGGGCCTCCGATCCACAGGACTCGGGTCGTCGTGGATTCCAGTTGAAGTCGCGAGAATCAGAGTGGATTTCCTGGGGAGGAGGGGGGGCTGTCCACAGACCCTCATGGGCATGCATCCCGGGGCGGCTGCCGGCACAGCCGCGGAGGGAAGAAGGGGCGTGGGAAGGGCCTTTTGCGCACCAGGGCACGCAAATGCCACGTCGTTCGAACGCAGCTGGTCGCGTACGTGGGATCGACGTTTCGAGGCGCTTCTTCGTCGCGCCGCCCCGAGGGGGTTGCCTAATACTCACCTGGTTGTGACGCTGCAAGCCTCGTCGTTCGGGAAATTTCGAAGTCGCGAGGATCATTGATCTTCGATCCGAAGATCGGCGCAAAGCCGCGCCGACGTCGTCCTCGGGCTTCTCGAAGCGGGTTCGATCTGGTCGAGATCACGGCACAATTCGAAGTGCAGAGGGGGTGACCCCGGTACTGCCCACATCGCAAGCCGACTTGCGACGTCGCGTGCGCTCGGGTTGGCTTGCCAAGCCAGTTCGCGGGCCCTCGGCAAAGCAGCAGTTCACCCGCCGGAGGTCCCGTGCCAAATCCGGCGCGCCCGCCGATCCGGAATTGCTGCCGTCGCGGCGGGTTTCGAGGCCGACGTGGCGCCGGTGCGCGGCGCTTGGCGCAGGGGGTCCGAGAGTGTTTGACACCCCCCGGGAGCGCTGCTATCGATCGCGCCCCATCGACCCCTCGGGGTCCCAGACTGCTGCGCCGAACGACGGTCGCCCCCCGGGCGTCCGCGGAGCAGCCGGCAGCTGCCCGCGCGATACCTTCTCTCGATCGCCCCCGGAGCAGCGCCACCCCAAAGACCCCATTCCTGGTTCGAGGACTCCGCCATGAAGCGCACGTATCAGCCGCACAACACCCGCCGCAAGCGAACGCATGGTTTCCGCGCGCGCATGGCGACGAAGAACGGCCGCAAGGTTCTCTCCGCACGTCGTCGTCGCGGCCGCAAGCGGCTCACGGTCACGACCGGCCACAAGTGAGCTGTGCGCCCGTGATCGAGGCCCCGGCCATCGGTTCACGGCAAGTGCGGGGGGGTCAGCGGTTCGCGCGTGCGTTTCGCCTGCGGCGCCGCGCCGACTTCTTGCGCGTGCAGGGTCAGGGCAACCGCCAGCACGTGCGACACTTCTTGGTGTTCATCGTGCGCAACCCCACCTCGGCGAACTTGTCCGCGCCCCGACTGGGTGTCACGGTCACGCGCAAGGTCGGCGTCGCCGTGGTCCGCAATCGCATCAAGCGCTGGGTTCGCGAGGCGTTCCGTCGCTGTCGCACCCTGGTGCCGCCGGGCATCGACATGGTCTGGGTCGCCAAGCGCAACGCAGCCGAGACCGACTACGCCACGATCGCCAAGGACATGCAGCGCGTGTGCACGCAGCTGCAGGCTCCTCGGGGAGCGCACGCATGAGCTGGTGGACGGCGATCCACCGCGGGTTGACGCGCGCCGCGATCGCGTTGCTGCGGGTGTACCAAGGCGTGGTCTCGCCGTGGCTCGGGCCCCGCTGCCGCTTCACGCCGAGCTGCTCGCACTACGCCTGTGAGGCCCTGCAACAGCACGGCCTGGGTCGCGGTTCGTGGCTGACCCTGCGACGACTGGGTCGCTGCCATCCCTTCCATCGCGGTGGGTTCGATCCGGTGCCGCCGGTCGTTTCGCATCGCTGCCTCGGGGCTCCGACGCCCGACGCCGAAAGCATCCGCCCATGAGCTTCCAACAACGCGCGCTCATTGCCCTGGCGCTGTGCGCGATCATCTTCGTCGCGTTCGACTGGCTCAACCCCAAGCCGGAGCGCACGCCCGAGGAGATCGCGGCGCTCGAGGGCAAGGCCGACGGTAAGACCGACACCAAGCCCGAGGGCAAGACCGACGCGAAGACCGACGCCAAGGCGGTCGACGAAGCGGACGACGAGCCGGTGCGCACCGACATCGCCGCAGTCGATCGCGAGCTCCGCAACGACGTCAGCGCACTGCGCCTGAGCAACCGCTCACCGGCGCGCGGCGGCATCCTCGGCGGGATCGAGCTGCTCTCGAAGCAGTTCCAGGGCGAGCTGACCGCGACCGACAGCCTCAAGCTCGGCGGCGCGCCGACGCTCGAGGTCAGCTTCGCCGACGCGGCCAGCGACGTGAAGATCCCGAAGAACGCCAGCTACGAGCTCCGCGAGGAGGGCCCGAGCTTCGTGACGTTCGGCTACCGCGGCAGCGACGTCGAGGTCACCGAGCGCTTCGAGCAGCTCGGCGGCTACCAAGCCAAGCTCACCGTGACCGTCACCAACCGCAGCAACGCGGCGCAGGACCATCGCCTGCACGTGTCGACGCGGGTCGGCGGCAGCGACAGCCAGTACGACGTCAGCCGCGGTCTGTGCCAGACCAGCGAGGACTTCGAGGACGAGGACGCAGGCGACGTCGAGGACGGCCCGGTCAGCTACGCCGGTCCGGTGCAGTGGGGCGGCGTCGACAACAAGTACTTCGGGCTGTTCGTGGTGCCGACGCAAGCTGCGAGCGACTGCGAGATCCGAGCGGGTGAGGGCGGCTTCGTCGAGAACCGACTGTCGACCGGGGTCGTCACGCTCAACGCGGGCGAGAGCCAGACCCACGAGTTCGGCCTGTTCATCGGCCCCAAGGAGCTCGAGCAGCTGCAGGCCTTCGATGCGGTCTCGGTGTCGAACCTCGAGCTCAAGGAGTCGATCAACTGGGGTCTGTTCGGCGGACTGTCCGAGGCACTCGGGCGCCTGCTGCTGGGCATGCTGCGGTGGTTCTACGACCTCACCCACAGCTGGGGCATCGCGATCGTGCTGCTCACGGTCTGCGTGAAGCTGGCGACGCTGCCGCTGACGCTCAAGCAGATGAGCTCGATGAAGCGCATGCGCGAGATCCAGCCCGAGATCGCGAAGATCAAGAAGAAGTACGAGGACGACCGCGTCAAGCAGGGCCAGGAGATGCAGGCGCTGTTCGCCCGCTCCGGCGTGAACCCGCTGGCGGGCTGCCTGCCGACGCTGGTGCAGCTGCCGATCTGGTTCGCGCTGTATTCGATGCTGTCGGCGGCGGTCGAGCTGGTGCACCAGACCTTCCTCTGGCTGCCCGACCTCACCAAGCAGGATCCCTACTTCATCCTGCCGCTCGCGCTCGGCGTGCTGATGGTGGTGCAGAACCGCATGATGCCGAACACCATGGATCCCGCGCAGGCCAAGCTGATGCGCTGGATGATGCCGGTGATGTTCACGCTGTTCATGTTGTTCCTGCCATCGGGTCTGGCGGTGTACATCTTCGCCAACATCCTGCTGTCGATCGTGCAGACGGCGGTGCAGGTCGGCGTGCGGGGCAACGATCAGGCGGCCCCCTCGACATGAGGCGGCCGATGAGGGCTCGAGCGCCGCGCGCGTGCGCGGCCCAGGGTGGCGCAACAGCCACGGCGAGCAGGGATTTCGTGCGCGTGGGCGCCGGTTGTCGCCGGTTGCTTCGCGCGTGGCCATCACCAGTGAGATGATGGCGGGAGAAGCGAGCATGTCCGAGACGACACCGAGCAGCACCAAGACCCCAACGACCCAGGCCGCGCCCGCGAGCGTCGGCGATCGCGAGAGCTTCGCGAAGGCCGTGCCGATCGTTCGGTCGTTCCTCGAGAGCGTGCTGGGCCTGCTCGGCGTCGAGGTCGAGGTCGACATCGAGATCGAGGAAGAGGGTCTGCACTGCGACCTCAACGCGACGCCCGAGGACGGCGGCCTGCTGATCGGTCGCCACGGCGCGACCCTCGACGCGCTGCAGTACCTGACGCTGCGCGTGCTCCAGGCCGAGGACATCGAGCGCATGCGCATCACCCTCGACGTCGCCGGCTACCGCACGCGTCGCGAGAAGACCTTGCGTCAGCTGGCGCAGAACGCCGCCGCCAAGGTGCTCGACACCGGCGAGCCGTACCACTTCGAGCCCATGAGCGCGATGGAGCGACGCGTGGTGCACACGACGATCCTCGACATCGATGGCCTCGCCACCGAGTCCGAGGGTGAGGGGCGTCGACGTCACGTGGTCGTGTTCCGCGACCGTGGCGAGAAGAACGCGCGCGCGTAGGCGGGCGCGGTCGCGTCGTGGCTGCGCGGACGACCCTGGTCGGCATCGCGACCGGCACGCCCGATGGCGGCGTGGCGATCGTGCGGCTGTCGGGGCCGCGGGCGCTCGAGATCGCGGCGTCGATGGGCGCATCGGTCGGTGACGACAGGCGGCTCGTGCAGCGCCGCCTCGCGCTCGGTGGCGTCACGCGAGAGCCGGCGTTGGTGGTGGGCATGCTGGGCCCGCACTCGTTCACCGGCGAGGACGTGGTCGAGTTCCACGTGCACGCCGGTGCGGTGAACGTCGAGGAGGTCGTGGCCGCGTGCCTGAAGCACGGCGCAGTGGCGGCGGGACCCGGCGAGTTCACACGACGCGCATTCGAGTCGGGGCGGCTCACGCTCGAGCAGGCCGAGGGCATCGCAGCACTCATCGGCGCGCAGACACAGGCGGCGGTGGATCAGGCGCGGCGATTGGTCGCCGGCGAGCTCGGCCGCGAGGTGGAGGCGTTGGTCGAGGCGGTGGAGGGGCTGCGCGCGGAGATCGAGGCGCACCTCGACTTTCCCGAGGACATCGGCGACGTCGACGTGTCGCGCTGGCGTATCGAGCTGGGTGGGCTGCGCGCGCGCGTGCAGACCTGGCTCGATCGCTATGCCGCAGGGCTGAGGGCGCGCTCGCGTTCGCGGGTCGTGTTGGCGGGCCCGCCGAACGCCGGCAAGAGCACGCTGTTCAACGCGTTGCTCGGGTATCCACGGGCGTTGGTCTCGGCGCAGCCGGGCACGACACGGGACTACGTCGAGGCCGAGCTCACCGTGGGGCGGCATCGCTGCGTGTTGGTCGACACCGCGGGCATGCACGAGGCCGTCGATGCGATCGAGCGCGCGGGCATCGAACGAACCGCCGCGCAGCTCGATGGTGCCGACGTGGTGCTGTGGATCGAGGCCGCAGACGCCGAACCGGTCGCGTCGCCGGAGCTGGCGGTCCCGACGCTGCAGGTCGAGAGCAAGCGTGACCTCGGATGTCGGCGGGCGGCGTGGATCGGCGTCGCGAGCGATCGCGGCGAGGACCTCGACGCGTTGCGATCGCGACTCGCGACCTGCTTCGACGGCGACGCCGACGCGGCTTGGATCGGTCTCGAGCGACACCGCGATCGAGCCCGCGAGGCCGCGCAGGAGCTGGCGCTCGCCGATGCGTCGTGTGGCGCGCCGGAGCTGGCGGCGTTTCACCTGCGCGCGGCGCAGCAGCGGCTCGACGAAATCGTTGGGCGCTCGTCGTTGGGGCCGGTCGGCGAAGCCGTGCTCGCGCGGATCTTCGAGCGCTTCTGCATCGGCAAGTGAGGCGCGCGCACGCGCACGCTCACGCTCACGCGAGTGCGCGCAGCAAGGGTGTGAGCAGATCGTCGTCGTCGCGGCGGTGGTGCAGCGTGCCGACGACGGGTATGGCCCGGGCAGCGGTGATGACTGCCGCGTTGTGCTCGTTCGAGGGATCGGGGGCGACGCACTCGCAGAGGATGACGCCGCGCGGCTCGAGCCCGAGCGCGTGCAGGGCATCGATGGTGAGCAGACAATGGTTGATGGTGCCCAGGCCCGCGCGCGCGATCACGATCACGTCGTCGGCGAGCGCGGTGATCCACGATGGTTGCCAGCTGCCACCGGGCATCGGCACCCACAAGCCGCCGGCGAGCTCGACCAGCAGCCACGCGGGATCATGGCGCGCCAGGAGCTCACGCTGGGCTGCGCACGCGCGGGCGAGCGGTGCCGCCAAGCCGTCGGTGAGGACGGCCGGCCGGAGGAAGGGCGTCGGGTCGTCCGCGATGCCCGGCGCGAGCGGAGCCGCGTAGCGTAGCGGTGCGATCCACTCGGCATCCTCGCGGCTGCGACCGGCGGCGGCACACAGGCGCTCCGCATCGGAGGCGCCGGGGTCGTCGTCACCGCTCTGCACCGGCTTGAACGGCAGCATCGATACGCCGCGCGCACGAGCCTGTCGCAGCAGACGACAGACGACCTCGGTCTTGCCCACGCCGGTGTCGGTGCCGACGCATGCGACGCGGCGTGTCATGGCGCCGCGCCGCGATCGAGACGAAGCGGGAGCTGCAGACGATCGAGCGCCCGTCGCAGGTCGTCGACGAAGGCGTCGATCATCGCGGGCTCGTGGGCCGCGCTCACGGTGATGCGAAGGCGTGCGGTGCCATGGGGAACGGTCGGTGGTCGGATCGGCTGCACGTGCCAGCCGAGGTCGAGCAGCGCGGTTGCGAGATCCAGCGTGACCGCGTTGTCGCCGATGAGCAGTGGGAAGATCGGCGAGGGCGGATCGTCCTCGCCGAGCAGGTTCGCGAGGCGCTGCGCGTTCGACCACAGACGAGCACGGCGGACATCGCCCTCGCGACTGCGCAGCACGTCGAGGGCGAGGCCGATCTGCGCGGTCGATGTGGGGCTCGGACCGGTCGAGAAGACGAAGCTGCGCGCGCGCGAACGCAGCCATCGGCAGACGGTCGCGGAGCAGGCGACGAAGGCCCCTGCGACGCCGGCCGCCTTGCTCAACGTGCCGATGGTCAGGGTTGCGGACTCGTCGTGGCTGGCGAGCAGGCCGCGACCACCGTCGAACAGGCCGAAGGCGTGGGCTTCGTCGACGTAGCTGGCGCCGCCGCGGCCGTGATGCGCACGCAGGGCCGCGAGATCGATGCGGTCGCCGTCCATCGAGAAGATCGATTCGCTCACCCACCACGACACCGACGGCGGCGCAGGGTAGGGCGTCGACGCGGGTGTGCCGGCGTGGGGGATCACGTCGATGCGGGCGTGGGAAAGACGAAGACCGTCGATGAGGGAGGCGTGGTTGAGCGCGTCGCTCACCACCGTGTCGTCGACGTCGATCACCGCCGGCAGCACGCCGACGTTGCACGCAAAGCCGCTCGAGAACAGCACCGCGTCTTCGGAGCCGCACATCGCTGCGAGCGTGCGCTCGACCTCGCGGTGGACCGGCAGGTCGCCGCAGATCAGGCGGGAGCCGCCGGCGCCGGCGCTCACCGACGCGGGCGCCGGGCCCAGGGCGTCGGCGAGCCCGAGGTAGTCGTTGCTGCACAGGCCCACGACCTCGCGGCCGTCGAGTCGGTAGCGCATGCCGCTGCGCTCGCTGATCGCCGGCGCGCGACGGGCCAGGCCCGCCGCAGCGAGCTCGGCGAGACGCGCGGCGGTGCGTGCTTCGATGGTCATCGGCGCGGGCGCAGGATACTGCAGCGTCGAAGGACGTGGCATGATCGTGGGGGTCGTGCGCGAACAGCTGCAGAGCATCGGCGAGGAACTCGCGGTCCCGCTCGACGACGCTGCGCTCGCGCGGCTGCTGACGCTACGCGATCTGTGGCTGCGCTACGGTCGGGCGATGAACCTCGTGGGTGCCCACGACGAGGCCGCCCTGCTGCCGCACTTCGGAGACGGCATCGCGACCATCGCGTGCGCGATGCGGGCCGGGATCGTGGGACCGACGACGGCCTGGCTGGACGTCGGGTCGGGCGGCGGCTTCCCAGCGCTGATCGTTGCGGCCGCCTCGCCGTGCACGGTGACGATGGTCGAACCGCGGCAAAAGCGCGCGAGCTTCCTCGAGCTCGCACTGGCGTCGACTGTCGACAAAGGTGGGGTCGTGCGGGCCAGGACCGACGATCCCACGTGGCGTAAAAAGCTCGCCGAACGCCATGAATATGCGGATGAGAGCGGCTTTTCGGTGGCGAGTTCCCGTGCGGTCTTTGCCCCGGATCGGTGGCTCGAGGTTGGGGACAACCTGGTGATGGATCGTGGAGTGCTACTCGCGCACCTCCATGCCGGCGCGGGCCTCGGCGCGAAACGCGAGATTCTGGCCACCGTCACGTGGGGCGAGTCGCAGATTGTCGCCGTTCGCGCGAATTCTCGGCGCTGACGGCGAGGTTCCACGTGGAACACGTGGGTCTGGAAAACGCGGTGAGGTGAGCTCGGGAGCCGGGGGACGGACCAAACGACCTCGGCGCCCGGCCGGAGCGCCGGTCTGCTGCCGCCGGAGTCCGTGCTCTGGCGTTCGACCGCGCCGACGCTGAGCGGCGTGGGCTGGCGGCAGGGCCGGCGACGGACCGTCGGCGGTCGCGGGCCGCCCCCACGGCAGCGGCGAGGGTTCGCGGCGCCGGGTCTCGGTCACGGCTTCTCGCGTCTGGAGGCTGCGTCTCCCCGGAGGCCGGCCCACGGGTCGCCTGCCGGACACTCGTACGCCTGGAGATGGCTCACCGCACCCCGTGCTTGCGGAGCCGAGCCCACCCCGGCGGGAGGGGGTGGGTCTCCTGGCTCTCCGCGGAGCCGCCCCTCGGTTCTCCGCGGAGCCGCCCCCTCGGGTCTCCGCGGAGCCGCCCCTCAGGTCTCCGCGGAGCCGCCCCTGAGGTCTCCGCGGAGCCGCGGAGCCGCCCCTCGGGTCTCCGTGGAGCTCGCCCCGCGGGTCTCTCCCGTGCAGCCGCGCCCGGGAAGTCCGGCGGCGCCAGAGCCCGGCGGCGCCGAGGCCCGGCCAGGGCGCCGGTCCATCCCCCGAAGGCCCGGCCGCGTCAGAGGCTCCGCGCCACCGACCCGTGTTCCACGTGGAACATCCTCCGCGCAAGGCCACGCCGCGTTCGCCCCGACGACGGGGGGCGCGGGCGGGCAGAAGGTTCGCGCCGCCCAGCGCCCCAACCGTCAGGGCGTCGAAGGCCCGGCGGCGGGGCAGTCGACGAGGTGGTCTTCGATCTCCTGCACCGGAATCTCGGCGCCATCGCGGGCGCGCTCCAACAAGGCGAGTCCGGCCGCCGCATCGCCGCGTCGGCAGGCGATCCAGCCCTTCGTGTCGAGGTAGTTCACGTTGTCCGGCTCGTCGGCGAGCGCAGCGTCGACGAGGACGTCCGCGCGGTCGAGGTCCTGCCCCGCGAGCGCGAGCCCGTAGGCGACGGCGTTGCTCACCGCCGGGTCCCCGGGTGCGAGCTCGAGGGCGCGCTCGAGGTGGGGGAGCGCCTCGGCCTGATTGTCGAGGTCGATCCAGCGAAAACCGACGAACTCGTGGTAGTGCGCCCGGGCATCGGGCCGCGCTGCGATGTGCACGACCTCGTTGGTGGCCACCGCGAAGACCAGCGCCGAGGCGCCGCGCAGGAAGCCGCGTTGCATCCCGGCCCACGCAGCACAGGCCCCCGCGATGAGACCTCCGACGTGCCCCGCCTGGGCGATGACGGGTACGATCGCTCCGATCGCGAACAGCACGGCGAGCGTGACCCCGAGTCCGATGGGGGAGACGGCGGCGAGCTTCTCCCGCGTCGCGGGGTCGCCGAAGAGCCGCGCCACGAGCAGTGCACCCGCCAAACCGAGGATGCCGGCGGAGGCACCGACCACCACCGGGGCCTCGGCCCACGCCAGCGACCCCAAGGCGCCGCCGAGGCAGCCCGCGGCGAAGAGGGCCCCCGTGCGCGCGGCACCCCACGTGCGCTCGGCCCACTCGCCCACCGACCATAGGCTCCAAACGTTCAGTATCAAGTGGAGCCAGCTGCCGTGGAGGAAGCCGGTGGTGGCGATGCGCCACCACTCGCCGTCGACCCAGACCCGACCGACCGCGAGCGCCCCGGCGGCCTCCATCGTCGCGCGACAGCTCGAGAGCCCGTAGAGCGACTCGATCGCGGTCCGGCCCGGGCTCGTGCTGGTCCACGCGCACCCCGCCACGGTGCCCACGAACGCGAGCACGCAGATCACACCGATGGAGGCGGTCAGCCAGGCCGCACGCACGCGCGTCCGCCAGGGTTCACGACGCGGATCGAGCTCTGTGCCGGTCACGGGGACCAGAACGATAGTCGAAAACCCATCGACTGGCCTCTCGGACGCGCGGCGTCCGAGTGCGGCGCAGGACAGTGGGGTGACCCACGCCGTCCTTCGCGGTGGCGCCGCGCGGCGCATCCTTGCCGCCCGCCATCGCAGATTGATATCGTCTCGCGGCAGGGTCCCCCGATCCCCTTCGTAGATCGATCGGCCGTCTTCGCGGCGTCTGCTCGCCGAGTGCACGGCGCCTCGCAGCGCCTTTCGCCCCCATGGCCCGTCAGAACCTCCTGATCGTCGACAGCGACGTCCGCAATCGGCGGGTCCTCGAGGTCAGCCTGCGCAAGGCCGGGTTCAGCATCACGGCCGCGGAGTCGGCCGAAGAGGCGCTCGAGTTCGTGGCCCACGCGGAGCCCGACCTCATCATCTCGGATACCGCGCTGCCTTCGAAGGATGGCTTCGCCTTCTGCACGCAGCTCAAGGCGAACGCACGCTGGCGGGCGATCCCCTTCATCTTCCTGACCAGCGACAAATCGATCGAGCAGAAGGTTCGCGGTCTCGAGCTCGGCGTCGACGACTACCTGACGAAGCCGATCTACGTCAAAGAGATCACCACGCGGGTCTCCATGCTGCTGCAGCGCAAGCAGCACGAGAAGCTCGAGCGCAAGGACACTCGCACCAAGTTCAGCGGTCGCCTGGCCGACATGGCCGTGGTCGATCTGCTGCAGACCATCGAGATCAGCCGCAAGAGCGGCATGATCCACTTCGGCACCGAGTTCGGTGCGGCGACGGTGTGGTTCCGCGACGGCGCCGTGATCGATGCCGAGATGGGCCGTCTACAGGGGGAGTCGGCGGTCTATCGCCTTTTGGGCCTGGGCGACGGCGAGTTCGAGGTCGAGTTCAAGACCATCAACCGCAGCTCGGCGATCGACGCCAGCACGCAGATGCTGCTGATGGAGGGCATGCGCCGCGTCGACGAGTGGGGCCGGCTGATGGAACAGCTGCCGCCGCTCGGCTCGGTGCTGGCGATCAACCTCGCCGCGCTCGAAGATCGCCGCGAAGATCTTCCGCCCGAGCAGCTGGCGGCGATCCGGCGCTTCGATGGTCGACGCAGCATCCTCGACGTCGTCGACGACAGCGGTCAGGACGATCTCGATGTCCTCACCGCCATCTCGACCGCGTACTTCGAAGGTCTGCTGACGCTCTCCCACGGGCCGCTCGAGCGCACGCCCTCCGAGGACACCGGGGCGATCGCGCTCGAGGCGTGGGACTCCCACGCGCCGACCCGCGTGAGCCCGACCGCCGCGACCGTCCGCGAGGACCCCGAGGTCTCGTTCGCCGACGTCGACGTGCCGCCGCCGCCGAGCTACCCCGCGCCGTTTCCTGCGCTCGGTGCCACCGACGACGAACTCGACGACGCGATCGTGCCCGGCATCCCTGACGGCTCGCCGCTGCCGGGCCCGCTGCCGTCGGGCCCCGCGACCACCGCGGGCACCGACGTGATGACCGCGCTGCGCGACAAGCTCGACGAGATCGAGCGCGGCTCGCCCGACGTCTTCGACGAGGAGTCCGACGACGAGATCACCTCGATGGCCGAGGTGGTCGACGACCAGTCGGGCCGCGTCTCCGCGACGCGCCTGATCCCCACGCCAGACGACACGCCGGCGATCGGCACGTTCGTCCCGCCGGCCCACATGACGGTGCCGGTCGCCGAGCTCGATCCAGAGCCGCCGGTCCACCATGGTGGCACCTTGCCGCCGGGTCGAGGGCTCAGCGCGTCGGCGCTGCGGGCAGCGAGTCAGAACCTCGCGCTCGACGAGACCTTCGACGACTTCGGCGAGGCGAGCGACGAGATCGATCCCACGGTGCCGCCGCCCTCACGGGTCACGGCGCTCGAGCCCAGCTCGACCTCGCCCCGCGAGACCATCGCGCCGACGCCCGGGCAGGTGAGCCCGCCGGTGGGGGCCCCGCGCGCGGCCGCCAGCGGCGTGTTCGACATGAACGACGATCCGGACCCGGAGCCCTCGCGGCTGCCGCGGTTCGGCGTGGAACAGGGCCTCGAGAGCCGCATCAACGCCGAGCTCGGCCTCGATGCGCCGGTGGTCGACGAGCCGCAGACGCTCGAGCTCGATCACGGAGCCGGCGCGATGCCGCGGCCGGTCACCGACGACGACGAGCACGCGATCCCGGTGCCGCGCCCGAGCCCGGCCGCCGGCACGCTCGGCGACGAGTCCGACGCGGTCGGGGTTCGCATGACGCGGCCCGCCGAGGAGTCGCTCGTCGATGGTCGTGCCGACGCCAGCAACGAGCCGCCTGCGATCGCGGCCGACCCCGCGCCGTACCGACTCATCGCCGCGTTGATCCTCATGTTCGCGGCGGCGGGCTTCACGGTCGGCGTGATCCGGGAGAACCGGGCGCCGGCGATCGCCGAGCCCCAGCCGCAGCAGACACAACGACCGATCCAGGCCGGCACCGCGCCCGTGCCCGCCGAGCTCACGAACCCGGCCCAACCGCGGCCCGACGGCGCGCAGCCCAAGCCCGGCGAGCCCTTCGATGCGCAGATCGAGACCGCGGAGGCCGAGCGGCTCTATCGCTTCGGTCGGGCCCGCGAGGCTCGGCAACGCATCGATCGCGTGCTCGGCCGCGAGCCCGATCACGCGCGCGCGTTGGTGCTGCGCTCGAACCTCTTCATCGAAGACAAGCAGTACGACGCGGCGCTCGCCGACGCGCGCAAGGCCACCGAGGTGGAGCCTGGCTACGCCGAGGCGCACCTCGCCGTCGGCGTGATCGAGCAGGAGCGGGCGCGCTTCGACGACGCCGCGACCGCATACCGCGAGTACCTCGAGCTCGCGCCGACCGGCCTCTACGCCGAGACCGTGCGACGGCAGCTGCGTCGGCTCGAGGCCAAGGCCGCCACGCCGCCGGCGCCCCCGGATTGATCGTGCCGCGCGTGCTCGCCATCGAGAGCTCGTGCGACGAGACCGCATGCGCCGTGGTCGATGATCGCACCGTGCGCAGCAGCGTCGTGCGCACGCAGATCGACGTCCACGCCCGCTTCGGCGGCGTGGTGCCGGAGCTCGCGAGTCGTCATCACCTGGGCGCCGTGTCGGCGGTGGTCGACGAGGCCTTGGCGCGGGCCGAGTGCCCGCTGGACGCACTCGATGCCGTCGCGGTCACCGAGGGCCCCGGGCTGGTCGGTGCGTTGCTGGTCGGTGTGCAGTTTGCCCGCGGGCTCGCGCTCGCCACCGGCCTGCCGCTGTTCGGCGTGCACCACCTCGAGGGTCATCTCTTCTCCGCGTGCCTGCGGGACGATCGCAGCGATCCCGCGCCGCTGCAGCCCCACGTCGCGCTGTTGGTGAGCGGTGGCCACACCGAGCTGGTCGCGGTCGCGGGCCTGGGTCGCTACCAGCTGCTCGGCGCCACGCGTGACGATGCCGCCGGCGAGGCCTATGACAAGGTCGCGAAGCTGCTCGGGCTCGGCTATCCCGGCGGGCCCATCATCGATCGGCTCGCCGCCGATGGCGATCCCAACGCGATCGCGTTCCCCCGCGGCATGGCCGACAAGCACAACCTCGAGTTCTCGTTCTCGGGCTTGAAGACCGCGGTGCTCGTGCACATCGAGCAGCGCGGCCTGCCCGATTCCGTCGCCGGGCTCGCCGATCTATGCGCGTCGTTCCAGGCCGCGGTGGTCGAGGTGTTGGTGCAGAAGTGTCGCCGCGCCGTGCAGCGCAGCGGCCTGCAGCGGCTGCACATCGTTGGCGGCGTCGCAGCCAACCGCGGCCTGCGTGAAGCCGCCGCCGCGGCCGCCACCGCCGATGGCTTCACGTTGGTGGTGCCGCCGGTGCGCTACTGCGGCGACAATGCGGCGATGATCGCCGCCGCCGCGGCCGCCCGCATCGCGGCCGGTTGCACACCCAGCCTCGAGGTGCACACCAGCCTCGCCATCGACGACGCGAGGCAGCAGCTGTCGTGAGCTTCGAATCACCAGGGGCAGTGCTGCGCCGCCACGGTCTGTGGGCGCGCAAGAGCTGGGGGCAGAACTTCCTGCACGCGCCCGACGTGCACGCGGCGATCGTCGCGGCCGCGGGCGCGCGCGCGGGCGTGCGCGTGATCGAGATCGGCGCCGGCGTCGGCTCGCTCACCCACGGCCTGCTCGCGACCGGTGCCGAGGTGTGGGCGATCGAGCGCGACCGTGATCTGTGCGCCGTGCTGCGCCACGAGTTCGCCGGCGCCGAACGACTGCGACTGTTCGAGGCCGACGCGGTGCGCTTCGACTACGCCAGCGCCGCCGATGCCGAGCACCCGCGACCGACCATCGTCGGCAACCTGCCGTACCACCTCACCGGCCCGCTGATGTTCGCACTGCTCGATCACCACGCGACCACCGGTGACTGGATCGTGATGGTGCAGCGCGAGGTCGCCGAGCGGATCGTGGCGCCGCCGGGCTCACGCACCTACGGCGGGCTCTCGGTGGTGCTCGGGCGCGTGCGCGTGCTCGAGTGGGTCACGGCGGTCTCGCCGGGCGCCTTCTTGCCACCGCCCAAGGTCGACTCCGCCGTGATCCGCCTGCGACCGCGCGAGCAGCCGCTCGGTGAGGTCGCGAGCGAGTCGGGCTTCCGTGCGCTCGTGCGCGCGGCGTTCCAGCAGCGGCGCAAGACCCTCGCCAACGCGTTGTCGTCGTTGGCGGGCCGACCCGCGGCGCAGCGGTGGTGCGAGCGGACCGGCATCCATCCGGCGATCCGCCCCGAGAAGCTCGCGCCCGCGCAGTTCGCCGCGCTGCAGCGCGCGCGCGAGCAGGACCCGCCCTCGCCGAGCTCGTCCGACGCAGGCGCAGACGATGGCGCAGCGTCCGACGACGACCTCGCCGAGCAGGGGTCGTGACGCCGTGCCCGAGCTGCCGGAGGTCGAGTCGGTGCGTCGAGGCCTGGTGGCTGCGCGCCTGCGTGGACGCGTGACCGAGGTGTGGCGTTCGTCGGCGCCGTTGCGCATCGGCACCGCGCCGGGTCGCGAGGGTCTGCAGTCGCTCGTGGGTGCCCGCGCGGGCAAGCTCGAACGCCGCGGCAAGTACATCGTGTGGCACTTCGAGCGCGACGACGGCACGCTCGGACTGCTCGTGCACCTCGGCATGAGCGGCCGCTTCGGCCTCGCCACGCGCGCACTCGAGCACGCCAGGCACACCCACTTCGTGGTGCGCTTCGACGACGATCGCGAGGTTCGGTTGGTCGACCCGCGACGCTTCGGGGCCCTGCGCGCCGCGCCGCTCGACGAGCTGTGGTCGCAAGCGCCGCTGGTCGAGCTCGGACCCGAGCCACTCGATCGCGGCTTCGATGGTGCCGTGCTCGAGGCCAGCGTGCGCGCGAGTCGTCGGCCGCTTCGCGAGGTGCTGCTCGATCAGAGCGTGGTCGCGGGCGTCGGCAACATCTACGCGATCGAGGCCTGCCATCGCGCCGGTGTGCATCCGCTGGTGGCTGCGCGGCGGCTCACGACGCCCGCGTGGTCACGACTCGCGATTGCGCTTCGCGACGTCATGCGCAGTGCGATCGACAACGGCGGCACCACGCTGCGAGACTTCCGCGACGTGAGCGGCGAGGCTGGTCACAACCAAGACGAGCTGCAGGTCTATGGTCGCGCCGGTCGACCGTGCCCGCGCTGCGGCACCGAGCTCGTCGCCTTCGTGCATGCCGGGCGCGGCGGTGTCTTCTGCCCAGTCGATCAGCCGCGGCCGCGTGGCCGCATCCGCTAGCGCCGCGCGCATCGAACCCTTAAACGACCGAGCCCCCGACAGGGCGGGGGCTCGAGAGAAGAGGGTGGCGGTTGGGCTTCGACGTTGGTTGCGGGCGCGGCCGGGGGAGACATCGCTCGCGCGTCGAGGCGGCTTTTGGTTCGTTGCAGGGCCCCCATGGGGAGCGGAGCCCCTTAGTGCAGCGGCCGTGCCATGCAAGGGAGCCGGGAGATCCAAACTGGATCCCTCCGATCGCCAGAGACGTGGCGCCCCCGAGCTGTCAGCGCGTTGACGGCCGGGTCCGGGACGCTGACGATCGTCAGCGCGCCGACGATCACGTCCCGATCGCGAAGGCGCATCGGCCGCCGGGACCGAAACGGGGAACCCGACGCCGCTCGGCCCCGTGAACCCGGCACACCCCCGCGAGGCCACATCCTCGATCTGCCCCACTTCGCGAGCGCGGGGACAGATCGATGGATCGTGCCGTTGCGTTCCCAGGCCCACGCTCCCGCCGAAGGGGGCGCACCTGCCTCGATGGAACTCGGCACCCAAGGGCCCGTGCCCACGCGACCGCGGTTGCCGTCCCCGCCGGCGGCGTCGCACACTCGCCAGGGCCTCTGGCCGCGCGGAACTCACTCGCACGCCAGGGGTCTCGCCGACGACATGGCCGACGAACTCGATGCCCGCAGCGACGAGCTGCTGATGGATGCCTTCCGGCAGGGCGACGCGGGTGCGTTCGAGATCCTCGTCGCCCGCCACAGCCGCGGCATCTTCAACTATCTGCTCCGCAGCGTGCACAACCAAGCGCGTGCGGAGGAGCTGTTGCAAGAAGTGCTCGTGCGCGTGATCCGTTCGAAGGATCGCTACCAGCGCTCGGCGAAGTTCACGACGTGGGTCTACACGATCGCGCGCAACCTCTCGGTCGACGAGAGTCGGCGGGCGCGCTTTCGCGAGCACGAATCCCTCGACGCGCCGCGGCGCGGGCGTGCGCAGGAGGAGGGCCGGACCCTGCTGGCGGCGATGCCGGCCGATCAGGTGCCGACCGACGAGGGTGCCGATGCGCCGCGGCTGCGCGAGCGGCTGGCACGGGCGATCGACGAGCTGCCCGACGATCAACGCGAAGTGTTCTTGATGCGACAGGTTTCGGGCCTGTCGTTCCGCGAAATCGGCGAGGCCGTCGGTGCGCCCGAGAACACCGTCAAGTCGCGCATGCGGTACGCGCTCGAGAAGCTGCGCACTGATCTCGCGGATCTCGAGTCCGACTACGCCGAAGAGGCGGTCGCGATGCGCAAGGAGGGATTGGTCCATGGCTGACCCCGCCGAGTTCGCACCGCACGAGCTCGATCGCATCGAAGACTCGCTCGAGTCGCTGGAGTTCGCGCCCGCGCACGACGACGCCGCGCCGATGGTGCGTCGCCGCCTCGACGACTACCGCTCGATCCTCGCGCTCAGCCGTGAGGTGCTGCCGATGGTCGAGGTGCCCCGCGGTCTGCTCGACGGCGTGCTCGCGCAGGCACGTGCGGCCGCCGAGGCCCCTGCGGTCGCGCCGACCCCCGCGCTCGCGCCCGAGCGACCGAGCTTCTGGACGCGGCTGCGCAAGGCCGCGCTGATTCCCGGCGTCGCGCTCGCGGGCACGGCCGCGCTCGTGCTGGTGATGGTGCAGGGCGACAGGCGCTCCGAGTCGGTCGCCTCTGCGCCAGCACCGAGCCGCGCCGATGATGCGAAACCCGCGGCCGCGCCAGCGCCCGCCGCAGCGGAGCCCAACTGGTACGCCACCGACCCGGCTGGATCGAAGAACGCGACGAAGGATGCGATGCCTTCGTCACGCGCCGGCGTGGCCGGCAGCGCGTCGCCGGATTCGCCGCCCTCACCGGTCACCGCGACGACACCGAGCGTCGTGCTCGAACCAAAGGCCGAGGCGCAGCGCGAGCAGGGCGCGGAGGCGGCCGACGAGCAGCTGCGGAAGAAGGGCGCGCTCGAGCAGGAGGCGCCTGTCGACCAGGCCCAGGGCAAGCCCGCCGATGGCGATCCGCCGCGTTGGGACATCATCGCGCGCGGTGATCGTGCGCGGCATCGTGGCGACTGCGAGTCGGCGCGCTCGGAGTACTCGCTCGCGCTCGGCGACGCCGATGCACGGGTGCAGGCGCGCGCCCACGCGGGCATGGGTCTGTGCGACGCGGTCGCCGGCGATCGAAAGTCGGCGGACGCGGCCTACAAGCTCGCGCGGGATCTCGACGGCGAGATCGTCGGCTTCATCGACACCGAGCGCCCCAAGGCGCCCGCGTCGTCGAGCAAGGCCAAGGCCAAGCCGGCCCCCAAGCCGCCATCGAAGAA
Organism: Deltaproteobacteria bacterium; assembly: GCA_016709225.1. NCBI lineage: Bacteria > Pseudomonadati > Myxococcota > Myxococcia > Deltaproteobacteria bacterium. The sequence goes on along the minus strand of JADJEE010000012.1, from coordinate 2,521,920 downwards.
CGCCAAGGTCGACGACGCGCTCGAGTGATCGAGCCGCTCACGCGAGCGAGAGGTTCGCGGCGTCCTTGTTGCCCCAGCTCTTGCGCGCCTCGGGCGGCAGGCCGCCGTGGCGTGCATGGTACGCATCGAGGAAGCGGCGCGTGGCCGCGTTGAGGTAGCCACCGCCGGCGATCGGTCCGAACTCCGGCTGGTAGCGCGCCGCGATGCTCGCGAAGGCGCGATCACGGGCATCCTTCGCGACGATCGATGCGGCTGCCACCGCGGTGTGCACCGACTCGCCGTGATCGCGGGCCTCGAGCCAAGGGAACAGCGCGCGCAGCGGTGAGAACAACGTCGCTCCGTCGCACACGATGCGATCACCATGCGCCACCGCGAGCTCGCGCAGCAGCTCGGTGACCACCCGGCGTTCGAGCGCATTGAGCTGGCCGCGCCAGGTGTAGTGGTCGATCTCTTCGACCTCGACCAGGCGGACCTCGCAGGCAATCGCCTTGCTGCGGATCTGCTCGGCGAGGCGCGCTCGCAGCTCGCATGCATCCGGCCCGGCGCCGAAGTGCTTGCTGTCGACCACGCCGGCGCGGCACAGTGCGCCGGCCTGTCGCGACTCGAGTGCGACCACGGCGATCGCCATCGGCCCGAGGATCGGGCCGCGACCGGCCTCGTCGACGCCGAAGGTTCGACGCGGCGTACTCACGCCTGGACCTCGTGGGCCGCGTGGGCGAGTGCGTCGATCGACGACAGCACGGTCGCGCGCAGGCGCAGCGCCTCGGCCTGCGGCGCCGCGCGACCCCAGCGACGCGCGCGTGCACGGGCGCGCTCGACCGCGTGGACCAAGCCCTCGGCGCGGGCCGACCACGCGGCGGCGATCGGCGAGAGCGCGTCGCGGAACGCCGCCCGTGCCGCGGCCTCGCCGTCGACGATCGCACCGCCTCGCTCGAGCATCGTGCGCGTGACGAAGCCGGCGATCACGAGGCCCTCGAGCTGACCCTGCGCCCACGACGACAGCTCGCGATCGACGACCTCGCTGGCCCCCGAGTCCTGCTGCGCGAGAGCCAGCAGCGCTCGACGCAGTGCCGCCAGCGTGGCGTCGCGAAAGCATGCCCCGAGATAGCCGGCATCCTGCGGATCGAGCGGTGGCTTGGCCACGCCCTTGCCGGTGCGCAGGACCCCGAGCGAGAGCCCCTCGCGCACGAGCGCGTCGTCGACGTCGAGCACGCCCACGCCGAGTGCGTCGGCGAAGCGGCGCAGCAACACCGCCGCGCCGACGCCGTCGCCCATGCCACCATGGGCACCGACGCCGCGCTGGGTCAGCGCTTCGATCGCGTCGGACACCGAGCCGCGCGCCAGCGCCAGCGCCTCGCGCAGGCGACGGGTGGTGAGCTCGCGCTTGAGCTCGCGCGCACGCTGCATGAAGTTGCGCTCGAGCGACTGCTCCACCGCGGCGAATGGATCTTCGCCCTTGCGATCTCCGGTGCGGTGCTCGAGCGCCTCGCGGGCACGGACCGGCACGACCTCGACCAACACCTCGCCGAGCTGCGCGCGCAGATAGTCGGCGAGCTCGCGCTGCTCGTCGGCCTCGAGCGTGTCGACCTTGTTGAGCACGCCGAGCACCTGGCGCCCGCCCGCGCGCAGGCTTGCCAGCATGCCGACCTCCGACGCCGCGCCGCTGCGGGTGGCGGAGAACAGCCACACCACCGCGTCGGCCTCGTCGATGAAGCCGCGCGCGACTTGTTCGTGGAACGGATCGAGCGCGTTCAAGCCCGGCGTGTCGACCACCGCAGTGTCACCCATGCGCAGGCCGGTGCGCTCGATCTCGACGTGGCGGATCGCTGCTGCCGCGGTCGAGTCGAGCCCGTGCAAGAACGGCTGCACCTCGTCGGCCGCGAGCGTCTCGATGTGCCCGTCGCGGTAGTGCACGCGCCCGCCACCGGAGGGCCCGCTGCGGAAGACGTTGATCGTGGTCGTGGTCGGCAGTACGCCCATCGGCGCGACCGCCTCGCCGAGCAGCGCGTTGACGAAGGTGCTCTTGCCGGCCGAGAACTCGCCCATGATCGCGATCGTCAGCGGTCGCGCCAGGCGTTCACGCGCGGCGATCACCATCGACATCGCGGTCTGCACCCCCTCGAGCGACACGCCGAGCACGCGCGTCGGCACCCCCGCGAGCAGCGAGGTCGACGAGGTCAGCAGGTCTTCGAGTCGGGCGGCGTGCTCGGGGTGCACGAGCTCGCCGAGCAGCGCGCGTGCCCGTGGCAGCGCAGGCCACTCGACCAGCGCTTGCACGAGCAACTCCTGAGCCGCGAGTGCCTCGTTGCGCGCGAGACACAGCTCGGCGACGGCGAGCGAGCGCTCGGCCGCGCGCAGGGCCGTGCGGGTGTCGTCGTTGCGCACGGGGCTCTGCGGATCGGGCCCATACGCACCGCCCAGCTCTGCGTCGCCGCGGAAGCGCGGCGGCACGCCGGCCACGAAATCACCGGCGGCGTCACTGGCATCACCGGCCGCCAGTCGCACGCGCGCGCGGATCAGCCGCAGCTCCTCGGGGGCGGTGCCGGCATCGCTGCGTAGCCGCGTCTCGACGAGCGATCGCACCGCGTCGGGGAACAGCTCCAGCCGCAGCGCAGCATGGGCGAGCTCGTGCAGGTAACGATCGGCGGCGGCCTTGGCAGCGCCCTCGCACGCGCGCACCAGCGACGCGATGATCTCGCGGGCGATCGTGGGCTCGAGCTCGACCGCGGGGTCGTCGGCGGCGTGGCGTAGCTCGGCCAGCGCCCACAGCCGTCGCAGCGCGGGATCCTCGGGATCGCGCTGCAGCACGCGCAACGCGATCGGCCGAGGGTCGACGCCGCCGGTGCACAACGCGATGAACAATCGCGTGCGGTCGTAGGCGGGGTCGTCCTCGTCGAAGCCGAGCAGCGCCGCCTCGGCGCCATCGCGATCGCCCTTGCTGGCGAGCACGCGCGCGAGCAACGAGGTCGCCTCGCGATCGCGCTCGTCGAGTGTGAGCGCCTCGCGAACCCACAGCTCGGCGTCGTCGAGCAGATCGGCGGCGAGCAGGTGCTCGACGCCCCGCACCAGCACCATCGCGCGCAGGTGGGCGCCGGCTTCGGGGGGCAGGTGCGCGCGCGCCTTCTGCAGCTCGCGCAGCGTGCGATCCTCGTGGCCGAGCGCGAAGTGGGAGCCCGCGGCCAGCACGTGCGCGAGGAAACGCGCCTCGCCGCCGTCGCCTTCGACCACACGCGCCGCGTCCCGGGTCGCGCGACGCAGGTCGTCGAGCGCCGCCTCGTGACGACCTTCGAATGCGGCATGGGCCGCGCGCAGCAGCTGCTGCGGTGCGGGCCCGAGCTCCTCGTCGCCGAGCGCGTCGATGATCTCGAGCAACGCCTTGAGCGGCTTGCCGCCGCGCAGGCCGTCGTGCACGTGGCACAGCCCCGCGGAGAAGCGCGCCATCGCATGGTTGCTGACTGCATCGGGCAGCGCACGCAGCACGCCGAGCGCCTGGTCGGGGGCGCCCGACAGCCGCAGCAGTCGCGCACGCTCGAGCCCTTCCTTGAGACCGTCCGGGAGCACGACCTGCGCCGAGACCTCGCCGAGCAGCTCACCCACGCGACGGGCGAAGCCGCCGATCGCATCTCCGACCGTACGCTTGCGCCCCTGCGGCGGTTCTTGAGCCATGTCGGCGAGCAGTCTACCGCCAGCGGGGCGGCGGCGTCACTCGCCGTCGGCGGCCACGGCCGCAATCGGCTCGGCGTCGCTGACGTCGATCGTCTGCAGACGATCACGCAGCGACGCGAGCTCGAGCTCGAGTGCCTGCAGCTCGTGTCGCGCACGGGCGCGTCGGCCCGCGACCAGCTCGGTCGTGCTGGGCGCGTCGTCGACGGTGAGCGCTGTCTGGGCCCGACGCAGCACCGCGGTCAGTTGCTCGCCGATCGCTCGGTTGGCGAGCACGAGGTGCTCGTCGAGCGCGGTCACGTGGCCGTCGACCGCACGCACCACTGCGTCGCGCATGGCTTCGGTCGCGCGCTCCAGCGCACCGGGCAGCTCCTCACGCACGCGCGAGCGGGCCTCACGGAGCGAGCGCTCGCGCAGCGCGACCGTCGCGAGCGGGCCCGCCACCGTCATCACCATACCGGCCACGACGTTGCCGAAGTACATCACTGCGGTGCCGATGAGACCGATCGCGATGAGCCCGGCCTCGAGTGCGATCGACGGCGGGTCGAGATAGATCGTCGGGCCCTGGAAGCCCAGCCGTAGCGACAGCATCGCGAGCAGTCGTCGCGTGCGCTCGCTGTGGGTGTGTAGCGCCGCGCGGGTGAGCTCGTCGAGCTCACCGCGCAAGCGCTCGCCCTCGTCGCGCGCGAAGCCCAGCAACGCGTCGTGCAAGGCGCCCGGGAGGTGGGTCGCGATCACGCGGTGACTCGCGGTGCCGACCGCGGTGAGGGTGCTCGCGGCGAGCTGCGAGCGGAATCCGACGATGCGCTCGTCGCTGGCGTCGAGCAATCGGCGACGCGCGGCGGCGATGGTCTCGCGCACGGCGGTCATGTCGAGCTCGCTCTCGGCCCACTCGCGCTCGAGCTCCCGCAGCTCGCGGCGCAGCGCGTCCTGCTCGAGCGAGAGCGCGTGGGCTGCGACCGCGGCATTGTGGCCGAGCAGGCTGGTGTACTGCAGCAGCGCCGCGCGCACGCGGGTCGGTAGCACGCGATGTCGCGAGGCCGCGATCTCGCGCAGCACGTTGCGCAGCCGCGAGACCTCGTGCACGCCGCTGCGATCGGCCTCGGGCTCGCGGAGCGCACCACGGGCCTCGGTCTCGAACACGTCGCCGCGCTCGTAGGCCCCCTGCAGCAGCGACGCGAGCTCCTTGCGCAGGTACTCGCGCAGCAGCGGGCGATCGCCGGGCTCGACCAGATCGATGCGGTTGATCGCGAGCAGCAGTCGCGCGCCGGAGCCCGACAGGCCGCCGACGGCCGACAGCGCATCGCGCAGCAGCGCGACCTCGGTGCGGTGCAGCAGCTGGGTCGCGTCGAGCACCAGCAGCAAGACGTCGGCACTGGGCAGCTCACCGCGGCTGATGGTCGCGCGCCAGTTGGCGATGTCGTTGATGCCCGGCGTGTCGAGCAACTCGAGGCCCTCGGGCAGCACACCCGGCGGCACGCGCAGCTCCAGGTGTCCGTCGGGTGCCGGTGCATCTGCGCCCACCGGCGTGCCCTTGGCGGCGGCGGTGAACTCCTCGGGCGTGAGCGACTGCTCGCCGCCGGCGCCCACGCGCACGCGACCCGGCGCGGCATCGCAGCGCACGACCACGGTCGCGCCGGTGGTCGGCGTGACGCCCATCGGCAGTGCGTCGTGGCCGGGCCCGAGCAGCGCATTGATGAGCGAGCTCTTGCCCTGCTTGATCTCGCCGAGCACGAGCACGCGGACGACGTCCTGTGCGAGTCGGCGCGCGGTGTCTCGCGCGATGCTCTCGGCGAGCGCGTCGAGGCCGAGCTGCTGCGCGATCGCGGCGATACGTTGGGCGAGCGGCTCGAGCCGCTCGCGGGGCGAGGTGACGACGTCGTTCATAGCAATCCCAGGCGCCGGGTGAGGCGTGCGTCGCAGCGCGCGAGCGACCACGCGCCGGCGAGCGCACGCGCCAGCTCTTCGTCGTGATCCGGCGGCGGCTCCGGCTGTGGAGGTTTGGCTGCGTGCCGGTAAGGGTCGCTGCGCTCGCCGGGGTCACGCGCGGGACCGTCGTCGTCGTGATCGTCGGTCGACGCTTCGGCCTCGGTCTCCTCGGACGCAGCGACGCGCGTTGGCGGCCCGACCGTCGGTGCCTCGCCTTCGGCGGCCTGCGTCTGTCGCTGCAGCAGCAAGCGCAGCCGCGCCATCGTGCTCGAGCGATCGAAGTCGGCGAGGGCCGGCTCGCGCATCTGCAGCGAGGCATGGGCAGGCATCCAGCTCGCGATCGGCTCCGCGTGCGCGCGCAGGGCCGACATCGCGAGCCCGAGATCGGCGACGCCGAGCAGCCCCGCGCGATCGCTCGAGAAGATGCCGACCTTCGCCCACGGTCGCAGCAGCGTGCGCACGAATCCAAGGCCTCGATCGGCGCGGTAGGCCATGAGGTGGGCGGTCACCACCGGCGCGTGCTCGCACTGCAGATCCGCCAGCGCGCTCGCGAGCAAGAAGGTGCGCTCGTGTGGCGGCAGCGACATCAGTCGCTCGCTGTCGACCACGAGCCACTGCACCGCGCCGCGTGTGGTGCCGAGCGGCGTGACCAGCGGCCAGTTGGTGATCGCGCTGCTGCGCACCAGCTGGCGCAGCGCGGGCAGGGGCGCCCGCAGCATGTGCGAGAGCCGGGCGATCTCCTCCATGATGGGCATCGGCGCCGTGCGGGCGGGATCCTGGAGGATCGAGCCCGAGAGGTCCGCGACCAGCTCGTTCCAGTTGCGGTCGACCGAGCGGATGAGCGGATCGCCGAAGGTCGAGCTGGCCAGCCAGGCCGAGCGGCGCAGATCGACGCCGTAGGCGTAGGCCGCCCGCGCGAGTCGCTGCTCGTAGGCCACGACCTCGCGTCGATGCAGGTATGCGGTCACGTCGGCGGCGAGCTGAACCACGGGCGGGAGTGTAGCAGGCGGCGGAAGTGGGCCTGACCCGCGCCGATGCGGGTTCCGGCCTTCGATCCGGCCGCCGTACCCGAGTCTGTGCGTGCCCGCCGAAGGGGGTCCCTCGCCGGGGCGCGAATGGAGCTGCGCCCGAAAACCTGCTATCGCTGGCCGCCAAATGGCGAATTGAAGCGGCGCAGCGACCTCCTCGATGTCGAGGTCGAGCGAGCGGTCTGGTCGCGGGGCGGGCGCCCGCTGGGTGGCATGGTGTTGCGGCTCGGCGTGGGCGCCACGTTCCTGCTGCTGGCCCTGTTGATCCCCGAACCGGTCACGCGGATCGTGTTCGCGATCGCCGGGCTGATCGTGCTCGTGTTCCTCGGGCCCATCATGGACCGCCGCCTCGGCACGATCGCCGAGGCCATCGATCGCGTCGATCGCGGGCGCGCGAACACCTGGCTCGGCTCGCTCGAGAAGCTGCGCGTGGTGCAGATGTTTGCGCCGCACGCATGGGTCGCGCTGCAGAAGGGGCGCCTGCACCTCGTGGTCGGCAACGGGCGCGCGGCGGCGAAGAGCCTCTCGGACTGTGCGCGCATCAGTGGCGCGACCGGCCACGCGGCGTTGATCAGCGGTCAGGCCCACGGGCTGTTGCTGGCCGGCGATCGCAAGGAGGCGCGCGAGCTGCTGCAGGAGCTCGAGAAGCAGCAGAAGCTCGGCGCCCGCGATCACCTCGATCTCGGTATCGCGTTGCTCGAGGACGTGGGGCGCACCGCGGTGGCCAAGCAGCACCTCGATCTCGCGCGCGAACAGCTCGGCGGTCATCCGCGGGTGCTCGCCGCGCTCGCGCTCGCACTCGCCCGCGGCGACGACACGACCGCGGCGCTCGAGCTGCTCGACGCGACGCAGGCCCACGACGACCTCGAGGACGACGAACTCGCGCGCGAGCTGCTCAAGCGCGCGCGCAAGGCCCTGCGCCCGGCACTCGACGCCGCGGAGAAGCGCGCGCGCAAGGCCAAGCAAGCCACCGAGATCGCCGCACGCCCGGCCGCCGCCGCGCCGTCGCGCACCGAGGCGAAGAAGGACCGCAAGGACCGACGCAAAGAGCGACGCGAGAAGCGTCAGCGCGGGAAGTCGGACGCCGCGAAGCCGAGCGACGCCGCGGCGCAGCGCCGCGAGGACGAGGCGGCGGCGAAGCGCCGCGAAGACGAGGCGGCGGCGAAGCGTCGCGAGGAAGAGGCCGCCGCGGCGAAGCGCCGCGAGGACGAGGCGGCGGCGAAGCGTCGCGAGGAAGAGGCCGCCGCGGCGAAGCGCCGCGAGGACGAGGCGGCGGCGAAGCGTCGCGAGGAAGAGGCCGCCGCGGCGAAGCGCCGCGAGGACGAGGCGGCGGCGAAGCGTCGCGAGGAAGAGGCCGCCGCGGCGAAGCGCCGCGAAGACGAGGCCGCCGCGAAGCGCCGCGAGGAAGAGGCCGCCGCGGCGAAGCGCCGCGAAGACGATGCCGCCGCACTGCGTCGCGAGGCCGAGGCCGAGGCGCGGCGGGTGTCGGAGCGCGCGGCGGCGGAGGCGAAGCGGTTGGCCGACGAGGCCGCGGCGGAGGCGAAGCGGCTCGCGGACGAGGCCGCGGCGGAGCGCATCGCTGCGGCCGCAAAGCCGGAGCCGACGTTCCTGCCACCGCCGATGCCGACGGCCGCCGCCTCGCGTGCGCCGGCCGTCGCGGCACCCTCTGTGATCGCGGCACCCTCTGTGATCGCGGCCCCCGTGGTCGCGGCCCCCGTGATCGCGGCCCCTGTGATCGCGGCCCCCGTGATCGCGGCCCCACCGGTGATCGCGGCGCCGGTCGTCGCGGCGCCGTCGGTCGTCGCGGCTGCCTCGGTGCGCGCCGTCGAGGCGCCGGCCGTGGACGCGTCGGGTTGGGACGAGCTGCTCGGCGACGCGGGCGACGACGCCAAGCCCTGAGGCGGCGCGCGGCCTTTCGTGCCGCGTGCGTCCCCACGCGTGGCGTGCGTCGGGCGGCGAAGGCCCGACGCGGCCCGACGCTAGGCTGTGTCCGGTTTCCCATCAAGCCCCGAAGATGCGTAGATAGCGGTGGATGAAGGCAAGCCGGACCATCCCGCCGAAGTTGATGGCGGTCTTCTCGAAGCGGGTCACCACGCGTCGCGACTCCTTGAGCCAGCCGATGAGGCACTCGACGATGCTGCGGCGCCTGTAGAGGCGCTTGTTGAAGGCGACCGGGCGCAGCGCTCGAGTCTCGTTGTGCTTCGTGGGGATCACCGGTGTGATCCCCAGGGCGAGGAGAGATACCTATCGATCCACTCCGCGCGGTAGCCCTTGTCGCCTGCGAGTGCCAACGGCCACTCCATGACGACACCTCGATCATCATGCAGTGCTTCGTCAGCACCTTGAAGGACCGGCGCGAGCATCGGTCCGTCGTGGGCTTGTCCGGCGCTGAGCTCGAAGTGGAGTGGGTGGCCCTCAACGTCACACAGGATGTGGATCTTCGTGCCCCAGCCCCCGCTTTTTCCCCCCGCCGCTGCTGCAGCGCGCAGCTCGAATCGATGTCCCGTCGATGCACCACAACTCGGAGGGGTCCGCGTCGTGCGGGACGGCGATGCTCCGCAATCGCCGAAGTACGCGGTCGAACGTCTCGTCCTTCGTCCACTTGTCGAAGAAGTCCCAGGCGGTCGACCATGGGCCGAAGCACTCCGGTAGGTCTCGCCACGGAGCCCCAGTTCGCAACACCCAGAAGATCGCGTCGAGCATGAGACGACGATCCCGCGGCCGCCGACCGGTCTTGAAGTTGTTCGTCGGGAACAGGTCCCCGATCAGCTCCCACTGCGCGTCGGTAAGGCGGTGGCGAGGCATGCCCGTCGTGGTCATGCCCCCTTGGATCACGGATCCCCGATCCGCCCAAAGATTGACGGTTTCGGGGAAACCGGACACAGCCTAGTACCTCGACACAGGGATAGTGATGGGTCAGAACGCCGTCATGGCCGCGACTCCGCAAGGCGCCGTGCCGCCGGAATACCGGGCGTATTTCAAGGTGCGGCAACGCAGCGAGGCGCGGTCAGGGCGGCGTTCTGACCCATCACTATCGCTGTGTCGAGGTACTAGCCGCCCTTGCGCAGCTCGGTGAGCACTTGCTTGGCGAGCGCCTTGAGCGTGTCGAACACGCCGACGCCGGTGGTCGCGACCGCCTCGAACTCCGGCACCTTGGTCGGGTTCAGAACCTCGGTCAGCTCCTCGACCGGCACCACGCTCGGGAGGTCGCGCTTGTTGTACTGCACGACGTACGGCAGCTTGTCGAGGTCGTAGCCCTGCTCGGTGAGGTTGTCGCGCAGGTTCTCGAGGCTCTCGATGTTGGCCTCCATGCGCTCCATCTGCGAGTCGGCCACGAAGCACACGCCGTCGACACCCTTCAGGATCAACTTGCGGCTGGCGTCGTAGAACACCTGGCCCGGGACCGTGTAGAGGTGGAAGCGCGTACGGAAGCCGCGGATCTCACCGAGCGACAGCGGCAGGAAATCGAAGAACAGCGTCCGCTCGGTCTCGGTCGCCAACGAGATCATCTTGCCCTTCGCGTCGGGCTTGGTCTTGTTGTAGATGTACTGCAGGTTCGTGGTCTTGCCGCAGAGACCCGGGCCGTAATAGACCAGCTTGCAGTTGATCTCGCGCGAGCTGTAGTTGATGAAGGACATGCCCTTCGGTATCCGTCTGGGGCGAAGCCGCCCCTAAAGCGCATCAGTCGTTGAAGAGGTTGTCGATGTCGGCGTCGGTGATCTCGGCGAAGACGCTCTGCTGCGGCGACTGAGCCTTCTTCGCAACGTCCTCGAGGATGGCCTCGAGCTCGACGCTCGCCTTCTTCACGCGCAACTTCACGAGCCCCAACGTCGTGGCCTTGTCGAACAGGGCCACCAGGATCACGCGGCGACCGACGAGCGTCATGTGGACGCTGGCGTCCTTGCCCTCGTGGAACTGGCCGGTGAACTCTTCCTCTTCGATCAGCTTGGCGATGCCGCCTGTGGCGGCGACGTTGCCAGCGACCAGCGAGCTGAGCGACGTCGTGTCCAGCTCGGCCGCCGAGCCCGAGGCCGCGATGAGCTGCCCGTTCTTGTCGACGACGAGAATCGCTCGCGAACGCGAGTCCTGTTGCAGGCGGTCGGCGACACCTTGGATGCGCCGAACCTCATCCTCGTACATCACGAGTTGTGGCGTGAGCATTGCGGAAACGCACTCCTCGCGGTGGGGGCCGCCGGGAACCGGGCGAACCTAGCAAACTCGATTGGGCAAGTCTACGGCCGCGCCCCGGCTTCTCGACCTCTTTGATGGCAATCGAGGCGGGCATGCGCGCGGATCATCCACGAACCGCATGCGAGGCGAGGGGGCCGTCCGGCCGGAAACCTCGCGCGGGTGCCCCCAGGGCCCGATCGCGGCGGTTCCCTCCGACCTCAGAGGCTGCGTCGCTCTTGCAGCGCACGATGCAGTGTCGTCACGTCGGCGTACTCGAGCTCGCCACCGACGGCGAGGCCCGAGGCGATCCGCGTGACCTTGACACCGAGCGGCGCGATCAGACGCGAGAGGTAGAGCGCCGTGGCGTCGCCCTCGACGTTGGGACTGGTCGCGACGATGATCTCGTGCACCGCGTCGGGGCCGTCGTGGGCCTGCAGTCGCCGCAGCAGCGCCTCGACGCGAAGATCGCTCGGGCCGACCCCCGCGAGAGGATCGAGCACCCCGTGCAGCACGTGGTAGAGCCCGCGGAAGACCCCGGCGCGCTCGATCGCCATGCGGTCTTGCGGCTGCGCGACCACGCAGATGGTCGCGTGATCGCGCCGCGCATCGTCGCATCGCGGGCACAGCTCGGTGGGCGTCAGGTCGCAGCAGACCCGGCACAGCTTGAGGGTCGAGTGCACCGAGCCGACCGCGTCGGCCAGCGTGCGCACGTACTCGGGATCCGCTCGCACCAACGCGAGCGCGAGCCGAAGCGCCGTCTTCTCGCCGATGCCCGGCAGACGCGCGAGCAGGGCCGCGAGTCGCTGCAGTGGATCGACGGGGGTGTTCACAGGCCCGGGATCATGCCGGGCGGCAGCATGCCCGGGGGCATCATCGAGCTCATGCGCTCCTGCGCGACCTCGCGGGCGCGGTCGAGTGCGTTGTTCACCGCGGCGACGATGAGGTCCTGGACCATGTCGCGATCTTCTTGGAGCGCCGCGGGATCGATCTCGATGCCGACGATGCGCTGACCGCCGGTGGCCTTCACCTTCACCATGCCCGCGCCCGACGAGCCCTCGACGGTGACCTGCTCCAGCGCGCGCTGCAGCATGGTCATGGTTTCTTGCATCTGCTGCGCTTGGCGCATGAGCTCGGCGAGGTCGATGTCGGGCATGGCGGCTCGCCGAGGATAGCACGCCCCGAGCGAGCGACCGCCGCGGGCGTCAGCGCTCGCCGATCGGGCGGGTGATCGCGAGCTGGGCGTCGAAGTCCCGCAGCAGCGCGACGATGGCGGGGTGCTCGCGGGCCTCGGCTTCGACCGCGGCGCGCAGCTCCTCGCGGCGACGTCGCTCGACGAGCACCAGGCTCGGGCACTCCGGCAGGCTCGCCTCGCCGTCGACGAGCTCGACCACGAAGGTGGTGCCGACCAGCTCGCGCACGAGCTGCTCGATGCGTGCACGCAAGTCGGTCGACGACAGCTCGGTGTGCGCGAAGCTGCCGCGCGGCGCCGCGAGCCGCAGTACGCCGTCGCCGAAGCGGATGAGCCCGACCTCACCGAGCACGGCCGAGCCCAGCTCGTCGTCCTCGCGCAGCGCCGCGACCAGGTTGGTCCACGCCTCGAACGGGTCTTCGGTCGGATCGACGCGCAGCGCCGGCGCGGCGCAGACCGGGCTGTGGCTCGGCGGCTCGGGCTCGGCGACCGGCACTGCGATGCCCGAGGTCTTGCTGCCGGCGTGGCCGTTGCTGCCGGCGTGGCCGTTGCGCGCCGCGGTGGCGCTGCCGTTGCGCGGGGCCTCGCTGCTCGGCGCCACGACCTGCGCCGAGGCACCACCGGCGCCCGGCACGATCACGCCGCTCTGCTGCGCCATCTCCCACAGCCGATGCATGAAGGGACTCGCGTCCTCGGCGGGCGCGGCGGTCATCGGTGCGGGCGCGGCTTCGGGTTCGGGCATCGCCTCGGACGCGGCGCTCGGATCGTAGGACACACCGGGCTCGTAGCTGTGCACGGGCTCGATCGTCGGGCCCGACGTGCGCGGCGCCGCGGTGCCCACGGCCGCCGGTGTCCTCGTCGAGGCCTCGCGCACCGCGGATGTCGGCGGCGGCACAGGCTCTGGTCCGCCGTCGTCGCCGCGGGCCACCGACGGCGCATCGTCGTGGCGCGCGAAGGATGGCGCAACGTCGTGGCGGGCCACCGACGGCGCATCGTCGTGGCGAGCGAACGACGGCGCATCGTCGTGGCGAGCGAAGCTCGGCGGGTCGTCACTCGGTGCGCTGCGTTGCGCGCCACCGCGGCCGGCCGGTGCCCGCGACGGCGGCGTGCGACCCGGGGCCGCCCCGCGGCCGGGGCCGGGCGAGCCGCCACTGGGCACCGGCTTGCCGTCGGCGAGCGCGTGCAGGCGCTCGACCAGATCGCCCAGCGGCACCAGCGGCTCGCTCTGCGCGAGCTCCAGGAGGCCCATCTCGAGCACCAACCGCTGCGAGCGCGCGTTGGGCAGGCGATCGATCACCCGCCACAGGCGATCGAAGGCCTGCGTGAGCACGGGGATCTCGACCACACTCGCGCGACGCATGAGCTCGTCGAGCTCGTCGGCGGTGGCGTCGACGAAGGCCTCGCGCGTGCGACAGCTGCGGGCGACGGTGAGGTCGCGTAGATCCTCGAGCATCTGCAGCGACAGCACCGTGAGGTCGTGCCCGGCGGCCGCGAGCGCATCGAAGCGCTGCATCACGAGGTCGGGGTCGCGGGCCAGCAGCGCGTCGACGAGGTCGGCGACCGCGGTGCGCTCGGCCTGGCCGAGCACCGCACGGGCCTCGTGCTCGCCGACGGCCTTGGGATCGGCCGCGAACGCGAGCACCTGGTCGAGCAGCGTCATCGCGTCGCGCACCGAGCCGCCTGCGGCCCGCGCGACCAGCCGCAGGCCGGCAGGGTCGACGCCCAGACCCTCGCGCTCGAGGATGTTCTGCAGGTGCAGGACGATCTCGGCCACCGACACGCGGCGGAAGTCGAGCCGCGAGACCCGCGAGAGGATCGTCGGCAGCACCTTGTGCGGCTCGGTGGTTGCGAACACGAAGTTGACGTGGGCCGGCGGCTCCTCCAGCGTCTTGAGCAGGGCGTTGAACGCCGACGTGGTCAACATGTGGACCTCGTCGATGATGTAGACCTTCCGCCTCGCGCTCTGCGGTAGGTAGTGCACCTGCTCCCGCAGGCCGCGGATGTTCTCGACCGAGTTGTTGCTCGCGCCGTCGATCTCGATCACATCGACCGAGCGACCCTCGGTGACGGCGACGCACTGCTCGCAGACGTTGCACGGCTCGGGCGTCGGCCCGCGCTCACACACCAACGCCTTCGCGAAGATGCGGGCGGTCGTGGTCTTGCCCAGCCCGCGCGCCCCTGAGAAGAGGTAGGCATGGTGCACGCGGTTCTGCAGGATCGCGTTGCCCAGCGTGCGACCGATGTGCTCCTCGCCGATCATGTCGGCGAAGCGCAGCGGACGGTACTTCCGCGCGAGGACGACGTAGCTCACGGGCCGCGAATGTAGCAGCCCTTGGGCGCTTGGGCGGCGTCGTCAGTCGACGAGCTTCAGTACGCCGAGCCGTTGGGCGTGGCTGATGAGCTCGAGCGCGATGTCGCGGCTGGCGTCGGGGTGGCGGCGATGCGCCGGGACCGGGATCTTGCCCTGCGCGATCATCTGTCGCATCTCGGGGTGCGACTGCTTCGGGCCCTTCACCGCCAGCAGCTCCGGCAGTCGCGCCTGCAGCTGCGGCAGCGCGACCGGCGGCTGCGGGTTGCCGACGAACGAAGGGTTGATGCAGCTCGACAGGTCGGCGGTCTGCGCGACGCGGTTGTTGATCGGCGCCAGGCCGAAGCGGGTGTTGACCGTCGCGAACACCGAGCAGTGCTCGAGCGTGTTGGAGTTGACGCAGCCGCGACGCACGTGGGGTCCGATCACGACGCTCGGCACGCGGAAGCCCATGCGCTGGAACTCGAACTCGTCATCGACCGCGGCCGGCGGTGCGACGTGGTCGTAGAAGCCGCCGTGCTCGTCGTAGGTGATGATGAGCAGGCAGCGATTCCACTGCGGGCTCTGGGCCAGCGCCTGGTAGATGGACGCCAGGAACACCTGGCCCATGGTGACGTTGGCGTCGGGGTGGTCGTCGTTCTGGCCTTCGCCACCGCCGAGCAGGCCGAAGTTCGGGTCGATCACGCTGAAGCGCGGCAGCGAGCCGGCCTCGGCGGCCGCGAAGAACTCGTCGATCTGCGAGGTGTAGTTGACGAAGGGGTTGGCGTACGCGCCCCACACCCACGGGATGTCGCTGTAGTAGTTCGCGTGGCTGATGTTCGCGTCGCTCAGCACGTCCCAGATGTTCGTCAGGGTCGGCGCGGGGAAGTTGCTGGTGGTGCCACCCGAGCTGCCGCCGTGCAGGTAGAAGCGATTGGGCCAGGTCGGTCCCAGCACCGCGCAGTGCCAGTGGTCGCACAGCGTGTAGTTCTCGGCCAATGCGTAGAGGATCGGCAGCTGCGAGCGCACGTAGTAGCCCATCACCTCGGTGTGCGTGGTGGGGTGGTCGAGCTCGTGCTGGACCACGAAGCCGTCGTTGGCGCCGTCGTTCCACGACGCGTGCACGGGGTCCCAGTCGTGCGGTGGGTCCGCGACCTCGAGGTTGTCCATCGCGAACACCTCGATCGCGGTGCCCGACAGATCGAGGTTGCTCTCGGTGCCGGTGAGGCCCTCGACCTGCCAGTCCTCGAGGAACGTCGTGGAGCCGAAGTAGTGATCGAAGGAGCGGTTCTCCATGATCACGAGCACGATGTTGTCGACGTCGGCGAGCAGCTCCTCCGGCGTCAGACCGCCGTCGCCCTCGCACGCGTCGACAGGCTCGCCGGTGGAGTCGGAGCCACCGGAGCTGTCCGCACCCGAGCTCGACGTGGGATCGAGACTGGTCGAGCCGTCCGCACCGGAGCTGCTGCCCGTGCCACTCGAGCTCGTGCCGGTGCTCGATCCATCGGACGTGCCGCTCGAGCCCGACGACGTGCCGTCGCCGCCGACCGCGTCGTCACCACATCCCAGCGTCGTGGCGCCGAGGACGGCACCCATCCCCTGGAGCGCACGACGCCGCGACACCAGTTGTCGAATCGCCTCGAGATCCTTGCGACGCATCAGCCCTCACCCCTGGCGGAGCATACCCAAAGGGATTGAGGCGTGGGCGCGCAGCGATCGCGCGCCAGCGTCACGAACTCGCGCCTAGAAGGTGAAGTGCTGCGAGATGATCTCTTCGGGCTCGCCGGCCTTCGGCTTGGCCCGCGGCTCGACCTTCTCCGGCACCGGGACATTGGCTGCGTCCAGCTTGGCCGCGATGATGTCCTCGAGATACCCGCTCACGCTCAGGCTCTGCGCCTCGCAGAAGTTCTTGAGGCGCTGGTACGTGATGCCCTTGACCGAAATGCTGCGGCGCGTCTGTCGCTTGGCCATGACTACCCCCGAATGGGACCCCGCTCACAAACGGCGAACCGGGCGAGATCTCCTGATGAGGGAAGTAAACCAAGGCCCTGCAACACGCAAGGGTCATTCCACAAGATGTTGTGGAGCGCCGTAGACGCCGGCACAAGATGCTGTGGACAACGCGTGACAAACGATCCAAATGCTTGGACTTTGTCGCGACGTGGCGCCTGAGGATGACTACGTCGATCGGCCAGGGATCGCTCCGACCGATCCAACAAATATGGCCGCGGCGGTGCGATCTCCGAGATCTGCTCGCTTCCGGCGCGTTGCGCCGACACCCGCGGGCGGCCTCGCGCACGTGGGCGCGGAGCGAGCGGCGGCGTGCTGTCAAACCCTTCAAAGCGAGCGAGCCCGCGGCGCTCCGGTGACCTCGCCGCATCCAGGAAACATGCCGAGATGCACGGTTCTCGCGGTCCTCGCGTGCGACCGGACCGTGATCCCTCCGCCACTTTCGCGTATCGTGATTTCGAAAGGGCTCCGCGCTGCGGCCGAGTTCCCCGGTCGAAGTCGCCGTCGCACCCCCCGCGAGACATGGAAGCCGAGGCCGAAACGAAGGTGGTCGACGCGCGGTCGAAGCCCGCGCGTGCCAGCGTTTCGTTGGCGCCCGAGGCCGGCCCGCGCGAGCGTCTGGTCGGCCGCTACGAGCTGCTGCATCGGCTCGGGCACGGGGGCATGGCGACGGTGTACCTGGGCCGGGCGATCGGGACGGCCGGTTTCGAGAAACTGGTCGCGGTCAAGGTCATCCATCCCCACCTGGCCAACGAGCAGGAGTTCGTCGAGATGTTCCTCGACGAGGCCCGCATCGCCGCGCGCATCCGTCATCCCCACGTGGTCGAGATCCTCGACCTCGGCCGCGAGGACGACGTCTTCTTCATGGTGATGGAGTACGTCGAGGGCGACACGCTCTCGTCGGTGCTCAAGGAGCTGCGCAAGACCGGCGAGCTGCTTTCGCTCGAAGCGGTGCTGCAGATCGTCTCGGATGCGTGCGAGGGTCTCGCAGCCGCCCACGATCTCGTCGATCCCGACGGCGTGCCGTACCACCTCGTGCATCGCGACGTGTCGCCGCACAACCTGCTGGCCGGCACCGACGGGCGCGTGCGCGTGGTGGACTTCGGCATCATGAAGGCCGCCGGCAAGCGCAGCACCACGCTGACCGGTCAGCTGCGCGGCAAGCTGCCGTACATGTCGCCAGAGCAGGCGCGCGGACAGCCCATCGATCGCCGCACCGACCTGTTCGCGCTCGGCGCGGTGATGTGGGAGCTGCTCACCAACGAGCGGCTGCTGCAGGGCGACACCGAGAGCGAGATCCTCGCGCGGGCCTGTGATTTCGAGTTGCCCGACATCCGCGAGCACCGCAAAGACCTGCCGCCCGAGGTGCTGCGCGTGCTCGAGCGCGCGCTGGCGCCCGACCGCGAGCGTCGCTACGCCGACGCCCACGAGATGCTGCGTGACCTGCGGGTCGCGATGCGTGCCACGCCGAGCCCCGACTCCGCGCGCGAGCACATCGCCGATGTCATCAAGCGCTACTTCGATGCGCGACTCGAGTACGTGCGGGCATCGGCGCGCGGGCGCGGCATCGATCGCACCTCCGATCGCCATCGCGCGAGCTCGGTCGATCTCGGCGACGTCGCGAAGGCGGCGGCGAGCAGCGCGTCGAACCGCAGCGCCGCGGCGGGCCGCACCCCGACCTCGCTCTTGTCCACGCCCGCGGGCACGTCCAAGGCCCTGCGCGAGTTTCCCGAGGTGCCCACCGCGCTGACGCAGTCGACCCCGCCGCCGCGATCGTCGCGTTCATGGTCGTTGTTGCTGGGCCTGCCGCTGGTCGGCGCCGCGGTGGGGACGGCGATCGTCAGCTACGCGCAGCGCAGCAACGAAGTGGAGCCCGCACGGGTGGAGAGCGTCGAGCCCAGCGCCGCCAACGGCGGTGGCACCACGGCGGCCGCGAGCGACGAGCCCGAGATCGTGAAGTGGGTGTTCAACACCGAGCCGCAGGGCGCGACCGTCACCATCGACGGTCGCCGCTACGACCGCGTGACACCGATGACGGTCGAGATGCCCCGCGGCGACGAGCCCGTGGCGGTGCGCCTCGAGCACGATGGCTTCCAGCCCTACGACGCCACGTTGGTGCCGGTCGGACCGCAGAACCACACCTACCGCTTCGTGGCCCTCGCGCAGCCCGAGGATCGCCCGAAGACCAACACCAACATCCGCTTCACCGCGCCCGGGCGCACGAAGAAGCCCAAGCTCAAGCCCGCCGGCGAAGCCCCCGAAGCGAGCGGCCCCGCGGTCACGCCTCCGACGCCGCCAGAGCAGCCGCGCGAGAGCGGGGACGGCCGCACGCTCGCCGAGATGCCGAGCCTCAAGGGTGGACGTCTGCGGCCGGGTGGCTGATCCTCCTGCCGCACGATGATGGCGATGCTGCTGCGGCTGCTCTGCGCCCTGGCGATCGCGCTGCCCGGTACCCGGGTACGCGCCGGGGTTGCGGCGATCGAGCCCGAGTCCGGCGCGCCCGAGTCCGGCGAGCTCGAGTCCGGTGAGCTCGACGCGGCGCCGCCCGTGACCACCGAGCCCGCGCCCGCGCCCGACGAGGGCCCCGGCACCGCCGATGCACCGAGCACCGCGCCCGGCAACACCGGCGACAAGATCTACGAGCAGCTGGTCAAGGAGTTCAGGACCCGCTTCCAGGCCGGACGCCTCGCGTTCAATCGCGGCTCGTACACCCAAGCGGCGCTGGAGTTCGAGGCAGCGTTCGCGGCGATCCCGGCCGCGGCAGCGCTCTCGAACCTCGCGCTCGCCTACGAACGCGCCGGCGATCACGTCGCTGCCGCCCAGGCGGCCAAGCGCTACCTCGCGCTGCCGGCATGCGACACCCCCGACGTCGATCCCGACTTCTGCGGCTCACAGCGCGAGGAGCTGCAGCGCGCGCTCGACCGGCTGATGCGGCAGGTCGGTCGTCTGACGCTCAGTGTCGCCGCCGGCGTGCGACTGCGACAGCTTCGCATCAACGGTCGCCTGACCTCGCAGCAGGACTTCCCGCTGCTGGTGGAACCCGGTCGCATCGACGTCGACATGCTCGGCCCACGCCCCGACGATCGCCGCCATCGCGTGATCGAGGTGCGCGCCGGCGAGGAGCAGGAGGTATTGGTCGAGGCCTTCGACGTCGGCCGAGGCGGTCGCGATCCGCTGCCGACCACGCGCAAGCGTGGCCGCTGGCTGCGGCCGACCTTCTGGACCGGGCTCGGACTCACCGCGGCCTCGGCTTCGGCGTTGGTCGTGACCGGATCGCTCGCGGTGATCGAGAAGCGGACCTTCGAGCGCGAGCAAGAGCTGTGGAATCGTGAGAAGGCTGCGTTGCTCGAGATGGGCTCGCAGGAGAACCCGAAGCGGCCGTACCCGATCGAGCACGATCGTCGGTTCCATCGCTATCGCGACGTCTCCAACGCGCTGACCGGCGTCACCGCCGGCCTGGCGATGATCACCGCGGTCATCGGCCTGTTCGCGTTCACCCAGCCCCGCAATCGCGGCACGGTGCGCGCGAGTACGCTGTTGCGAGCGCAGCGCGTGGTCGTACGCCACGAGCTGCGCTGGCTCGGCGCCGGGGTGGCGGGCCGCTTCTGACGCGCGCTTGCGCGGGCGCAGGCGGGCTGCCATAGCATTGCGGCATGCACGATCTCCGGTGGCCGACCTACGCGCCGCGCAACCTGATGCTCGAGTCCGCGGTGTTCGACGACGTCGCGCCTGGTCGCGGCTCGCTGCGGGTGCGCGACACCGAGGGCAACGTCTATCTCGACGCGGTCAACGGCATCGGCTGTCTGCCGCTCGGCCACGCCCACCCCAACTGGATCGCGGCGATCGAGCAGCAGATGCGCAAGCTCGTCGGCGCCGCGGGCACGTTCTTCACCGCGCCACAGCAGCAACTCGCCGGCGAGCTCGCGGCCCGCGTCAAGCTGAAGGACGCCCGCACCTTCATCGCCAACACCGGCACCGAGGTCACCGAGGCCGCGCTCAAGCTCGCGATGCGAGCAACCGGCCGCGACATCGTCATGGTGTTCGAGCGCGCCTTCCACGGGCGCACCCTCGGCGCGCTGGCGATGACGGCGAATGCGGCGTACCGGCAGCCCTACGTCGCGTGCATCGGCGAAGACCGCACCGCGTTCGCGACCATGAACGTCGTGCGGGCTCGCTTCGGTGAGCTCGACAGTGTCGCCGCGCTGTTCGAGCAGTACGGTCCGCGCATCGCGATGGTCGCGGTCGAGCCGATCCAGGGCGAGGCCGGCATCTACCCCGCGAGTCGCGAGTTCCTGGTCGGCCTGCGCGAGCTGTGCTCGCGCCACGGCGCGCTGCTGGGCGACGACGAGATCCAGGCCGGCAGCGGTCGCACCGGCAAGTTCCTCGCATGGGACACGTTGGTCGGTGACGACCCGTCGTTGCAGCCCGACATCGTGTGGCTCGCGAAGGCGGTCGGGGGTGGCTTCCCGGTCGCCGCGTGTGTGACCACCGGTGCCCACGCCGAGCACATGATCAAGGGCAGCCACGGCTCGACCTTCGGCGGCAACCCGCTGGCATGCGCGGCCGCGGTCGCGACGCTGCGCATCATGGACGAAGACGGCCTGCTGCCGCTGGCGGCGGCGCAGCTGCCGGCTCTGCAGGCGATCGCGGCCGAGGATCCCGAGCCGCGCGTGAAGGATGTCCGTGGCAGCGGCGCGATGATCGGCATCGAGATCACCGGCGACGGACAGCCCGCGGCTCCCCTGGGCGACGCCATGCAGCGGCTCGGCGTGCTCGTCACCGTGTGCAGCGGCCACACCGTGCGACTGCTGTTGCCGTACCACGCCGGCGCGAACGAGTTGCGCCAGATCTGGTCGACCTTGCGCCGCGCGCTGGCGTAGGCCGCGGCCCCACGCGCGACGGGTTGCCTGCTACGCTACCCGCCGGCATGAGCTCTCGCGTTCGCCTGTCGTCGTGGCTGCGTTGGTCGATCCTCCCCGCATCGCTGCTGTCGGCGGCGTGTCCGAAGCCCGGCACCACCGGCGCAGGGGCGGTGCCGACCTGGGACGACGGCGGCGGCGAGCCCGACGGCGTGCTGGCGGCCCACGATCCGCCGGCCAGCGGTGGTGAGGCCGAAGCTGACGGCGCATCGACCCCGGCGGATCCGAGCGGCGGTGCGGTCGCCGACGCCGACGGTGGCGCCGCACCGGCGACGGAGGGTGGCACCGCAGCGGCGGATGGCGGCGCGGCGGATGGCGGCGCGGCGGATGGCGGCGCGGCGGATGGCGGCGCGGCGGATGGCGGCGCGGCCCCGAGCGAGCCGGTCGCGCTCGAGCTGCCCAAGGCACTGCACACGAAGATCGACAGCTCGTGCGGCAAGGACGAGGGCCTCGGCACCAAGCTCAAGTCCTTCGAGCTCGCGGGCGTCGACGGCAAGAAGTCTTCGAACAAGAGCTTCCGCGGTCGCGTGGTGTTGGTGAACTTCTGGGGCACGTGGTGCAAGCCCTGCCTGAAGGAGCTGCCCGAGTTCGACCAGCTCTACCGGCGCTATCGCAAGTACGGCCTGTCGCTGGTCGCGATCGCGACCGACGAAGATCCTGCGCCGGTGAAGGAGTTCATCGACAAGCGCAAGCTCGCGGCCAAGGTGCTGATCGGCGCCGAGGACTACGCCGGCGAGTACGGCAGCCCCAAGTTCCCGTTCTCGTTCGTGGTCGACGACAAGGGCGTGATCCGGGCCTCCTACCGCGGCTATCGCCCCGAGTGTCTCGGCAAGCTCGAGGCCGACCTCCGCAAGCAGCTCGAAGCGCGCGCCGCGAAGTGAGCTTTGCCCGGCGCGGCGCGGGCGCTCGCGCGTCGTCGCATGCGACGACGAGCGCATCGTGGCGTCGTCGTACGGCCCAACCGCGGCCGTGTGGAAGTGACGTGAATTGACGCCAGGCGCCTTGTTCCCTTGCGTTCACTGGGGTACAGCCAGTCCGGCACCGAGGCAACCGTTTGGCGCACGCATTGACCGATCTCGATGACGCGCCGCCCCGCGTGTTCAAGCTGGCGCTGGAGATGCCGCTGGTGCGACGGGTGTTCCGCATCGGCTCGTGGGTGATGCTGGCGATGATCACCCAGTTCTTCGTGAACTACTTCGACACGCTCATGGTCGGCTACCTCGATGGTGCCACCGCGACCGCGTCGCAGGCGGCGTTGGGCCTCGGTATGCCGCTGTTCTGGGCCGTCGGTGGCTTCTTCGCGGCGCTCGGCGTCGGTGCGCAGGCCATGGTCGCGCGGCGCTACGCCGAGGGCGATCTGCCCAAGGCCGGCGAGGCGCTCTACAACGCCGCGCTGCTGTCGGTCGCGTTGGGTCTGTTCGGCGGCATCTTCGGCTACTACATCACGCCCGCGGGCATCGACTTCCTCGCGAGTGCCAGCGAGGAGCAGCGCAGGATCGGGGTCGCGTACACGCAGATCCGCATGATGGGCGTGCCCGGCATGGTCATCACGTTCGCGTTCAAGGCCTTCTACGACGGCCTCGGTCGCACGTGGGTACACCTGTACGCCGCGCTGGTGATGAACTTCGCCAACATCGGCATGAACTACCTGCTGATCTACGGCAACGAGACGCTCGGCATCCCACGACTCGAGCTCTCGGGCGCTGCGATCGCCTCGGCGATCAGCACGTACATGGGCATGCTGATCATGATCGGCTCGACGCTTCGGCGCGACATCCGAGCGAACTACCGGGTGCTGCGCGCCAAGATCGACCCTCTCATCATGGGTCGCATCGTCAAGCTGATGGTGCCCTCGGGCAGCGCGACGGTGATCCTCATGGCCGGCTTCGCGCTGTTCATGAAGTTCGTCGGCGACATCGATGCGGCGCGCGACGACGGCACCAACACCATGACGGCCGCGACCAAGGCGATCATGGACACCGCCGCGCTGTGCTTCATGCCGGCGATCGCGTTCGGAACCGCGACCGCGACCGCGGTGAGCCAGAGCCTGGGCGCGGGTAAGCCCAACCTCGCGGCCCGCTACGGGTGGGAATCCGTGCGCGTGGGGATCTACGCGATGAGCGTGGTCGGCGTGTTGTTCCTGGCCATCCCTGAACAGATCATCGGGCTGCTCGCGCCCAACGACCCCGCGGTGCGCATCGCCGCGGCGCCGTCGCTGCGGCTGGTGGTGGCGGGTCTACCGATGATGGTCACCGGGCTCGTGCTCGCGCAGGCACTGTACGGCGCAGGCGCGAACAACTTCGTCGCAATGGTCGAGTTCGGCCTCCACTTCGGCTGTCTGGTGCCCTTGTCATGGTTGCTCGGACCGCATCTCGGTTACGGCCTCGAGGGCGTGTGGGTGGCGGCGGCCGTGTACACCAACCTGCTCGGATTGGTGATGGCGACGAAGTTCTACGGCAAGTCGTGGCGCACAATCCGGTTGTAGCCCCGTAGGCATCCATGCCTATGATCGGGCGATGATGCTACGGCCCTTGCTTGCCTTGTCCGTGACGATGGCCGTGTTGGCCCCCGTCGACGCGGCGGCCCATCCGATGGACCCGCCGGGCTATCCGATGGTGGCGCCCGAGGGCGAACCCGCCGCCGAGGAACCGCCGCCGTTCGAGGCCACCTCGTCGAAGGCGCCGGAATCGGGCACCCCGACGGTTGCCGAGCCGCCGCCGCCCGAGCCCACATCCGAGGTCACGCCGCCCGCAGACCCCACCGACGACGGCGACCATCCGGTGACCCTGCACGAGGAGCGTGGTCGGGCCCGCACCGCGCAGTTCAACCGCCACGGCATCGGCGTGCGCGGTGGCATCACCGTGGTGCCGACGTGGATCCTCGCGCGCTACCTCGACAGCCACGCCAATTCGCTGTGTCGCGGCGAGAGCATCGGCAACTTCGCGGCCGAGCGTGGCCTGCTCAAGACCAAGGGCTGCAACTTCTACACGGCGCTCGAGTATGTCTACCGGCAGTCGCGGATCCTCGACATCGTCGGCGTCGCCGGGTATCAGCGGCTGCATACGCCGGACGCGTTGTGGCTCGACAAGGGCCAGGCTGCGCTCGCCGGAGGCAACGGCGGCGCCGACTACACCGAGGTGAAGCTCGACATGCTCGTGATCGAGGCCGACTTCATCGCGCGCGCGCCGATCGTCGTGCGCGACGACGTCGAGTTCGGCATCGGTGGCGGCGGCGGACTCGGGCTCGGTGTCGTGTTCGGTGGCGTGTGGCAGACCGCGCTCGGAGCCGCACCGGGCGGCTTCAAGAACGGCACCGAGACCGCAAACTCGTGCCAGACCACCAAGGACCTCGCGGATTTCAACCGCTGCACCCCGCGCTACGACCCCAGCGAGACCAACGCGGATCCGAACTTCGATCCCAACAACCTCTCGCGACCCAATCCCCAGGGGTATGCGAACTGCGGCGCGGACCACTGCAACGTCCAGGACCTCGAGAAGTTCGGCTACCGCAAGAAGAACCACGACCTGCCGCCGGTGATCCCGATCGTGAACCTCGCGCTCTCGGCACGCTTGATCATCAAGGATGTCTTCGGGATCACCTTGACCGGCGGCTGGAACACGGGCTTCTATTTCGGCGGCAGCTTGAACTACTACTTCGGCAAGCAGTTCCAGACCGACCGCCCGGCCGGCCCGGCGCCGTCGAAGTAGGCGCGCACCCCCACCTTCGACTGCATCGCACGGAGCCCCTCATGGCTGATGACGACGACGACACGCAGCTGCAAGCCGCGCTCGATCAGATCTGGGAAGAGCACAAGGCCGGCAACATCACCACGCTCGAGTACAACACGCGGCGACGCGAGCTGAAGGCCCAGGCCCGCGCGAAGTCGGCGGGAGCGGCCGCCGTGGCGTCACCCGAGAGCACGTCGACGCCTGCGCCGGCCGACGCACCATCCGCCGACGCACCGTCCGCCGACGCACCGTCCGCCGACGCACCGTCCGCCGACGCGACACCGCCCACGCTCACCGTGGTCGAGGGCGCCGCGCTCACCCCGAGCCCCTCCGAGGCGCCTGCGTCCGCGCCGAGTGCGTGGGGCGACAGTCAGCCCAAGCACTGGGGCAGCCGCGGCCGCGGCGATGATCCGTCGGTGCGTGAGACGTTGCCACCGCTCGCCTCCGGCATCGGCGACGGCAAGTCGTTCCTCTTCATCTTCGGCCTGCGGGTCGCGCGGGACACCGATCAGATGATGGTGCGTCGCGAGACCGAGCAGATCCAGGATGACATCGAGCTGCTGCGCAAGCACGGCTTCACGGTCGTGCTCGATCCGCAGGGCGGCAAGCAGGACTTCCTCGACGCGCTGTACGGCCAGGGTGAGGGCGTCGAGGGGCTGGTGCCGGCGGGCATCTACTGGAGCGCGCACGGCCACGACGACGGTCGCGTCGAGTGTTGCGATGGTTCGTTGGTCGCGCCCGGCGATGTCGAGACGGCGAAGGTCTCGCCGGGCCTGCGGCTGATGGTGTTCGGTGCCTGCTACACCGGCTCGTTCGCCCGCACCTGGCGCGGCGCCCTCGGTGGGCATCCGCTGGTGGTCGGCTGGGGGCGACCGGTGACGATCGATCGCGCGGTGGAGTTCCTGCAGACCCACGAGGACACCGACACCGACTTCGACGATCTCGTCGCGCGCTACGTGCTGGCCGACACGCCGATCCCACCGCTACCGGAGCAGGGTCAGCAGCCGCCCGCGGTCGAGGGCGCGCGCAAGGACGAGATGCTGCCGCGGGTGCAGAACATCTCGGACCTGCTGAGCGGCGTGTGGCGCGAGCAGGAGAACTTCGTCGAGATCCGGCTGCCGCTCGCCGGCGGTCGCCGACACGTGGTGCGGCTGTTCGTGCGCCTCGCGACCCACGAGTTCATCGAGGGTCGCCCGCTGGTGGGGGTCGAGGCCGAGGTCGGCGAGCTGAGTCGACTGGTCGAGCCCGAGGTATTGCTGCTGCCGATCGGCGTGCCGGGCTTCGCTCGCGTCGCGCTCGTGCGCGGCAAGAACGACATGCCCGACATCGTGGTGCAGGGCTTCCTGCCGCAGGCCCACGCGACCGACACCGACATCGCGGCGCTGGCCTACCAGGTCGCGCGCGCGGCCGACGAGCTGGAGCTGCGCATCTTCGGCTCCGATCGGCCCTACTGAGGCATGACGCGCTCGCGCCTGCGATGGTTGGCCGCGCTCTTGCTGCCGGTGCTCGCCTGCAGCTCGCAGTGCGCCGGACGCTGCGGCGAGGGCGGCAGCGGCGGCGGCGAGCGAGCGGCCGACGACGATGGCGGTGACACCGAGCGCCACGGCGACGTCGTCGTCGCGGACGCCAGCTGGACCGTCGAGCTCGACGACGCCGGTCACGTCCGCGTGCGCTTCAATCACGCCGACGTGTTGGTCTCGCGCTTTCGCTTCGGCGGCGCGAACGGAGCCTCGTACGATCCCGAGCTGAAGGACGTGCGGGTGCGCGAGGGTGCGGTCGACTTCGCCGTCGAGGCGGCGCCGTTGGGCCTGCGGATCGAGGTGCACGCGCAGCCGCTGCCGGGGGGCAATGGCGCGCTCATCGAGCTGCGCAGTCACGCCGAGCGCGAGGTGCCTGGGGTCTCCGGCGGCGGTCTTCAGCTCGATCTGCGCGCCGACCCGCGCACGCTCGGTGCCGCCTCGGGTACGCCCGAGGCGCTGGCCGAGCAACGCGGGTTCCGCTGGGACAGTGGTCGCGGCGAGCTCCGCTTCGAGCTCGATCGTGCGCCCGCGTTCCTGCAGTACGACACCACCGCGTCGGCGATGCAGTTCGGCCTGTATGCCGGCAGCTTGCCCGCGGGCGACGAGACCCTGACGATGCGGATCGTGCTGCCCGACGACGGCCGATGGCGCGCGTCCGCGACTGCGCGCTACGCCGAGATGGACCCCGCGCGCTGGCACGCCGACACGCTGCCCTACGACGACGTGCCGGTCGATCTCTCGTTCCTCAACGCCGACGACGTGCCGGCGGGGGTCCACGGCCCGGTCGAGATCGATGCGGTCGACGGCGGCTTCGTGCGCGCGGGCGTGCGCAAGCGCTTCTGGGGCACCAACGTCGCCGCCTACGCGCTGTTCGTCGCGCAGGACGCCGACATCGAGCGGCAGGCCAAGCGGCTGGCGGCGTTCGGCTTCAACCTGGTGCGGATCCACCACCACGACTCCGCGTGGGTCGAGCCCAACGTGTTCGGGCCCCGCGGTCGCAGCACCCGCACGCTCGACGACGCCGCGCTCGAGCGCATCGATCGCTGGGTCGCGGCGCTACAGGCCGAAGGCATCTACGTGTGGCTCGATCTGCACGTCGGTCGCGTGTTCCAGCCCGGTGATGGCATCGATGCCTTCCGCGAGCTCGAGGGCGGCAAGCCGCAGGGCTTCAACTACGTGAACCCGCAGGTCGCCGACGCGATGCAGAGCTTCGCGCGGCAGTACCTCGACCGCACCAACCGCTACACCAAGCGCCGCTACCTCGATGATCCCGGCGTGCTCGCGGTGCTGGTCACCAACGAGAACGACATCTCGCATCACTTTGGCCACTTCATGACGGCGGGCGCCGGTCGACCCGAGCACCACCGCATGTTCGAGGCGGCGGTCGAGCGCTTCGCCGCACGCACCAAGCTCGACATCCCGCGGCCGGTCGAGCCGTGGCGGGGTGGCAACACCAAGCTCGCGCTCGCGGACATCGAGGCGGAGTTCTTCGGCGCTTCGATCACCCAGCTGCGCGGCATGGGCTACCGCGGCCCGATCGCGACCACCCAGCTGTGGGGCGACGAGAGCTTCTACAGCCTGCCGTCACTGACCACCGGCGATCTCGTCGACGTGCACAGCTACGGCGCGCCCGAGACGCTGTCGACCAACCCCCACGTGGAGTCGCACTTCGTCCACCACATGGCGATGGGTGCGGTGCTCGGCAAGCCGATCTCGGTCACCGAGTGGAACGTGCCCGCGCCCGCGCGTGATCGCTTCATCGGACCGCCGCTCGTCGCCGGCATCGCGGCGCTGCAGCAGTGGGACGCGATGATGCTCTACGCGTACGTGCAGAGCCCCATCGAGCCGCCGGTGAACCCCGACATCTGGTGCAGCTGGTACGACGCGGGGGTCATGGCGATGATGCCCGCCGCGGCGCTGCTGTACCGTCGCGGCGACATGCAACCCGCGAAGGATCGCTACGTGCTCGCACTCGATCGCGAGGCGGCGTTCGGTCGGCCCGTGCACGCCGGCAACGCGGCCACGCTGCGCACCCTGGTCGAGCACAGCCAGGTGCGCGTGCGGCTGCCGGCCACGCCCGAGCTACCGTGGCTGCACACCGACGCTGCGAGTCCGCCGGGGGCCATCGAGCTCGACGACGTCGATCGCGATCACCTGTCGCCGGCCGCGACGCAGGTCGTCGCCGACACCGGCGAGATGACGCGTGACTGGGTCGCGGGCACCCACGTGATCGACACGCCGCGCACGCAGCTCGCGACCGGTTGGCTCGGCGGGCGCACGATCGCACTCGGGGCGGTGACGATCGCGATGACGACGCCCAAGGTCGCCGTCGCCGTCAGCAGCCTCGATGGCGCACCGATCGTCGACGCGCACCGCCTGCTGCTGTCGAGTGTCGCGCAGGTGTTGCCCGGCCCCGGCAGCACGCTGCCGCTGCGCAGCGAACCCATCGAGGGCACCATCACCCTGCGTTCGTCCCATCCGGTGCTGCGGGTGCAGGCGCTCGGCCGCGCGGGTGCCAAGCGACCCGCGATCGAGTCGCACGCCCGCGAAGGTGTGCACACCATCGTGCTGCAGGGCGACGAGGCCGCGCACTTCTGGTCGATCAGCGCGCCGTGAAGGGCGGGCGGGCGCCTCAGTCGATGCGCTTCATCGCGCCGCGCTTGGTCTGTGGTGGCGGCACGATCCGCGGCGCGCCCGCAAACATCCGCGGTCGCAGGTCCGGGGGCGGCGGCTCGGGAACCGGCGGCGGCTCGGCAATCAAGCCGCCCGCCATCATGGTGTGCTCGGGCACGACGGTCGGCTTCTCACCGGCGCAGGGCTCGTCGGTCGTCGGCTCGGCTGCGTCGGGGATCCTCGGGCCGACGCTCTGGGTGAGCGCGGGCTCGACGTCGTCGATGCGCGGGCGCTCGTGGGGGGCACACGCGGCGAGTGCCACGCCCAGCGACGCCACCGCGACGGCGCTCGCACGGCGACGCGAGAGCGACGACACCGGCACGATCGTGGGCTCGGGCTGGAACGCGATCCGACCGTCGGCGCCGACCAGGTACGTCACGCAGACGTCCTGATCAGCGGCCGCGGCGAGGAAGGCCTGCGCCTCGCGCTCGGTCAGGCTCGACAGCAGGTGCACGCGCTTGTTGCAGTGGTCGCAGTGTCGCTCGCGGGCGCCGGCGCGGAAGCTCTCGGGCAGATCGACCGGGCAGGGGCGCTGGATCGGGACCTGGTCTTGATGCACGGCCATCGGTGTCTCCTGCAGACGCCCCAGCGCGTCGGCGGTTCTCCGGCGCGGACGCAGAATGCAAAAAAGGCCGCCCGGCCGCGAATTCGCGCGCGCAGGCGGCCTCTGGCGGCCGAGGAGGCCCGCACCCGCGGACCCCCGGTGGGCCGTCACTACCAGTCGTCGTTGCCCTCGGAGTAGTCCTTCTCGAGTCGATCGGCGGTACCCGCGATCACGTGCAGCGGGCGGTCGAACTCGGCCGGGTCCATCGTCGACAGCGGCGCGTTGTGCAGCATCACGTAGTCGTCGTCGGAGTCGAGCGCGAGCGCACCGATGGCGAACTCGTTGTTCTTGCGTAGGGCGATCTTCGCCGGCATCTCGGCGCCCTTGCACACCACGCTACGGAACTCGATCCAGCTCTCGTCGAAGGCCTGGAAGTGGCGGATGCGGATCTTCTGCGTGCGTCCGCTATCCATGCGGAACACGAGCGAGAAGAACGATTCTTCGTCGTCGTCGAGGACGTACTTCGATCGGGCGTAGTCTTGCAGCTCGTTCCACGTGGGCATGCGTGCTTGGGCTCTCCTCTCGGGGACTTCAGCCTATCAGCACCGCGAGTTCCATGTCGCTACGGGCGTCGCGCAACCGCGCGGCCACGACGCTTGCGACCGTAGCGATCGGCGAGCACCAGCGCGGTCCCGATCACCAGCGCCGTGCCGCCCGCGGCGAGCAGCGCATAGCCCGGGGGCTGGGTATAGATCTCCCGCAGCGGCTCACCCGGCTTGGGGTGGGCAGGGAGGGCTGCGAGCACGGCCCCGGCCACGATGCCGCCAACGCCGACCCCGATCAACCCGAAGCCGACCTTGCCGGTGGGGCCGAAGCCGGCCTTGCCGGTGGGCCCGACGCGACCGTGGGGCTGGGGCTGCTCGCCCTGGGGGTCTGCGATGCGGGGCGGGGGCGGCTGCGTGGACACCGGCGCACCCGCGGCTGCGGCCCGCTCGGCGGCGGATCGCAGGGCCGCGGCGATGATCGCCACGCGGCCCTCGATCGCATCGACGAGCTCGGTCTCGGTGCACAGGTCGCAGCTGTCCTCCGCGGTGGCGTCACCCTGACCTGCGTCGGTGAACACGCGGTACGACCACCCCGGTCGCTCGCCCTGCACTTCGCGGATGATCACGCGGATGGTGGGGTCGTCGGGTCCGCGCCCCGGCAACACGCCGGCGTTGCGCAGCACGACATCCGCGCGCTCCTGCACGCGGCGACGCACCGCGGGGCCGGCCTCGCCGACCCCCGAGGTGTCGACCGCGACATTGGCCCACGTCGGGGCATCGGTGCGGTCGCTGGGCTCGGCCGCGGCGCGCTCGGCCGCCGCGGGCTTCGAAGGCGCCGCGGCCCTCGATGCATGCGCCAGCGGCTGGGCGGCGCCGACGATCGCGATGGCGAGCACGCTGGCGATCACGGGGAGGGTTGCTCTCGGCTGTTGCGTAGCTCGCATTGGCGGACCCATGACATCGCGGTGGGATCGGTGAGCTCGCGGCCGAACGCGATGCAGTCGCCGTAGCGACCGAGCTCGAGGCTGGCCTTCACGCGCAGCTTCTGGCGCGCCGACTTGGACGACCAGCACTCGGCGCGTTCGGTGTGTCGCAACATGCCGCGCCAGTCCGCGGCCAGTCGCGCGTCCTCGGCCTCGCGACGCTCCCGCTCGCAGGCGGTCGAGGCGTGCGCGGGCGCCTCGGCGGGCGTGCTCGCCGGTGTTGGTGTCGGTGCGGTCGCCGTCGTCGGGCGCTCGGTCGTGCGCGGCTTCGGCTTGGTGTCACGCGTGCTCGCCGGCGCGGCATCGTCCACGACCGCGGGCGTCGGCTCGATCGGCGTGGGTGTCTCGACCGGCTTCGGTGTGTCGAGCTCCGCCGGCGGTGCGAGCGGAGGCGTCGCTTGCGGGCGCGGTGCGGGCGGGGCGTCGGCGGCCGGCGTCAGCACGGGCGGCGCGGTCGGTGTCGGATCTGCCGGCGGCCGCAGCGACCACGCGAGCGCGGCTGCGAGCACGCCCGCGACCACGCCGCCACCCACGATCCACGCGCCGACGCGCCTGCGTGCGACCGCGGGTGCCGGCACACCCAGCGGGAGCGTCGGCTCGGCGTTCACGCGCTCGAGCACGCGGGCGATCTCGGCGGCATCGCTCGGCCGCTGCTCGGGTGCGATCGCGAGGCAGCGATCCACCAGCTCGATCAACGCGGTCGGCAGGTCGGGGCAGAGCGTCGCGAGTGAGGGCGCCGCCGTGGCCTTGCGTTGCAGGATCTCCACCGCGGTGGTGCCGTCGATCGGTGGCTGGCCCGACAACATCTCGAACAGCACCACGCCGAGCGCGTAGATGTCGAAGCCGGGGGTCGGCGGGGCCGCGAGCGCCTGCTCGGGCGCCATGTAGATCGGCGTGCCGACCGCGAGGCCCGGCCGCGTCATGCGAGGTCCGGCGTCGCCGAGATCTGCGGAGACGCCGAAGTCGAGCACCTTGACGATCTCGCCGTCGTTGCCCGGTACGAGGATCACGTTCTCGGCCTTGAGATCGCGGTGCACGATGCCGATCGCGTGGGTGGCCGCCAGCGCGTGGGCGATCGCGGCACCGATGCGACAGGCGCGGGGCGTCGACATCGCGCCGTTGTGCACGAGCTCGTCGTAGAGCGTGCGCCCGTCGAGGTACTCCATCGCGATGTAGGGGCGGCCATCGGCGAGGCTGCCGGTGTCGAGCAGCTCGATGATGTTCGGGTGGCCGATCGCACTGGCCGCGCGGGCCTCCTGTCGGAAGCGCCGCACGACCTCGCCGAAGCCGAGCCACTCGGGCTTCAACACCTTGAGTGCGACGGTGCGGCCGAGCCCGACGTGCACGGCCCGGTACACCGCACCCATCCCGCCTTCACCGAGCAGTCGCTCGATGCGGTAGCGCGCGTCGACCACCGCACCGACATCGAGCAGGGCATCGTGATCGTGGGGGACGCTGGACTGCACGGGTTTGCGCTGCCGCGGTGGCTTCGAAGTCTAGCAGCCCGTGGTGAAACTCCGTGGCGCGAGAGCATCGAAGCATCGGCACGGCGCGCGGGGCATCACGCCTCAGGGATCCCCGGACATGATCGACCTCGCCCGTCCATCATCGTGATCGAGCCGACACGAACGCGGTGCGAGCGCGGACGCGGCGCCTCGATTCGAACGTCGGTGCGACACGCGAGGGTGTTAAGCTGCGTCCACGTGGATCGCTCGTGTCGCGCGATGGGTGGGCTGAGCTCGGGTGCGTGGCTCGGCGCGCTGCTCACGATGCTGCCCGCGTGCGAGCGCGCGAACGCGAGCCACTGCGGCAACCAAGCCGACCCCGAGGCCAGCTGCCTGCAGCGCTACGGCGATCGGGGACCGACGAGCTGCAGCGTGTGCACGGCGGACCACGACGGCTGCGTGGTCGGACCGATCGAACCCGCCTGCCGTGCGGTCGCCGATGGTGGGCAGGTCGACACCACCGCGGTGTCGACTTCGGCCAGCAGCAGCGGCGGCAGCGACCCGACCACTTCGACCTCCGCGCCCGGCACCACCACCGGCACCGCCGCGAGCAGCAGCGACGACGGCAGCGACAGCTCGACCGGCGCGACGCCGGTGTGTGGCGACGGCATGCTGCAGCCCGGCGAGCACTGCGACGGCACCGACTTCGGCGGCGCGACGTGCTCGTCGATCATGTTGGGCTCCGGTGACCTCGGCTGCGACGAGACCTGCAACTACGTGCTCGGCGACTGCTCGCTGCAGCCGACCTGCGGCAACGGCACGATCGAGGGCAACGAGGTCTGCGACGGGCCGAACCTCGGCGGTGCAACCTGTGCGAGCCAGCCGGCCTTCTCGAGCGGTCAGCTACAGTGCGACGGCTGCATGTTCAACACCACGAACTGCATCGCGTGCTTCAACGCGCTCCACGGCTGCAGCAACGACGACGAGTGCTGCTCGGGCAACTGCACCGGGCTCGGCGCGTGCCTGTGAAGCGTCGCATCGTCGCGACGACAATAAAGTGCCCCGGGCACCCGGCCCCCCGTTACCGTTGCTACCTTCCGGTCCTGGCGGAGTTGGCGAGGGAACCGTCGCCCGGGGCATGAGGCCCCGCGACGGGGAAATTTTCTCGTTGCCGAAGCGTGTGGGCGGAGAGGGCGGGATTCGAACCCGCGGTGGCGTTTTGCGCCACACATGATTTCCAGTCATGTACCTTCGGCCACTCGGACACCTCTCCATGCGGATCGGCGAACGCGAAGACCTGCGTCGTGGCGTGGGGGAGCGGGGCGTTGGCAGTGCCCGTCGAGACGGGCGGTCGGAGTGATCGGAGACGAGGGTCGACCCGATTGTCGACCCTCGAGTGGGCGGAGAGGGAGGGATTCGAACCCCCGGAGGCTATTAACCTCACCAGATTTCGAGTCTGGCACCTTCAACCACTCGGACACCTCTCCCTTGGTCGTTGGGGCGCGGACTGTAGCAGGATCGTGGCTCCGCACAAGGGGGGCGTCGCGGGGCGCCGGGCGGGCAGACTGCCGCCCTTGCAGAGCGGGGCGCGGGCCCGGTGCTGGCGCCTTCGGCGAGGCCCTCGAGGCGGGGCGAGCACCGCCACAGCGGCGTAGCATCGCCGCCGTCACGATGCCCAATCGCCTCGCGAGCTCCTCGAGCCCCTACCTGCGCCAGCACCAAGACAACCCGGTGGACTGGTGGCCGTGGTGCGACGAGGCCCTCGCGTTGGCGCGCGCGCAGGATCGGCCAGTCCTGCTGTCGGTCGGCTACAGCGCGTGCCACTGGTGCCACGTGATGGCCCACGAGTCCTTCGAGGATCCTGCGATCGCCGCGGTGATGAACCAGCGCTTCGTGAACATCAAGGTCGACCGCGAGGAGCGACCCGACCTCGACGCGATCTATCAGAAGGTCGTGCAGCTGCTGTCGCAGGGCGGCGGCTGGCCACTCACGGTGTTCCTGACGCCGGCGGGTGAGCCGATCTACGGTGGCACCTACTTCCCGCCAGCGCCGCGCCATGGCCGACCCAGCTTCGCGCAGGTGCTCGACGCGATCCACGATCTGTGGACCGCACGGCGCGAGCAGGTCGCCACGCAGGTCGCGTCGTTTCGCGAGGGCATGGCCGCGATTGCGGGCATCGTCGACGACGAGCGAGCAGCGGCCGACGACGCACCCGCACTCGACGACCCCGAGGCCGCTCGTGCGGCGGCGCGACGGCTGCTCGAGCGCGTCGATGCGCGCGACGGCGGCTTCGGCCGCGCGCCCAAGTTCCCCAACCCGACCGCGCTCGAGATCCTCGCGACGATTGCCCGCGGCCCCGCGGGCGACGAGCTCGCGACCGCCTGCGGCAATGCGCTGCGGCTCACGCTCGATCGCATGTACGAGGGCGGCATCTACGATCACCTGCGCGGCGGCTTCGCGCGCTACAGCACCGACCGCGAGTGGCTGGTGCCGCACTTCGAGAAGATGCTCTACGACAACGCGCAGCTGCTGCCGCTGTACGCCGAGGCCGCGATCGAGTGGCCCGAGGCCGAGCATCTCGCGCGCGTCGCCCACGAGACCGTCGCGTATCTCGTGGCCGACATGCGCACGAGCGCGGGCACCTTCTTCGCGGCCACCGACGCCGACAGCGAGGGCGAGGAGGGCAAGTACTTCTGCTGGACCCCGGCCGAGGTCGCCGAGGCGGTCGGCGACGCCGAGCTCGCGAGGCGCTTCTGCGAGGTCTACGGGGTCGCACCCGGCGGCAACTTCGAGCACGGCCGCAGCATCCTGCACCTGATGAAGCCACTGGCGCGCTGCGTCGACGACGATGCGCCCGAGGTCGCGTCGTTGCTGACGCGGCTGCAGCCCGCGCGCGAGCGTCTGCTGGCGCACCGAGCCACGCGCGTGCCGCCGCTGCGCGACGAGAAGGTGCTGACCTCGTGGAACGCGTTGCTGGCCCGCGGGCTGATCCGAGCCGCCGCCGCGCTGTCCCAGCCGTCGTGGGTCGAGCTCGCACGGGCCTGCGTCGAGACGCTTTGTCGCGATCATCTCGACGCCGAGGGTCGTGTGCTGCGCTCGGGCTTCGAGGGCCGCGTGCAGCTGCGCGGTGTGCTCGACGACGTCGCGGCGCTGGCGTGCGCATGCCTCGATCTGCACGAGGTCACGCTGGCGCCGCGTTGGCTGGCGCAGGCCGAGCAGCTCGCGGCGCAGCTGGTCGACCACTTCGTACGGCCGCAGCGCGACGGCTTCGACTTCACGCCCGACGACGGCGAGGCGCTCATCGAGCGCAGCGAGAGTCAGCACGACGGACCGCTGCCATCGGGGGTTGCGCTCGCGATCGAGCTGCTGCTGCGGCTCGACGCCAGCGACCACGCACCCCCAGCGGCGCGCGAGATCCTCGAGCGCACGCTCGATCGCTTCCGCGGCGCCAGCAAGCAGCCGTTCGGCTACGCGAGCCTACTGCAGGCCGCGCGCCTGGCTGCGCCGGACGCCGTCCACGTGAAGCTCTTCGCACCCTCCCACGACGACGCCGACGTGCAGGCCCTGCGCGACGCGCTGCAGGATCGCCGTCGCGGGCGGTCCACGCCGCTGTCGTGGACCTTCGTGGCGTCACCGCGGCGGGGTGCAGTGGTGTGCCGGCAGCAGACCTGCACGTCGATGCTCGGCGATCGCGACGCCGTGCTCGCGGCGATCGGTTGACGGCTACTTGGTCGCGATCTGGATCTCGCCGATGTCGTGGGTCTCGCCGGGCTTCATGTGCCCAGAGCCCACCGAGCCCATGGTGATCTGCCACTTGCGACCGATCTTCACTGCGAAGCCGTAGGCACCCAGCGGTACGCCCTCGAAGGTGAACGCACCGTCGGCGTCGGTCTTGCCCTTCAGGTGGGTCGGTGCACCGGTGCACGGCGTGCGCGAGTAGAACAGGTTGGGGCTCTCGCACAGCTCGACGGCGACCGCCGCGACGCCCTTCTCGCCGTCGACCACGCGGCCCCGCAGGCCACCTTTCTGCATCGCGCCGGCGTCGGGCAGCTCGGGGCCACGGCCCTGCACGAGCACGGCGGTGATCGGTCCGGCGATCTCCTCGATGGTGCCCGAGCGCCACACGTGCCGCAGCTTGTCGGGCCCGACCACGGCGACGCCGGCGTCGCCGACCACCCACACGCGCTGGCGATCGTCGACCGCGACCTCGGTGATCGAGCCCAGCTTGAAGTCGACGCCGCCGCGGTAGCGCGCGACCGCAGCCGCGGGCTCGAACACGCTGACGGCCTCGATGTCGCTACGAATCGCGCCGATGCCACCGTTCGAGAACGCGAGGTCGCCGAGGATCGGGAACGAGCCCCCGCCGACCTTGGCCTTCGCGACCGCGGCGGGCCCGGTGGTGCGGTAGACGGTCGCGTCGCTGCCGAAGTAGACCGTGCCGGCAGGGCTGCGCAGCGCCGACTGGAAGAAGCGCGAGCCCTTCGGCAACGGCGCCTCCTTCCAGCCGTCGGCGCCGCCTTGGAAGATGCGATCGGCGGTCACCAGCCACGGTCGATCGTCGGCATCGACGGCGAGGCCCATCATCAACGGATCGGCCTTGCCGAAGGTCGCGGGCGGCTCGGTCGTCCACGTGGTGCCGTCGTGGTGCGAGACACCGGCGCTGCCGGCCACCCACGGGTGGCCCTCGCGGTCGACTTCGAACGCCTGCACGCTGCCGACCGTGTCGTAGGCGAGCTCGACGATGCGCTCGAAGCCGGCGCCGTCGAAGCGCGAGATCTCGCCCGAGCCGAGCGTGTACAGCTTGCCGTCGGCGCCGCGCTCGAGCGCGCTCACGAAGCGATTGCTGTCGGGCACGGCCGCGAAGCCGGCGTCGCTCAGCACCACGAAGCCCTTGTCGCGCACGACGAAGACCGCGGCGTTCTCGAGCGAGCCCGCGGTGGGGGCGGGCTTGGCATCACCGGCTGCGACCGCATCGTCGGCGGCCTTGCCCTCGGCGCCAGCGGCCTTGGCATCGCCGTCGGCGACCTTGGCATCACCGTCGGCGGCCTTGCCAGCAGCGGCTGCGACCTTGCCATCGCTCGGGCGCGCGTCGGCGTCCTCGTTGCTGGTCGCCTTGGGCGGCGGTGGTGGGGTCGGAGTCGACGGGGCAGGCGGGGCCGCTTCGCGGTCGCACGCGAACGCGACGGCGCAGGGCAGCGCGAGCAAGAGGACGCGGGCAAGACGCATGTGCAAGGGGGACGAGCCGCCGCTGCGGGGGTTGCAACGTCTGCGTCGCGCGTTCCTGCACGGGCCGTCGGCGTGCTGCGGTACTGTCGGCGAGATGCGTGTCGCAGACCTCGCGTGGCTCGCGATCGTGACGGTGCTCGGCTGCGGTCCGCAGGTCGAGTCCGACGGCGGTGGTGGCAGCGAGGGCGATCCCGGCGAGCGGCCGACCAGCCCGGGCGCGATGTACTCGGCGTGCGCCAGCGTCGACGAGTGCGCCCCGCTTCCGCTGTGTGTCTTTCCCACGCGCGAGGGCGGCTACTGCTCGGCGAGCTGCGTGGATCCCGACGACGCCAGTGGCTGCGCGCCTGCACCGGGCGCGGGCGCGGAGGTCTCGTGCCTCGACATCGGCCTGCCCGACGGCGCCACCGCGTGCGCGCTCGACTGCAGCCAGGGCGTATGCCCGTCCGGCATGACCTGCGAGGCGATCGAGACCCCGGCCGGCGACGCGCGCAGGATCTGCTTCTAGCCGGGTCGTCGCCGAGGCCGTGCTACGCTCGGGCTCTTCCGCGATGCCGTACGTCGAGTATGCCTGCGAAGGGCGGCTGCTGTTCCGCACCGAGACCACCGAGGGCTCGCAGTTCGTGCCCCGCGTGCACGAGATCGTCGTCATCGACGACGAGCCGTATATGGTCGTGGACGTCGAGTACTGGGCCCGCCGCATGGGCTCGACCGATCGCCGCTTCGTGTGGCCGACCGTCTACGTGATCCCGGTGCCCGCCGAGGAGTGGCAGCTGCGACTCGAGCGACGCAACACCCGCGAGTCCCACGCCAAGCCGCCAGTGCGCTATTAACCGCCGATGATCGGGCGGGGCATGATCGGGCGACGCAAGGCCGAGCTGGTCCGGGCGTTGTTGCCCGAGTCCGAGTGGGAGCGCGTGCAGGCCTACTCGCTGTCCGACGCCGGCTTCGGCACCGATCCATTCGGCACCGAGCCCGACACGCTCGGGTTCGGCTACGCGATCGGCTACTGGCTGCACCGCCACTACTTCCGCGTGGTCTCGGCCGGGCACGAGCACGTGCCGCGAAGCGGCGCGGCGGTGGTGGTTGGCAATCACAGCGGCGTGCTGCCGTTCGACGCGGTCATGCTGGCGGTCGACGTGTTCCGCTACTCCGAGCCGCCGCGACTGATGCGGTTCATGGTCGACTACTTCGTCTACCAGGTGCCGTTCCTCGGGGTCTTCTTCCGCAGCCTCGGCCAGATGCCCGGCACGCGTCGCAACTTCGACGGTCTGGTCGAAGAGGGCCACGTGATCGGCATCTTTCCCGAGGGCGCGCACGCCCTGGGCAAACCCGCCGAGCGTCGCTACGAGCTGCAGGCGTTCAGCCACGGTCATGTCGAGCTCGCGGCGCGACATCGCGTGCCGGTGGTGCCGTTCGGCCTGGTCGGCGCCGAAGAACAGATGACGATGGTCGCCGATCTCAAGCCGCTCGCGCGCGCGCTGCGGTTGCCGTACTTCCCCATCACCACCACCTTCCCGCTGCTGGGCCCGCTGGGGCTGCTGCCAAAGCCGGTGCGCTACTTCATCCACTACGGCGAGCCGATCGACATCGATCCCGACGCCTTGCGCTCGGTCGAGGTGCGCGAGCGCGAGGTCGAGCGCGTGCGCGACGCGGTCGCCGATCTGATCCAACGCGGGCTCGAGCAGCGCCGCGAGTACGAGGGGGGCAATCGCTGATGTCCGACAGCCGCAAGATCCCCACACTCAAGGCCGCCGCGCTGGTGAACCCCGCCGAGATGCCGACCCCGGGGACGCTGCGTGCGGGTGCGCGTCGCGTGTTCGTGGCCGGTGCGCGCCGCCGGGTCGCGATCCACCTCATCGAGCGCCTGCTGGCGGCGCCCGAGGTCGACCTCGTGCTCGGGGTCGATCGCGGTGCGTGCCCGCCTTCGCTGCTTGGCTGCGACCCGGAGCGCTTCATCTTCGCGTCGGCCGACCTCAGCAAGCGCCGCGAGGTCGACAACCTCTTCCTGCTCGATCGACTGCGCGAGCGCCCACTCGACACGCTGGTGCACCTGGCGTTCCAGGGCAACCCGCGCGGCTACAGCGTCGAGAGCCACGAGTTCAACGTCAACTCGGCGCGCCACCTGCTCGACGCGACCCTGCGGCACGGCGCGTCGAAGTACATCTTTCTTTCGTCCGACGCGGTCTACAAGATCGGCCCCCGCAGCGACTACAAGGTTCGCGAAGACGGCGATCTCAACCTCGATCCCGACGTGCACCCGATCCTGCGCGACACCATCGACGCCGAGTTCATGTGCCGCGCCAAGATGGACCGCCCCGACTGCGAGGTCATGGTGCTGCGGCCCAGCGGTGTGTTCGGCGGCGGCGTGCTCTCGGGCGTGAACCTGCTCTTCGAGAGCACGCCCCCGGTGTTGCCGGTCGGCTTCGACCCGATGATCAACCCCACCAGCAAGGAACGCCTCGCGCGCGACTTGCTGCTGGCGATCTTCCTGCATGGCAAGGGCGTCTACAACGTCGCCGGCCTCACCGTCGGACCCCTGTCGAAGTTCCTCGAGGAGCGCGGCATCCGGCCGGTGCGCGTGCCGGGCCCTGCGCTCGGTGTCGTCAATCGCCTGCAACGTGCGCTGGGCATGACGCGCTATCACGCCGGTTTCCACCCCAAGCGGCTCTACTTCAGCCTCGTGCTCGACGACAGTCGCTTCCAGAAGATCTTCCGCGACAACGCCGAGCAGGTGCTCGCCCTGGCTCGCTCGCCGGATCCGGGCGCCTGAGCGGACACGGAATGCCGGCCTCGGGTGGCGCGTACGGGCGGCCCATGCTCCAGCAGCGCCAGTGCTCGCGTCGTGAATGCCTGCTCGCCCTCGGCGCGAGCGCCCTCGTGTGGGGCTGTGGCCCTGGCGGCAGCGCGAGCGCTGTGCCCGAGTCGAGCGCGGCGCCCGAGCCGTCGACGCCGCCGGCATCGACGACATCGGCGACGACGACGACGACGCGTGTGCGGTGGCCCGTCGACGCGCTCGCGGCGATGGAGGGCGAGGGCCGCCTCGGCGTCGCGCTGCTCGATACCGGCAGCGGCGAGGTTGTGGGTCATCGCCTCGACGAGCGCTTCGGCATGTGCTCGACCTTCAAGCTCGCGTTGGCCGCGATGGTGCTCGCGCGCGTCGACGCCGGCGCGCTGCGGCTCGACGGCGAGGTGCAGCTGCGCGAGGCCGATCTCGTGCCGCATGCGCCCGTGACCGAGCCGCGGGTGCGTGAGGCGCTGGCGCGCAAGGCCAAGCACGCGACCATGACGATCGGCGAGCTCGCCCATGCGGCGCAGACCACCAGCGACAACCCGGCGGCCAACGCTCTGCTCGGCGTGCTGGGTGGCCCAGCGGGCTTCACTTCCTTCTGCCGCGACCACGGTGACCAGGTCACGCGGCTCGATCGCCTCGAGCCGTGGATGAACGTCGTGGAGGGCGAGGATCCCCGCGACACCACCTCGCCGCGCGCGATGGCGACGCTGATCGCTCGTCTGCTCGGCAAGGGCACGGGTGGCCTCTCTGCGCCGTCGCAGGCGCTGCTGCGCGGCTGGATGATCGAGACCCAGACCGGCGCCAGGCGCCTGCGCGCGGGGCTGCCGGCGGCGTGGGTCGCGGGCGACAAGACCGGCACCATGGTCGGTGACGGCATGACCACGAGGGTCAACGACATCGCGTGGATCGAGCCGCCCGATCGCGCACCGCTGGTGGTCGCGACCTACTTCGACACGCGCTTCGTCGCACAGGACGTGCGCGACCAGGACGAGGCCGTGCTCGCTGCGGTCGGGCGCTGGATCGCCGCGGGCGTGTAGCGGCGCGCGGGCGCGTCGCGGCGCGCAAGCCTGGGGCCGCGTCGTCTCGTCGGCACGGGGATCGTCGGGGCCCGCATCAGCGCCACAGCAGCGACACGCTCCACGCCAGCATCGCGAGCGAGCCGGCGCCGGCGGCCGCCACCACGAATGCGATGCACTCGCGGCGGCGCTCGATCAGCGCCGAGCGCCACGTCAGTGCGGCGACGGCGAGCAGCGCGAGCGCGGGCGCTTCGGTGGCGAACAGGCGCTCGGGGGTCGCGTCGTCGCCCAGCACCAGGGGCGTGCAGAGGATGGCGAGTGCGGTCACCAGCAGTGCGTGCTTGCGAGCGACACGGACGCCGACGCGCACTGGCCAGCTCCGCTTGTCGGCGAGGCGATCGGCGGGCTCGTCGGGCAGCGCAGTGACGATGTTGCCTGCGATCCCGAGCAAGATCGTGGGCAGCAGCATCAGCGGCGACAGCCCGTCGAGCGAGCCGGCCTGCATCGCGTAGGCGAACGCGGGCAGCACTGCACCGAGGCCCAGGCCCTGCGCCAGCTCGCCGCCACCGCGATACGACAGACGCAAAGGGCCGTAGCTGTACGCGAGCAGCAGCAGCAGGGCCGCGCCTGCGGCCACGAGCGCGAGCGGTCGATGCCACACCGACGCAAGCAGACCCGCGTGACCCACCAGCGCGATCGCAGCTGCGATCGCGGCTGCGCGTAGCCGCGGTGCATCGAGCAGTCCGTCGACCAGCACCCGTGAACCACCCGAGAACGGCGTCGGTGCGCGATGGAGGCGATCGCCGGCCTCGTCCGCGACGTCGTTGGCGAACACGATCACGAGCTGATCGAGCACGCCGAACACGTGCACGAGCACGCAGATCCACGGATCGAAGCGCGCGCCGTGGGCAACCGCCAGCGCCTGCCCGAACACCAGCGGCACCGCGATGTTGGCCTGTGCGAGCGGTCGCGCGGCTCGTAGCCACGCGCGCAGCGTCGACGCTCGCTCGACCATGGCGGACTACCGGAACGTGTCCTTCGCGCTGCGACGACGCGCGAGCTCCTCGGCACCGCCGGCCCGCACGAACGGGTTGGTCGCGCGCTCGAGCGCGACCGTGGTCGGCGTGGTGCAGGGCGGCAGGTCGGCGGCGCGCTCGGCTACCGCGGCGTTGTCGGGCTCGGTCGCCGCGGCGAAGCGCAGGTTCGAGGCCGTGTACTCGTGCCCGAACCACATCTTGGTCTCGGACGGCAGCGAGCACAGCAGCGAGAGGCTGCTGTACATCTGCGCGGGCGTGCCCTCGAAGAGGCGACCGCAGCCCGCGGCGAACAACGTGTCACCGGTGAAGACGTGGCCGACGTCGCCGCCGTGCGCGGGCAGGTACCAGGCGATCGCACCGCGGGTGTGGCCGGGGATGTGGGCCGCCAGCGCGCGCCGACCGTCGATGACGACGTCGGTGTCGATGAAGCGATCGGTCGGCGCGTCGACGAACAGCGTCTGCGACGGGATGCGCTCGCGATCGCTTGCATGCCCCCCGACCGGGCGCTCACCGTAGTGCGCGAGCAGACCCGGGATGCCGCCGACGTGATCGGGGTGATGATGGGTGGCGAGCACGCCGGCGAGCTGCAGGCCGTGGGCTTCGAGCGCCGCGATCACGGGCGCGTGCTCGGAGGGATCCACGACCCACGCCGCGCTCGCACCCGGGGCGCGCACGAGGTAGGCGTAGTTGTCGCTGAGGCACGGCACCGCCGTGATCACGAGGTCGACCATGCGGCCAACCCTACGATCAACGATGGTGGCCGCGCGAGGGGGCGCTGCGGCTCGGGCTGCTGTGGTGCGACGGTGCGCTGCGGCTGGGGCTGCTGTGCGAGCCGCCCGACGAGCGTGACGGCGGCGAGTACGAGCGAGAAGGGCTAGCGGAGCGCGAGGGGCTAGCGGAGCGCGAGGGGCTAGCAGAGCGCGATGGCGGGCTGTACGAGCGCGATGGCGGGCTGTACGAGCGCGA
Organism: Deltaproteobacteria bacterium; assembly: GCA_016709225.1. Classification (NCBI taxonomy): domain Bacteria; kingdom Pseudomonadati; phylum Myxococcota; class Myxococcia; species Deltaproteobacteria bacterium. The sequence continues at coordinate 2,478,251 of JADJEE010000012.1, read as the reverse complement.
TGGCGGGCTGTACGAGCGCGATGGGCTGGCCGCACGCGAGGGCGCCGAGGTGCGCGATGGCGGGCTGTACGAGCGCGACGGTGCCGGGTTGCTGCGACCGGCCGACCACGCTGGCGTGTTGCCACCGGCGCTACGCGCGGGCGCGCTGCTGCGCGCGGGCGCGGTCGTCACCGGGCCTTGCGACGCGCCACCCGAGCTCCACGAGCGCGAGGGCGCGGCGGGCTGATCCCAGCGCGGCCGCGCGGTGGCCGGCGACGCGAAGGGATCGTTGGCCACGCGGGCCGGTGCATTCGCAGCGGGCAACGAGCCCACGGTACGCGCCGATCGAACCGGCGCGGCACTCGGGCGTCGCGGATCGATCGTGGTGACGCGCTGACCCGACGCGGTGGTGTACGAGTTGTTGCGCGTGGGCGTACGCGCGGGCCCAGTCGCAACCGCGTCGCGGGCGACCGGCACCGTACGCACCGGTGCGGCACCGGTCTTCGCAGCTGGGCTCGGATCACGCGAAACCGCGGTCGGAGCGAGGCGCGAGGGTGCGGCCGAGGCGACCGCGGGATCCTGCTTCCGCGTGGGTGCGCTGCCCGGCGCCGCCAGGCCACCGTTGCGCGCGTCGCCGACGGGGTTGCGGCGCGCACCGTCGCCCGGCGTCCGGGTGGTGCCCGCGGCATCGGCTCGGGTCGCGCCTGCGTTCACCGGGTTGCGACGCGGACCATCGGCGACAGCGGCCGGGCGAGTGCGGCGCGGGCCATCGGAGGCGGGACCACCCGGGCTCGACGGATGCGACGGAGCGCCCTGCGACGGCGGCTTGCTGGGCCCGCCGTTGTCGGCCCAGTAGTGGTGATGGTGATGCTGCTGGTTCGCGACGGGCAAGCCGTACGCGTGGTAGCCGTAGTAGCTCACGCCGCCCCAGTACCAACCCGCGCCGTAGTAGCCGACGCCCCACGAGTACGGCGCCCACGGGTAGTAGCCGTTCCAACAGGTGACCAGCGGTCCGGGCGGGCCCCAGTAGTAGACCCAACCGCCGTAGGTCGGGCTCCAGAACACGAAGTCGCCGTTGACGTTGTAGTACCACTGACCGCCCCAGTACACGCGCGGGAAGGTCTCGATCGCCTCGGGGTAGCTGTGCACGTAGGTGACGACCTCGACGCGCGAGCCGTCGGAGAGGGTGTCGTAACCAACTGGCGCGCCGTCGGTGGTCGTGGTGGTCGTGGTCGTGGTCGTGACCGTCGACTCGGTCACGTAGATGTCGTCGTAGGTCCCGGGCTGCGCGATGATCGTGCGCGGCGATTGCCCCGAGGGGTAGTTGGTGTCGTCGATCCGCGATCGCGCGCAGCCGCTGCTCACGAGGCCACCGAGGCCCAGCAGAGCCGCGAAGGCGATCAACTTGCCTGGACGGTGGAGCGCGGCGAGCGCTGATCGAGCACGCATGTTCACCAAGACCCTCTCTTTCACTTCTGAACCCCTGGGACGCACATCGCAATCGGTAATGTTCTCGCCGGCGCGAATGCCCGTGACGGTGGGCACGCGTGCGAGCCAAAATGTCCCGATCCTGCGTTCGCGCGCGGCATTGCTGTCGCGATCCCAGACGGCGCGACATGGAGGTTCATGCACGCGCGTCGACTCACGGCCCGTGGTTGGCCGGCTTGACGCGACACCGCGCCGGCAGCGATCCTGGCGATGGTAGGGATCATGGCTCCAGCCGCGCCAGTCTTCGTGCTCCACTTCGTCCGCGGCAAGTATCAGGGCCAGGACTTTGCGCTCGAGGCCGGCAAGGCCGTGATCGCCGGTCGCAGCACCGAGGCCGACCTCGTGCTCTCCGACGATGCGGTGAGTCGCAAGCACGCGCGCTTCCATGGCGCGCGCGGCCGCATCTGGGTGCGGGATCTCGGCTCGCGCAACGGCACGCTCGTCAACGGCGAACGCGTGCTGCAGCACTGCCTGCGCGAGGGCGATCGCATCGCGATCGGCTCGAGCCTCGCGAAGGTCGAGCTGAAGGACGTCGCCGAGGTCGCGCAGCGCCGCGCCGGCGAGCAGCGTCGCCGCCGGCCCAACGATGTCGCAGGTCGCTCGATGACCGGCAGCATCGAGGACATTCCGCTGATGGACGTGCTGCAGTGGCTCGCCACCAGCCGCAAGACCGGTTGTCTCAAGGTCCGCGACGTCGGTCGTGGTCGCGTTGGCGCGCTGCACCTGCGCGAGGGGCGGGTCTACTACGCCGACATCGTCGGTAACCGCCTGCTGCACCCCGAGAAGGCGCTGCTGCGCATGCTCAACTGGGACCGCGGCATGTTCGAGCTCGAGAACACGCCGATCGACAATCCGCCGCTCGAGATCAACCAGTCGCTCGAGCACATGCTGATGGAGGCCGCGCGTCAGCAGGACGAGCTCGCCAACCTCGGCAAGAAAGCCTCGCTGCCGGTCTACGGCCAGACCGTGACGGTGGTGAAGCCGTCGCCGGTGCGGTGGAACAAGCTCTCCGCGGCCGAGCTCGACCTCGTGCAGGACGTCCTCGAGGCCGGTGGCTGGTGGGAGGTCATGGACAGCAGCACCGTCGATGACATCACGTTGATGAAGCAGCTCGTCGGGCTGCGCAACAAGGGCGTGCTCTCGTTCTGACCGCTCGGGCGGCGCGCCGAGGAACTCGCGCCAGCGCTGCCTACTCGGCCGCAGCCTCGGCGTCATGCCCACCGGGCGAGCGCGCGTCGTCGCCGTGCGACTCCTCGAAGAAGCTCTTGAGCTCGCGATAGAACCCGTGGCTGACCACCAGCGACGAGTGGCCGCCGGGTAGCACGATGAAGTCGTGGTCGCGATCGATGCCCTCGAGCGGCTCCGGCAGGGGGCACAGGGCGTCCTGCGAGGCGTGGATCTGCCGCACGCGCAGGCCCGGTGGCAGCGGTGCGGCGCGGAGATCCGCGATGAAGTCGCTGGTCGGCAGGCACTGCCACACGCTCTGACTCAGCAACCCCATGGTCGCGACGCCGAGCAGACCGACCCACGTACCATCCGTCGGTGCGCCGAGCAGCGCGAGGCGGCGGATCGCGCGATGGGCCTGCATGAACTTCACCGCTTGCAGCGCGATCAGCCCGCCCATGCTGAAGCCGACGACATCGAAGCGCTCGACGCCGAGCGTGCGCTGCAATCGATCGATGTGTTCGACCAGCTCCTGTGCGCCGCTCAGCAACGAGCGCAGCTGGAACGTGCCGTGGTGGTACGTGAAGGTCGTGCGGCCATCGTCCTGGAAGCGCTTGGCCAGCGGCATCATCGTGCCGCGGGTGCCGAGGAACCCGTGCACGAGCAGCACCGGCACCGCGCCTGGCCGACTCGACGTCAGATCGCCCGGAACGTGGTTTCCGCGCGCCAAGTGCCGCGCGTAGGCAGCACCGTGGGTCACCGTGCGGAGCACGGCGCCGAAGGCAGAGCGACCCGAGGTCGAGGCGGCCACGTCACCGGAACGATAGCAGACCCGTCACACGGAACCGCGTTTTGGTGACGTTTGTGGCATCGCGGTGGCGCGGCCGCGCCGCGATGTCGGAGCTCGGGTGTGCAGCCGCGATCGCAGCCGTGATCGTGCATCGTGACAGCGCTCACGGATCGATGCACCGACGAGCGCCGATCGTTGGCCGTTCATGGCTCGTCGTCGTCGCGAGCGCGTGGTCGATCGTCGCCGCGGCGTGCAGCGAGTTGCGCGGAGCCATCGACGTCGCCGTGCAGCGCAAACGGTTCGTCGTCACCCGACAGCGCAGGGGCGTGGGCGGCGGCCGACGCGATCGCGAGCGTGGCGGTCGACGCCGTCGCGACGCTCGGCGCCTCGGGCAGCATGCCGCGGAACATCGCGCCCTCGCCGGCACCGAGCGCATGCAGCCGCGCACGTGCCTCGCTCGCCAGGCGCGTGCCGGGGAACGCCGACATCGCTTGCTCGTAACGCGCCTGCGCCAGCGCCCGCTCGCCGATGTGCTCGTAGGCCTGGCCGAGGTGGAACAGGTACACCACCAACGCGGGGCTGTACTCGAGCGTGGCTGCGCCGGTCTCGAGCAACGGCAGTCCCTCGCGCGCGCGACCCATCCGCACCAGACACAGCCCCTCGAGGGCCTGCCATGCGCGCGCGACCTCGACGCGATGACTCGCGGGCATGTGCTGCAAGCAGGTGTCGCGGTCGTCGCGAATCATCTGAAGGCGATGCTCGTCGGGCGTGCTCGTGAGCACCGACAGCTCGTGGCGACCAAACGCCGCCAGCGCGGCGAGCTGGGGCGAGCGCGGCTCGTGCAGGGTGCCGTAGATCTCCGCGGCCTCGTCGAGGCGCCACTCCGCGAGCAGCAAGCCGCCGAGCTGCGCCCGCGCGAGCCACTCACGCTCGGCGCTCACCGCCTCACCCGCCTCGACCAGCGCCAGCTGCTTGCGCAGGTCGTCCTCGAGCGCGCGGTGCTGCCCCGAGGCGATCGCGAGCCGCATGTGCTCGGCCTCGTACAGGCTGCGTCGCAATCGATCGCGACCCAGTAGCCACGCGCCAAGACTCATGCTGAACGCCAGCGTCGTGAAGATCGCGAGCTCACCGGTGCATCCGGCGCAGGCCACCAGCGGCGCCAACGCGAGCAGTCGCGCGTGCGAAGAACTGGCGGAGTCGTGGCGTTCGGCGGGCAAGGGCTGTCGGACGGGATAGCATAGTGGCAGGTGCCACGCCCGGTCGCGAATCCGCCGAACCCGTGGGAGTCGACGCACGTCGAATACCTCGGCGAAGCCCCGGCCGCCGCGTTGTCGGTCTACGAGGAGGAGGCCCGCAGCATCGTGGTGGAGAACGACAGCCCCGACGTGCCGTTCCGCTACAGCGTCAATCCCTACCGCGGTTGCTTCCACGGTTGCGCGTACTGCTATGCGCGACCGTCCCACGAGCTGCTCGGGTTCGGGGCCGGCACCGACTTCGAGCGCCGCATCGTCGTCAAGCGCAACGCCGCCGAGCTGCTGTACGACCGCCTCGCATCGCGGTCGTGGCGTGGCGACATGCTCGCGTTCTCCGGTGTCACCGACTGCTATCAGCCGCTCGAGGCCAGCTATGGCCTCACGCGGCGCATGCTCGAGGTGTGCCTGCGCTTCCGCAACCCTGTCGGCATCGTCACCAAGGGCGCGCTGGTCGAGCGCGACGTCGACTTGTTGGCCGAGCTGTCCCGCACGGCGGCCTGCACCGTGTTCGTGAGCATCCCGTTCGCCGACGACGCCCAGGCCCGCGCGATCGAGCCCTACGCCAGCAGCCTCACGCGCCGATTCCGTGCGCTCGAGGTGCTGTCGGCGGCGGGCATCCGCACCGGCGTGAGCATCTCGCCGGTGATCCCGGGCCTGAACGACCCACAGATCCCCGAGGTACTCGCCCGCGCGCGCGCGGCCGGAGCCACGCTCGCGTTCATGATCATGCTGCGGCTGCCCACCAGCGTGCGCACGGTCTTCACCGAGCGGCTGCGCGCGAGCCTGCCGCTGCGGGCCGAGCACGTGCTGTCGAGCATCCGCGACGTGCGTGACGGCGAGCTCAATCGAGCCGCGTTCGGCAGCCGCATGCGCGGTGAGGGTCCGCGCTGGCAGGCCATCGAGTCGCTGTTCGCCGCGCACCACCGCCGGCTGGGCTTCGAGGCCGCCGAGCGCTTCGAGCACGACACGAGCAGCTTCCGCCGACCGCCGGCGGGCGACCGCCGACAGCTGCCGCTGTTCGACGAGTAGTCGCGTGCTGCTAGGGTCGCGGCACGATCGTGGCCATCACGCGCTCGACCTCGCGCTCGATCGCTTGCTGCAGCAACGACTCGACCGCCACCAGCGGCAGCGGCTTCGCACGACGGATGCGATCGACCAGCTCCGGCAGCGTCGCCAGCGAGTGGCCGGCCTGCGCCCACGGCTGCACGATGTGATTCGCGAACATGGCGACCAGCGCGTTGGCCAGGTGCGAGGTGCCCTCGCGTAGGATCGCGAGCTGGTCGAGCGCGACCGCCAGCGGGATGCCGATCGCCTGTAGCGCGCGACCGACCTCGAGCAGGCGCGGGCTCGGCACGCGCACGCGCGGGGGCTCGCCCGCCACCGCCGGCAGCGGCACCACCAGCTCGAGCTCGATCGCGCGGGCGACCAGCTCGTCGGTCAGGCCGGTGAAGCGCTGCATCAGCTCGGCGAGCGTGGCCTCGATCGGCGCCTCGTGGACCGGCGAGAGCTCGCGCTCGCAGCCGAGCAGCTCGGCAACGCTGCGCTGCCCGTGCCACGCCGCGATCAGATCGCCAATCGCGGCCAGCGAGTAGCCGCGCTCCTGCAGGCGTGCGATGAGCTGCAGGCGCTCGAGGTGTGCGCCGTCGTAGTGCCCGACCCGCCCGACCATCACCGGCGGCGGCAGCAGGCCGCGGGTCTGCAGCGAGCGTACGTTGCGGGTCGTGGTGTTCGCCGCCATCGCGAGCGCATCGATGGTCATCCGCGCCGACGCGGGGTCGGCCCCTCGCGCAGCGCCAGGGGGCGGGTCGGGGGCGACGAAGCGGGCCGTCGAGACCATGCCTTGAAACTCTACACCAAAAGGTGTAACAGTTGATCGTGCAGGGGTGAGAGCATGTTGGACGAGCGTCGGCTCCTCGAGAAATGTCAACGATTGCAATGGCATACCGATGAAGTCCCGTGGGACGCAGCCGGGGCCGAGCGGGTGAACGGTGACCAGGCACGGCAGCTCAAGCCGTTCATGGCGGACCTCTACTGGATCGAATCGACCGCCGCGATCGTGTTCGACGCGATGGCCGGCAACGAGCCCGACCCCACGCGCAAGGCGATCTTCGAGTCGTTCGCGATCGACGAGGCGCGGCATGCCGAGGCCGAGCGACTGCTGATGGTGCGCTGGGGAATCCTCGGTCGACACGAGCGGCCACAGCCCAACCCCAGCGTGCGTCGGCTGATCGACACGCTCGAACACTACGCGGCACGCGTGCACCCCTCGGTGTTCTCCGCGATCATCCCGATGACCGAGCTGGTGCTCGATGGCGCGTTGGTGAAGTACCTCGTGCGAGTGGTCGACGATCCGATCTGTCATCGCGCGTTCGAGGGCATCAACGCCGACGAGGCCCGCCACCTCGCGATGGACTTCCACATGCTCGAGTACTACGGGCAGGCCCAGGGTCCGTGGCAGAACACGCTCGACTTGGTGAAGGCGTTCGTGCGGCCGACCGGCCTCTACGCGATGTTCTTCGGCTACCTACCGATGATGGCGCGCAGCCGCGAGAACCTCGTCGCGATGGGTCTCGAGCTCGACGAGGCCGCGAAGGCCATGCGTCGCTACGTCGAGCTCGGTGATCGCAACCCGGACATCGCCCGCCACCCGACCTACCGACTCGTGCGCGGCTACGTCGACGGCGTCACCCAGGGGCGCTCACGCCTCGGCGACGTCTTGCTGCGGCTGTCCGACACGGTCGATGCCTTCGCGCAGGCGCGCAAGGCCGCGTGAACACGCCGTGGTATCGTGCGGCGGCGTGGCTCGCCGCCGTCCCATCGTCCGCGCGCTGAAGTGGACCGCTCTCGGGCTCGGTGCGCTGTCGCTGGTCTGTGCGGTGCGGGCGGCCACGGTGACCGCGCCGCAGGTCGATCCCGGACCGGCGCCGAGCGTGCCCGAGGTTGCCGTCGAGGAGGTCGCGCGGGCGCTCGCGGACGCGATCGCGATCCCCACCGTCTCGCGCAGCACGGGCGGCACGCCAGCGGCGTTCGAGCAGCTCCATGGGTTGCTGCGCGCCCGCTTCCCGCAGGTGCACGAGCGGCTCGAGCGGGTGCCGGTCGGCACCGCGGCAGTGCTCTACCACTGGCGCGGCCGCGATCCATCGGCGCCGGCGGTGGTGCTCGCAGGCCACCTCGACGTCGTGCCGGTCGAGCCCGGCACCGAGGCCGACTGGACCCACCCACCGTTCTCGGGGGCGATCGCCGACGGCTTCGTCTGGGGTCGCGGCGCGCTCGACGACAAGCTCAGCGTCATCGCGTTGCTCGCGGCGGTCGAGTCGTTGTTGAACGCGGGGCACGAGCCGGCCTGCGACGTGTGGCTCGCGTTCGGCGACGACGAAGAGGTCGGTGGTCGCGAAGGGGCGCAGGTGCTCGCGTCGTGGCTGGTCGAGCACGGCGTGAAGGCGCAGTTCGTGCTCGACGAGGGCGGAGCGGTGATCGAAGGCATCCTGCCCGGCGTGGTCGCACCAGTGGCGCTGGTCGGCATCGCCGAGAAGGGCGTCGCCAGCTTCGAGCTCACGCTGCGCGCCGAGGGCGGCCACTCCTCGATGCCGCCGACCCACGGTGCGATCGGTCGACTCGGCGCTGCGATCACGCGACTCGAGGGTGAGCAGATGCCCGGCGAGCTGCGCGGGGCGGCGTCGGCGATGATCGATCGCCTGACCCCGGAGATGGGCTTCGTGGCCCGGCTCGCGCTCGCCAATCGCTGGCTGCTCGATCCGCTGGTCGTGCGGGTGCTCGCGCGGCATCCCGCGAGCAACGCGATCGTACGCACCACCACCGCGCCGACCATCTTCGAGGCCGGCAGCGCCGACAACGTGCTCGCCGCCAACGCCCGTGCGATCGTCAACTTCCGTGTGCTGCCGGGTGACACCGTCGCAGACGTCGAGGCTCACATCCACGCCGTGGTCGACGACGACGAGATCGCGGTGCGGTGCGTCGATCGTTGCTGGGATCCCTCGCCGACCTCGCCGATGCAGGGCCCGGGCTGGGACCACCTGCAGTCGGCGATCGCGTGGATCTGGCCCGAGGCCATCTTCAGCCCCTCGCTGGTGGTCGGGGCCACCGACGCGCGCTACTACACCGGGCTCACCGATCGCGTGTATCGCTTCTTGCCGATCCGCATGAATGACGTCGACCGTCGCAGGCTGCACGGCACCGACGAGCGTGTGGCCGTCGACGAAATCGGACGGGCGGTACGCTTCTATCAGAGCGTCGTGGTCACGGCGACACGCTAGGATTCCACTCGCGCAGCTGCTCGAGCGGCTTGCGGGTGAGCGCAGGCACCGTGGCATCGTCGGCCGCGTAGCCCACCGGAAAGAGAATCATCGCCCGCTCGTGCTTGGGTCGGCCGAGGATGCGCGAGAGGAAGCCCATCGGGCTCGGCGTGTGGGTGAGCGTGCAGAGCCCCATCTCGTGCAGCGCCGAGATGAACAGGCCGCACGCGATGCCGACGCTCTCGCGCACGTAATAGTGCTTGCGGGGCTGGCCTTCGTCGTCGAGGCCGGTGACCTGCTCGAACACCACGACGAGGCAAGGCGCGATCTCGAGGTAGGGCTTGTGCCAGTCGGTGCCCAGCGGCGCGAGTGCCTGAAGCCACTCCTCGGACATGCGCTCCTCGTAGCTCATGCGCTCCTCGGCCTCGGCGGCGAGACGGATCTCGCGCTTGGTCACCGGGTCGTCGATCGCGACGAACGTCCACGGCTGCATGTGCGCGCCCGACGGTGCGGTGCCGGCGGCGAGGATCGCGAGATCGATCGCCTCGCGCGGCACCGGGTCGGGGCTGAACGCTCGCACGCTACGACGTTGGTCCATGCGCGCGTAAATCGCCTGCGCGCGCGCGACGAGCTCGTCTGCGGGCACACGCGGCGTGCGATGGGGCAGGGTCGCGGGGGCCACGGGCGTGTCGGTCACGCCCGTCAATCTACCAGCAGACGCAGTGATTGCGCGGTGGTCACCTTGCCCCTGCGGTCGCTGTGGTTCGAACATGGTCCTACGTGTTCCGTGCCAGCACGCGCCGTTTCGTCGGCTCGTTCGCGCTGCTGTTCGCGTGTCGATCCCACGACGACGCCGCTGCGCAGAGCAGCGAGACCGGCACCGGCACCAGCACCGGCGGCAGCGAGAGCGGCCTCGCCGACACCACCGGTGGCGAGCCCTTGCCGCCCCGACCCGACGTGATCGCGTGCCGCTTCGATGGCCTCGCCCCCGGGCTCTTGCCGCCGGTCGCGTTCGAGCCTGCGCTCGACGATGCGGCCATCGTCGACCTCGCGCAGGCCCCCGACGGCGGTCGCACCTACGTCGCGCGTGTCGATCTCTCCCTCGATGTCCTCGATGTCGCTGGCGTCCCGCAGCCGGCCCTCGATCTCACGGCACGGGCATCGCGCGTCGTCGCGATCGCGCTGCCCGCCGACCACGCGGACAGCGGCGACGTCTACGTGCGCTTCGAGTCGAAGAACCTGCCGGAGCGCGGGGTCATCTCGCGCTTCCGGGCCGATCTCGACACCGGCGTGATCGACCCCCTCAGTGAACACGTCGTGCTCGAGCTCGCGGGCAGCGTGGGCGATCGCAGCGGTGGTGCGCTCGTGTTCGGCCCCGACGACATGCTGTACATCGGCGTTGGCGATCCCGGCGACGACATCGACGCCGTCGCGCAGGATCTCGGCGATCGCCGCGGCAAGCTGCTTCGCCTCGACGTCCGCACGCTCGATGCCACCGGCACCTACGCGATCCCGCCCGACAACCCCCACGTCGGCGAGGGCGGCCACGCCGGCGAGGTCTGGGCGCGAGGCCTGCGCGATCCCTGGCGCTGCGTCTTCGATCCCGGCGATCCAAAGCCGTACTGCGTCGACGTCGGCGCGGAGCAATCCGAGATCGATCACATCGACTCGGCGTCGAACCTCGGCTGGCCGTGGTTCGACGGCGGCACGTGCCTGCTGCCGGGCGGCGACTGCGGTGAGCTCTCGACCCTGCCGCCGTCGGCGAGCTACCGCAGTGTCGACGGCGACTGCGGCATTGCCGGCGTCGTGGTCGCGCGCGATGCCGAGTTTCCCGATCTCGACGGCGCGCTGATCTACGCCGATCGTTGCTCGGGCCGCGTGCGCGGGCTCGACACCGACTCGCAGGAGGTGCTCATCCAAGACGAGATCCTCGGTGTCACCGCGTCGCCACCGAGTGCGATCGCGCGGGATGACGCCGGGCGCATCTACTTGCTGGGCGGCGAGGCGACCGAGCGTGTCATCGTGCCGGCCGACCCGGCGGTGTTCCCGACCACGCTCTCCGACAGCGGCTGCTTCGACGATCTGCGCGCGCTGACGCCCACCGTCGGCGTGGTGCCCTACGACATCAACGCGCCGCTGTGGACCGATGGTGCCGTCAAGCAGCGCTACGTGGTGCTGCCCCCCGGCCAGCAGATCGAGGTCGACGACGAGGGCTTCTTCGGCTTTCCGATCGGCACCCTGCTGATCAAGAACTTCGCGTTCGACTTCGACGCCGCCGACCCGGCGACGCGGCGATCGGTCGAGACGCGCGTGATGGTGCGCCGCGAGTTCGGCTGGCAGTTCCATTCGTACCGGTGGAACGACGATGGCAGCGACGCGACGCTGCTCGACGGCGCCGCGACGACGATGCTGTCGGTGGTCACCGACGGCGTGGCGAACGAGTTCGAGTACGCGTGGCCGAGCCGTGCCAGCTGCAAGGTCTGCCATGGGCTCGGGGCCTCGAACGCGCTCGGTCCTCGCATCGATCAGCTCGATCGCATCCACGACTACGGCCACGTGCAGGCCGACCAGCTCGCCGCGTGGCGCGACATCGGGATGTTCGAAGCGGCGGTGCCGGAGCTCACGCCGATCGCGAGCCCCGACGACGCCGAGGCCCCGCTCGAGCAGCGCGCACGCGCGTACCTGCACGGCAACTGCGGCCACTGCCATCGTCCCGGCGGCTGGACTCCGGCGGCGCTCACGATGGACCTGCGCTACACCACGCCGCTCGCCGACACACACACCTGCAACGTGATGACGCAGTACTACAACGCGTGGGTCGACAGCGTCGTGCGCATCGTGCCCGGCGACCCCGAGGGCTCGGTGATCTGGCAGCGGCTGCACCGCCGCGGCCTGGGCCAGATGCCGCCGTTGGCGACCGCGGTGCCCGATCCGCACGCGCAGGTGGTGCACGATTGGATCGCCAGTCTCGCGGCGTGCCCGTGATCGCGCTCAGCTGCTGTGCGGCGCACCGTCGGGTGCGTAGTCGACACGACTGAGGCGCAGGTCGTTTCGGAATACCTCGGGCTTGTGGATGCTGGTGCCCATCAGCATGCGCACGCAGTCCTGCAGGCCCTCGGTGACCGCGGGATGCGGATGCAGCAGCTCGGCGAGTTCGCGGACCGAGCGGTTGGACTGCATCATCAGCGAGACGCCCTCGATGGTGGTCGAGGCGTGCACGCCGAGCGCTCGCATGCCGAGAATGCGCATCTCTTCGTCGTCGGTGACCAACAGCTTCACGAAGCCGTCGGTGGCCCGCATCGCGATCGCGCGGTTGACGAGTGCGTAGTTGTAGACGGCCACGCGGTAGGGGATGCGGCGCTTCTGCGCCTCTTGTTCGTTGATACCGATCGCGGCGACCTCGGGGTCGAGGAACATGATGGTCGAGAGGTTGTCGTAGGACAACGGCTGGTAGGGCGCGCCGCAGATGCGTTCGGCCGCGTGGCGGCCCTCGATCTCGCCGATGCTCACGAGCGCGATGTCGAGGGTCACGTCGCCGGCGGCGTAGATGTGCGGCACCGAGGTCTGGGTGTCGTCGACCTGTAGCTGGCCCTTCTCGGTCATCGCAACGCCGATCTTCGCCAGCTCGAGACCTTCGAAGTTGGGCACGCGGCCGATCGAGACGAGCGCCCGCTCGACGCGGATGGTCTCGCGACCGCCGGTGGCGTGCTCGATCGTGTACTCGACCTCGTCGCCGTCACGGCGCATCGACACCAGGCTCGCGCGATGGTGGATCGTCACGCCCTTGCGCTCGAGGTTGCTCGAGCACAGCCGTGAGACATCGGCGTCCTCGAACGGCAGGATTCGTTCGGCGCGGTCGATGAGGTTGACCTTGGTCTGGCCGAAGTTCGAGAAGATCGTCGCGTACTCGCAGCCGACCACGCCGGCGCCGAGGATCACCAGGCTCTTGGGGAAGCGCGACAGCGACTCGATGTGATCGGAGTCGAGGATGACCTCGCCATCGACGTGGATGTCGGGCAGCGTCCGTGGTCGCGAGCCGGTCGCGATCACGAACGCGTGCGAGCTGATGCTGCGGCGCTCGCCGGTCTCGGGGTCCTCGACCTGCAGCGTGTGCGCATCGACGAACTTGGCCTGGCCCCGCACCAGCGTGATCGAGCCCGGGTGACCGGGCAGCGGTGTCGCGAGCTCGCGGAGCTGCCGCGTCATGTGCTCGACCTTGGTGTCGGTGGCCATCCGCACGGCCTCACAGACCGCGCCGAAGTGCACCTCGACGCCGGTGGTCGTGAAGCCGCGATCGCGTCGTGTGGCGTTGCGATAGTCGCGGGACAGCTCCCACATCGTCTTCGACGACAACGCGCCGTTGTGAACCCCGGCACCACCCAGGCGGCCGCGCTCGACCAGGCACACTCGCTTGCCGAAGTCCCACGACCGCATCGCGGCGGCGAAGCCCGACGGGCCGGCTCCGATGACGGTGACGTCGAACTCGCGGCTGGTGTCGGGCATCGCCCGCGATGCTATCAGGGCGTCGCGAGACCGCGGGCACCCTCGCGAAGATCGAGCGCGACCTTGAGCGCACCGCGGCGTGCGGCATGGGCCATCGCTGCGGTCGCGTGGGCGAGATCGTAGCGCGCCTCGAGCAACGCCCGCGGGTCGACGCGGCCGCGCTGCAGCAGCGCGAGCGCGCGACCGAACGGGCCGCATCGCGAGCCGACGATGGTCAGCTCGTCGACCACGATGGGCGCCATCGCGACCGGTGTCTCGCCGTGGAAGGTGCTCTTCAGCACCAACGTGCCGCGTGGTCGCAGCAGCCGCTGCGCCAGGGCGAAACCCTCGGCGCCGCCGGTGGCCTCGACCACGCGATCGAAGCTCGCGGGCTGCAGCTCGTCGCCGCGCGCGATGCTGCAGCCGAGCCCGCCGGCGATCGCGAGCTTGTGGGGATGCCGGCCGAGCACCGTCACGCGTGCGCCGTGCTCGACCAGCGCCATCGCCACCAGCAAGCCCAGCTTGCCGTCGCCCACGACTGCGATCTCGCTGCCGACGGGCACGTCGATCTGCTCGAGCACCTGCAGCGCCGCGGCGAGCGGCTCGGTGAACAACGCGGCCTCATCGGTGACACCCGGCGGCACCTCGTGGAGGTTGGCGAGCGGCAGCACCACGTACTGCGCGAAGCAGCCCGCATGATCGCGGATGCCCATCACGCGTCGCGTCGCGCAGTGCTTGGCGAGCCCGCGATCGCAGCGCTCGCACGCACCACAGCCGAGGTTGATCTCGCCGACCACGCGGCGACCCAGCCACGCCGGGTTGTCGCAGCGGTCGACGACGCCCAGCAGCTCGTGGCCGAGCACGCGCGCGTGGGTCGTGGCCCCGGACGCGTCCGCGGCGTAGCCCCGCGTGATCTCGAGGTCGGTGTTGCAGATGCCGGCCATCCGCACTGCCACGCGGGCCTCGCCGGGCCCTGGCGTGGGGTCGGGCAGCTCGCGCAGCTGCAGGGTGCCGTCGAAGACCAGGGCTTGCATGCGCGCCGCTTCTAACACTTGTGTGGGCGCGGGGCTTGCCGCTACCCTCGCGGGCCCGGAGGAGTGGCCGAGCGGTTTAAGGCGGCGGACTTGAAATCCGTTGTGCTCGCAAGGGTACCGGGGGTTCGAATCCCTCCTCCTCCGCCACCTTCGCTCGCTTTGCTCGCTTGTTGGCGGAGGAGGAGGGATTCAGGCGACGGAAGGCGCGCTTGGGCGCGCCTTCCTCTTCGCGCGAATCCTTCCTCTTGCCCCACCTTCGCTCGCCTTGCTCGCTTGTTGGCGGAGGAGGAGGGATTCAGGCGACGGAAGGCGCGCTTGGGCGCGCCTTCCTCTTCGCGCGAATCCTTCCTCTTGCCCCACCTTCGCTCGCCTTGCTCGCTTGTTGGCGGAGGAGGAGGGATTCAGGCGACGGAAGGCGCGCTTGGGCGCGCCTTCCTCTTCGCGCGAATCCTTCCTCTTGCCCCACCTTCGCTCGCCTTGCTCGCTTGTTGGCGGAGGGATTCAGGCGACGGAAGGCGCGCTTGGGCGCGCCTTCCTCTTCGCGCGAATCCTTCCTCTTGCCCCACCTTCGCTCGCCTTGCTCGCTTGTTGGCGGAGGAGGAGGGATTCAGGCGACGGAAGGCGCGCTTGGGCGCGCCTTCCTCTTCGCGCGAATCCTTCCTCTTGCGCGAACGCCTCTGCTTCGCTTCGCTTCGCCTCTGCTTCGCTCGCTTCGCTTGGGTGGGTGGCGGGCCGGAGTATGGGGTTGTCGCGTTCTCGAAATTTCGAAGGGGTTGTGACGGATGAGGCGTGTGGCGGCATGGGGTGATCGTGACCGTGGGCGGGCGTGGGGCGGTGTTGGTGTGGGGGCTGTTGGGTGGCGTGGGGATGTCGGGCGGGTGTCGCGGCGGTGATGGTGCGGGGCACGAGGGCGCGACGCGCGGGGCGGAGGCGTCGACGGGGCAGGGCACCGATGCGCAGGGCGACGATGAGGGCAGTGGGTCGGCGGGTGAGGGGGCCGATGGCGAGAGCGAGTCGGGGACGACGGGGGAGCCGCCGCCGCCGTTCGAGCCGTTGCCGCCGGTGTCGGCGCTGACGAAGGCGAAGGGCTTCGTCACGGGGCTGCCGCCGACCGATGCGGAGCTGGCCGCGTATGTCGATGACCCGGCGACGTTGTCGGCGATGGTGGACGACTGGCTGGCGACGCCGGAGTTCCGCGCGCGTACGGTGACGATCTTCGATCAGCTGCTGCAGCAGCACGCGTCGGCGGCGAATCTCGCGGAGCACTTCGATCTCACCGCCAACGACTTCGCCGCTGCGGAGGATCGCACGCAAGGGCGATTGGTCGCGGCGCTGGGCCACGCGTTCGCGCAGACGGCGTGGGAGCTGGTGGCGCAGGGGCGGCCGTTCACCGAGATCCTGACCACGCGGCGGATGCAGCTCGACGTGCCGCAAATGATGCTGTTGGCGGCCATGGACGCGCTGCCGCGCGACGATGTCGGCGGTGACCTGCCATCGTGGGTTGCGGACGCGTACCCAGAGATGACGCTGAGCGTGCGCTGGACTGGCGAACCGATTCCGCTGGCGTCGACGCTCGACCCGATGTCGCCGGACTTCATGACGTGGTGGCTCGACGAGCCACCGACCGACAACTGCGTCGCCCAGCTCGAGGGACAATCGTGGACCGGCCGCAAGGCGGTGCAGCGCGCGTTCGAGCTGATGCTGCGGCTGACCCCGGCCAAGAACGGCTGCTCGATCGGTCCCCAGGTGTTCGGCGAGCAGGACTGGGAGCTGCGACCGATCACCGTGCGCGTGGCCGAGGAAGGCGAGCAACCGACGGCGTTCTTCGATCTCGCGACGCTGCGCGCGACCGACGAACTCGTGCTCGCCAGCGATCGCGTCGGATTCTTCACGACGCTCGGTTTCTCCGCCAACTGGCTCACCAACGACTCGAACCAGCACCGCGTGAACGGCAACCAGACCCTGATCGTCGCGCTCGGACGCACCTTCGATCCCGAGAATGTGTTCGTGCCTGCCGACGGCGCGCAGGTCGACGAGGGCCACGCAGAGCCCGGCTCGACCTGCTACGGCTGCCACAAGGATCTCGATCCGCTGCGTGACTTCCTGCGCCAGAGCTACACCTACGCGGGCATGTGGCGACCCGACGCGCTGCAGGCCGAGATCCCGAACGTCGCGTACTTCTCGCTCGAGGGGAGCGAGCCCATCGCGGGGCGTGGCGTCGGCGATCTCGCGGCCGCGATGGCCCAGCACGCGCGCTTCGCCGCCGCGTGGACCGAGAAGCTCTGCACGCTGGCGAATGCCGACGCCTGCGTCGCCGATGATCCCGAGCTCGAACGCATTGCCGCGCGCTTCGCCGACACCGATTTCGACTATCGCGTGCTCGTGAAGGAACTGGTCACGTCTCCGGTGTTCACCTTTGCCAGCCGCACCGCTACCTCCGACGAGTTTGGTACACCGGTGCTGCCGGTGACGCAGGATCGCTTCTGCGCCGCCATGTCCCAGCGCGTGGGCGTGGTCGACATCTGCGCGCTCGAGGGTGTGCTCGACGCACCCAAGCCGCTGCTCAAGCGCCACGCAGCGCTGTCGTTCGGGGTGCCGCCGGTGAGCTACGGGCGCTCCGCCGAGCGGCCGTTCGTGGCCACGCGACCCGACGTGTTCTCGGTGGCGGCGATCGAGCGGCTGTGCCTGAGCATCGCGGAGCAGTGGTACGGCGACCAGCCCGGCGCGCTGTGGACTCCGGCCGATCGCGACGACGTGCTCGATCATCTGGTGACGGAGGTGATGGGCATTCCCATGGTCGATGCGCGCGCCAGCGAGCTGCGCGTCGTACTCGATCAACACTGGACGCAGACCAGCGCCGACGGGGCCACCGAAGCTGACGCGCTGCGCTCGACCTTCGTCAGCGCCTGCGTCTCGGCCGCTGTCGCCTCGACCTCGATGTGAACCCCATGATGCACCGACGAACCCTGCTCCGTTCCCTCGGGCTCTCCGGCCTCGGCGTGGCGTCACTCGCCACTGGTCTACCGCTGGCGTTTCTGCGTCAGCCGCTGGCCTTCGCGGCCGGCGACGACACCGTCGATCCAGACCGCGCGCAGTTTCTGATCCTGAGCGGTCGCGACAAGGGCGACCCGTTCAACGCCAACGCGCCGGGCACCTACGTCGGTGCCGTCGTGCACGCCGACGATCCCTCGATGGCGCCGACTTCGATCACCCTCGGTGCGGTCGCGACCACGGCGGCTCAGGTGTGGAGCACGCTGCCGCAGTGGGTGCTCGATCGCAGCGCGTTCATTCACCACTCCACGCGGACGCAGGTCCACGGGCACCTCGTGAAGGTGCTGCAGCTGCTCGGCGACACCTATCGCGACGAGACCATCGCGTCGATCTTCGCCAAGCATCTCGCGCCTGCCCTCGGTACCATCGGGACCGCGCCGGTGCCGGTCGGCGACGTCAACCTCACCTACGAGGGCCGCGCACTACCAAGGTTGCTACCGCAGACCCTGCGCGAGCTGATGCTCGCCGACGAGAGTCCGCTGTTCGACCTGCAGGCCGTGCGCGACGACACCGTCGATGACCTCCACGCGATCCTCCGGACCCACGGGAGCGCGAGTCAGCGGCGCTTCCTCGACGATCACACGAAGGCGCGCAACGATGTCCGCGCCCTCGGCGAGAGCGCGGCCGACGTGCTGTCGTTGATCGCGGGCAACCGCACCGAGGACGAGATCCATGCGGCGGTCGCGATCGTCAAGCTCGGACTCTCGCCAGTGGTGGCGCTCGAGATCCCGTTCGGTGGCGACAACCACAACGATCCCGGACTCGCGCTCGAGATCGAGCAACACGGCACCGGCATGGCCCAGCTCGGGCTACTGATGGACCTACTGCAGTGGCAAGGCCTCGCCGATCGCGTGACGTTCGCCTCGCTCAACGTGTTCGGTCGCAGCCTCGGCGGCGCTGCACTGGATGGCCGCACGCACCACGCACCGCACCACGTCACCATGCTGGTCGGTGCACACGTCCAACCTGCGGTCATCGGCGGCCTCGCGCCCGACGGCGACGACTTCACCGCGCGGGCTTTCGACGCTGCGACCGGTGCTCCGAGTGAGGGCGGCGACGTTTCCTACGACGACGGTCTGCCATCGGTGGGCAAGACCATCGGCGCGTTGCTGGGCCTACCCGATGCGGTGCTGGACGAGCAGATTCTCGCCGGCAAGGTGATCGAGGCGGCGATCATGCCGTAGCGTCACGCTTGCGCGAGCCGCACCCGAGTCGGCTATCCTCGGCCGATGTGGAGCGAGGGCACCCTCGGGCTGACGTCCAAGCACCTGCTCAATGCGCTGCTGAGCCATGCGCCGGTGCGCGTGTCGGTCATCGATCGCGACGGCACGTTCCTGCTGCTCAGCAGCCGCCCGGAGCTCGTCGGTCGCAATGCCTTCGAGGAGTTCAAGGGCAATCCCGTGGGTCTGGCCCACATCCGGCGTGCGCTCGAAGGTGAGGATCAGCGCTGGGTGGAGAACATCGGCGATCAGTTCTTCCAGATCCAGGCCGTGCCCGTCCGTGAGCCCGGGGGCGCAGTGGCGGGAATCATGCTCATCACGACGATCGTCACCGAGCAGGTGTCGGCGCAGGAGCAGCTGACCGATTCGGAGGCCCGGTTCCGACACATCATGGACTCGAACATGATCCCCATCATGTTCTGGGACGAGGATGGAATGGTCTCGGACGCCAACGACGCGCTCCTGCAGCTGCTCGGCCGCACCCGTGCCGAGCTCGAGGCCGGGGTGCTGCGGTGGGCCGACGCCGAGCTCGGCGAGAGCGCTGAAGCCGACGACCGCGCGCGTGCCGAGATCATCGAGCGCGGCAGCTGCACGCCCTACGAGAAGGAGCTGCTCCACTCGAGCGGAGCGCGCGTACCGGTCCTCGTCGGCGGCGCGCGGCTCGATCGCACACGCAGCAGCGGTGTGGCGTTCATCGTCGATCTGTCGGAGCGGCGCCGACGTGATCGCGAGCGCGACGATCTGCAGGCCAAGCTCCTGCAGGTGCAGAAGCTCGAGAGCCTCGGGCTGCTCGCCGGCGGCATCGCCCACGACTTCAACAATCTGCTGACCGCCGTGCTCGGCGGAGCCGCGACCGCGCTGCTGTCGGTGCCGCCGGAGCATCCGGCGCGACCCGACCTCGACAACGTGCTCGAGGCAGCTCGGCGTGCCGCCGACCTCACCCGTCAGCTGCTGGCGTACTCGGGCAAGGGCCACTTCCAGATCAAGCCCATCGATCTCTCGGAGATGGTGCGCGGGCTCGTGGCACTACTCGAGACCACGATCTCGAAGAAGGTGCAGCTGCGACTCGAGCTGTTGCCATCGTTGCCGGCGATCGAGGCCGATTCGGCTCAGCTGCAGCAGATCCTGATGAATCTCGTGATCAACGGCGCCGAGGCGATCGGCGACGAGGCCGGCACGGTGCTGGTCACCACCGGCGCACAGGACGTCGACGAAGGCTATGCCGGCGAGCTGTTCGCCGCCGAGCAGCTTCCGGCGGGCCGCTACGTGTTCGTCGAGGTCCACGACACCGGCATCGGCATGGACGACGACACCAAGGCACGGATCTTCGATCCGTTCTTCACGACCAAGTTCACCGGTCGCGGTCTCGGGCTTGCGGCGGTGCTCGGCATCGTCCGCTCGCATCGCGGAGCCATCCGCGTCTACTCCAGCCCAGGCCGTGGCACCACGTTCAAGGTGTTCTTCCCGGCGACGAACGCCAAGCCCGCGCGCCGCGAGCGCTCGTCGGTCGAGTTCAAGGGCTCGGGCCTGGTCCTGGTGGTCGACGACGACGCCTCCGTGCGGGGCGCGATGCGACGCATGCTGACCCACTTCGGCTTCACCGTTCTCGAGGCCGAGAACGGCCGCGAGGGCGTCGACGTGTTCCGCAACCGTGCGTCGGAGATCGCGATGATCCTGCTCGACATGACGATGCCGGTGATGGGCGGCGAGGAGGCGTTCCGCGAGCTGCGGGCGATTCGTCCCGACGTGCCGGTGATCCTCACCAGCGGCTACAACGAGATCGAGGCCACGCGGCGGTTCACCGCCAAGGGCCTCACCGGATTCCTGCAGAAGCCGTTCACGCCCAGCGAGATGATCGCGAAGATCGAGCCGGTGCTGCGCTCCGGCGCCGGCTGACGGCAACGCCGCGGATCCTCGGTGGGGCGGATCACGTGCTGCTGGTCTGGGGTACCCTCTCGGGCAGCGTGGGCCCGCGGATCCCAGCACCCATGGTGCGTCTACAGGATCGCCTCGCGGAGCTGATCGGCAGCGGTCCCACCTCGCGGGAGCCGATCCTCGCGCAGATGCTCGAGCGCGACGCCAAGTCGTCGATCGCGTATTGGCTGCAGCTGGGTGTCTCGGTGGGCATCGCGACGCTGGGCCTGGTGCTCGGCAGCACCGCGGTGGTGATCGCGGCGATGCTGGTCGCGCCGCTCATGGGTCCGATCGTGGGGCTCGGCATGGGCCTGGCGACCGGCGGACCGTTCCTCACGCTGCGCGCGGCGCAGCGGGTCGCGCTCAGCGTGCTGGTGGTGATCGCGGGGGCGGCCGGCGTCACCGTGTTGCTGCCGTTCCACGAGATGAACGCCGAGCTGGCCGCGCGAACGGTACCGACCGCCCTCGATCTGATCACCGCGGCCTTCTGCGCGTTGGCGGGGGCCTACGCGGCGGTGCGAACCACCTCGGACACCGCGACCACCGCGGCGGGCACGTCGATCGGCATCTCGTTGGTGCCGCCGTTGTGCACCGCCGGCTTCTGCCTCGGCACCGGGCAGTGGACCCTGGCGTTCGGCGCGTCGCTGCTCTTCCTCACCAACATGGTCGCGATCGTGTTGGTTGGCATGGCTGCGTTCCTGGCCCTGGGCTTCAACCAGGTGCCGATCGCCGCGCTCGAGTCGGAGCATCTGGCACGCGAGACCGGCGAGCGCGTGGTTCGCGGGGTCGCGCGTCAGCTCGCGCGGCTGTTCGCGTCGCGCTGGGGGTCGTGGCTGCGCATGCTCATGCCCGTCGCCTTGGTCGGCGTGGTGTATGTCCCGCTGCGTCGCGCGCTCGACGAGGTCACGTGGCAGGTGCAGGTTCGTACTGGCGCGCGTGCCCTGCTCGACGAGATCGATGCCGAGGTGGTGTCGAGTCGACTGCGGGTCGAGCGACACCAGGTCGAAGCGATGGTGATCGTGATCGGCTCGCGCGCCGATGCCGACGCGCTGCAGCACCGCATCGAGACCGAGCTGGCGCGGATCTCCGGCGTCACGCCGCGGGTCGACGTGCGCGCCGTGCCCGACGCCGAGGCTGCCGCCGCCGTCACCCCGATCGCTCCGCCCACTGCGAGCGAGCCGGTGACGATGCCCGAGGCCCCGCCCGCGCCGTTCGCCGAGCGGCTCGGCGAGGTCCACAGCGAGCTCGTCGAGGCGATCCACGCCCGCTGGCCTGCCGCCAGTGCGGGCCAACCACTCGCCATCGGCGTCGATGCAACCGCGGCCGACCTCACCGTGTACGTGGTGCACGTGGGTGCGCCCGTCGACGATGCCGCACGGGAGGTGCTCGAGCGCTCGCTCGCGGTCGACCTCGACGTCGGCGTCACACTGGTCGACGACGTGCTGCCGTCGAAGCCGATCGTCGAGGTCGAGGACGACGCTGCGATCGCACACCTGGCGTCCCTACTCGCGCGCGCGCGGCTCCTCGCGCAGGTCCACACCTGCGTGGTCGAGCCCGCGCCCGAGGGGCCGGTGGTCGATGCCGACGTCGATGGCATCGAGATCAGCGAGCCAGCCGCCGAAGTGCCGTCGTCGTCGCCACCCCTGCGTACGGCCGTGCGGGCGCTGCTCGCCGGCCAGCCCCGCGTCGAGGTCCGCGAGGGCGATGCGTGGGCGCTGTGGTTCGCGATCGATGGCTGTCCGGCCGACGCGGGCTGACGGGGCCCGGCACGAGGTGCGCACGAGGATGGGCCCCGTGCGGCCACGATCGTGCTCGTGGCCGACGAGGCCTGCATCGGCGTCGACCTCGTGCTCGCCCGCGGCGGCGTCGAGGTACGCGGGATCGTGACCGATGTGTTGGATGGGCCGATCGAGGGCGCGAGCACACGATCGCGCTGCCGCGCGAGGCGATCGATGTGCCCCGCGGTGCTCGCGGCTCGCCCGTCATCATGCCCGGGCTCGACGACCATGGTTGGGGATGACCCCAACGCTACGCCATGTGTCTTCCTGGGTTGCGGCGCTCACCGCCGGGTGCGCCCTCGACCCGACCTCGGCCGCCGAGCACGAGGATGAAGCCGAGCACGCAGTTCCTGGGGCACCCGACGACGGAGCCGGTGAGCTGGTCGCGAGTGGTGACAGCCAGCCGTTTGCGCTCCACTACGTCGATGTCGATGCCGACGGCGCCTTCGATCCCCCTTCGCTGACCATCGGCAACGGGCACACCGTCGTCTGGCGATTCCATGACCGCTACGACTCGATCGTGCGGATCGGGTCCCCGGCGGCCGCCTGCGACCCGCCGGCCCCGTATTCCGACGATCCGAGCGTCGAGTTCACCGGGCCGATGCCGGTCGCGCCCGGCGGGGTGTTCGCGCTCAACCCGAGCCCCGACAGCGATGGCCTGGTCATGGTCGATGCCCGACTCGCGCTCGACCGGAACGACCCATGCGGCGCCGACGAGGATCGCGGCCAGTACTTCGACTTCCACCTCTGCGCACGCGGCGAGCCGGGGACCACGATGATGTCGACCTGGGAAGACCCGGGCATCACCGGGGTCTATCTCCGGCTGGCGTGGAGCGACATCAACCCCGGCGCGGGTGTGTATGACTTCTCGATCCTCGACCGCGAGGTCGATCGGGCGGTTCGACATGGGAAGCTGTACTCGCTCTCGATCGAGGCCGGACGCAAGGGCACGCCCGACTGGATCTTCGACACCAATGCACGCGAACCCGGCTCGGGCAACCGGTTGTCGCCGCCGATCGAGCGACCGAACGGGGGCGGTGGGGTTCCACGCTTGACGTTCGAGGATCAGGGCAGTCATCCCGATGAGCCCGGCGACTGTGGAGCGTCGATGGACCTCGGTGCTCCGTTCGACGACCGCTATCAGGACCACTACTTCGGCATGCTCTCGGCGGTCGCCGACCACCTGAAGGCGCGGGTCGACTGGTACCGAGCGCTCGCGTACGTGAAGCCGTCCGGTGCGAATCTGTTCACCGCAGAGAACCGCCTACCCAAGGAGTGCGACCCGGACTGCGTCTGCAACCCCGAAGTCTGGGCCAACGCGGGCTACCGGCCTCGGTACCTCTACGAGTTCTACGAGCGGCAGCTCGCGGAACTCGCTGCCGCGTTTCCGGGCAAGACCATGGTCTATCAGCTGATCCAGGCCGGGTTCCCGCGGATCAACGGCGCTGGCGGCTACGTCGATGCCGATGGCCAGCTGACGGCAGGTCTCGCCGAGATCGGTGGGACCGAACAGACCGAGACCATCCTCGAGCGAAGCATCGACGCGTGGGGTCTGCAATTCGCGGTGCAACACGCGGGACTGCAACCCAAGCCCACGGCGATCTGTCCCGGCGGCGACGGATGCCCCCAACAGCTTGTCGTCGACGCCGGCGCTGCGGGGCAGATCACGGCGTTCCAGACCCAGAACATCCACGAGATCGCCGATCTCGTGGCGCTGGACTCGACCTTGCGCAACGCTCGGGACAACTCGGAAGCGACGATGATCGAGATCTACGAGGAACTGCTGTGGCAGTCACAACGCCGCGGCGGTGGGGTCCTCGATGTCGCGGGGTCGAATCAGACCCTCGGCGAGTGGGACGAAGCGCTGCGCGAGCGTCGCGCGGGTCGGTTGCCCGAAACCGACGCGGGGCCCATCGACCACGCACACCGCTTCACGAATCCCGGTGTCAACGAGCTGACCGTCTACTACGTGCACGGATCGAAGTGCGATCCGGACGCACCGGTCTACGGCCAGATCACGGTCCGGCCGTGACGAGCGCTGGCGACCACGTCGCCGTGTCGTGCACGAAATCGGTGACGGACCGCGGCGGCCCACGACAAGCGCTTGTCGATGGCGAGTGGATCGGCGCGTGGGCGCGTGGACGAGGGCTTTCGTCCGTCGCGGCGATGGTGGACGTGGACGCTGTGGCTGGGTGCGTGCCTCGCCGCGGTGGTGTTGGCGTGGTGCCGGGGACGGGCCGGTGCGGTGGACGAGACGGCCGGGGTCGCCGGGGACGCGGGCCCGGCCACCGCGGGCGTCGCGACGGGCATGCCTGACGATCGAAGGCCGACGCGTGC
Source organism: Deltaproteobacteria bacterium (assembly GCA_016709225.1). Classification (NCBI taxonomy): domain Bacteria; kingdom Pseudomonadati; phylum Myxococcota; class Myxococcia; species Deltaproteobacteria bacterium. Next base: position 2,453,508 of record JADJEE010000012.1, on the reverse strand, counting down.
AGCCGGACCGCTGCTGCGCGAAGGCTCGATCGCGGGGGTCGTGCGCGACGACGCGGGCGCGGCGATCGGCGGCGCGTGGGTGTGTGCCTCCCGCGACACCCACGCGCCGTCGATCTGCGAGGCCGCGGATGCCAAGGGCCACTACCGCATCGCCCTACGCGACGCAGCGCCGATGCGCGTGCATGCCAGCGCCAGTGGGTTCGTGCCGGGCTTTGCGATGCAGGGCCCGCGTCCTGCGGCGATCGTGCTCGCGGCCGATGAGGCGCGCCTCGGTGTCGACATCGTGCTCGCCCGCGGCGGCGTGGAGGTCCGTGGTGTCGTGACCGACGTGCTCGGCGGTCCGATCGAGGGCGCGAGCATCACGATCGCGCTGCCGCGCGAGGCGATCGACGTGCCCGAGCAGTGGCGCATCGGCGCGCCGGCGCACGCACGAAGCGACGAGGACGGACACTTCCTGGCGTGGGCACAAAGCGGCACATGGGCGGTCCAGGCCCGCGCGCCGGGCTATGCCGACGCGGTACAGCAGGTCGACGTGCCCCGCGGCACCATCGAGATCGCGATGGTGCCGGAGGCCAGCATCGCGGGCATCGTGATGATGCGCGCGACTCGGGCACCGGTCGCCCACGCACGCGTGGTGCTGCGCGAGTGGAAGAACGGCGTGCCCTCCGATCGAACCGTCGGCTACGCCGACGGCGAGGGTCGCTTTCGGATCGGTGCGCTCGCACCGGGTCGCTACCGGCCCATGGCCGTGCTGGACTCGATGCATGGCGAGGCGCCGCAGAGCTACACGCTCGATCTCGCGGAATCGGTCGACGACGCCGTCATCGAGCTGGTCGAGTCGGCGACCGTGCTCGGCAGCGTGGTGGTCGCGCCGTCGTCGAGCCCGTGCCCCGGTGGCTTCGTGCGGCTGGTCGACGGTGCCAGCGAGAACTCGCTCGTGGCGACCATCGAGGGCGATGGCAAGGTCGTGTTCGAGGGCGTGCTGCCGGCGCGCTACGACGTCGTGATCGGCTGTGATGGCCACACCAGCGAGCACGCCGAGCGCGTGCTGGTGGTGGAAGGGTCCGGCGCCCACGAGACCACGTGGATCGTCGAGAAGGGCCGCACGGTGCGGGGCCGTGTGCTCGACGATGAAGGCAAACCCCGGGCTGCGCGGATCATCGCGTTCACGGCCTCGGGCGCCGGCGATGGTCTGGCCCGCATCGGCAGCGCGGGCCTCGACGGTCGCTTCGAGATCGCGGGCTTCGGCAGCGGACCCCACGCGTTCTCGGCCAGCACGCCCGAGGGTGGCGACGCCGAGGTGACCGTCGACATCGATCGCGACGACGTCGAGATCGAGCTGCGCATGGCCGCGAGCGCGGGCCTGACCGGCACCATTCGACGCGATGGCGTCGGTCTGGCGGGCGTGCAGGTGCGGGCGCGCAGCGAGGAGCGCGGCCGTTCGTTCCGCCAGAGTGTGAGCGACGACGAGGGCCGCTTTCGTTTCGATGGCATGGTGCCGGGCCGTCACATCGTCAGCGCCAGCGACGACGCCGAGGTGCGCCTCGACGAGAAGACCGTCGAGCTGGTGGTGCATCAGGGCAGCACGGTCGATCTCGTCGCACCGGCCACCGCGGCGATCCGCGGCGTGGTGCTCGACGCCGACGGCAGCCCGGTCGCCGAGGCCGTGGTCAGTGCGCTCGCGACCACGGCGCTGTCGAGCCCGGAGCAGCGCGCCGAGGCACTGCGCGATCGCAGCGCGGCCGGCTCGAACGGCTCCGTGCTGAGCGACGCCGAGGGCCGCTTCACGTTGCCGGGTTTGGTCGCTGCGTCGACGTACACCGTGCTCGCGCAGCGGCGCGGAGGCGGCGTCGCGCGTGCGGAGGCGGTCGCGACCGGTGGTGCAATCGAGCTCCATTTGCAGGCGCTCGCGAGTCTTCATGGTCAAGTCACTGGCGTCGCCGCGGTCTCGGGGTTGTCCGTGGAGCTGCGCCGCAGCGATGCGGGCACGCGACTGCGCGAGTCGTTCGTCCTCGATGGTGGGCGCTTCGCGTTCGACAAGCTCGCACCGGGGGCCTACGACGTCGTCGCCGTCGCACGCGAGGGCCGCGGGCAGGCCCACGTCGAGCTCGTCGCGGGGCGCGACGCGATCCTCTCGGTCGCGCTGGTCGCCAACCGCACGCTGCGCGGGCGCTTCGTCGAGCTCGGCACCGGCGCGCCGTTGCAAGACGTGGTCGCGGTCGTCGGCGACGACGCGGCGGGGCCCACCGAGCAGGCGGCAAAGGCCGAGCAGCTGCTGCAGACCCGGCCCGCCGGTCTGCTGAGCAGTGGCGACGGTCTCTTCACGGTGCCCGACAGCCCCTCGGCAACGATCCACCTGCTCGCGATCAGTGCCGACATCGCCGGCACGGACCCGTCGATCGTGGAGTTCATCGTGATCGCCCCCACCGACGGCGCCGACGGGCTGCTGGAGATCCCGCTCGTGCGACGTCGCAGCGGCGCCAAGGGCAAGCTCGGCGTCGAGCTCGAGATCCCGATGTACTGCAGCGACACGCCCACGGTCGCGCGCGTCGACGACACGCTCGCGGGTGTGGATGTGCGCGTCGGCGACGAGGTGGTCGCGATCGACGGCCACGACGTGACCGGACGCCGTTGCTATCTTGCGCGGCAGCTGATGGCTGCAGCCCCGGGCGCGGCGGTTCGGTTGACGCTCGCCCGTGGCGGCGAGATCGAGCTGTACGGGGCGGCTGCCCCGTGACCGGACGTGGGGCCCAGGCTCACGGCTGCGACGATCGCAGCGGCATTTGCTACGATCGCGCCGACGCATGGCCCATCACGACGGCACCATCTCCGCCACCGGCGAGTCCAGCTTGCCGATCTCTGCCGACGTCGCGTGGCTGCGCCTCGTCATCATCACCGAGGGACGAACGGTCAGCGATGCGCAGGCCGAGAGTGTCTCGCGCATCAACATCGTGCTCGACTCGATCCGCGAGACCGAGCCGATGCTGCCGGAGCTCGTGCGCGAGGACGAGCGCTCGCTCGAGCCACAGTTCGACGACGCCGGCGGCTCGAATGGCTATCGCTTGCACCGCGTGATGCGGGCACAGATGCCGCCCGAGGCCGCCGGCGTGCTGCTCGACGTCGCGATCATGGCCGGTGCCGCGCCGGGCTCGGGGATTCTCTTCGGCGTGCGTGACCCCGCGAGCGCGCGGGCGCGCGCGAACGAGGCCGCGCTGACGGCCGCCGTCAACGCCGCTCGCGCAGCCGCCCACACCCTCGGTCGCGAGCTCGTCGATCTGGCGCAGGCCGAGGTCGAGTGCGATCTACCGCCCGAGTCGAGTGGCCTGCTGTTCGCCAACTCGGTCGCGCGCGTGGCCTTCACTCACCGCGTGGCCGGCAGCAACGCGTAGTCGTCGGGGGCGAACGCACGCGTGCGTCGCCAGAACGAGAACGTGAAGCCCGGCCACAGTGCGGTGATCTTGCCGCTGGCGTGCTGATACCAGCTGTTGCAGCCGCTGGCCCAGATCGAGCTGCCGAGCCGCTGCTGCAGCTCGTCGTTGAAGCGCCGCTGCACCTCGTCGCGGACATCGATCGCGGCGCCATCATGGGCATCGCAGAGCCGCAGCAACCGCATGATGTACGCGACCTGGGTCTCGATCATGAACACCATCGAGTTGTGTCCCAGGCCGGTGTTGGGCCCCACGATGAAGAACAGGTTGGGGAAGCCGTGCACGAGCGTGCCCAGGTAGGCCTGCTCGCCGCCCTGCCACGCCTGCGCGAGCGACTGGCCGCCGGCACCGCGGATGCGCGCGGCGATGGGGTTCTCGGTGGCGTAGAAGCCGGTCGCGAAGATCATCGCATCGACCTCGCGGAGGTTGCCGGCGTCGTCGATCACGCCCTCGCGCACGATCTCGCGGATCGGGCTCGTGACGAGCTCGACGTTGGGTCGCTGCAGCGCGGGATACCAGTCGTCGGAGATGAGCACGCGCTTGCACCCGAACGCGTAGCTCGGGGTCACGCGCGCCCGCAGCACGGGGTCGGAGACCTGCGCGGCGATGTGCTGCTCGCCCGCGCGCTGGCCGATCCGCATCAACGCCGGATGCACGACGAAGCCGAGCACCCGCGTCTCGTTGCGCCAGTAGATCAGCGCGCGATAGGCCGCACGTACGCCGGGCACGTGGCGGAACGCCCACCTCTCGAACGGACGGTACGCGCGATCGGGTCGCGGCACGATCCAGTTCGGCGTGCGCTGGTAGACATCGACGCGGCCCGCCACGCGGGCGATCTCCGGCACGAACTGCACCGCCGACGCGCCGGTACCGATCACCGCCACGCGCCTGCCCGCGAGCGCGTAGTCGTGGTTCCACGTCGCGCTGTGGAACTGCACGCCACCGAAGCGTTCGAGCCCCGGCAACGCGGGTGCCTTGGGCTCCGAGAGCCCGCCGTTGCCGGCCACCAGGCGTCGCGCCGTGAGCACGCCGCCGCTCGTCGTCAGGCGCCAGCACTGCCGGGCGTCGTCCCAGTCGGCTGCGCGCAGCTCGTGCCCGAAGCGGATGTGCGGGCGCAGGCCGAAGCGATCGGCGACCTGTCGCAGGTAGGCGAGCAGCTCCGGCTGCGTGGGGTAGACGCGCGACCACTCCGTGTTCGGCACGAACGACAGCGAGTAGAGGTGGGACGGTACGTCGCATGCCGCCCCCGGGTAGTGATTGTCACGCCAGGTGCCGCCGACCTCGTCGGCGCGCTCGAGCAGGACGAAGTCGTGCCGGCCTTGGCGCTGCAGCGCGATCGCCATGCACAGCCCGGCGAAGCCCGTTCCGATGATCGCCACCTCGACGTCGACGTCGCGTGATGCTGGCTCGCGGTCGGATCCCAAGTTGCCCGCTCGTGAGCTTCGATCGTCGCGACGTCGCTGTCAAAGCCGCCCGCGCTGAAACTCCGGCCCGCGCCGTGCCGTAGGCACCCGCCCGCCTCGCTGCCCGAGGCCGACCCAGGAGTCCACCATGAACACAGTCCAGATCCACGGCATCCCCGTCAGCAGCTACGTCCGCACCGCCCGTATGGCCGCCGCCGAGAAGGGCGTCGCCCACGAGCTGGTGCCGGTCGAGTTCGGTGCCGACTCGCACCGCGCACTGCACCCGTTCGCGAAGGTGCCGGCCATGACCCACGGCGACGTCACCCTCTACGAGACCATCGCGATCGTCGACTACTTCGACCGCATGTTCCAGGGCGGCACCCAGCTGTTCCCGAGCGACGACCTCGCCCACGTGCGCACGATGGAGTTCATCAGCGTCGCGACCAGCTATCTCTACCCCGCGTGCATCGGCGACTTGGTCCTGCACTACCTCTTCCCCAAGGGCGACGGCGGTACCCCCGATCGCAAGGCCATCGACGCGGCGATCCCGAAGGTGAAGCACGGGCTCGCGGTCGTCGACGCCGCGTTGAAGGATCGCGAGTGGCTCGCTGGTCCGTTCTCGGCCGCCGACTTGTTCGTGTCGGCGATCGTGGTCTCGATCGCGGCGACGCCGGAGAAGACGCTGCTGGCCGATGCGCCCAACCTGCAGCGGCTGGTCGACGGCGTGGCCAAGCGGCCCGCCGGCGAGTTCTTGGTGCCCAAGACCTGAGCGCGGGCCGACCTTGCGGCCGGAGCACGTCGTCGTGCGTGCTCCGGCGGTTCGCTATCGCCCGAGGTTCAGTTCCTTGCGCAGGCGCAAATACGGCTCGCTGACGCTGTAGGACACCAGATCGCGGATGCGATCCTTGGCCGGCACTGGGCTGCCCTTGTCGCCCTCGCGGGTGAGGATCTGCGCGGCGATCTCGAGGCTGTCGCTCAGCACGAAGCCGGCCCGCGTGACGGTGTACGCGACGCCGCTCTGCCACGCGCGGGCATCGACGTCGCCGGCCTTGGCGATCTTGGTGGTCAGCGGCTTGAGCTGCTCGAGCCGCGAGGCCTGCAGGAACTTGCGGAACTCGTCGGCATACGCGGTCGCCTCGGTCTTGCAGTCGAGCGGCACCGCCACCTCGGGCAGCGTGACCGCGATCGCACCCCACGCGGCGTTGCGCAGGCTCGTGGCCGACGACAGCACCACCGAGAGGATGTGCTCGGGCTTCGCACGGGCGATCACGCGGCCGGTGCGGAACTTGTTGCCGGCCTCGCCCTGCTCGCCAATGGCCTCGCGACCGGCCAGCACCGAGGGGTACACCGTGCGGTTCGGGCCACCGTCGACATCGGCGAGCGCGTCGACCGTGAAACCACCGGTCTCGGTCTCCTGCAGGTAGAAGTCGGGCACGGGGGCATCGAGCACCTGGCAGGCGTGGGCGAGGAACCGCGCCAGCGCCGTCGGCGACTGGATCGAGACCTCGATGCGCGCGTCACGACGCACGCGATGGTGCGCGAGCGTGCGGCCCTCGCGAGCGGCGACCATCGGCCACACCATCGCGAACACGTCCGACAGTCGTGGGTCGATGCTCGAGTGGTAGACGGCCTGTCGCCACAGCTCGCGCGAGATGGTGCCGCGGGCCTGGCCCCCGACGCCCGCAGACTCGGCGAGCTCGACCTCGGCCTCGTCGGCCTGCTTGAGGAACTTGAGCGTCCGCGCGATCGAGCGCGCGCGGTCCTTGCGGTTCATCTTCAGGTAGAGCTCGACCAGGCGGTGGTAGGTCTCGAACTCCATCGGCGCCGCCGAGATCAGCGCGTGGCCGTGGGACACGGCCTTGTCGAGCTCGTCGTCGCCGAGTGCGATTGCCATCTTCATGGCCTTCTCGTGCCGCTTGCGGACCTGGTCCTCGTTCTCGCCGGCGGCGCCGGCCAGGCGCGCGGCCTGGTGGAAGGCCATGAGCGCGGTCTTGTGCTGATCGAGCTTCTCGTAGACCTCGCCGAGCCGCGTGAACAGCTCGAGGTGCTTGGCCGGCGGCGTGCCTTCGGGCAGCGCCTTCAAGCGCGCGCGGATCTGCCGGCCGAGCTCTTTGTAGTCCTTGGTCTTCTCGAGCAGCTCGATGAACGCGACGTAGGCCTTCTCGTGGTTGGGGTCGCACTCCATCGTGCGCGTGAACCAGTCGCGGGATGCGGCGTCGTCGTCGAGGTGGTCGCGGACGATCACCGCGCCGGCGTAGAGGTACTTGGCGCGGATGACATCGCTCTTCTGCGCCTCGGCCAGGCGCGACAGCACGTTGGTGGCGTCGCGCCAGCGCTGCGCGACGGTGAAGAGATCGAGCATCTTGTGGAGGATCGACGGATCGTCCGGCACGATCGCGAGCACCTCCTCGAGGGTGCGCACGCCGTCCTCGAGCAGCTTGAGATCGTCGACCTGGACCTTCGAGATCTCCTGCAACAGCGCGATGCGGCGCTGCTGCAGCGGCGCGGGATCATCGGCCGACTGCTCGCGCCGCGCCATCAGATCGACCAGCAGGCGCTTGGCCTTCACCAGCGCCGGCGCGCCGCCGGCCCCGGTCGCCAGCTCGATCATGCGCTCGATCGCGGGCTCGTTGTCGGGATCGATGTCGATCGCGCGCTCGAGCATCTGGATCGCCTTGGGCTTCTCGTCCATGCCCAGGCGAGCGTCGCCCATGCGCACGTACAGCCGTGAGAGCTCGCCGGGCGCGAGCTTGTCACCCACCCCGAGCACCACCGATTGGTAGTGACGCAGGGCATCGGCGAACTTGCCGGCGTCCATGTCGAGCTCGGCGAGCAAGCGCAGCACGTCGAGGTTGGTGGCATCGAGTGCTCGCGCCTTCTCGAGGTACTCGCGGGCGCGATCCTTGGCGTCGACAGCCAGCGCGCAGCGGCCGGCCAGCGACAGCGCGCGCAGGTTGAGCGCGTGGTCGTTGGCCTGCTGCGAGCGCACCTGCATCACGTAGGTCTGCGCCTGCGGCCACGCCCGCTGCAGATCGCCCTGCGCGACCAGGCGCTCGAGCAAGATGCCGGTCGCCTCGCGATGGTCGGGATCGAGCTCGACGACCTGCTCGAGCAGCACCAGCCCGCGATCGGGCTTGCCGAGCTCGTCGACGTACTTCCGGCCGGCGTCGAACAGCAGCTTCACCTTCTCGATGCGGTTGCCGTGGCCCTGCGCGGCGTTGACCTGGGCCTCGATGGCCTTGAGCGGCTGGTCGTTGGCGGCGTACAGCTCGCGCAGCTGCAGCCATGCATCGGTGAGCGAAGGATCGAGCGCGACCGCCTGCTCGAGCGCATCGACGGCGCCTTCGATCTTGCCCAGCTCCTGGCGCAGGATGCCGCCGCGCAGCAGCAGCTCGGCCTTGCGCTTGGGGTCGGTCTCGGCGTCGACCTGCGCGCGGATCAGCGGTCCGGCGCGCTTGAAGTCGTCGATCGCGAGGTAGCGCTCGAGCAGATCGTCGCGCCACTTGGTCTCGGCGGGTTGCAGCCGCGAGAGTTGCTCGAGCGCCTCGATCGTGGCGGTGTCGTCGGGCGCGGCCTTGCGCAGCTCGAGCAGCTGCTGCCACGCCTCGAGCTGCACCGCCTCGCTGGCGTCGTTGCCCTGCGCGCGGCGCTGCCACAGCTTGGCCAGCGCGGCGCGGTCGTCCTGGCGGCGGTACCACTTGGCCAGCGCCGCGACGGCCTCGCCCGCCAGCGCGTGGTCGGCGGGCACGGTCTCGAGGATGCGCTCGCGGGCATCGGCGGCGCGCTCCTTGCCGTCGAGTTCCTGATCGAGCAGTGCGGCCTGCTCGGCGAGCAGCGCCGCGCGCTCGGCCGCCGCATCGACGCGGTCGACGTAGGTCGCGAGCGCGTCGATGAGCGCGGTGCGGCGACCGGGGTCGCGGCCGTACGCGTCGCGCAGCGCGGTCACGAGTGCAAGGGCGGCCTCGCGATCGTCACCACGGCGCTGCAACAGCTTGCCGAGCAGCTCGATGCGCCGATCGCCATCGCCCAACTCCTGGGCCAGCGACGCGGCCTCGCGCAGGGCCGCGGCCGCGTCGGCGTCGCTCAGCGCGGCCTGACCGCGGCGGGCGAGGATGTCGACCAGCGATGCCTTGCGATCGAGCGCGCGCGCGAGCGACTCGCCTGCGGCCAGCGCGTCGGCGTGCTCGGGGTCTTCGGCGAGCACGATCTCGATGGCACCGAAGGCGCTCTCCTCGTCGTCCAGCGACTCGCGCAGCAGCTTGGCCGCCGCCACCAGCGACGCGTGGCGATCGGCGCCCTGCTGCAGATCTGCCAGCGAGATCAACGCACCGCCCAGCTCCGCGTCGCGGCCGAGCTTGCGGTACAGCGGCACCACGGCCTGCAGTGTGGCCGCGGTCGGGGCCAGCTCGTTGGCCTTCTCGAAGGCGGCGACGGCCCGGTCGCCGGCGCCGAGCTTCTCGGCGAAGATGCCTCCGAGCTCGGCGAACAAGCGCGCCTGGGTTTCGACCTCGGTGGCACGCTCGGCCACGATCATCATGCTGTCGGCGAGCTGCGACCACTGGCCGGTGAGTTCCGCGAGTCGTCGCAGATCGTCGGCCGCCGAGGGCTGCAGGTTGGCCGGCAGCTCCTCGATCAGGCTCTGCACGATCTCGAACGCGCTCGCGGGCGCGGCCAGCTTCTGCTCGTAGATCTCGGCCAGCTCGCGGATGAGCGCGATGCGGTCACGGGCGATCTGCGTGTTGCCCAGCCGCACCTTGAGCGCCTCGGCCACGCGATCCCACCGCAGCGCCTCGCGGGCCTGGTTCTCGATGCGCACGATCGCCGCGCGAGCCTCGACGTGGGTCGGCTTGCGCTCGAGGATCCACGCCCAGCCCTCGAGATCGTCGGGATCCTCGGGCGGCAAGAACTTCTGGCCCAGCGGCGCCGACACGGCGTCGGCCACCGCCTGCGGCACCGCGGCCTCGGCCGAGCCGCGATCGCCGGTGGCCTTCGGCACCGCGATCGGTCGCGAGCCGAGGTCGACGACCTGCTCGGCCCCAGGCGCAGCCGTGCGCCCCGACTCCCGCAGCGCGCGGCCGATGTCGGGCGTCGCGAGGATCTCGTCGAGCTGCTCGCGCAGCTTTGCGAGTGAAGGACGTGCGGCGCTGTCGGGGTGCAGCGCCGCGCGCAACACCGGCTCGAGTCGCGGATCGATGTCGTCGCCGAAGCCGTGCACCGCTGCGACCGCACCAGCGGGCGTCTGCCCGGTGACGAGCCGATAGACCAGCGCGGCCAGGGAGTACACGTCGCTGGCCGCCGTGGCAGCCGCACCGGCGAGCAGCTCGGGCGCCGCGTAGCCGAGGTTGGCCGCGCGCACCGACGGTCGCGAGAAGCCGATCACCGGCGGGAAGCCGAAGCCGCGCAGCACCGCACCGTCGCCGGATACCAGCACGTTGCGTGGGTTCACGTTGCGATGCAGCACGCCGGCCGCGTGGCAGGCCGCGAGCCCGTCGGCGAGCGGCCGCACCAGCTCGAGCACCTTGGCCAGCGCCATCGGCTTGTCCTCGAGCGAGTCGGAGAGCAACAGCCCCGGGGTCGGCTCGCGCGTGATGCCGAACAGGCGGCCGTCGGCGAAGCCGCCGCGCACCCCCTTCACGCTCGGGTGATCGACGCCCGCGAGCGCCTGCACGGCGACGTGGAAGCGCGACTGCTCCTGCTCGCCGACCGCACGCGGCATGGTCGCGACGGTGACCTCGAGCTCGGTCTTGTGCTCGCGATCGCGGCATCGCAGCACCAGGCCGGTGCCGGTGGCGCCCGTGATCTCGACGAGCTCGAAGCGCGGCGGCACGATCGCGAGGCTGCGATCGCTCTCGAGGCAGGCGGTGAAGCCCTCGAGCGCGGCCGCGCGATCACCCTCGAGCGCAGCGGCCCACGCGAGATCGAAGCGCGCGATGTTGCTGTACTCGCGGCCGGCACCGTGGGTGATGACCTGCTGGAAGCAGCGGCGCGCGCGATCGATGCGGCCGTGCGCGAGCAGGGCGCTGCCGGTGCGCAGCAGCGTGCTGCTGCCGACGCCGGCCAGCCCACCGGCGGGCAGCGCGTCGATGAGGTGCTCGATCCAGCCGATGTCGAGGGTCAAGGCCTCGTCGCGGGCGAGGTCGGCCCGCACGTCGACCCCGCGCACGACGCGGGCGAGGTCCAGCGCGACCAGGCGATCGCCGGCCGTGCTCGGTCGCACCGCGACCTCGGTGCACGCGCGCGAGAGGTCGGCGACGAGTGCCGGCAGCGACGCGCTCGCGGCCCCGCCGATCACCTCGATCGCGTAGCGATCGCGCAGCTCCTCGGCCTCGGGTGGCGTGACCCACGGCAGCAGCGCGAAGTGTTGGTTGCCGCGTCCGATGCGATCGAGCAGATCGAGGATCTGCACGAGATCCGGATCGTCGGGATCGAAGCCGAGGAACAGGATCGTGCGGGTCCGCGCGACCTCCTCGACCAGATCGTAGAACACGCCGTCGGCCCGCATCGCGCGGCCGTTGGGGGGCGTACGCAGGATGAAGAACTCTGCGTGGTCGCGCAGCGAGAGGTGGTGCACGTCGACGTGCGAGATGACATCGCCGCGACGGCCGGCCTGCGCGAACACGCGGGCCACGAGATCGGGGTACGTGGTCGCGAAGCAGGCGCGCCACGGCAGCTCGGCCAGCGCTGCGGCACCGGGGTCGAGCGCGGCATCCTGTGACTCGCTCGAGACCTCCTTGAGCACCTTCGCGAGCGGCTCGTCACCGAAGTGGCGGTGCACGTACGACAGCACCGTGCGCCAGCGGCCCTGCTCGATGAGATCGCCGAGCGCCTCGCGGGCATCTTCGGGGCAGCTCGTGACGAGCTTGCGCAGCAGGGGCTCCCAGCCCGGGCGTGCACCGAGGGCACCGATACCGGCGCCCACCCAGAGCACACAGTCGCCGGATTGGATCGCACGGGCGAGTTCGTCGGGGATCTGAACCATGGTGTTGTCGGCCCGTCGGTGGACGGGCGCGGGGATGTTCGCAGAGATCCCCACCCGAGCGCGAGCTTTGGAACGCCCGCGGTGCCCGCCGGCGCGAGGGTGGCGCGGACGGGTGATCGCCCGCTCAGGGCACGTCGTCGTCGACGTTGGGATCGAACTGCCCGCCATCGGCCAGGGCCACGGGCGTCGCCGTGACCGCGACGCCGTGCTCGCGCAAGGTCTCGTCGACCAGCTGTGCGACCTGGGCGGCAATCCCCGTGCAGAAGGCGTGACGCGCCGCCGAGGTGAACTCGCCCTTGGGCGCGGTCATGTGGTTGCAGATCGTCGACTCGACGCCGTCGCGATCGAGCTCCGCGTGGACCCGGGCGAGGTAGCGCGTCATCGCGCTGCGCAGCGCGGGCGTGACCTTGCCGCAGGGGTCGGGGTCGCCGAGCAGCTCCCCAAGCAGCAGCTGCCCGGCCACGATGGCGCCGCAGGTGCCTTCACCGGTGATGCCGCCGCGGCGCAGGCTCTGGTAGGCCGCGGTGGGGCGGCCGAAGGCCTCGGCCAACGCGATGCCGCACGAGCGATGCGGCGTGCGCTCGCCCTGGTAGAGCACGAGCGCCTTCGAGCGGATCGGGCCGCGCCCCTGCACGCCGGTCGCCATCACCGGCGATCATGCCACGTCGGGCGCGTGGCACCAGGCCTCGACGCGCGGCTCGGGCCACGGCACCGTGGGTGCAAAGCACGGCGCTGCGAAACGACCGGCGGCGATGGCCCCGGCGAGCGCGAGGTCGACGGCGCCGCGGTCGTGCGGGCGATCGAGCACGAGCGTGCACACGCCGGCGCCGATCGGATGGCGACCCAGCACGAGGTGCTCGAGCAGCGCGTGGCCGAAGACGAAGGCGCAGCCGCGATCGGCGAGGGCGTGGTCCATGCCGTCCACGTCGGCGTGGGCCCGCGCGGCGTCGAAGCCCGCGATCGTCGTGTCGTCGCCGACCACCAGCACCGCGGTCTCGTCGAGCAACGCCAGAGCGTCCTCCTCGCGGCTGCGCGGGCCGGTGCGCGCGCGAGCGGCCATGGCCGCGGCGACGCGGGCATGCAGGGCGCGCTTGGCCACGGGGAAGCCCGCGAACACGATCACGTTGAACGCATCATGCCACGAGCGATCGCGGGTGGGGATGCACCCCTGGGCGATCGCGTGTTCGTAGGCGTGGGCGCGCGACGACGGCGCGACCAGTTGCCAGTTTTCGGGCGCGACCAGGCGCGCGAGCTCGTCGCGCGTCGGTGGCTCGGCGCTCGCGAGCGCGGGGTAACGCCGCGCCAGGGCCCGCAGCGGCACATGGTCGTGCCACGGTGATCGATCGCTCACGTCGCCATGTCCGGCGCACGAGCGTAGCCGAACGCGGGCCTGGAGTAGCCTGCACTCGCCCATGCCCGTCCTCGATGCCGCCGTGCGATCCGATCTCGAGCGCCTGCACCCGGAGCTGGTGACGATCCGCCACGATCTCCACCAGCACCCCGAGCTCGGCTTCGAGGAGCACCGCACGCAGGCACTCGTGCGCACGTTCCTCGAGCGCCACGGCTGGACGCCGCGGGCGTGCGCGGGCACCGGCTTGGTCGCCGATCTACACGGGCAGCCGCGCGGTCGCACGATTGCGCTGCGGGCCGACATGGACTGCTTGCCGATGCCCGAGCACACCGATCTGCCGTACCGCTCGGTGCACGAGGGCCGCGCGCACAAGTGCGGCCACGATGGTCACACCGCGGTGCTGCTCGGTGTCGCGGCGATGCTCGCGGCGCGCCGCGAGCACATCGCGGGCAACGTGCGGCTGCTGTTCCAGCCCGCCGAAGAGGGCGTCGATGGTGGCGGTGCCAAGCGCATGGTCGCCGAGGGCGCGCTCGCGGGCGTCGACGAGGTCTACGGCCTGCACAACTGGCCCGGCCATGCGCGCGGCCGAGTGCACGTGAAGCCGGGCCCGATGATGGCGCAGACCCACTGGCTCGGCATCACCGTGCACGGTGTCGGTGGTCACGGCAGCCAGCCGCAGATCTGCCGCGATCCGATCGTCGCGGCGGCGCAGATCGTCGTCGCATTGCAGACCGTGGTCGCGCGCGGGCTCGGCTACGACGGCGGCGCCGTCGTGAGCATCTGTCGCTTCACGTCCGGCACCACCGACAACGTGCTGCCCGAGCGCGCCGAGCTCGAGGGCACCGTCCGCACCTTCGCGCCCGACATCACCGCGCGCGTGCTCGAGCGCATCGGCGAGGTCGTGCACGGTGTTGCGGCGGCGATGGGCGTGCGCGCCGACCTGCAGCTCGAGCCTGGCTACCCGGTGGTCATGAACGACCCCGACTGTGCCGAGGTCGTGCGCAGCGTCGCGGCGCGCGTGCTCGGGCCCGACTGCGTCAGCGATGCGGGCCTGCCGATCGCGGGCGGCGAGGACTTCGCCTACCTGTGCCAAGCGGTGCCGGGCGCGTTCTTCTTCGTCGGCACGGGTGACGCCGATCGCGAGACGCCCGGGTGTCATCACCCCGATTTCGACTTCGACGATCGCGTGATTCCGGACGCGATCGCGATGTTCCTCGGCATCGTGGACGAACGCGCGCGCTGATGCCGAGGATGCCGCGGAGGATGCCGACCCCGTAGCTGTTCTTCGGGGGCCTGAAGCTCCGCGGTGGGTGCCGCGTGCGGATCGAGTGTCGGCGGCGGGACCGGCTGCAACGGACTCGGGGGGGCGGCGTGTCCGGACACTAGAACTCGAAACAACGCTCGAGTTCCTCTGCCGGCGCACACTCGTCGGGCGGAGGCACGAGGTGGAGCGTGAGTTCGTCCGCCGGGTCATCCCTGTCGTCGACGACTTCGAACTTCCATGAGCAATTTCCGTTCGATGTATCCGAATGCTGCCACGCGAGCTGCAGGGAATCCAACGTGTCGATCGGCACGCAAACGCGCTCTCCGCCGGTGTCCGCCGCGGTGCCGGCCGCATCCGACACACTGCAGATGGTGTCGCTGTCCGCTCCCAAGATCGTCGCGCAAACTTCGTACTCGTCGGTGTTCTCACCGGCCGCGGAGATCCCCACGAAGTGGTCGGCATCCACGTGATGCAAGGTCCCAAGGGGAAGGCAGTCACGAACGAGTACTTGGTTCGTGTATCTCTCGCACGATTGATACGCGGCGACCGGCTCGAGCTGTGGCGTCGCTCGGTCCTCGCCTGGTTCGGAGCACGCGACCAGCCCACACAGCGGTAGCCAGCGCAGTCGAGAAGCCTGCGCGCCGTGCCGACTCGACCTGCGCGAGTCAGAAAGAACGCATCTGCGATTGTTGTTCGCCCCCACCAGGAGATCGGGTAGCACGCGGCGGCAGCCGTTGCAAAGGTCTCGCAGCGCGCGTTGCCGCCAGAAGCAAATCGGCGACGACGGAGACCCGGGAGTGAACGCATCGCGGACGCTTCGGCGTTGAACGCCCTGTGTGCGTTGGACGGGCCGGCGTGCTGGTGGCGGCATGCCAGAAGTCCGGCTCGCTCGCTCATTCCTCGTGGAAGATCAGCTCCCCGATCGTGCCCGAGATCGAGCTGACATAGCAGCAGTCGTCGACGCCCACGTCGACATCTGCGCTCAGGAAGAACACGTTGTTCGCGAAGCTCGGGCCGCTCATGTCGAGCGTGAGATCGATCGGGCTGCTCTCGCAGCACAGCACGGACTCACGAGTGATCGTCGCCGTGCCGGTCGCGGGATTGTAGCTGTAGCCCTCGATCGGCGGTGTCATGTTGCCCAAGGCCTGGGCGATGTCGCGTCCCTCCAGCTGTGTGCAGGCGGCGGGGACCGCGGGGTCGCCGTCGACGTAGAACGTCATCGTGACGGTGAAGGTGACGACGGCAGCGCCGGCATCGGCACCGGGACTCGGCCCGGTGAGGCTCGCGCTCAGGCTGCCGATCGGGCAGCGATCGGCGTCGTCGATCTTGCCGTCCTTGTTCACGTCGCCGCGCTGGTTCTGGGGATCGTAGAGCGTGGCGGCGTAGGAGACCGCGAGGGCGCCGCTCGGGTAGTGGGTGCAGGCGTCGCCACAACACTTGTCCTCGGTGGCCGGGTTGGGTTCGTCGTCGCACGACGCACCCATCTCCTTCTCGGGATGGGTGCAGACGCCGGCGACGCACACGTCACGGGTGCAAGAGTTGAGGTCGTCGTCGCACTCGGTGTCGTCGGCCACGGCGGTGTTCGAGCAATGGCCGTCGGCGCAGACATCGTCGGTACAGTCCTCGAGGTCGTCGCAGTCGGAGTTCTGCGTGCAGCCGCCGCCCGTGGACTCGCTACCGGTCGTGCCCGACGACGACGACGATGACGTGCCCGTCGACGACGAGGAGCTGCTCGACGACGACGACGACGTGCCCGTCGACGACGACGTGCTCGACGACGACGAGCTGGACGACGAGCTGGACGACGACGAGCTGCTGACCCAGGCACGCAGCGCGGACCCATCGGTGTCCGCGGCGTCCATCTCGTCCAACTCACTCGCGCAGGCCGTCACGGCCACGATCGACACCACCCAGAGATTCGCTACCCGTCCGTGCATCGCACCACCATCCCTGCCGGGTCCGCGCCCGACGTCGGGGTTGGTAACGCCCACGCGCCGGTGGTTCGGTCGGCGCGTGTCCGTGGTCACGCGCGGGAGCTCGACCATCGCGGCGTGGCGCCCGCCCAGCGGCCGCGGGCGTGCCTCGACGGCGGATCGCAGACCGGCGATGATCCCCCGCGGTAGGTGAACATGACGATCCGTCCTGCTGCTGGTGGTTACCTCGCGTTGGCGCCGTTGCTCGCGTGGGCCTGCGGCACCACTGGCGATCGCGACGACGCGGTCATCTCGGAGACCTCTGCGCCGGGCTCCGACGGCGGCACGAGCACGACGGCGGCGACCTCGGTGAGCGGCCAGACCACGAGCGCGACGGGCCCCGCGGACTCGAGCGGCTCGGGCAGCGGCCAGGGTCCGATCTTCGATGTCGGCGTCGGCGACGAGTCCGGTACCACCGGTGCGCCCATCGACATCTGCAAGGTGAGCGACGAGGGTGATGCGATGGGGCCGTGCGAGATGAAGGCGCCGGCAGACTCGTTTGCGCCGATGTTGCAGTGGAGCTGGGCCGGGCAGGGCAGCTTCAACGACAGCATCGTGACGCCGCTGGTCGGCAACCTGACCGACGACAACAGCGACGGCGAGATCGATCTCTGCGACACGCCCGACATCGTCGTGACGGTCAACACCGGCACCTGCGCCGACGCGCACCTGTTCGTGCTCGATGGCGCGACCGGCAGCCTGCACTTCGAGATCGTCGCTGCGGTCGCGCGCGCGAGCACGCCCGCGATCGGCGACATCGACGGCGATGGGCTGATGGAGATCGTCGCGCAGACCGGCTCGAACGGCAGCTGCGGTGGTTCGGGCGTGTCCGCCTGGGAGCACGACGGCACCCCCAAGTGGCAGAACGACGGGATGGGGCTCTCGGGCGAGCACGCGATCGCGCTGGCCGATCTCGACAACGACGGCAGCACCGAGATCATCATCGCGAATCGGGTGCTCGACGGCGATGGTAACCAGCTGTTCGCCGCCGGTGATACCGACTTCAGCTCATTGTACTGGACCTCGTCGGCGGCCGCGGATCTCGACGACGATGGTGATCTCGAGCTCGTGCTCGGGCGCAGCGCGTGGCATCACGACGGCTCGCAGCTGTTCAGCACCAGCATCGAAGGCGGACACCCGACCATCGGCGACATCGACGACGACGGCGCGCCGGAGATCATCGTGATTCAGAGCAGCGGCTTCACCATTCTCGAGCACGATGGCACCGTGAAGCTCGGCCCCATGAATCCCACCGGCGACGGCGACTGGCGTCGGCCCGCGACGATCCACGACCTCGACGGCGACGATCATGCCGAGTTCGCGGTCAGCTCTTCGAATCACTACACCTCGTTCGAGGGCGACGCCTCGACGAATTGGAGCGCACCGGTGGCCGACCTCAGCGGCCTGGCCTCGGGCACCGCGTTCGACTTCCTCGGCGACGGCATCGCCGAGGCCATCTACGGTGACGAGAGCCAGCTGTGGGTCTTCGACGGTCTCAGCGGTGACGTGCAGCTGATGGCACCGCGCGGCAGCATCACGATCATCGAGTACCCCGTGGTCGCCGACGTCGACAACGACGGCTCGGCCGAGATCGTCGTGGTCACCAATCACAACGACGCGCACCCGACCGTGCAGGTGTACCGCGACGCCCAAGATCGGTGGATCCAAGCCCGCCGCATCTGGAACCAGCACACCTACCACGTCACGAACGTGCGCGAGGACGGCACCATCCCGCAGCACGAGCCGCCGCACTGGCAGTACCTCAACACCTTCCGCACCAACGCTCAGATCGAGGGCGGCTCGGTCTGCGAGCCCGAGGGCTGAGCGTCGCCATCCAGGAGCGTGGGCGTCTTCGCGGATCATTCGCTCCAGTCGCGTGCGATCGCGGGAGGAATCGACGGGCCCTGGATCTCGCGCCGCCACTCGTGCGAACCGGAGGCTCGTGCGCGGCATCTTCGCAACTGAGGACGGACCGACGACATGATCGGGTGGAGACGATGGCTCGCGTGCGCGGTCGTGGCGGCTGCGGCCTGCCAGCCGTCACAGCCCTGCTCCAACGCGACGCTGCGCGCCGGTGTCGCGAGTCTGGAGTCATGGCGCGAGGCACACCCGCTGTGGTTCGGTCCGAGCCCCAACGAGGGTCGAGCCGGCCGGATCGCCTACGAGGCCTGTCCCGGACTGCCCGTGGCCTTTCTCTCGGATGAGCATCTTCACGTCCCTCTCAACCTCGACCGGCACGACGCCGCGCTGCGCTCGACGTGCGCGGACTTCGAGGCCTCACTCGTCGCTGCCAGGCAGGCCTTCGCGAACGGGGCTGGATCTGCGAAGGCACGGCGGGCGGCCTACGAGCCCTGCGAGCTGGGTCACTTCGGACTTGCCGACCCTGTCCGCTTCGAGCTCTCCGGGTCGCACCTCAGCACGTTCGCCGCCTACGACCAGATGGTGCGCCAGGGCGCCGAGCCAGACCTGGCTGCGGCGCTCGCCGACCACTGGCTGTGGCAGAGCCCTTGGGCGTTATCCGACGCCGACTTGGCGCGACTGCCCACCGTTGATGTCCGAGGCCGTCAGGGCGCGGGCATCGCGATGCGGGTCACGCGAAGCGGCATGACTGTCGGTGTCGATGACGCCGCGCTGCATACCAGCGAGATCGACGCGGCGATCGCAGCAATCGCGCCGCACCTCGCGGCCACGCGCGCGAGCGATCTCGGTGCGCAACTGATCCTGGTGGCCGACCACGATGTGCCTGGGCAGCAGCTGGCGGCGCTCGCCGAGGCCGCGCTCGTCGCCGGCGCCGACGAGGTTGGTGCGATGGCCACGGATACCTACGGGAACATCGAGTTCGTCGATGTCGCAGCCGATCCGCAGGTCACCATGCCCGAGCCCGGTGCGCTCGGCATCGAAGGGTTGCGGGTCGTGTGGCAGTCCCAAGAGCCCCAAGCGTCCTCGGAGGTTCTTGCATTGCATTCGACGGCACGGTTGACGGTCGACACCAGACCGAGCGCGCGACTCGTGGTCAACGCCACCTGCTCGAATGCACCCTACGAAGGGCTCACCACCGAAGCGAGGGAAGTGATCCCCGCGGGCGCACTGCCACGCGCTGGCGGCACGGTGGCGATCGATCAACGTCTGTTCATCCGCGTCGGATACTACGGATCCGGGATCGGCTGTCGCGTGACGACACTGCTCGTGGATCCGGGCCTGACCCCCGCAGTTCGCGACCGCGTAGACGTGTGCTTCGATCGCGATGCGAGCGAACCGGGCGCTTGCCCGCCACGCGCCGTGATCGGCCCGCATGCTTGGTCCGTCGACATCGAGAAGGACGGCAGCAGGTGGGACCTGGGCGTCACCGCAGGCCGCACCCCGGCACCCGACCACTTGGTCGTCTTGACCAGCTGCCCACAATCTGGACTGCCAGTGGTCGAGTCTCAGATCGTCGAGCATGAGTTCGTGGCGCTCGATGCCGGCGAATGGGTCCGGCTATCGGCGCACATCCAGCCCGACACCGGTCTTCGTGAGCATGTGTGCCGCGGTGCCGTCGTCGGCGTATCACCGGGACAGCGGACGATACCGTTGGCACGCGTATGCCTGCGCAACGGCGAGATGACGCCCGGTGAGTGCGTGTCGCCGCCACCGCCAGCGCGGACAATCCGTCAGCCCGCGCAGCCGCCGGCTACGTTCGACTTCTCGGTGTTCCTCCCGAGCCGAGACGCTTCGTCGGCATTCGTCATTGGCAAGCTCACGCTATGGGCACCCGCGCCCGAGTCCGCGTCACTCGAGCTCGTCATGCGTTGCGGCCGCAGGATCACGCGCCATCCGATCGAGGGCGGGTCGACGCAGGCCATCGCATTTGCTCGCGCAGGCGAGATCGTGCAGGTTCATGCCCACATCGATCACCAACCGACCCGGCAGCGGTGCCGTGCCAAAGTTCTTCTGCGGGCCGAGGGCTCGTACGGAGTGTCCACCTCGTGGCTGGTCGGCGAGGCGATGATCGGGCGCGTTGGGTGAACCTGACGATCGAGCTGCGGGACCTGTGAGTTGTCTCGCGGGTGGCGCGAGGATCGATACGACGCCGAACGGCACCCACGGCTGCGTCGTCGAGTCAACGCGCGGACCCCCGCGTACGGCGCAGGAGGAAGCCATGGGAATCTGGAACACAGGCGCGCGCATCATCGGCAACGGACACGAGTTCACGATCAACATCGTCGATCAAGAGAATCCCGGGCTCAGCATCATCATCGGCCCACGCGAGGTCGCAGATTGGCACGGGGTCATCTATCCGTGGTGCAACAGCGCACACGAGGTCGGGACCAAGGCATTTCACGTCACCAACGCGGAGTACGGGACCACGATCGCATATCTCTTCCAGGACTACGAATCGCAAGAAGTATATTGGTCGGCGTTTGCGAACGAGTGGAATCACCGCGTCCACGTTGCCGACAACATGCAGTCGACTGCGTGGCACGAGGAGAGGTACGACTACTTCGACATCTTCCTCATGCCCGCGCACACCGTCGGGCTCCCCAAGGTCTGGGGTCTTCACTCGCCGAATGGCCTGAGCGACACCCAGCGGCTGACGCAAGGCAAGGCACTCCTCGTCGAGGCGCTCGCCGTGGACGGGATCCACGTGTAGCTCGACGCAGCGACGTCATCACTGCCTGCACAGAGCCACGACTCAACCGTGCGAGCGCCGCTGCGTCGTCGCCGAGCCGCACCGCGATCGGTCCGTTCGGCGTCGCCGCGATCGACCGTCACGTCGATCACGAACCACGCTCGTCGTGGCGCGTGTCCGTGGTCACGCGCGAGCGGCTGCGCGACGGCGCCGCAGCACGACGCAGACCAGCGCGAGCCACCACCCGCTGCTGCCGCGCGACTGCGTGCAGCCGCAGCCGCTGCCGCCACCACCGCCGCCGCCATCGAGCCCCGCGCCGCTCTCGTCGTTGGCCGTGCCGGCCGAAGCTCCGCCAGCGGTGCCGTCGGCGGTGGCCGAACCCGAGCCGCTCTCGTCCGCGCCACCGGTCGTGCCCGCGGGGTCGGGCGGCAGCGGCGAGTCGAGCAGCCATCGCACGGTGCGTCGCAGCTCGGTCTCGTTGCCCGCCAGGTCGCGCACGCGCGCCAGCACCTCGACCTCGGGATCGTCCAGAGGCGTGTCGAGCGGGATCTCGAGCACGTCGTGGGGCATCGCGCCGCCTTCGGCGAGCATGGTGGTGCAGTTGCCCGCGCCGTCGACGATGCACACCAGCAGCGACGCGACATCGATGCCGCTGGGGACGTCGACGGTGCCGACGCGCAACGCCGTGACGGCGTCGTTCTCGTACAGCGCCGCGAGCGTGAGGGTGGGGCGCTGCGTGTCGGTGAGCTCCTCGGGGCCGCCAGGTGCACCGATCTCGATCCAACGTGCGAGCAGGCCCAGCTCCTCGGGCGTGATCGTGGTCTCGTGGGCGGGACCGAAGTCGAGGTCGCGATCCTCCGCCGGGCTCGCGTCGTCGAAGGTCGCATCGGTGTTGCCGTCGGTGCGCTGGCCGGCGGCCTTCCAGTACAGCAAGCTCCCCAGCGAGTTGAACGCGCGCACGTAGCGGGTGAGCTGCGGCCGGCGGAACGAGGTGCTGCTGCCACCGGCGCCGGTGTTCATGCGTTGCGCCTCGGGCACGCATGACTGCCCGCCGTCTTCGACGAGGCACCACCACGTCGAGCCCTCTTCGATACCCGGCAGATCGAGCGCCAGCGATCCCGCCGGCGTCGCGCCGCCATGGCAGCTGCTGCAGTGGGCGTCGAAGATCGGCGAAATGTCGCGCTCGAAGTCGATCTGCAGCCCGTAGCCCTCGACCTCCCGCACCGCGGGACCGTCGGCGGTGACGCCGGCCAGCAGGGGCACGGTGCCCTCGCCGAGCGTGATGATGGGGTAGTCGGGGAGGCCGGCGAAGGTCTCGTCGAACCCGACGCGCGATTCCTTCGAGTGCACGTGGCATCCACCGCAGGTCTTCATCTCACCGGGGCGCAGGCTCTGCCAGCTCTGGTCGGTGTTGAGCGTGCGGCCGTCGCAATCGATGCCCTGCATCAAGTACGGCATGTTGGCCGGGAAGCGCACGAGGAAGCTCGTGTCGGGGTTGCCACTCGGATCCATCAGCGCGGCGCCGCCCTCGTCGGTGTTGCGCACGCCGAACTCGCCCAGGATCAGCACGCGCTCCCCGGCGACGTTGGCGATCTGCTCGTAGGTGTTGTCGCCGCGGTTGGGCATCACGCCGAGGATCCGCACGCCGCACAGATCGTCGTCGCCGTAGTCGATCGTGTCGGTGCCCTGCAGGTGGAACTGGTGCTCGCCCTGGAAGTGGATGCCACCCACGGGGTGGGTCTCGCGGTCGAGGATCGACGCGGCGCCGAGCAGGCCGAACGGCGTGCCGACAGGAAGGTCTGGGCGCGATGTGGCCCGATCGGCGCGCGGGATCTCGGCCGGGCGTTCGATGCCGTGGATCGCCGCGTAGGGGACCACCGCGCGCGGCATGATCTCGTGATACTGCTTCGAATCGACGATCTGTTCGAGGTCGCTCGGATGCAGCGATGGGATCGTCGTGACCTCGTAGATGCCCGCATCACAGCCCGGTGTGTCGAGGCCGAGCTGGGTGAACACGTTGGCCGCGTTGCCACCCCCCGAGCCGGAGGTGTTCGGCGGCGTGGGCAGGCCCAACGACGCGAACACGCCGTTGTCTGCGACCGTGCTGCACGCGCCCTTGCCCCACACCACCGCGAGGCCACCGTCGGGTAGCGCCGTGGGGTGGCCGAGCTTGCCCGCCCACGGCAGCGGATCGGCGTACTCGGGATGGACGTACGCGGGCGCAGGCATCAGCGCCGCGAAGCTGTCCGAGCTGCTCGACCACGTCGCGAGTCGGATGATGTCGCGCGGCGCGTACAGATCCGGCAGGGGCGCCTCGTGGTCGAGCATGCCCTCTTGCCCCTCGGGCTCGGGCATCACGCCGACGATGTTTCCGAGCGCGTTGTTGTTGCCGCGGTAGTAGTCGTTGAACCACACGCGGCCGGCGGAGTCCTGGGTGAGAAAGTGCGCGGCCTTGTGATCGACATTGGCCGAGGTGATCGGCGAGTGGTCGCCGCAGTGCTGCCCATAGAACGCGAACGGTTCGGCGCCGTCGGGTGACTGCACGAAGATGTTGAAGTGGTTGCCGATGGTGCCGAAGCCGCCCGGGCTGCCGTTGGTGTAGCGGAACGTGATGCCGCCGAAGATCTGCCAGCTCGAGTAGGCCACGCGTCCGTCGGCGAGCACGAGCGGATGCTGCTCCTGGGACAGCGAGTGATGGCTCGCCAAATCGACGTTGCGGCCGTCGGGATCCATCGACCAGATCCGCGAACCCGGCGCGGCGCTGTTGGTGCCGAAGACCATCGTCGAGCGGTTGCCGTCGCGCGTCGATGTGAACGCGATGCGTCCGTCGGGCAGCCAGGCGGGGCCGGCATCGATCGCGCCCGCCACGTGGGGCAGCGCAGTCACCTCGCCGCTCGCGACATCGACCAGGTGCAGCTGCGCTTCGGTCGTCGCGAGGTTGCGCCCGGGCAGGTCGTGAAAGGCCCCGTCGCCGCCGATCGCCTCGGAGAAGCTCTCCTCGCCGGGCACCAGCGGACCGCGAAACACCGAGAACGCGATGGTCTCGCCGTCGAACGAGACCGCCGGGTCCATCGCCGCGCAACCGGCCTCGTCGGTCGAGGTCGCGGTGCAGTCGTACAGCACGGTCTCGGTGCCCTCGGGTTCGCGCAGCACCAGATCGCACGGTGCTGCGAAGCCCCCGAAGAAGTGCGTGACGTCGGGCAGGATGTCGTAGATGTCGATGCCGAAGATCGTCGTGCCGGTCGGCAACTGCAGCGGCTCGGTCGTGTGGGGGCAGCGCACGTAGACGATCGGTTCGTCCTGCGCGTGCGCGACCGCGGGCAGCGCGACGACGAGGGCCGGGAACAACCACGGAAGCGGGCGCGTGGGCATCGCCGTAGGAGGTCGCACGAGCCGGGCAAGACGGCTCAGCGCACAGTCGGCCTCGTCCGAGCCCGGTGGGCGAATGCTCGGCCCTCGAAGGGGGTGCGGGAGCCTCGTGCCGGCTCAGCTCCCGCTGAGCACGCGCTGCACGATCGCCTCGTCGACGGCGTAGATCCACAGCGCGTCGTCGTCGCGTCCCTCGACGAGCGTGGCGCGCCCGTCGTCGCCGGAGGCGCCGAACACGACGCGCATCGTCTTGCCGCTCGCGAGCTTCAGCTCGATCTCGCCGACGCTGCCCCAGAGCTTCCCGCCTTGCGTGAGGTTGAACCCGCGCGCGGCGAGCTCGAGGGCCGTCGTTTGGGTCGATCGATGGATCGGGAAGAAGCGAGCGCCGAGCAACGCGGCGAGTGCCGCAGCGTTCGCGGGGTGTGTCTGGACGTCGGCGAGGAGCCCTCGCGCCGCGTCGATGCGATAGGTGGTCACGGATGCCGACGCGATCTGCGGGGGCGTCGGGCCGAGATCGACGCCGCGGGCGAACGACCGCACCGATGGGTTCGCCGCGAGCGCCAGCCGGACGGCGCGTGGCTCGGAGGCGAAGGTCGGATGCGCGAGTCGTGGGTCGCCGTTGCCGGCGACGAGCACGTCGAGGACGGTCGCGCCGTCGGCATCGCGCGCGACGATCCGGATCGCGTCCGACGTGCCATCGGCGCTCGGATCTCGCAGTACCGTGGACATTGCTGGCGCGGGCTCCCAGCGCGCCGTCGCGAGCGCGTCGAGCAGCGCGTCCACGCGTGCCGGCTCGGCGGGCTCGGCGAGGCCGGAATGCATGATCCACGCGTTCTCGCGGTGCTCCAACCGGAGCCACTGGAGGAGCCGCTCCTGGTGACTGCCGAGCTCCGCCGGCAGCCTGCGATCGTATTGCGAGCGCACCTCGATCGCGACGACCGAGGCGCGCGTCGCCGGATCCAACAACGGCGCGCCGACGACCGGTGCCACGGGGTCGTCGCCATCGCCCACGAGCTGGCCGACGAGGCCGGCGAGCAGGCGTTCGTTGACAACTCGCTCGTGGTCGATCTCGAGGTCGATGCGCGCGTCGCCGAAGACGTCGAGGTCGGCGGCGACGATCACCGGCGCGCGGGTCGTGCCGCCGGGTGCGTCGACGCGGGCCACGATCGTGCGCACCTGCGCATCGGTGCTCTTGCGCGGCACGGGTGCCTCCTCGCTCGAGCGGATGAGTTGCGGCCCGAACAACGGATGATGCTGGACGTAGTCGTCGCTCGCGGCGGTCCGCGTCGGACGCCGCGTCGTCACGAGGGGCGTCCACGCGATGGCATCGCCGGTGGCGGAGAGGTCACCGGAGAACGACAGCACCAGCGGTCCGACCAGCGGCGCCTTGGCGTCGGCGGTCACCAGCTCGAGCGGCGCGTCCGCGATGCCCTCGGCATCGACCACGACGTCACCGGGCCGCCACGCGACGCCCAGTCGTGCGAGAAACCCGACGGCATTGCCTTTGGTCGGGCCCGACGTGTCGCCCGACAGGCTCGACCCCGCGCTGCCGGCGATCGGTTCGCTCGGCCCGAGGCGGAGGTCGACGATCGGTATCGGATCGGCGACGAGGATCGCCGGCACGCCGCCGTCGATGGCTTCCGCGAGGCGTTCGAGCTGCGGCTGAGTGAGCGAGGAGAGCTGCGGCACGACGACGACGCCGACGCTGGCTTCCATCGGACCATCGAGGTCGAGCGGCACGAGGTCGAATCGACGGTCGAGCGCCGTGATCGCCCGCCACGGTCGGTGGTCCGGCGGGCCGCCGCCGATCCACGGAGCGCCGGTCACGATGCCGATCGCCCGCCCGCGCCCCGCCGGCACGGCTTGCGAACCCGAGGGCGGTGCGCTGCTCGGTCGAACGCAGGCCAGCGCGAGGGCACAAGCGGCGAGCGCGACGCGGAGCATTCGCACCAACAGGCTATCACGCCAGCAGCGGCACGGGGCTCTGCAGTCGCGACGAACCCCCGCTCACCCGCGCGCCCTGCATCGAGCGGGAGTTCGGCCTGACCATCGTGCGCTGACGCCATGGGCGAACGTGACACCGCCCGCGGTGCGGTGCGGTCGCGCCGCGACGCGGATCGGGTCATCGCAGGGGTCGTGTGCGGATCGATCCGCGTCGACCCAGCTCGCGGCCCGGGCCCTTCGTGCGCCGCACAAGCCTGCGCGATCCCACGGGTATCGCGGCTCTCCACGGGGCACTCCCCGGGCCTGGAACACCGCCTGCTCTCGAGGGGACGCCAAGAGGCCCCGCCATGCACCGAACGAAGCTCCGAACGAAGCTCCCCACGAAGCTGCTCGCCGCGTCCCTCGTCACCGCGCTCGCGGCTCCGCTGGCGGGCTGCAGCATCATCACGATGGTGGTCGATGCGGCGAAGAAGAACGCCGCCAAGCTCGATCACTGGGAGGTCTCGAAGATCACGCTGGGGCTGCGCGACGCCAAGGGCATCTGTGCCCGCGGTGGCGTCCAGCTGGCGGTGTACGCCGACGCGCAGCACAAGCGCCGCAAGGGCAAGCACAAGCGGCTCGAGACCTGGTCGCTGGCCGACGAGGGCAAGCACGCCGGCAAGCTCGACTTCGAGGAGTTCGGGTTCACCGCCGAGGGCGGCGAGGTCGATCTCGAGACCGGCGCATTCGTGCCGGGCAGCGACATGCTCGCCAACGAGCTGAGCGGCTTCACCATCACGGCGAGCTATCCCCGCGAGCGCAAGGTCGCGCCTTCGACCCTGCGCTTCGAGCCGAGCTACGACTGCATCACCCACGCTGGATCGTTCGGCGAGTTCGGCAGCAGCGGTCGCGGTGGTGCGACAGGCTCGATGGGCAAGTCTGGCGACGGCGGAGGTGACAGCGCGCCGGGTGCCGATGGTGCGATCGGCGACGACGGTGGCGACGGTGGCAATGGCGGCGACGGTGCCGATGGGCCGCGCATCACCGCCTACGCCACGCTCGTGAAGACGCCACACCACGATCGGATGGTGCTCGTGAAGATCGAGGGCGATGTCGACGACCTCGTGCTCATGGACGCCTCGAAGCCGGTGATGATCGTCGCCGGTG
Source organism: Deltaproteobacteria bacterium (assembly GCA_016709225.1). Lineage (NCBI taxonomy): Bacteria > Pseudomonadati > Myxococcota > Myxococcia > Deltaproteobacteria bacterium. Next base: position 2,426,042 of record JADJEE010000012.1, on the reverse strand, counting down.
GGGGCGACGGCGGTGATGGTGGTGCCGGTGGCAATGGTGGTCGCGGAGGCAGCGGCGGCGGAGGCAACCCCGGTGGCACCGGCGGCAATGGTGGCCGCGGCGGCAACGGAGGCAGCGGTGGCAACGGCGGCAACGGCGGTGTGCTCGAGGTGATCTACGACGCGTCACTGCCAGAGCTCGCGAGCATGATCGCGCTCGATGCCTCGGCCGGTCGCGCGGGTGAGGCCGGCCGTGCGGGCCGTGCGGGCGACGGTGGCTTCAGCGGCAACGGCCAGGGCAGCGGCGGCAAGGCGGGCAAGCACGGCATCGATGGCGCCGAGGGCAGCGCGGGCCAGCCCGGCCGAGCGGGCAGCGACGGACAGAGCAGCGCGCGCGCGGGCGATGTCGGCTCGGTGTTCGCGAGCTTGCCGGCCGGCATCACACGACTGTCACGCTGAGGGGCGCGCGAGCATATCGCCGCGGTGGTTCACCAGCGGCGTCGCTCGACCGTGCTGCCATCGCTGGTCGCGAGCCACAGCACCCCGTCGGCGTCGCGTCCGACCGCGACGACCGAGGGCGGCGTCAGCGAGGCGTCGACCTCGTCGCACGCCAGCGGCACCAGCTCGAGTTCCGGGCGCACGTCCCAGCCGAAGCGCGTCGCCAGCGAGCCGTCGGAGGCGATCGCGAACACGTCGGCCCGTTCGTTGCTGTCGATGCGCGCGACGCCGACGTGGACGACGTCGGTGAGATCGAAGTCGTCGGCGTTGCCACGGCTTCCGAACGCGGGGTCCCACAGGCGCAGGTTCGCGTCGGCGCGTACGTCGAGCAGATCGACCACGCCGTCACCGTCGAAGTCGTCAGCGAACATCCCGACCGACGGCGAGGCGGCACCGACCCCCTCGAGGCCGGCTTCGCCACCCGCACCGCCGACGATGATGCCGTAGCCCATGGCCACGGGATATGCGAGGTCGACGCTGCCGTCGCCGTCGAAATCGCCGGCGGCCATGCGGCCCTGCGCCTGTGCGGCACCCAGCGCGACCGCGTCCGCGAGACCGCCGCCGCCGAGGCCCGGCAGCGACGAGATACCGGCTTCGGTCTGCACCAACAGATCGATCATGCCGTCACCGTCGTGATCGCCGAAGACCAACACGTCGATGGCGTGCCCGCCGAGCGCGTCTTCATGAAAGGCGGTCCACGTGGTGCCGTCCGCATCGCGGCGGAACACCTGCAGTGTCGGCGCCGGCGCGATGCCGGCGACGGCGAGCTCGGCCACGCCATCGCCGTCGAGGTCGGCGGCTGCGAGGCGCTGCACCGGCCCGGCGGTGAGCAGGGGTGTCACGGTGGTGTCGCTCGCGGCCAACACGGCGTCGCCGCGCGCGACGAGCAGCTGCGGCGCGCCGGCATCGATCTCGACGAAGGCCAGCGCCGTGACGACGCCGTCGCCCTCGCCGAGCGCGAGCGGCTCCGCGGGGCCAGGTTGTGGACGCGACGCGCAGTCCGGGGGTGCCGGGTTGCACAGGCCGTCGAGGCAGACCTGGCCTTCGCCGCAGTCACCGTCGACGGAGCACTCGATCGACGGGCAGTCGTCCGCGGCCACGGCACAGCCGCAGTTGCATGGATCGGCGCAGTCGCACCAGGGCACGCAGGTGCCGTCGACGCAATCGCTGCCGGCTGGACACCCCTCGACGCACGAACCACCGGCGCTGCTGTCGTCGCCGTGCGTCGACGCCGATGACGAACCACCGGAGCCGTCACCGCTGCCATCGCCGCCGCCGGTACCGCCGCACGCCGATGCGACGACCAAACCCACCATGGTTGCACGCACGAGATCCATCGCGACCATCGTCTCCACCCCACCTGGCCGGTCCGGCCCTGCTCGGCCCCCCAATGGGACCCGATGCTCGAAACACCCCAACGCGGGCGCTCCGCAGCGAGCCTAGCACGCCGCGGGCACGCGTCACTCGCCGCCAACGTCCGCGCTTGTGCACCGACGTGCACGTCCGTCGGGACGTCACCTTACGGCAGGTCGCGATGCCACCGGACGTCGGTTCCGACCGGTCCCGCAAGGCGCGAGCAATCCTCGGCGAAGGATTGCCCGCGTCGCGGCCGTTCACCCGAGCGGACCTCGTGGATGGCGTTCATCCGCGGGCCGGGAAGGGCTTGGTGGACCATGCGCAAGTTGATCTCCATTGGTTTTGCGTCGGCGTGTCTCGTCGCGGGTTGTGGTGACGATGTCACCGGCGACACCGATCCCTCGGGCTCGAGCTCGAGCTCGGCCTCGGGCGGTTCGACCTCGACCACCGCATCGACGACCGCGACCACCGCGGACACCTCGGCGTCGAGCACCGCGACGACGACCGATGACACCGGCACGACCGCGACGACGACGGCGACCACCGATGGCAGCAGCAGCAGCGGTGGCAGCAGTGGCAGCGGGAGCAGCGGTGGCAGCAGCAGCAGCGGGAGCAGCGACGGCAGCAGCAGCAGCGGCGGCAACACGACGGGTCCCGACGTGTGCTGCTTGCCGGAAGAGGCGCCGCCGTGCATCGAAGGATCGAGCTGCTGCGTCGACGGCACGTGGGCGTGCAACGACGAGGGTGGCAATCCGACCTGCGACGTCGGCGTCGTGTGCGAGCAGCCCCAGTGCTGCGTCGGCGATCCGCCGGCGTGCATGGGCGGCCCGGCTTCCTGCTGCGGCAATGGCGAGTGGTCATGCCCCGAGCAGGGGGCCTGTGACGTCGAGGGCGAGCCCTGTCCGCCGCCGCCGAGCTGCTGCGACCCCGACGCGATGCCCTTCTGCCTGATCGGCACGGCGTCGTGCTGCGCCGACGGCATGTGGCAGTGCCCCAACGGCGACGAACCGCCCGCGTGCGATCTGGGCGAGGTCTGCGGCGGGATGTGCGTCGGCGACGGCGAGAGCTGTGCGATGGGCGAAGCCTGCTGCGAAGACCTGCAGTGTTGCGGCGGCGTGCCGATCGAGCCCGGCCAGGAGTTCTGCGGGCAGGTGTGTCCGATCAGCGATCGCAATCGCAAGCACAACTTCGCGGCCGTCGATCCGAAGAACGTGCTCGAGCGTGTGCTCGCGATGCCGATCACGACGTGGAGCTACCGCTTCGAGGACGAGGCGATCCGGCACATCGGCCCGATGGCGCAGGACTTCCACGCCGCCTTCGGCGTGGGCAAGACCGACAGGCTCATCTTCCAGGTCGACGCCGATGGTGTCGCGCTGGCGTCGATCCAGGCGCTACACGCCGAGCTCGAGCAGCTGCGCGAGGACAAGGCGGCGTTGCAGCGCGAGCTCGGCAGTCTCGAGCAGCGGCTCGCCAAGCTCGAGGCCGCCGGCCGGTAGCACGCACGCACGCACGCACCGAAAACGACGACGGGCTCGGGACCACGTGGGTGTGGTGCCGAGCCCGTTGGCGTTGCGGGGCCGATGGATCAGCGCAGGCCGTCGAGCGGGTCGTCGCTGTCGCCGCCCTCGATCTTGCGCTTCTTGGGCGCGGGCGGCTCGCTGGGCTCGTCGGGCGTCTCGTCGGGCTTCTCGCTCGGCTTGGTCTCCTCCGGCGGCGGCGTGGCCTTGCTCGGCTTCGGCGTCACGGTGATCGCGATCGCGATGCCACCCTCGATGCGGATGACCTCGCGCTTCTTGATCTCGGACGAGACCGTGTGGTCTTCGATGATGGACTTGCCATCGCGGGTGTAGCCGACCGTCAGCTGGATGGTCTTGCCCTCGCCCTCGCCGCGATCGACCCGCAGCGCGACGTCGTGCACGTGGTTGTCGGCCTTGAACTCGACGTTGCCGTCGGCGCCCCAGTCGAGCACGGCGCCGTCGTACTTGAGGACCTTGCCGCTCTCCTGCTTGAGCTCGATCTTGATCGCCGCGGCGTCCTTGGGCGCGTCTTCGTCTTCGGCCGCGATCACGTCGTCGTCCTCGGCGTGGGCGACGGGCAACACGAGGCCCGAGACCGCGAGGGAGAGACCGAACAAGCCAGGGACCACGAAGCGGGCGCGCAGACGAGACGACGCGAACATGGGCCAGATCTTAGTCGTCGTGGCGGCACGATCAAGCGATCGGCGAAACGTGACCTGGCGCAAGATCGGCGTCCGAAGGCGGGTTCGCAGCTCAAACTGGCGAGAGCTTGGTCGGCCGGGGCCACGCGGGGCACCGGTGGCGGAGTCCCCGCCCCCGCGCGCGCGTGCGCGTGCGCGTGCGCGTGCGCGAGGGCGATGCGCGTGAACGCCTACGCCGGCCTGCGTACGCGGCGATATCGTCGCCCTCACCGGGCGAGCAACCGGGTACCTCTCATGGGGGGCCCTCGGGTCCTTCTGGGAGGGGCGGCGGCGATGGGCGAGCGACAGGGATTTCGAGTGGGGCGTGCGGGTCGCGTCGGGCGTGTGACCGCAGTCGCATCGCTGTCGGCGATGACGGTCGCGGGGATCGCAGGGGCCGCCGAGCTGCGCCCGGTGGGCACGATGGGCGCGGGCCTGCAGCGCGCCGGTGATGCCGTCGGCGCCGACGAGCTGCTCGCGCCGCAGGACCCCTTCGCCGCGACCACCTGTGCCGACGGCACCACGCTGCCGGGCATCGACGTCTCGAAGTGGCAGGGCTCGATCAACTGGAACTCGGTCGCGGGCGCCGGAATCGTCTACGCGATCATGCGGGCGACCCACGGCATCAACACGATCGACGAGTTCTTCGACGAGAACTGGGCCGAGTCGCGCGCGGCCGGCATCTACGGCGGCGTGTACCAGTACTTCGAGCCGGGTCAGGATGCCGTCGAGCAGGCCAACATCATGCTCGAGATGATGGGCCCGCTCGGGCCCGAGGATCTGCCGCCGGTGATCGACGTCGAGAGCCACGGCAACCTGCCGCCGGCCGAGGTCGCGAACGCAGTGGCGCAGTGGATCGCGACCGTCGAGGCCGCGACCGGCGTGAAGCCGATCATCTACACCGGTCGCTACTTCTGGCAGGACTACGTGCAGTCGCCGGCGTTCGCCGACTACCCGCTGTGGATCGCCCACTACACGACCGATTGCCCGAACATCCCCGATCAGTGGGACGACTGGTACTTCCACCAGTACACCAGCAGCGGCTCGGTCGCGGGCATCAGCGGCGACGTCGATCGCAACGACTTCAACGGCGATCTGACCGCGCTCTCGGGCTTGTTCGCCGCGCCCGCGGTGTGCGGCGACGGCAAGTGCACCGGTGACGAGGACGCCGACGTGTGCCCGGAGGACTGCACCGCGTGCGGCATCGTCGATGCGCTGGGCGGCACCATCGACGACGGCGACGCCTGCTATCAGCTGGGCGGACCGCAGGAGTATTGGCGTCACGAGAGCGTCGGTGAAGGCGGCGATCTGGCGTGGACGATGGCCACCGACTACGACACGAAGTCGAACTTCGGTCGCATCGAGCTGCACTTCGCCGACGCCGGCACCTACCGCGTCGAGGCCCACCTCGTGCCCGAGTTCGCGATGTCGACGCGGGCCCGCTACCACATCACCCACGCCGGCGGCAGCAACGACATGATCGTCGATCAGGTCGCAGCGGCCGCGTCCGACGATGGCTGGGCGCAGCTGGGCGAGTTCGTGTTCGAGGCCGGTGGTCACGACCAGGCCATCGAGCTCGATGACAACACCGGCGATCCGCCGGCCAGCGAGATCAAGCTGGTCTACGACGCGGTGCGGCTCACGCGGCTCGATCCGCCCGCGAGCGACGACACCGGCGGCACCACCGATCCGACCGCGGGCGACGACACCGATGACGGGTCGCCGAGCGAGGGCACCGAGGGCCTGCCCAGCGGCGACAGCAGCGGTGGGGTCGACAGCGGCGACGACAGTGCGCTGCCGCCGGGCTTCGCCGATGGCGACGACGCCGGCGGTTGTGGCTGTCGCAGCGATCTCGACGCACGCGCGTCGGCGTGGTGGTTGCTGCTGCCAATCGTGTGGCCACGCCGACGTCGTGTGCAGCGACGCCGCGGCTGATCGGCCGACCGCGTGCTGCAATTGCGGTCGCGGTTCACCGCGGCCGTTGCCTACATGCGATCTTCGTACGTAGGCCTGCGTAGTCGCGCCCTCACTGAGCTGTCGCTCGTCGTCGCGCCCCCCTAAGGTGATGTTGGGCTGGGGCAGAGAGACGAGATGCGGACATGCGAGAGCGACTTCGAATCGGGCGAGAGCGCCGCACGGTGTGGGCCGCGGTAGCGGCCAGCGTCCTGAACCTCGGCATCACCCTGGCCCTCGTGGGCCTGCCTGCGACGGCCACCGCCGCCCCGGCACACCCCGACGACGACCGCGCCATGGGCGACGGCCTGCGCGACTACGAGCTCGCGGCGGCCCTGCGCGCCGGCGAGGTCGAGGCCGCCGGCCAGAGCTCACCGGACGAGCTCGCGACCGAGATCGATCCCAGCGCCGCCTCGGTGTGCGCCAGCGGGGGCACGGTCAAGGGCATCGACATCTCCAAGTGGCAGGGCAACGTCAACTGGACCTCGGTCGCCAACGACGGGGTCGAGTTCGCGTTCGTCCGCGTCTCGCACGGGCTCAACACCTTCGATCAGTTCTTCGACGCGAACTGGTCCAAGGCCCGCGCGGCGGGTCTGCGGGTCGGCGTGTACCAGTACTTCGAGCCCGGCCAGAACGCCGAGGCGCAGGCCGATCTGCTGCTCGAGCACATGGGCCCGCTGCAGCCGGGTGACCTGCCGCCGGTGATCGACGTCGAGAGCCATGGCGGTCTGTCGTCGACCGCGGTCGCGGCGGCGGTGACGAAGTGGGTCAACCGCGTCGAGGCGGCCACCGGCGTCAAGCCGATCATCTACACCGGCCGCTTCTTCTGGCAGGACTACGTCAAGTCGTCCGCGTTCGCCGACTACCCGCTGTGGATCGCCCACTATACGAACGGCTGCCCCAACCTGCCGTCGCAGTGGAGCGAGTGGACCTTCCACCAATACACCGACAGCGGCTCGACGGCCGGCGTCAACGGCAACACCGACACCAACCGTTTCAACGGCGATCTCGAGGCGCTGCTGGCCTGGGGTGGCAACGGCGACAGCTGTGGCGACGGCACCTGCGGTGGCAGCGAGGACAGCAGCACCTGCGCGGCCGACTGTCCCAGCTGCGGTCTGATCGCGGCCGACGGCGGCACCATCGACGACGGCGACGCCTGCTACGTCTTCCACGGGCCCTCGCAGTGGTGGCGCAAGGTCCAGGGCGGTCAGGGCGGTGACTCGGTGTGGACCGGCACCACCAAGACCACGGTCACCAACTACGCCGAGGTGCTGTTCGACTTCGCCGAGGCCGGCACGTACCGCGTCGAGGCCAACGTGCCGACGCCGAACAACACCAGCAAGCAGGCCAAGTACAAGCTCCAGCACGCCGGTGGACTCGCGACCGTGGTGATGAACCAGTCGACGAAGAACGGCTGGGTGTCGCTGGGCACGTTCAACTTCGACGGCGGCAGCGGGGGCTCGCTGACGCTCGCCGATGCCACCGGTGAGTCCAACTCGCTCGGTCGGCGCGTGGTGTTCGACGCGATCCGTCTGACCCGGATCGACGAGCAGGCCGCGGGCGTCGACCCCGACGCCAACGACGGCATCGGTGGCGGCGACGTGTGGGGTCGCGGGGTCGAGGGCGAGCAGTCGTGTGCGGTCGATCCCGGCGCACGCTTCGGCTCCCCGGCGTGGGCGCTGCTCGTGCTCGGTGCATGGGCCGCTCGTCGCCGCGTGCGTCGCTGATCGAGCGGGCCGCGCGGAACCGTCCGGGCGCCCTGGGCGCCCGAACCGGGCTCGCGCGGCCGCTGTTTGCATCGCATCTGTCAACCCGGCGCTCGTCGTCGCGCGACGCCGCGGACGAGCGCCCACGAGCCCTGGTGCAGGCGAGGTCGGTGTGCGCCGCATCGCCCCGCGAGGACCCGCACCGTTTCGGCAATTGCCTCGTGGGCCCGACCGTGCAAAAAATCTTGGAGCTGCCTGATGTCGCTTCGCGCTCAGCTAGACGCCGCGGCCACGCTCCTGGACGAGGGCGCCTCCAACTCCGCGGTACGGATGCTCCGCAGCTCCTGGGAGCCCGAGCTACCGGACGAAGATCGCCTGCCGCTCTACTGCATGTGGATCCGCGGCCTGTGCGACACCGGTGACCTCGACCACGCGCTGACCCTGGCCGAGCGCGCCGCCGACGAGCTGCCCCGCGAGGCCGACGTGCTGATCGCGCTGGGCAACGTCTACGACCTTCGCGGCCAGCTGACCGATGCCCGCGACGCCTTCGTGAAGGCCATCGAGGTCGACGCGACCGGCTCGCTGCAGCACTACAACCTCGGCGCCGTGCTCGAGCGCCTGGGCGACGAGTCCGCGGCCGAGCAGTGCTATCGCCGCTCGATCGAGGTCGACGGCGATGGCCCGACCCTCTTCGAGGCCAATGCCGCCCTCGGTGCCTTGCTGCGTCGCAGCGGTCGGCTCGAGGAGGCCGCCGACGTCTACGAGGCCTACCTCGACGAAGACCCGCTGTCGGTCGAGATGTTGGTCGAGCACGGCATCTGCCTGTCGGATCTCGACGAGTTCGAGGAGGCGATCGATCGCTTCCAGACCGCGCTCTCGATCGACCGCACCCACGGCAGCGGCTGGTACAACCTCGCGATCACGCAGTACCGCATGGGTCAGCCCGAGGAGGCGTTCGCGTCGATGCGCAACGCCCACGAGTCCGACCCGAACAGCCCGCTGACGCTGGCGGTGTTCGGCGCGTGGACGCTGGCGCAGCCCGATGCGGATCTCGACAAGGCGCTGGGCCTGCTCTACGGCGCCATCGATCGGCTGGCGGCGATCGACTCGGCTCATCTCTCGCCGAGCTATGCGAGCCTGGTGTCCGAAGAGGTGTTCGACGCGTTGTGGTCGCGGCAGCGCTACGGCGAGGCCCGCGAGGTCGCGCGCATGGCCGGCCAGCGCGACTGGATCACCGCGCACATGCTCGAGACCCTGAACGAGGCCGACCACGGGCGTGCGCCCGAGATGACGACCTTCACCGTCACCGCGCGCGCGCAGTCGCCCTCGGCCCTCGAGCACTGGCCCGAGGACGCCCACGGCTACACCACCGGCTTCAGCGTGCTCGCCCGCGACGAGGACGAGGCCCGCAAGTACTCGCTCGAGTACCTGCAGAGCCTCGAGCCGTTCCCGCAGGTGCAGTTCCAGATCGAGGCCGTGCGCCCCGGCAACCCCGACGAGATGATCCGCCTGCAGAGCACGCAGCTGCGCGCACGCGGGGTCATCGGTGTGCTGGCCGGCCGCGCCTACTTCCGCGGCTGAACCGGCCATCACCGAGCGTGGTGCCGCAAAGTGTGATTGAAACCACCGAACGGCGGTGGCCATCGCATGCGCGAGTTCGTGATCGCGCATCGCGTCGCGTCGACGCCCGTGTCACGGCGTTCGTGTCCGTGGGCCGCGCTTGACCACCCGCGACGGCGAGGTCCATCGTGGCTGACGATGCACGCCGACCGCTCTGCTCCGCTCTCGCTCCTCGCCGCCTGCATGTTGCTGCTGCCTGTCGCCTGCGACGAAGGTGGTGATGGGCCCACGCCCACCGCTTCGCTCGTCGAGCCCGACGACCCGCCGGTGGCCGACGTCGGGCTCGCCGCCGCGACCTCGCCACAGGCCGCGAAGAAACCCAACGGCAAGAAGCTGTTCGAAGACGAGACCTTCGATGGCAACGGACGCACGTGCCGCACGTGCCACACCAGCTCGACCGGCGCGCTGTCGCCCGAGCAGGTGCAGGACGCGTTCGAGTGCGACGACGACGGGCCGCTGTTTCGCGCGCTCGACAGCGACGATCGCCTGGGCGAGTCCTACGATCGCCTGCTCACCGACGCGACGGTGCTGATCGACATCCCGCTGCCGGCGAACTGGTCGCTCGCCGCCGATCCATCGGCGACCCACGCGACCTTTGCCCGCGGCGTGCCCACCACCAACAACGTGCCATCGCTCGACACCATCTTCATGGCCGACGGTCGCTTCACCACGCTGCAGGACCAGGCCAACGGCGCCATCCATGCCCACGCCGAGCCTGGCCGCGAGCCGACCTTCGCCGAGCTGACCGCGATCGCGGAGTTCCAGCAGACCAACAAGTTCTTCTCGAACAACAAGCTCAAGCACTGGGCCAACGGTGGCCCCGAGCCGACGCTGCCGCCGGGTAACACGCCGGCGCAGATCCGCGGGCGCGCGTGGTTCGTGCCCAGCGCGGGCGGCGTCTGCGGGCACTGCCACGCCGGCCCGATGCTGAACCAGACCTCGGAGTTCCTGCTCGCGCCGCTGCCCCCGGGCTCGCGGTTCTTCACCGCGTTCGTGTCGGAGCTCAACAAGGCCGGCAACCCGGTGCAGAGCTTCGTGGTCGACAATGGCGACGGCACCACCACCGTGATCGACTCGCCCGATCCGGGCCGCGCGCTCGTCACGGGCGATCCGGCCGAGGCCAACTTCTTCCGCATCCCCACGGTGTGGGGCGCCAAGGACACCGCGCCGTATTTCCACGACAACTCCGCCGCGGACCTCGACGAGCTGATGGCCCACTACTCCGACTACTTCCAGATCGTCGGGTTGCCGCCGCTGTCGATGGACGAGCGCGCGGACATCATCGCGTACATGCAGCTGCTGTAGCGGCTGCAGCGGCGCCGGCCTTCGTGCGAGGGCCGGACGCCGCGCCTAGCTGGGCTTCGCGGGCGCCTTGTCCTTGTCGAGACAGATCTCGCCGGTGTCCTTCTTGAGCAGATCGATCTGCTCGCCGGCCTTCTTCTTGTAGTCCTCGGGGGCCTTGGTCTTCTTCTGGCGCAGTGCGTCGAAGTACGCGATCGCGTTGGTGCACTGACCGAGCTTCGCGAACGCGAGGCCCGAGTAGTACAGCGCGTCGGGGATGACCGAGGAGTCCGGCGACTGCTGGATTACGTTGTAGAACTCGCCGAGCGCGGCCTTGTAGTCGCGCTCCGAGAAGTACGTCAGCCCGATGAAGAACTTGACCTCGGCCAGCTTGCTGTCCTCGGGGTAGCGCGATTCGTAGGTGCGCCACAGCCGTCGGGCGTTCTTGTACTTCTTCGCCTTCATCTGCCGATCGGCCTCGGCGTAGAGTTCCGACTTGCCTTCGGGGATGTTGGTGGCCTCGTTGAGCTTCTCTTCGAGCTGCTTGAGGCGCGCGTCGAGATCCGAGCGGACCTCCTTGAGCTCGGATTGCACCGCGCTCGCGACGTTCTCGGCGTTCTCGACCCGACCGCGGAGGTCCTGGGTGTCGGTCTCGAGCACGTCGACGCGGGCACCGAGGCCGGCCTGGTTGCTGCGCAGCACCTCTTCGACCTGCGCGAGCTTCTTCTCGAGCTCGTCGGAGAGCGACGACGCGCGCTGCAGCGTCTCCTGGCTCTGCGCCACCTCCTTGCGCAGCTTGGCCACCTCGCGGGCGATCTCGTCCTGATCGGCCTTGAGCGCGAGGCAGCCGGTGGGCAGCAGGGGGAGCGCGAGCGCGAGAACGAATGGAGCACCGAGACGGATTCGCACGTTCAACACTCCCCTTCGCAGACTACGGCCACACGAACTCGACGCGACGATCCTTCTGCATCGACGCGGCGTCGGTGCCGGTCGCCTCGAGGTCGCCCTTCGAGACCACCTGCATGTTCGACGCGGTGACACCGAGGTCCTCGAGGAACTTCTTCACGCCGTTGCCGCGCTTGTCGGTCAGCATGATGTTGTACTCCTCGGTGCCGCGTTGGTCGGCGTGGGCCTCGAGGTACACCAGCCGGTTCTGCTGCTTCATGCACTCCGAGAGGCCCTTGAGCTGGTCCTGCGCCTCGCTCGAGAGGTTCGGGCTGTCGAAGTCGAAGAAGACCGCCTCCACCGAGCAGGGGTTCGGACCGGCCGGGGTGTCGCCCGAGAAGGCGCACTGCCCGTTGTCGCAGATCTCGTCCATCGCGCACTGGTCGTCGGTCTGGCACGCCGTGCCACCGCCGCCGCCAGGCGTGGTGCAGGTGCCAGTGCCGAGATCGCAGGTGCCCGGCGAGCACTGCAGGTCGTCGGTGCAGTTGGCACACTTGCCCTCGGCGCAGACCAGGCCACCGCCGCACTCGTTGGTCGCCGTGCAGGGCGAGCCCAACGCACCGGCACCACCGGCGCCCGCGGGGATCGTGCTCGGATCGGTGCAGCGGAACTGATAGCAGGTCCAGTCACCGCCACCGGGCGCCTTGCCCTTGCAGTCGTCGTCGGTGGCGCAGTTCTGACACTGGCCGTCGACGCACTTCTCACCGAGGTCGACCTTGCAGTGCTTGTCCTTCTTGCACTTCGGGTACTCGGGCTTGCAGCCGCCGAGGGGAAGCACCATCACGAGTGCGCACGCGAAGAGCGAGGACGGGGCCAGTCGAGACAGGGTATTGCGCATCGTTTCGGTTCTCCCGCAGAAGAGGGTGCGGCGGGTGGGTCGGTGGTTGCCGCGAAGCCCGAACGAAGGTACCGCAGCGGGGCTTTCGGCGGGCCAAGCAATAGCACGCCGGTGGCCTGTGTCAACCGCGCATGGAGCGGGCAAAGATGCGGATTTCGTGGAGTTCTCCGTCGATCTCGAGCCGCTGCGTGTGGCCTTCGCGTCGCACCGAGACGATGTCCGCGCGCGCGATCTTCAGGGTCGGCTCGGCCAGCTCCAGCACGTTGGAGAGCTGCAGACGATGGAGCAAGTATGAGGGCGCATCTAGCTTGCGGTACTCGGCATCGCGCACCTGCAGCGACCACTCGAGCTCGACCGCATCACCTGGGTGCTGATGGGCGGTGACGCTCAGTGCGAACTCTCGACGGCCGCGATCGGTTCGCACGGCGCTGTGCAGCTGCAGCTCGTGTCCATCGGGCACGATCGATCGCTGACGCCTGAGCACGGCCCGCGATCGCGTGCGCGGCACGGTCTCGCCGTCGCCGTCGACGCGCACGATCTCGACCTCGACGGCGATGGGCCACATCGCATCGAGTGAGGCGCCGGTGATCGGCGTGGTGAGGCTGTTGTTGCTCGCCGATGCTTGCGTGGGGACGACGAGACCGCCGACCAGCGAGCTCGCGAAGACGGCGGCGAGCGCGGGAGCAGTGATGACGCGGTGGGTGATCGCGCGGAGCATGACCCACGCCAAAGACACAACTGCGACGCAGTGCGCAAGTTTTCGACGCGGCCCCACGGTGCGAGGGTGGTGGCGGACTTGCCCAAGCGCGCGCGATGGGGCGATGCTCCTGCGGCCTGCCCGTGCGTGCGTCGCTGCAGATCTTCGTGACGATGTGCCTCGTCAGCTCCGCGTGCGCCGAGGCGCCGGGCTCGACGTATCACGCGTTGCCGGCGCTGCGCGAGGCGTTGGCGCCGTTGGGGCTCGAGGTCGAGCCGGTGTCCGACGCCGCCGCGAACCTGGCGTGGCAGGCCCCGGCACGCGACTGTCCGCAGGTGCTGCGCCTGTCCGCGTCCTATACGCCTGCGCAGATGCACGAGCAGGACTCGGTCTCGTGGCTCGCGCTCGGTCGCGATGCCGATCACGACGATCACGTCGCCGACGGAGTCGCGATCCCGGCCGGTGAGACCGCTGCGCTCGAGCTGTACTACCGCGGCCTTCGGGCCGAGCGGCGCGGCCAGGTGCGCGATGCGTCGGCGAGCGCGGCGTTCTACGGGCCGGCGGCCCCGACGGCGGCCTGCATGCCGCGGACCTGGGATCCGATGGAAGACGCGTTCGCGCTGGGTTGGCCGCTGTTGCCTGCGCGCACCGTTGCGGTCGACGAGCACTGGAACGGCCTGCGGGTCGAAGGGAAGTGCAACCGCTCGCCGTGCGTCGATCCCCAGACCGGTGGCGGCGGGCCCGACAATCACCATCGTGCGTGCATCTCGATGCCGTGGCGCGAGCGCCTGGCCGGTGTCTACGAGATCGCGGGGCAGCGCGTGGCGCTGGTCGAGAGCCACTGGGACGACGGCCACGAGGGCCAAGGCATCGAGACCGATCGCATGACGCTGGTCTCGCTCGATCACGGCCGCCCGCTGTGGTCACGCACGCGCGTCAACCATCGCTTCCCGCAGCCGACCGCCGATCGCAGCTTCGCACCGGTGGTGCGCACGTGGGAGCTGCAGGCGCAGGACGCCTGTGCCGGCGCGCTGCCGCAGCTCGGGGTCGCCATCGATGCCGACGCACGCGCGGCGATCGACGACGCGCTCGCCCAGCTCGCCGACGCCGAGACCCTGCGCCGCGCCGATGCCCGCGCGCGCCGCGAGAACCCCGACGACGGCACCGTGCGTCTGCCCTCGCCGTGAGCCCGACCGACGCGACCCCGAAGCCAACAGCATGGACAAGATCGTCATCCACGGTGGCCAGCGCCTCAAGGGCGAGGTCACGATCCACGGCGCCAAGAATGCCGCTCTGCTCATCCAGTGCGCGGCGCTGCTGACCGATCGCAAGTGTGCGATCCGGCATCTCCCGCGACTGTCCGACATCGCGACGATGTCCGAGCTGCTCGGCCACCTCGGCTGCGAGGTGACCGGTGATCGAACGCTGAAGATCGACCCCGCCGGCGTCGGCGAAGGTCCGCGCGAGGCGCCGTACGAGATGGTCAAGACCATGCGCGCGTCGGTCACCGTGATGGGGCCGTTGCTCGCGCGGCACGGGTTCTGTCGGGTGTCGCTGCCGGGTGGCTGTGCGATCGGTGCGCGGCCCATCGACCAGCACCTCAAGGGGCTCGAGGCGCTCGGGGCGAAGATCGCGATCAAGCACGGCTACGTCGAGCTCAAGGCCAAGCGACTGCGCGGTGCGAACTTCGTGTTCGACACCGTGACCGTCGGCGGCACGCAGAACGTGATGATGGCGGCCACGTTGGCCAAGGGTGTCACGCGGCTCGAGAATGTCGCGCGCGAGCCCGAGGTCGAGGAGCTGGCGCGGGTGCTCGTCAAGATGGGTGCTCGCATCAGCGGTGCCGGCGGCACTGCGATCGAGATCGAGGGCGTCGACGCGCTGGACGGTTTCGATCACGCGGTGGTGCCCGATCGCATCGAGGCCGGCACGTTCGCGGTCGCGGCCGCCGTCACGCGCGGCGACGTGATGCTGCTCGATGCGCCGGTCGATCACATGCACGCGACGATCGCGAAGCTCGAGGAGGCCGGCGTCGAGTGCCGGGTGGAGAACGCCGGCCTGCGCGTGATCGGGCCCGAGCGACTGTCGCCGGTCGACATCTCGACACGACCTTACCCGGGCTTCCCCACCGACATGCAGGCGCAGATGATGGTGCTCGCGACCTGTGCGGCCGGGCAGAGCCTGATCACCGAGACGATCTTCGAGAACCGCTTCATGCATGTGCCCGAGCTCGCGCGCATGGGCGCCGACGTCACCGTGCACGGTCACAGCGCGGTCGTGCGCGGCGGTCCACGGCTGACCGGCGCCGAGGTCATGGCGACCGACCTGCGCGCATCCGCGTCGCTGGTGCTCGCGGGGCTCGTGGCCGACGGCACCACCGAGATCCGCCGGGTCTACCACCTCGATCGCGGCTACGAGGCGATCGAGAAGCGGCTGCGTGGGCTGGGCGCCAACATCCGCCGGTTCCACGGCGCCAAGGGCTGAACGGGCTGGCCGTGGCCACGATCGGGTCGGGGTCGGGCCCCGCGAGGCCCGCTCGTCCAGCGCCGCGGCCGGCGAACGGTGGTAGTCTCCAAAGACCTCCGTGGTCGACGGTCTGACGTTCGCGCTGCCCAAGGGGCGAATTCTCCGCGGCGCGGCCTCGATCCTGGCGGCGGCCGGCTTCGATACGCGCGCGCTCGCGGCCGACGACCGCCGGCTCAGCATCGATCTGCCGGGCGGGCACCGGGTGTTGCTCGTCAAGCCGATCGACGTGCCGACCTACGTCGAGTACGGCGTGGCCGAGCTGGGCATCGCGGGCCTCGACACCCTGCTCGAGCAGGGGCGGGACCTCTACGAGCCAGTCGATCTGGGCATCGGTCGCTGCCGGTTGGTGGTTGCCGAGCCGACCGCGCGGCCGGCGACGCTGCGGCGCGGCACGAGCGTGCGGGTGGCCACCAAGTATCCCCAGGTCGCGCGCAGGCACTACGCGGGGCGCGGCATCGACCCCGAGGTCATCGAGCTGTCCGGCTCGGTCGAGCTCGCCGCGGTGACCGAACTCGCCGATCAGATCGTCGATCTGGTGGAGAGCGGCGAGACCCTGCGGCAGAATGGGCTGCGTGAGGTCGAGACCATCGTGGACGTGACGGGCCGCCTCGTGGTGCACCCCGCGGCGTCGAAGCTGCGGCCCACGGTCATCGCGGCTGCGGTGGCGGCGATCCGTGCGGCCGCGACGGCACGACAGGAGGTCGCGTGAGCACAGGCGCCGAGCGGCAACGTGACATCGAGCTCGTGCGGCGCGCGATCCTCGAGCAGCTGAAGCTGCATCCGCGGGTGATCGATCAGGGCCACGCGCCCGACCCGACCATGTTGCAGGAGCTGGCGGGTGCGCTGCCCCAGCTGTCGGCGTTCGGCGGCAAGACCTTCGCCTCGGTGCGGGCGATCCTCGACTGGGATCACCAGCTACCGTCGCAGTTCTATCTGCTGCGCGTGCTCGCCTCGTACGACGAGCGCGACCGCGAGCGCGTCGAGGCGGTCGTCGAGGATCGCGACGACGAGATCGGCGAGACCAATCTCTATCCCGAGTTCGATTTGCCCGACTACGGGGAGATCGACGCCAGCGAGTCCTACGTCGCGGTGCTGCGGGCCGGCACCTCGAAGATCGAGGACTTCCGGTTCCTCAGCCACTGGCGCAAGCAGGTCGGCGGCACGATCGCGGACCAGGCCATCAAGACCGTCACGCGCAGTCCCAACTACCAGAAGGCGGCGGCCTCGCGCCGCACCGACGGACTCGGTGGGGCGGTGGTGATCGGCTGGGCGCCGCCGTGCCTGGCGAACACCGAGAACTGGGCCGTCGAGATCTGGCTGCTCACGGAGTTCGACGGACACACCGGCAAGGCGCGGGTGTTCATGGTCGATCCGGAGCGCAAGGAAGTGACGCGCGAGTACGACACCGACGTGCAGCTCGCGTAGCGAGCCGTCGGTGTCGCCCTGTCGAGGGCGCTATCGGAGGTCGGCGAGCTGACGCTCGGCCTCGGCACGGCTGGCATGGTTGGCGGGCGCGACCGCGAGGAACTTCTCGAAGGCCTCGCGCGCAGCCTTGGTCTTGCCGCTGCGAGCCTGTGCGCGGCCGAGGAATACCAGCGCCTCGGGGTACCAATACTCGTGCGACGCCGCCTCCGCGCACGCCGACTCGAACGAGGTCGCCGCCTTGGCGATCTCGTTCGAATCGAAGTATGCGCGACCCCGGAGGTAGTAGGCCTCGTAGAGCGTGGCGTCGAGCTCGAGTGCGCGATCGAGTGCGGCGATCGCCTTGCCACCCTCGCCGAGCTCGCGCCACGACCGTCCGAGATCGACGTACGCGGCCGGGAAGCGATCGGTGTGCGAGGTGACGGTGCCGAGCTCTTCGACGGCGGCCCGCGATTCACCGGCGCGCGAGAGCTGCCGTCCGTACAGGAACCGCGCCTCGTCGAGATCGGGATCGATCTGCAGCGCCTTGAGGTAGTCGGGCCGCGCCTCGGGGTAGCGTCCGAGATGCTCGAGGATCTTGCCGCGGAGCAGGTGTCGCTCGGCGCTCGGGGTCGCGGGCATCGAGCGGTCGATCTCGGCCAGCGCTTCCTCCTTCTCCTGCGCGTCGAGCAGCGCCTGCGCCATCAGCAAGTGGGTCTCCCAGTCGTTGGGCGAGACCGCCAGCACGCGCTGCAGCAACGCCTTGGCGTCGTCGGTCTTGCCCTGCGACAGGCGCAGTCGCGCGCCGACGATGAGCATCTCGGTCGGTGCGTCGGGATCGTCGAGGCTGTCACCGACCAGCGCCTCGAGCTGGTCGTAGGTGCCCTCGCGGACGAAGATGCGGCCGAGCGGTGCCGTGAGCCCGACGAAGCTGCCGGTGCGCTCGTAGACCGCGAGCAGATCGCTGCGGCCGGCGTCGTGCTGCCCGAGCTGCAGGCGCAGCAGCCCACGCGCCAGCTGGGCGGCGTTGTCGTTCGGTCGTGCCTCGAGGGCTTGATCGTAGGCCGCCAGCGCGGCGGTCTGCTGGCCACCCTTGTCGAGCAGGGCGGCTTTGGCCCGTAGCACCTGCGCGACCGCGGCCGGATCGCCACGGTCGCTGGCGTGCTTGCGGGCGGTGTCCAGCTTGGCGATGCCGTCGCCGAGTCGATCGAGTGTCGCCAGCAGGCGCGCCTCTTCGATCGACGCCTGCACGAGCGTGGGGTCGCGCTGCAGCGCCGAGGCGAACGAGGTCTGTGCGGCCTCGCTCTGCAGGCGCATGGCCTGCACCTGGCCGAGCACGAGCGCGGTGTCGCCACGGCCCGGCCACTTGGCTTCGATCGCCTGTACCGCCGCGAGCGCGTCGTCGCCCTTGCCGGCCTCGAGCTTCGCCGTCGCCGCCAAGATCGCGACCGCGGCGTCGTCGGGGCGCGACTGCAGCAATGGCCGCAGCGCGGTCTCGGCCTCGAGCACGCGGTTGGCTGCGATCAGCGATCGCACCCGCGCGATGGAGGACGCGGTGTCGTCGGGCACGAGGCCCGCGACCTCTTCGTACAGTCGTGCCGCCTGGGCGGTGGCGCCGGCGGCCTGCGCCAGCTCGGCGCGCAGTCGCAGCCGCAGCGCGCTGGCCGACTTGCTGCTCGGATCGGCGGGGCCAAGCTCGGCGAGCCACGCGTGGGCCTTTCGCAGCGCACCAGCGTCGACCGCCGCATGGATGCCGACCACGAGCAGGTCGGGGTGGTGCGGGAGCTTCGTGAGCGACGCTTCGATCTTCGGCAGCTCCGCGCTGGCATCGATCGCGGCCTGGGCCTCGTGACGCAGCACGGTCGCGATCACCTCGGAGGGCGTGGTCGCGAGCACGGCGTCCGCCTCGGTGACCGCGTCGGTGAAGCGACGCTGTGCGATGCGGATCATCGCTCGACACACGCGCGTGCGTGGGCCGTCGTCGGCACAGGCGGACTCGGCCTGCGGCAACGCGCCGGCCGCGAGCGCGGCGAGCCCGAGCACGCGTTGCACGAAGGGCTCGCCCTGCTTTGCGTAGGGTTCGAGCCAACCGGCGGCCTGGCCGCTGCGCAGCGGATCGGGGCCGAAGCGCAGGTGCAGCAACAGCGCCGCCTCGGCCTGACCGACCGGATCACCGGTGGCGGCCGCGGCATCGATCGCCGCGGCGTAGCCGGCGGGCGTGTCGAGGGCGAGCTGTCCCAACACCTCGGGTGCGCGCTCGACCGCCTTGCCGGCCGGGGCCACCGGCGCATTGGGCTTGGGCTTGGGCTTGGAGCCGGCACCGCCGCGCGTCACCGGCACCTCGTCGCTCGGCGGGTCGAACACGCCGGCCGCCCACGCGCCGCCGGCGAGCAGACCGATGAGACCGACGCCGACCGCGGCGAGGATCAACGGACGTCGACCACCTTCGCCCCTCACGGCACGCGGTGCCGGCGAGCGGCGGGCACCCATGGGATCGACACCCACCGCGGCCACGTCGGCGGCTGCCTTCGCGCCGGCGGCCCTCGCCGCGGCACTGCCACCCTGCTTCGGTGCCGGGAGCTCGCCCGCGGGCACGAGCGCTTGCTCGGCCGCGGTCGGCAGGATGTGTGCGGGCTCGACGTCGAGCGCGGCCGGCGTGAGCAGGCCGCCCTCGGCCGAGGTGAGCATTCCGCCCTCGGCCGGCCGCAGCAGCCCACCCTCGGCGGATTGCGGCAGGTTGGCCTCGCTGGGCTTGGGCAGATCGATGAGGCCCGCGGGGCGTGGCAGATCGGTGACGCCCGCGGGCGCGGGTAGATCGGCGTCGCTGCTCGATGGAAAGTCGAGCTCGGCGATCGAGATCATGTTGTTGTCGGTGCCGAAGCGGGGCGCGCCGTCGGACGGTCGCGTGCCGCCGGGTGGGCTCGGTGGCCCGCGAAACGGCGGAGGCTCTGGGGCGCGGAACGCCGTGGGCACCGGACGCGACGGCGCCGGCAGATCCACCGAGGGCACCTTGAAGGTGCTCGACGTGCCGCGCTCCACCGGCGCGGGCAGATCCGACGGCGGACGAAAGGCAGGCGTGGCGGCGCGATCGACCGGTGCCGGCAGGTCGAACGGCGTGGGCACGTCCGGGCGTCGCGCAGCGGCCGGTGGCGAGGCCGGTGGCGAGGCCGGTGGCGAGGCCGGTGGCGAGGGCGGTGCAGCGGCGGGCCTGCGTGCCGGTGCCGGTGGCGGGGCCGCGCTCGACAAGCGCGGCGCCGGTGCGTCGATGGTGTCCCGCGATGGACCGCTGCGCGGCGGCGGCATCGGTGCCGGTGCGGAGCGAGCTGCGGGGGTCGCCACGGCCGGGGTCACACGCGACGACTGCGGCGTCGGGCCGACCGGTGTCCCCGACAGCAGATCGAGCTCGAGATCGTCGCCGGGCATCGGCAGGTCGAGCTCACCGAAGGTGTCGTCGAAGCTCGCGCCGTGCGGCCGCGTGACCGGGGCGTCGAGGGCGTCGTCGGGGATCAGTCCGAACAGCGTCGAGCCCGAGGTGGTGCCGATGTGGCCCTCTCCGCCGAACGCCGGCGGCGCGCCGACGCCATCGAGATCCTCGAGGCCGACCGAGGGTGGACCGGAGCTGCCCGCAGCCGCAGCCATCGGCGAACCGCAGCGCGAACAGCTGGGCGGCGTCGGCCGCCGCGCGTCCATCACGAAACCACACTTCGCGCAGGTCGCCATCTTCAGCTCGCGGCAGCATAGCACGGCAGCCCCAGCGCGAAGCGGCCGATGCGGGCCTGATTGCGGCACGACGGCGCCCATGCGCACACCTTCGTGTGTCCCGAGCCAGCGCGCACTGGAACCCCAGTCGGGCGTCGGGGCCCGACACCGGCATGGTCCAAAGCGAACAAACCAGGTAGTGATGCAGTGATGATCCTGCGCGATCCGGTCCACGGCCTCATCGCGTTCGATGGCGAGGTCGAGTCGGTGGTGGTGCGACTGCTCGACACCCGCGAGGTGCAACGCCTCCGCAGGATCCGCAGCCTCGGTGCGGCCTCGCTGGCGTTCCCGGGTGCGGAGCACTCGCGCTTCGCCCACGCGATCGGCTCGGCGCACGTCATGAAGCGCTACCTCCAGCGGGTCGCAAGGCTGTCGAGCGACATCCCGCAGCGCGAGCGCATCGAGCCGGACGACGCGCGCGTCGCACTCGCGGCGGCGCTGCTGCACGACCTCGGTCACGGACCCTACAGCCACACCTTCGAGGCGGTGGTCCCGGGCGCGCTGGCCCACGAGGACTGGACCTCGCGCATCCTGCTCGATCGCGGCTCCGAGGTGAACGCGGTGCTGCGCAGCATCGATCCCACGATGCCCGCCAAGGTCGAGCGGTTGATCCACGGCGAGCATCCGATCGGCCACCTCGCGCGCGCCGTGTCGGGCACCTTCGATGTCGATCGCTGCGACTACCTGCTCCGCGACTCGCACATGACCGGCGTGCGCTACGGCCTGCTCGATCTCGACTGGCTGCTGGGCTCGCTGCGCCTCGATCACGCTCCCGGCGCGAGCGCGGTCACCCTCACGGTCGACGGCGAAAAGGGCCTCACCGCGGTCGAAGGCTTCTTCCTCGCGCGGCTGTACATGTATCGCCAGGTCTACCTGCACAAGGCGGTGCGCGCCGCCGAGGCGGTGCTGCGGTCGTTGTTTCGTCGGCTCGCGCGGCTCGGCCCGCAGCGCGGCACGCCGGCCCCGCTGGCCGCGCTGCTGGCGGGTCAGCCGATCGACGTCGCGGGCTATCTCGATCTCGACGATCACGCGCTCGAGTCGGGGCTACGGGCGTGGAGCGACTCGGACGATCGTCAGCTCGCCGAGCTGGCCACGCGGCTGCGCGAGCGACGGCTGTTCAAGACGCTGCGCCTGCGCAAGGACGTCGCCGTCGAGCAGGCCCGCGAGCGCCTCGCCGAGGTCATGCGCAGCGCCGCCATCGACGGCGATCAGGCGAGCATCGATCGCGTCGAGATCGATGCGTACATCGAGGACGCCACCCTCATGGTCCGCAGCGGTGGCCGGCTCGAACGGCTGCTCGACGCGTCGCCGGTACTACGCGGTCTATCGCGCGAGACCTTCGTCCACTACCGGGCGATCTTCCCGCCCGAGGTGCGGCCGCAGGTCGCCAAGGCAATGGCCGACCTCGCCGACCTCAGCTGAAGCGTGGCACGTGCCGTCGGCGATCGCCGTCACACCCGCGTGGGGGCGAGGGAATGGCGACGCCGCACCCTGGATTGAACCCCTTCGTGACCCGCCCGCTCGTTCGTTCGCGTGACAATCGCGTGCTCTTTGGCGTCTGCGCCGGCCTCGCGGAGCGCTTCGGTGCCGACCCGGTGTTGTTCCGCCTCGGCTTCGTGGCCCTTGCGCTGCTGTTCGGCAAGGGCGTGCTGCTGTACTTGATCCTCCTCGCGGTGATGCCGTCCAGCCCGCGCGCCGCGATCGCGTGACGCCGGTCGCACGGCTCGGGCGTCGTGACGAGCCACCGCCTGGGCCGCGCGCGCGCTCACCGGAGCGTGTCCGTGATCACGACGGAGGCTCGCGCCATCCGGCCGGTGACGGAAGCCAAGGGCCGCATCCACTCATGGCTCGCGATCGGTGCCGCGATGCACCGAAGAGGAGCTGAGCGATGAAAGCCCTGATGACCATCCTTGCAATCACGACCGTGCTGGCGGCTGCGTGCGACGCCGAGCAGGCGCCGACCTTCGACCGCGACGCTGACGAGCTCGTCGACGACGGCGACGACGCGCCCACCCGACTCTCGATCGTCACGACGTTCGACGAGTTCGTCGACGGCGAGCTGTGGCTGGGCGCCGACCGAGCCTCGGGCACGCTGCGCACCGAAGAGGGAGACTTCGCGGTCGAGCTCGACAGCTCGCCTTCGCGTGACAACCCGAACGTGGGCGCGAGCGACTTGCAGGCGACGCTCGACCCCCAGGAGCTTCCGCCGGAGGACCACGGCACGTGCACGATCTGCGACGCATCGTGCAAGGAGACCTCGGCTGGCTGGGTCTGCAAGACCTGGAACTGCCGGCACATCGCCTGCTGACCGTCGCCCGAGCGCGGGCCACTTCGTGAACCGAGGTGGCGTCCGAGCTCCGCTAGCGGCCCCGCGACAGCTTCGCGGGGCGCTCGTAGCGGGCGAGGTCGAGCAGGCCGAACTCGATCGGCGAGTCGTTGCGGTAGATCTCCGCGACGCGATCGCTGGTCTGCCAGAAGTCGGGGTCGGTGCGACGCTTGCCGAAGTCGTGTTGCAGGGCCGCGTAGTCGGCCTCGCCGTCGACCGCCGCGAAGCGCCGCACGAACTCGCCGAGTCGCGCGCGCTCGACCTCCCAGAACGCGTTCGGGTAGGTACCGACGAAGCCGCGGGCGATCGTGAGGGTGTCCTCGGCCGGCACGCGTCGGTTCTCCTCGAAGAACGGTGACGCGATGTTGGTGTGGCCGTCGTTGCGGATGATGCTGATGATCTGCGAGCCCGCGGGTGCGTCGGGGATCAGCAACAGCGCTGCCTGCACGGCGTGCTGGAGTCGCGCGCCGTGGAGCTGGCCTAGCTCGGCCAGTGGGGTCGCGATGTCGTCGGGTGCCTCGTCGAGATCGTAGCGGCGTTCGAGGAGCTTCTCGAAGTGGCGGGCGAGCGCGGCGTAGAGCTCCTGCTTGGGTCGATCGGTCGCGTACTCGATGCCGGTCGTGATGTCGGTCTTCATCAAGCGATCGACGAGCTCGCGGTACGGACGCTCGTGGGTGTCGCGGTACCAGTACGCCCGCTCGCTGCTGCGCGCCCTCGGTGGCAGGAGCTGCAGGAAGTTGATCTCGCTCTCCATGCGCAAGAAGTCCATGTACGTGCGCGTGGCGAGCTGATGCCCGACGTTGCCGTAGACGTCGAAGCCGGCCACGAGCAGGTAGTGGATGCGCTCGAAGACGGGGTAGTCGATCACCCACGCGGTCTTGGGGGCGTCACCAACCATCCCTTTGACCACCGCTGCGCTGTCGAAGTGGCGGAACACCGTGAGCACCGCGTTGGCGTTGTCACCGTCGCCGTCCCACAACATCCCGAGGTCCGCGCGACGCTCGGCGAAGTCCTCTCGCAACGCGCGCTGACGGGCCTTGGCCCAGCGCTCCTCGTCCTTGCTCTGGTGCAGCCAGGTCGCCAGCGGCCGCGCATTCGAGCCCGCCTCGGCCGGCAACGCGAGCGCGCTGGCGTTGCGCGCCAGGAACCCGGCGTCGTTCAGCTGGGTGTCGAGCTCGGGGTCGACGAAGTAGACCCAGAACTGCTCCTCGATGACATTGATCGCGCCCGGCCCACGACACACCGGGCCCTTGATGAAGCCCATGATCGTGAACTCGGCCTCGTCGAGCAGGAAGCGATAGCGCGAGCGCGCCGGGATCGCAGCGAAGGTCGCGAAGGGGTTGGCGCCGTTGCGGTAGTCGGGCACCGCGTCGAGCGTGTAGTCGGCGTCGATGAACCACTTGGTCCAGCGCTCGCGTCGCGCCTCGTCGAGGCGGTAGGGCAGGTGCAGCTTCGAGATGATCGACTCGTGCACGGGCCACAGGCGGTAGAATGGACGCGCGACGCCGGGATCGTCGTAGGGCCGCCGCGTCGAGATGCGCTCGATGGGCTGACCGGGCGGGGTCTTGGAGCGCACCAGCTCGAAGAACTGCGGCGCACCCTGTGGCTCGCCGAAGTAGAGGTGGGCGAGGAAAAGGTGCTCGTAGAGATAGCGGCTGGTCAGACGCGTCTTGGCGTCGTCGGCGTTGAAGAACGCCTCCCAGCGCTCGACCTGCTGCTGCAGCGACGCGGGAAGCGGGGGTGTGGGCGTGCTGCGGGCACCTTCGGCGATCCACCGCGTGACGATCTCGTGCTCGCGATCATCGAGGCCCGGCAGCGCGAACGGCATGCCCCACTGGGGATGCTTCTGCGCGAAGTGGCTGTACTCGGCTTCGGTCGGGCACTGCTGATCGCGGTGCAGGTCGAGGTCGATGTCGTCGGACAGCGTCGCGCCCGCGCGCAGCGGATGCTTGCGCTTGAGCTCGAGCGCGCGGAACAACACGCTGGCCTCGCGATTGGCCTTCTCGCTCTGGTCGTGCTCGTTGAGCACCGGGCGGAAGTCGTGCTTCTCGCGCCACGCCGTCGTGCTCTGCTCGTCCTCGAACAGCCGCGTGGGGTCGATGTTCAGCAGGCGTGTGGCCTCGTAGACGCGCTGCTTGCTGATGCCACGATCGATGCCCTCGGGCGAGCCGAGATCGAGCTGGCACGGTGCGTCGAAGCAGGCGTGGCAGACCACGCAGCGCGCCTCGAGGATCGGGCGCACCTGCGTGGTGTAGTCGATGGCGCCCGCGTCGACGTGATCGATGCTGCGATCGCGCACCGCGAGCGCGCCGAAGCGCCGTTCGAGCTGACGCTCGCGCTGCGCGACGCACGAGCACAGCAGCATCGCCAGGACGAAGCGTCGGACCCATGGGGTGCGCGGGGGCGTCGCGGTCGCGGGCATCGGCGGGTGCAGCTTCGGCAAGGTGGGCCGCGAGTGCAACCGCGGTGCCGCGCGACGACGCGGCGACCCACGCATGCGCGCGGGCACGCGCCCGTGCGGCCACCGCCCAACGTGGCGTCAGCGCCCGCGATCACAACGCCGACAGCGGCGTGATCACGAGCTCGCCATCGCCCGCGCGCAGGCCCGCGGTGGTCGAGGCATCGAGGGCGGCGCCGTAGTACGACGAACCGCCACCGCCACCGGCGGCGTAGGCCGCACCGCCGCCGTAGTAACCGCCGCCGCCGCCGGCGATGTGATACGAGTCCATCAACGGACCACCGCCGACGCCGAGATCCCCCGCCGTCGCGACATCACCGGGGCTACCGCCTGCGCTCTGTGTGCCGCCGGTTGCCGCCGTGTACCCGCCGTAGCTCAGGCCGGGGTCGCCGTCGAGGCCACCGCCCGCGCCGCCGGCTCCGTGGTCCGGACAGCCGCAGTTGCCCCCGCCGCCCCCGGCCGCGACGGCGAGGCGCGCGATCAGATCGTCGCCGATGCGGACATCCGAAGCACCGCCACCGCCGGCTGCGTACAGGCCACCGTTGCCGCCGCCGTTGAAGCCACCGGCGCCCTCGGAGGTGCCCTGCCCGCCGACCGCGATCGTCAGCGTCTCGCCGGCGAGGGACGGCAAGGTTGCGGCCACGTAGCCACCGAGCCCGCCGTCGTCTTGGTGCGTGTCGTCGCAACAGCGTGCGCCACCGCCCTGCGCGCCCCAGGCCTCGATGCGCAGCTCGTCGACCCACGCGGGGACCTCGAAGCTCTCGCTCGCGCCGGTGAACGAGAACGTGAGGCTCTCGAAGTGACAGGCGGCGTCGCAGAGATCGCCGGCGACGTCGTTGGCATCGTCGCACTGCTCGGTCGCGCGGTCGAGCACACCATCGCCACAGACCGCGACCGGCTCGCCGCTGCTCGACGAGCCGGAGTCCGTCTGCGCCGTCGTGCTCGAGCTCGACGTGTCGTCGCCACCGCTGCTGCTATCCGCCGCGCCGCTGCTGCTGCCATCGTGCGTGGTGCTCGTGTCGGTCGCGCTCGATCCGGAGCTGCTGCCGTCGGTGGTCGACGTGCCGCTCGACGAGCCCTCCGTGCCGGTGTCCGAGGAGCTTTTCGCCCCCGGGTTGAAGCAGGCGGCCGTGGTCGACAGCGTCACCGTGAGGACGGCACGCATCACGGTGCGATCGAAGGTCGGGGAGGTTTGGGGGTGCATCACGTCTGTGCTCCTCGGGCGGGGAACATGGCGATCGCGCGCAGGGCAGCGAGCGATCGCGTGCTCGGTGTCGCTCGAAGATAGCGACGCCGGCCATGGGGCCGAGGAGAACGATCTGCGCGCGCGTCGGCCCGGCCGACGCAAGGAACCGTGGCGCTGGACCGCCGAGCAAGGCGCGCGGACGTGCGCGTGTTGCCCCGCGACGATCGATGCCGGCACGGGCTACGATCGCGACGCGATGGATCTGCGCACACCGCCGACGCCGCTGTCGATCGTCGCGCCGGCGGGACCGCTGCGCGGGTGGATCGCCGGCTACTGGTTCGTGCGCGACCTCGAGGGGGCGCACCGAGGGCGTCCGGTGCGAACCGGGCCGGTACCCTTTGCGGTGCTGTCGATCGATCTCGGGCGTCCGAACGCCGACGAGTGCGGCCGCCCGGTGCCGACGACCTCGCTGCTCGGGCTGCAGTCGCGCGCGCGGTGCTGGTGGCCGTCCGAATGCACCGACTTCGTGATGGTGATGCTGACGCCGGTCGGGCTCGCGCGCTTGTTGCCGCACAGCGGTGCGTCGGCCGCCGCGTTGCTCGATCTCGGCGCGGTGATCGGCGACGCTGCGGCCGCGCGGCTGCGCGGGTCGATGTTGGCCGCCGGCAGCCAAGCCGAGCGCGCTGCGACCCTCGACGCGTGGTTCTTCGCGCTCGCCCAGCGCGTCGCGGCACCACCGGAGCTCGCGGCGATCACCAGGGCGCATGCGTGCCTGCGCGCGGGGGCCAAGGTCACCGACGCGGCTGCGGCCGCCGACACGCACGTGCGCCAGCTCGACCGATGGCTGCGCCGTCACCTCGGCGTCGCACCCAAGGCGCTGATGGATCTCGAGCGGCTGCACGCGAGCGTGCTCGCGGTGCAGCACGGGCGTGGTGAGTCGCTCGACGGCTACAGCGATCAAGCGCACCAGATCCGCAGCTGGCGTCGACGCCTCGCGACCACGCCGGGGGCCTACCGACGCGCCGGGCGATCCGTGCTCGTGCAGGACACGCTCGGTCTCGATGCGCCGGTGGCATTCTATCTGTAGCGCCGGCCACCGGCCGTCGCGGGCGTCCGATTCGTTCAATCGTCGGCGCGCGTGCCGTGCTCAGCTGGGGCGCACATGTCCCCGGCGATCCACCGCGAGACCCATCGACATCGCATCGACCACGGGCGCTTCGAGGCCTACGTCGCGTGGCCCGAGGGCCCGCCGCGACCCGCCGTGTTGCTGGCCCACGACTGGAGCGGACTGCACGACGGCATCCGCGAGATCGCGGATCGCCTCGCGGGTGGCGGCCACGCCGTGTTTGCGTTCGACGTCTACGGCGAGGGCGTGCGCGGCGACCCGCTGGGCGACAACCACGCGTTGATGAACCCGCTGCTCGCCGATCGCGGGTTGCTGCGCGCGCGCCTGCTCGGGGCGTTGGACGCCGCGCGCCGCCATCCCGCGATCGATGGCTCGCGCTGCGCCGCGCTGGGCTTCTGCTTCGGTGGTCTGTGCGTGCTCGACCTGGTCCGCGCGCAGCCGGCGGGCCTGCGCGGTGTCATCAGCGTGCACGGGGCCCTCGCGCCGCCGTCGCTCGGGGAGCAGCGGCCGATCGATGCGCGGGTGCTGCTGTTGCACGGCTGGGAGGATCCCGTCGCACCACCCGCCGACGTGCTCGCGATCACGGCCGAGCTGACCGCCGCCGGGGCTGACTGGGAGCTGCGTGCGTACGGGCATGCCATGCACGCCTTCACGTTCGCGAAGGCGGCCGCGCCCGAACACGGACTCGCGTTCCATCCCATCGCCGCGGCCCGTGCGTGGGCGGCGATCGACGGCTGCTTGGCGGAGCTGTTGCGGTGAACGGACGACGCGCCTTCGGCTCCGGCAAGGTGACGTCGCGGCGCCCGCCGCAGCGGCGAGCTATGCTCGCGCGCGCGGTCCATGGCGTCGTCGTCTCCAGTCCGCCACACGGTGCTCGTGGTGGTGTCGCTCGCGGTGCACGGCCTGGCGTTCGTGCTGGTGTCGCGCGTCGATGCGCCGCCGCTGCTGCCGGATCTCGTGGGCGGATCGGAGTCCTTCGCGCCGATCGAGGTGGTCCGTTGGGATCCGTCGCAGCCCGCTGGTGCGCGCCCGGCCGCACCGCCGCCCGAGGCCGAGGCCCCCGCGCCGCGCCCCACGGCCGACACACCGGGGCCCAGCGCGGCGGCGACCGGGACGACGCCCCGTGGATCGCGATCCCCTGATCGTCCTGATCGTCGTGATCGTCCTGATCGCGGCGCGCCGACGGATCCGAAGCCGAGTCCACCGGCGGCCGTGCCCGCGCCGTCCGAGGCGGCGCCGCCCTCCGATCGCGCCGGCACGCGGGCCTCGCCGCACGCGCTCGCGCTGAGCGGTCTGCGGGATCAAGCCACGGCCGGCAAGGTGACGCTGCCGAGCCCGCGGCTGTCGGGCTCGAGCGCGGCGGCGCTCGGGGCCTCGCCGGGCGCCGACGAAGGCATCGGTGGGGAGCCCGAGGGGGACCGGCGGCGCAGCGATGGCAAGCCGCGCACGCTGGCCGAAGCCGGCTTCGCGCGCGATCGTCGAGGCAACTACGCCTACCGCGAGCCCGCCGGTCACTTCACGGCCAAGCTCCTGCCCGACGGCCGCGTGCGCTTCAAGGATCACATCGTCAAGGCCGCGCCCGGTGGCCTGAAGATCCCCGATCTGTACACGCTCGTGCGCAAGGGACAAAAGCGCGAGCTGTGGTCGCGCGACAAGCAGCTCCTGCTCGAGCGCACGTTCGAGCTGCGCTTGGCGATCGCCGTGGCGCACGCCGAGGCGCAGATCGATCGTCGACTCGCGGCGCTGTACCGCGATCTCCTCGACGTGTGGGGCGCGCCCGATCGCGACGCGCGATCGCGGCGTCGCACGCTGTTCGACCGCTGGGACGACTGCGACGAGCGCATGCGTGTGGCGCTGCCGGGCTTCGAGGACGCCGAGGTGCCGCGCATCGACGAGGTCCGCAAGGGCGCGGGCACCCGCGCACGCGAGAGCATCGTCGCGTTCGTGCGCAAGCATCTCCCGGCCGGCAGCGCCGACGCCTATCCCGCCGACGAGCTCGCGGAGCTCAATCGCGGCCGCAAGAGCGAGCAGCGCTTCGCACCCTACGCCAGCGAGTGATCGGCCCCGCAGTGACGCGGGGATCGGGTAGCGTTCGCGAGGTGGCGCGGCACCGCGTGCGTGGGGGATCTTGGCTGGTCGTCGCGTGCACGGCGTGTGGCCCGTCGACGCGTGGGGACATGCGGGCGCCCTCGCAGCAGGTGGCCGTGGCCACGGACGAGCATGTCGCCGAGGGCTGCTCCGAGGCCGCGCCCGCGGCATGGATCGCCTGCCAGGACTTCGACGCCATCGACGATCCGCGGCTGCAGCTCGCGGAGTGGTTGGTGTTCGACGACGGCTTCGCGATCGAGCCCGATCCATCGCACGGCGCCGACGCAGGCAACCGCGTGCTGCGGGTGACGCGAGCCGCCCACGTCGGCTTCGGTGGCTGGGTCACGCTGCGGGTCGGTGCGGGCCCCGAGCCGGCCGGGCGCGCCGAGGCGGTCGCCGCTGCCGACCGGCGCTTCGACGAGCTATGGGTTCGCTACCGCGTGCGCACCGACGACGACTGGGGCCGCGACGCGCCCGGTGATCTCGGCGAGGTCATCGCGATGGATCCCACGCGGTGGGCGATCGCAGCCGAGATCGCGATCCGCTCCGAGGCGCCGGCGCTGCTCGAACCGCTGGGCTGGAGCTGCATCGACGCCGAGGGCCGCCTGGGCTGCGACGGTCGCAACGACTGGCGCGGCGGCCTGCAGCGGCTGTGGGCCCGCCGCGGTCGCACGCCGTGGTTCGATGCCGCCCACGTCGGGCGCTGGCGCTGCGTCGAGGCCTTCGTGCGGCTCGACCGACCCGGCCTCGACGACGGCGAAGCGCGGGTTTGGGTCGACGGTGAGCCGCAGATCGCGGTCACCGACATCCGCTTTCGCGGCAGCTGGGCAGCCGCTGGTTGGAACGCGCTGCGCTTCACGAACCATGGCGAGCCCTCCGCTCGCCGGCTGTCGTTCTTCGTGGACGACGTGGTGTTCGCGACCCAACGCATCGGCTGCTAGCTAGGGCATTGCGAAGAATCTCGTGCGCACCGGTGATCGTTTCGCCTGGCGGGGCACCACCTCGGCTGCCATGGCGCGAACGCATCTCCCACACCTCGCCTCGTTGGTCGCCGCGGTGCTGGCGGACGGCTGCTGCGGTGGGCTCGAGACCGTCGAGACCACCGTGACCACCGAGCACCAAGGGACCCTCACCGCCGCGCAGGTGCAGCAGGTTCGCGAGGCCGAGCTCGACGACGACGCGCGCTGCGAGGCGGCGTGCCACCTGCTGTTCGACGTGGACGACGATTACGGGACCTACATCACCGCGTGCAGCACCGGTGACCCCGACGAGGTCGTCGATCCATGGTCGCCGGAGAAGACCGCGGTGACGGTGAGCTGCCGCGTCGAGAGCATCGAGTCGCAGCAGGTCGAGCCGACCTGCGGCCGGCGACCGCAGGGGCACCGCGCGGCGACCGTGGCGGGCGACGGGCGTGGCCGGTGGTTCGCGCTCGCGGCCCACCTCGAGGCCGCGTCGGTGCAGGCCTTCGAGGAGCTCGCGCGGGCGCTCGCGCGACACCGGGCGCCGGTGGGGCTGCGGTCGCGCTGCGTCGCAGCGGCGCGCGACGAACGTCGGCATGCGCACGCGATGGCGCGGCTGGCCGCACGCGAGGGCGCCACGGTGCCGCGCTGCGAAGCCGGGCCGTGCCACGACGACCTGTTCGCCGTCGCGTTGCACAACGCCGTCGAGGGCTGCGTCGACGAGGCCTTCGCAGCCGTGCTCGCGGCTGCCCAGGTGCAGGCGCTCACCGATGTGCAGCTGCGTCGGGTGTTCGCGACGATCGCCGACGACGAGTGTCGGCACGGTCAGCTGGCGTTCGACGTGCACGCGTGGCTGCTCGCACGCTTGCCGTCGGATCAGCGCGCGCAGGTGGAAGCCGCGCGTGCGCAGGCGCTGGCGTCGTTGCCGACGCGCGCTGCTGCAGCCGCGGCGGCGACACCACCGGGGCTCGGGTGGCCGAGTCCGCGGCGCGCGGCCGCCATGGCGCGACGCTTCGCGGCGCTGCTCGGTGCCACACAATCACCGAAGCGCCGCACGAACCACGCCGAGATCGCCGAAGTGTGAGTCACGCCGCGACCGTCAGCCGTCTGCGTGGAGCAGACGCCGCACGCCGCCCTCGGGCAGCGTACCGCTGTTGCGTGCCACCATCTCACCGTCGCGCAGCACGACCACGGTCGGCACGCTGCGCACGCCGTACTTCACGGCGAGCTCCGGCGACGCGTCGACGTCGACCTTCACGAGCGCGACGCGATCGCCCATGGTGGCGATCACGCGCTCGAGCAGCGGGCCGAAGCTGCGGCAGGGGCCGCACCAGGTCGCCGAGAAGTAGAGCGCGGTCGTGGGTGCGGCGGCGGCGGCGGCGGGGAAGGTCGCATCGACGGTGTCGGGAAGCAGCGGGGACATGCCCGGGGAGGTCGCGGGCGCGTTCGATCTTACCGGCGTAAGATCGCGGGGGCCTGGGCACCTCACACCCACGGATGACTGCGTCCTTCGATCCCCTCGCGCTCCTGCAGCGGCTGATCCTCGTGGATCGATCCGCGCTGGCCGCGGTCGCCCGCCGCGAGGGCCTCGCCCCCGAGGACGCGGTCGACTGCGTGCAGGACGGCCTGTGCACGCTGCTGTCGATGCTGGCCCAGGGTGAGCTGGAGCTCGACGACGACGAAGCACTGCGGCCGTACCTCGCCGGCATCGTGCGCAACGCCGCGCGCAACCGTCGACGCCGGCATCATCTCGCCAAGCCCCACCTGCCGATCGATGGCGCCGAGCCCAGCGGCGACATCGACGATGCCGAGCTGTGGATCGCCCGCGCCGAGGAGCACGTGCGCGTACAGGCCTGCGTCGCGCGGCTGTGCGACACGCAACGCGCGGTCGTCACGCTGCGCCTGCTCGAAGAGCAGGGCGGTGAGGATGTCGCGGCTGCGCTCGGGCTCACCCGTGGCCACGTCGATGTCTTGCTGCACCGGGCCAAGCACGCGCTGCGGGCCTGCCTCGTCGAGCAGGCCGCCGCTGCACATGCGTGACGGTGATCTGCGTCAGCGACCGGGCCGCGGGCCCAGCAGGTCCCAGCGATTGCCGGCGATGTCGACGAAGATCGCGACCCGGCCGAAGGGCTCGTCGCGTGGTTCGCTGACGAACTCGACCCCCGCGGCGCGCATGCGGGCATGGCTGGCCTCGAAGTCGTCGACGCGCAGGAACAGGCCCACGCGGCCGGCCATCTGCTGGCCGATCGCGTCGCGCTGACGATCGCCGTCGGCGCGGGCGAGCAGCAGGCCGGTCTGACCGCCGGGCGGGCGCACCACCACCCATCGCTTGGCGCGACCGTCGTTGGTGGTCGAGGGCGAGTCTTCGACGAGATCGAAGCCGAGCGCACCGACGAAGAATCGGATCGCAGGGTCGTACTCCTCGACGATGAGCGTCACCAGGTCGAGCTGTGCCACGGCGCCGACGATAGCACCCCGGCAGCGCCGCAGCGCCGCGGCCCCGCGGCGCGGGCAGGTCTCGTCACCGCCGTTCATTGCTAAGCTCGCGCGGCGTGAAGCCCTCGCCCAACGCGCCGTGCCCGTGCGGCTCCGGTGCCAAGCTCAAGCAGTGCTGTGGCGTCTACCACCGTGGCCGTCCGGCCACGCCGCCGGCGTTGATGCGAGCACGCTACAGCGCGTATGCGACGGGTGACGCGAACTTCCTCATCGACACCACCCATCCCGAGAGTCCGCACGCCCAAGCCGATCGGCGCGCGTGGAAGCAGGAGCTGGTGGCCTACTGTCGCGCGACCGAGTTCGTGGGGCTGACCGTGCACGCGCACGAGCGCGACGACGCGGCCGGTCGCGCGAGCGTCACCTTCACCGCCGCGCTGCGTCAGGACGGTCGCGACGTCAGCTTCACCGAGCACAGCACCTTCGTGCGCGAGGGCGTGCGTTGGTACTACCTCGATGGCGAGTCGATCGACGCCGAACTCCCCTGAAGCGGCGCGCTAGCGAGCGGTGCCGGAGAACTCCGCCGGACTCTTCGCGTCGCACATCGGCAGGCCCAGCTCGTGGCACAGCGCCCGCAGTCGTGCGGTCGACTTCTCGTTGAGCCCGTAGGTATCGGTGCCCTGGACCGGCTTCATCTTCGGCAGCGAGGGCAGAGCGACCATCATCGCGCACATGAAGCACAGCGAGAGCTCTGCGACCGGTGTGCCGGCGGCGTCGTAGAACACGAAGCCGTGGTGCGGCAGGAAGCACGACGAGCCCGACCCGAACGTGCTCTTGCTCGACAGCATCGCGAGCAGCGTCTTGGTCTGCGCTTCGGTCAGCACCACGCCGGGTCCCTCGACGGTCTCGCACGGTGTGCCGTCGGCATCGAGCGGCATGCCGCATACCGAGCGCTCGTCGACATGCAGATCGAATGCGAACGCCCGCACCTCGGTGAACGCCACACCCGGGAAGGCGCCCTTGCGCGAGGCGGGGATCGGCGTGAAGCCGGGTGGCGGCGTCTCGTCGGCACGCACCGGTGTCGCCGGCGCGGCGGGCTCGACCGGCGTGGCCGGTGCGGCCGGCGTGGCCGGTTCGACGGGCGACGTCGGCGTGGCGGGCTCGACCGGCGCCGCCGGTGAGGTCGGTGTCGCGGGCTCCACCGGAGCGGCGTTCGAGCTGGGCGACGTCGGTGGTGCGCACGCCACGAGCCACGCCACCAAGCACGCCACACCCCGATGAGCGCTGCCGTTTGCCATGGCCGCGATCATACGGCGACGACCACGGGGTGTCGCCGGCACCAGCGCGATGGCCTCGCGCGCGCGGGATTTCGCGCGTCGCGTCGCGCGTGCCACACTCGCGAGGGATGTCGCTGCCCGTGCCCGTGACGGTCGTGACCGGCTTCCTCGGCGCCGGCAAGACCACGCTCGTCAACGCGTGGTTGGGCGGGTTCGCTCGCGGTGAGGTCGCGGTCATCGTCAACGAACACGGCGACATCGGCATCGATGGCGAGCTGCTCGCGGCGCGGGTGCGTACGCTCGTCGAGATCACCGGCGGGTGCATCTGCTGCAGCACGCAGGCCGAGCTCGTGCACGCACTCGACGAGCTCGCGGCCACCGCGACCCCGCCGCGTCGGATTCTGATCGAGACCTCTGGCGCGGCCTCACCCGCCGGTGTCGTCACCGCCATTGCCAGCGGCGGTCGCTCGGGCGCGTTCGTCCTCGACGGTGTGATCACCGTGGTCGATGCCACGCGCGTGAACCTGCTCGAGCGCCACGACCTCGCGGTCGAACAGGTCGGCTATGCCGACGTCGTGGTGCTCTCGCGCACCGACGCGTGCGACCACGTCGCGATTGCCGACGCCACCCGCGTGATCGCGGCGCACAACGGCGCGGCGGTGGTGGTCGCCAGCGCGCGCGGCGAGATCGCGGCCCCGGGCTCGCTCGACGCCTTGCTCGCCGCACGCGACGGCGAGCTGCCCGTCTACCGTGGGCCGGCGCCCAAGCGGATGCGCCACGTCTACGAGTCGGTCTCGCTCAGCCTCGACGGCGATGTGGACGGCGATCGCTTCGCCGAGTTCATCGAGACCGAGCTCGCGCCCTTCGCTGGTCGCATCTTCCGCACCAAGGGCATCCTCGCGGTCGCCGGCGTCGACGAGCGGATGATCCTGCAGGGCGTCGCGGACCTGGTCGAGATCACCTTCGGCGCGCCGTGGGACGCCACGCCGCGCCACGGTCGCATGGTCGTGGTCGGCTACGCCCTCGATGCCGACGCGCTGCGCCGCGGCTTCGCCGGGTGTGCCGCCCACGTCGAGGACCCGGCCGCGCCCGCGCTGGCCGACGACCCCGGCTAGCGGCCCGCCGGTGGTGCGGTTGCGCGCAGGCCTGGACAGCAGGCCCTCCCATTCGTCACCGTCGGTCACACGCCGGGATGGACACGCGCGAGCAGGCCCCGGGCATCGACACCGCAGCGACGCAGGCGATCGTACAGCAGCGGCTGTTCGATCCGAGCACGCCGCTGCAGTGCATCGGTCGCTATCGCATCGTCGCCACGCTCGGGCGTGGTGGGATGGGCAGCGTCTACGCGGCGTTCGATCCGCTGTTGGACCGGGGGGTCGCGATCAAGCTGTTGCACGCGCACGCGGCTGACCCCGAGCAGCTGCGTAGCGAGGCGCGGGCACTGGCGCAGCTGAACCACCCCAATGTCGTCGCGGTCTTCGAGGTCGGCACGCACGAGGGGCAGCTGTTCGTGGCGATGGAGCAGGTGCAGGGGCAGACGCTGCGGACATGGTTGCGCGCGGCGCATCGGCGCCCCCGCGCGGTGCTGCAGCTGCTCGTGCAGGCCGGTCGTGCGCTCGCGGCCGCGCACGCGGTCGGGATCGTGCATCGCGACTTCAAGCTCGACAACGCGATGCTCGGCGACGATGGGCGCGTGCGCGTGCTGGACTTCGGCCTCGCGCTCGCCAGCGGCGTCGATGGGTACGAATCGAACGGCAGCGCGCCGACACCGGCCGAGTCCAACGCAACTGGTGCTCGCATCGCGGGCACGCCGGGGTACATGGCGCCCGAGCTGTTCGCGGGGGCCACCGCCGATGCCCGCTCCGATCAGTACGCCTTCTGCGTGAGCGCCTGGGAGGCGCTGTGCGGCGTGCGACCCAACAGCCGCGTCACGCAGGAGCCCGATCGCGGCGAGCACCCCATGGTCGCGCAGCCCGAGCCCGCGCTGCGTCGGGTGCTCGCGCGTGGGCTCGAGGCCGACCCCACCCGTCGCTTTGCGTCGATGGATGCGCTGCTCGACGCGCTCGCCCAGCTGCGTACGCGCAGGCGCCGTCGCATGGCCCTCGGTGCGCTCGGGGTCGTGGTCGCGGTGGCGTCGATGCGGTGGGGCTGGCAGGAACTCGACGAACGACGCCGTGCGGCCGGCTGCGCCGAGGCGGGCGAGTCGATCGTCGCGGTGTGGCCGGGCGTCGACGACGGCGTGCGCACGGCGGTGCGCGAGGGCCTGCTGGCGACCGGGGCGGGCTACGCCGCCGCCACCGACGAGCGGGTCGAAGCGCGGCTCGATGCCTACGCCGCGGAACTCGCGACCGCGCGCGCGGAGGTGTGTGGTCATGCCGAGCTCGCGCGTGATTGGGATCGCGAGCTCGTCGCGCGCGCCGATGCCTGCCTCGCGAACCGCCAGCTCGTGCTCGCGGGCCTGGTGCACCGCCTGCCGACTGCCGATACCGCGATGCTACGGCTGGCGGCCGGTGCCGCGCTCTCGCTGCCCAGCGTCGCCACCTGCCTCGACGACGATGCGCTGCTACGACAGCCTGCGCAGCCTGCAGGTGCCGACGACGAGATCGCGTCGATTCGCGAACACCTCGCCAGCGCCGCCGCTACGCGGCTGACCGGCCGCATCGACGAGATGCTCGAGTCGCTCGAGTCCGCGGTCGCGCAGGCCGATCGACTCGCCTGGGTACCGCTGGTGGTCGAGAGCCGCATGCGGCTGTCGTTGCAGCTTGGCGA
Organism: Deltaproteobacteria bacterium; assembly: GCA_016709225.1. NCBI lineage: Bacteria > Pseudomonadati > Myxococcota > Myxococcia > Deltaproteobacteria bacterium. The sequence continues at coordinate 2,388,665 of JADJEE010000012.1, read as the reverse complement.
GGTCGGGCAGCTGCCGCGCGCCGAGGCCATGATGCTCGACGCGTACTACCGCGCCGCCGGTGCCGGCCTCGAGCAGGAGGCCGCGCATGCGGCGGCCAGCCTGCTCGCACTCATCGGCGCGCGGATGCGGCGCTTCGAGGACGGGCTCGCGTGGGCCGAGCGGGCGCAGCTGCATCGCATGCGAGCCGGCGATCAGGATTCGTATCTCCGCACGCGCCTGTTCTCGCATCTGGCGCTCTCGCTGATGGAGATGGGCGAGCTGCCGCTCGCGCACGCGTATGCCGAGCTGGCGGCGCAGAGCTCCCGCGAGACGACCATCGTCGGCAGTCCCGAGGCATCTCGCGCCGACACGTTGCTCGCGGCGATCCGATTGCAGCTGGGCGACACCACGATCGCGCTCGACATCATGCGGCGACTCGCGGACGACAGCCAAGCAGCGCTCGGTGCCGACCACCCCGACACCGCCTTCGCGATCGACAACCTCGGCACGGCGTTGGTGCAGGTGGGTCGTTACGACGAGGCCCGCGTGCTGATCGAGCGTGCGCTGTTGATCCGCGAGCGATCGTTGCCGCCCGATCACCCGGAGTTGGTGTCGTCGCTGCTGTCGCTGGGTGTCACCGAGGATGCGCGCGGGGAGCATGCGAGTGCCCGCGATCTCGATCAGCGGGCCTACGAGCTCGCGTCGCGGGTATACGGGCCCGAGCATCCGATCACGACGATGGCGCTCGGCAACCTCGCGAGCGACGAGATGTCGCTGGGCAACCTCGATGCCGCGCGCGAGGGCTATCTCCGCGTGTGTGCGCTGCGTGAGGCCGCGCTGGGGCCCAACCACCCCGACCTCGCGCGCGCGCTGTCGTACCTCGCGGCGACCGAGATCGAGCTCGCGCGTCTCGATGACGCCCGCGAGCACGCCTCGCGGGCGATCGCGATCTACGAGTCCAAGTTCGGCCCGCAGCACATCAAGCTCGCGTCGTTCTTGACGCTGCTGGGCGAGGCGCAGCTGCGCGCGGGTCAGGTGGCCGCGGCTCGCCCTGTGCTCGAGCGCGCGCTGGCGTTGCAAGCCAGCGAGCCCTTGCCGAGCGACGAGCTCGCGGCCACGCGTTGGGCCCTCGCTCGTGTGCTCTGGACGCAGCCACGCGAGCGAGCACGAGCGCTGTCGCTGGCGCGCGAAGCCCTCGCGCTCTACCGCGAGCATCCCGAGAAGACGCCGCTCGATCTGGCCGCCGTGCAGGCGTGGCTGCGCGAGCACGACGACCTGCGGTGACGCACGCGACGCGACGCGCGGTGAGGCGTCCAGGGACTCCCGCGCTACGGCAGCGGCAGGCCGCGTGTGCCGATGCCGACCCGCAGGATCCTCGCGCCGAACAGCTGCGTGACGTAGATCGAACACGGGTCGAAGCCGGCGCCGTGGCCGAACGCGAGGCTCGCCGGCGAGCCGAGGCCATCGCTCACCAGTTCGCCGGGCACGACCTCGGTCGACCCACCGTCGACCCGCCAGATCTCGCCCTTCAAGTTGGCGGCGACGTAGACCATGTTGGCCTCGTCGACCGCGATGCCGTCGGGCGTCGAGACCGGGCCGATGCGGAGGATCTCGACCCCGGTGCCGGCCACGGGCAGCCCCTGCGCGTCGACCTCGAAGCGTGTGATCGGTGGATCGTCGGCGAAGGTGGTCGCGACGTAGAGGTGGCTGCCGTCGGGGCTGTAGGCCATGCCGTTGGGTGACTCGATCATCTCGAGCGCGACGGTGACGGTGCCGTCGGCGGCGACGTGGAAGATGCGGGTGTCGAAATCGTCGGATACCAACGCGCCGCCGTCGGGCGTGAGCGTGACGAAGTTGGGGCTGTCGATGCCGGTCGCCCACTGTGTGGCGGTGCCGTCGGCGTCGACGCGATACACAGCGCCGTCGGGCTGCATGTTGACCCCGATGGACGCGACCACGAAGCCGCCCTCGGGTCGCGGCGCGAGTCCGAGGGCGTAGGGCACGTGGGCGAAGTCGACGGCGTTGCCATCGGCGTCGAGCTGCCACAGCGTGCCGTCGGTGCCCGCGATCGTGGTCGCGTAGAGCTTGCCGTCGGCACCGAACGCGAGCCCCTCACTGCCGTCGGCGAAGCCGTCGTAGAAGACCTCTTGCTCGCCGAACGCGAGGTCGGTCCAGCACGCGTCGGGATCGCCGGTGGTGCCGGTGCTGCTCGAGCCATCGGCGGCACCGGAGCTGCCGCTGGTGCCCGGGTCGGAGGTGCCGCTGTCGCTGGCGTCGCTGCCGGTCGAGGAGGTGCTGCCGTCGCCGGAGCTGGTGCCGGTGTCACCGCCCGAGGGCGAACCGCACGCGAGCACGACGAGGGACACACCGAGCGAGGCGCGACGCGGGAAGAGCATCGCGGGTGACGATACTACGCGGGGTCGTGCGTGGTCGGATCGCCGGCCACGGCGCGCAGGCGGGCGTGCAGCGCGTCGACGATCGTACGCGCCCGCTGCACGTAGGTGTGATCGGCGTGCACGCGGTCGTGGGCCGCCCGCGCGAACTCGCGTCGCCACGGCTCGTCGACGAGGGCCCGGCGCAGCTTGGCCAGCATGTCGGCGGGGTCGTCGAACAGGCACAGCTCGCGGCCGATCTCGAGCGCGTCGTGGACCCCGCCATCGGCCCAGTCGAAGTCGCCGTCGGAGCGCGCGAGCACGAAGCCGCCGCTGGCCGCGGCCTCGAGCACGCGGGGATGCAGGTTGCAGCGGGTGTTGATGTGCAGCACGACCTTGTGGCGCTGGTACATCGCGCGCAGGTCGGGCCCGGCCGCGATCTCGCCGTGGGCGTGGGCTGCGAAGCGCTCGATGCGATTCCACCCGCGGCCGTAGAGTCGCAGGGGCAGACCCGCCGCGAGGATCTCGTCGGCCACGCGGGTGCGCTCGACGTGGCGCGCGACCAGCAGGGCGTCGTAGGCAAACGTGCTCGCGAGCGGCTCCGGCACGATCACGCCGGTGCGCGCGAGCAGCCGCTCGATCACGGGTGCGAGCTCGACCAGGCCCGACGGCAGCTGTGGCATCGTCTGCAGCACGCGCTCGAGCTCGGCGTAGATGCCAGGGGCCCAGCGTGGCTCGAACGGCAGCGTCAGATGGGTCGCGTAGGCGATCGCGTCCTCGGCGGGCAGCACATCGCGGGCGTGGTAGGTGGCAGGGTCGACCGCGAACAGCAGCTTGGCGCTGTGGGGATGGCCCCGCTCGGCGTAGGCACGCGCCAGTGGAGCGCTCCACGCGAAGGTGAGGTCGAGCGCGCCGAGCTTGGCGACGAGCGCAGGATCCGACAGCGGCGGCAGCTCGTCGAGCACCCACGCGGCGACCGGGAGACCGGGCGCCAGCAGCGGGCCGTACTCGGGTCGGATGTGATCGAGCTGGATCGCGAGGTCGGCATCGAACGCCGCCAATGCATCGGCGACCGCGGGGAGGTCGTAGTTGTCGCGCGGGTCGTGCTCGATCTGCAGCTGCGCGGTGTGGCCGAGCGCGTCGAAGCCGGCCATCAGACCCGCGCCGACGTGGCGCAGTACCGTGGTGTGGATCGACGACCACAGCCACACGCGCAGCGGTGCGCCGGCGTCGAGCTTCGCGAGCGCGCGGGCGGCGGTGTCGCGGTGGTGGTCGGCGAGCGCCGCAGTCGTTCGGTGCCAACCCTCGATGCGCTCGCGATCGAGTCGCGCGAGCGCGGGATCGATGGCATCACAGCCCACGCGAATCCTCGGTACCGGTCGCAGTCGCTCGCTCGCGAAGAATCGCAGGGCCTGCGAAGTGGCGTCATCGCCCACGAACACCGCCGCGAACACGCCCGACGCGAGCACGGCGCGCAGATCGATCGCGCCCAGCAGTCGTCGCAGGACTGCGGTGTCGTCGGCGAAGCCGTAGACCTGCTGCGTCCAGCCCGGCAGGGTGGTGGTGACGCGGTTGCCCACCAGGTTCAAGACCGCGGCCCAGTCGGCGAGGCCGACCATCGCGTGCCGTCCCGCCGCGCCGACGCGCGCGGTCATCTGCGCGCGCAGTCGGGCCGGCGACTCGGGATGCGCGTGCACGCGAACGCGCTCGCGCATGCCGTCGTCGTCGATGCTCACGACCAACGGATACGGATCGCGCCGGACCCCGGCCGCGCTGGACCAGCGCCACGGCAGGGCATCGGTGCACAGGATGTCCAGACCGCTGCACGACGCGGCAGCGAGGGCCTCCGCGGCTGCCGGCCAGCGCTCGCGCAGGGCCGCGAGGTTGGCGTCGCGCTGGGCCTGCTCGGCCTGGGCCTGCACGGCCGCGTCGGCGCGTGCCTGGGCGACCAGCTCGTCGATCGCTGCGGGCGGTGCATCGGCACGCGGCAGCCATCGCGCAGCGTGCTGGGGTGCGCCGAGCTTGTCGTAGGCGATGGCGACGCGGGTTGCGATCGCGCCCGAGCGCGTGTGCGCGTAGAGCAGCAGCCACAGTCGCAGCGCCGCCACGGAGCTCTGCTCGAGCTCGAGTCGCTCGGCCCATGCGCCGAGCACCGCGTGCGCACGAGCGTCCTCCGGCGCGATCGTGTCGAGCCACGGCTCCAGACCACGCCAACCGAGCGCACGCACCAACGCGGTCGCAACGTCGTCATCGCCGGCATCGGGGTCGTCGATCCACGCGACCCGAGCGGCACGCACGCCTGCACGCAGCAGCGTCTCGAGCAGTGCGAGGCCGTCGTCGCGTTGGGTGTCGGCGTCACCGATGACCAGCGAGGTCGCGCCGACGAGCGGCAGATCGCTGGCCGTCGACGACAGCACCACGATCGCGCGCAGGTTCGGTGCGAGTCGTCGCAGGCTCACGATCGCGGCGGCGGGCTGCGGGATCGCCAGCACCACCGCGTCGAGTTCGGGCAGCGGTAGCCCGGCGTCGAGCAGTGCCTCGAGGATCCGCGCCTCGGACCAGCGCGCGTCGGCGGCGGTCGGCTCGACCGGGGTGTCGGTGGCTACGGGTGCGTTCATCGGGTCACAGGCTCGCGAGGTCGTCGAGGATTCCCTGCGCGCGGTGGCGCCAGGTGTGGGCGTCGCGGATGCGCGCGGCCGCGGCGTCGCGCATGGCCTGCGCGCGCACGGGGTCGGCGAGGTACGGCGCGAGGGCGTCGTCGATCTCGTGCAGGTGGAACGGCACGAAGTGCACGTGCGGCTCGAAGCCGAGGTGGATCGCGTCGACATGGCTGCCGAGATCACCCTCGCGGAACGACACCAGCGCGCCGGTGCTCATCGCATCCATCGATCGAAAGTGCACGCCGGTGCCCTCGTGCAGCACGATCTCCGTGCCGGTGTAGACCTCGGACATCTGCGCCGGCGTGGCGAGCCAGCCGTGGTAGTGCGGCGCGAAGCGAGGCCACCGCGACCAGTTGGGCGTGCCCCAGATTCCGAGCCACCGTGCGAGCGCGTCGCCCTGCAGGCCGCGCCGCGATGCCATCGCGAGCGCCGCGTCGGCCAGCTCGGTGCGGTTGAGGTGCCGCACCACGCGGCACGTGATGTCGTAGGCGAGCGCGTCGTCGATCACCAAGGGGTGGCCGCCGATCGCATAGCAGGCCCCGTCGATGCGACGTAGGAAGTCCTCGACGCCGAGCAGCGCTTGGTGCGGATCGTCGGGTCGCAGCAGCCGCTCGATCGCCGGCAGCAGACTGCCGAAGTCGCACACGCCAGCCCCGCCGGTGACGTCGCGCGCGAGCTCCTCCGGGGTCCACGGATTCGGGATGTGGCCGAGGAACGCCAGGCGTTGGTTCGAGGTGTGGGCGCGTTGCGGGTAGTCCTGCGGGCACGCGCCGGGGCCGAGCCAACGATGCGGCGCGTCGAGCGTGAAGTGGGGCAGCCACGCGTCGCTGAAGAGATACGTGTACGCCGAGCCCGCGAAGTCATCGACCGCGCGACCGCCGAGGTCGACGACCCACGTCAGGTGCACGACGTCGTCGGGCACGAACTCCGCCATCGCGCGCGAGCGGTTCATCTCGAGCAACACGTCGGGGCGCACGCTGGCGCAGAAGTCCCGCATGTCGTCCGCGGCGAGCAGACGCAGCACGCTGGTGGCCTCGAGGCCGCACGCCTCGAAGCCGCGGCACATCTGCGCAGCGAGGGCGCGGTAGAAGTCATTGTCGCGGGGCAGCGCGATCGCGATGCGTTGCGGTCGACGAGCGGTCATGGTGGTGTTTCGGCGGCGACGGGTCCGCAGGCGGTGAGCAGCTCGACCAGCGCGGGGACGAAGCGCTCGATGTGGAACTCGGACTGCGCGGCCCGGACTGCGCGCTGCAGTGCCGGGTAGTCGACGACGTCGAGGCGCTCGCGCAACCGATCGTGATCGCGCGCCTCGACGACCAGGCCGATGCCGTGGTGCTCGACCAGCTCGGCCATGTACGCCAGCTCCGGACTCACCAACACCGGCAGGCCGGCGGCGACGTAGGTGAACAGCTTGCTCGCGAGCGCCGTACGCAGGTGCGCACGACCGACCGCGAGCTCGCGCGGGAACGGATACAGCAGCAGGCCGTAGTCGTGGGCCCCGTGCAGTGCGCCGACCAGCTCACCGATCGAGCGGTGTCGATGCAGCGCGAAGGCCCGATCGCGGCGCGCGAGCGCCTCGTAGTCGACGAGTGCATCGGCGGCCGGTGCGACCCCGGGGTACGCGCTCACGTAGAGGCCCTGACGGGTCCAGCGCTGGAACAGCGATGCGAGCTGCAGGTCGCCGAACGCCCGCACCGGTGCGTGCTGCGACTTGATCTGTCCCACGTGTACGATCCGCCACGGGCCGGGCTCGCGGCGCAGCGGCGGCCGCGACCACGCGCGCGGCGGGCACGGCATGATCCGACACTCGCGCGCCGCGGCGCCGGTGGGCCACGGCGGCTGCTCGCGCCCACCGTGCTTGTGCACGACGGCATACGCGTGGTCACGCACCCACGCCTCGGCGCCACGCATCAGCGCGAGCTCGGCGTGGGTGAACACGCCGTCGTCGACGAAGTCCTGCGCGCGTGCGGCCGGCGCGAACTGATCCATCCAGTCCCAGATCTCCTGCACCAGCCGCAGTCGCGGTGCGACCGCGGCGACCAGCTGCCCGAGCCACACCCAGCGGGCATGGGCCTGCAGATAGATCGCGGTGCCGTCGGGCAGTGACCGCAGCAGCGCCGCCAGCCGCGAGAGCGAACCACCGCAGCACTCGGTGTGGTCGAAGCCCTCGCCGTGTGCGTCGCCCTGCAGATAGATCGCCAGCGTCGTGTGCCCGCGCTCGCGCAGCGCCGGCGCCAGGAACTCGAGGCTGGGGAAGTTGCCGTGGTGGACGGCGACGAAGACGATCGTGCGTGCGTCGATGCGGGCCTGCACGCGTGCCACGGCGTCTTCGTCGTGGCCGTCGGTCCAGCGCGTGCGCAACAGCTCGCGCACGTAGGCGGCGCAGGCAGGGTCCTGCAGCACCGGCAGTGCGAGCGCGTCGGGATCGAGAGCCGGCGGCATCCTCTCGCATTCATCTGCGATGATCGCCGCGGGTGTGCGTGGCCCGATGCGGGCTCCGGGTGCGCGCCAACGTCCGAGCGCGGAGCGCTTTTCAGTGCAACGTCACCGTCTGGGTGGTCACGCTCGAGGAGGACCCGCGCGCGGCCGCGTCGTTGCTCTCGAAGGTGCCCTCGCCGGCGTCGAAGCCCAGCGGGCAGCTGTGTAGCACCGCGGTGCTGCCACCGGCGTCGTACAGCACCTCGACGAGGTTGGCGCCGCGGGTGTGCGCGTTCTGGCGCAGGTGGTTGTCGCCGAAGGCCGTCACCGCGGCGACCGGCTCGCAGTACTGCGCGATGCGGATCGCCATGTCCTGGCTGGGGCGCACGACGACCACGGCGAGTTCCTCGGTGCTGAGGTACGGCGGGGCCGGTGGCGCCAGCTTGCACGCGAGCATGAGGGTCGAGGTGGCGAGCAGAGATGCGAACGTCTTCATGATGGAGTTCCTCGCGGAGTTCACGGCAGGGTCATGGGGTGGGCGTGCGCGATCGGTTCGCTGGCCGCGGGTTCGCTGGGCGGCGCTTCGATCTCGACCACGGCCTCGGGCGCGCGCTCGCGGATGATGTCGCCTTGCACGAAGACCTTGCTGCACCCCGGCCACAGCGGCACCGTGCTCAGCACCCACGCGCTGTTGAGGCCGCACTGCCGGCTGGTGACGCGCAGGTTCACGACCGCCTGACCGCCGGCGCGCTCGATCTGATCGTTGACCTGTGTCGAGAGATCTTTGTTGGGCGTCAGCGGCACCGCTGCCCACAGCAGGCCGTAGACCTTGGTCTCGATCTCGAGCTTGCCGACGACCTCGCGGCGTGCGGGCAACAACACGACGCCGTCGGAGCCGAGCACCGTCGGCGACAGCGACACGGGGTAGCGCGTGTCGTCGAAGCGGAGGTTGGAGCGTCCTCCGGCGCAGCCATCGAGGAGCGCGAGGACGACGCAGGAGATCGACGTGAGAGCACAGATGCGGCGGGTCATGGTCCGGGGCCTTGGTGTCAGCGCAGGTTGGAGTTCGCAGCGGGTGTCGTCGTTGCAGCCGCGTTCGAGTTCGTGGTGTCACCCGGCGGCGATTCGATTCCCGGCGCGAGCGCGGGCGCATCCGGCAGCACGACATCGCGGCCGACGTGGCCCTTGATGCGCACGCGGCTGCTGATCCACGCCGCCGAGTAGAAGAACCCGCTGTACGAGTTCACGCGCAGCTGGTCGACGCGGACCAGGCGGTTCTTGGCGCCGTTGGCGGCCAGTCGCACGCGGGCGTCGACCAGGCCGGCACCGGCGGTGGAGGCGGTCGCGGTGGTGGTGGTGACGGTGACGTTGCCGCTGGTCTGCGAGCTGCTCGAGGCGGTCACCGTGCGATCGACCTTGATGTCGAATTGCGGGCCGTCGTCGGCGCTGCTCGGACGCGGTGCGCCGCCGATCTGCTCGACTGGCCCGACCAACACCGGCACCGGCACGCGATGCGCGGTTGCGGTGGACTCGAAGGCGCATGCGCCCGCGAGCGCGGTGAGGATCAGCAACGATGGAACATGCGTGGCGCGTGTCATGGGGTCTCGACCTGCACGTGCAACCCGCGGCCAAATCGATCCGTGGCAGCGCCGCCCATGTGCGCGACGGCCTCGGGCGGGCCCCTGGCGGCCGCTCGGGTGGGGTGGCGACTCTCGTGGCCACGGCCGGCCGGGCCGGCCCGCGTGGGTCACGTCGGAGTCACGCGTCCAGCGAAAGCCCCCGAGATCCCGCGTGCGGGTCCGTGACAGACCGCGGCGCCGAGGTTGCACAGCGGCCGGTCGAGCTCGACATGCGCGCCTCCATCACCGCACTCGCCGCCGTTTCCCTGTTTGCCTGCAGCGCCGACGATCGCAGCGACGCCGTGATCCCCGAGCTGGGCGATGGCAAAGGCGACGCCATCGATCACGTCGAGGACCTCGGCACGCTCGAGCTCGAGGCCGCCCGCACCGGTCGCTTCACCGAGGACCTCGAGTTCCACGGCTATCACCTCTCGGTCCGCGAGGGCGCACGCGTGCGCATCGAGATCACGCGACAGGGCACCGCGAAGGCGCTCGACACCACGCTGTTCGTGTTCGGCCCCCGCCAGGGCGAGGCCTTCGGCGACACCGCGATCGCCTTCGACGACGACGCGGGCTGGGGTCGACAGTCCCGCATCACCGGCCTCACGCTCGCTGCCGGCGAGTACCTCGTGGTGGTCGGCACCCACGACGCGCGGGGTCGCGGGGCCTATCGCCTGTCGTCGACCTGCGAGAACGGTGACTGCGCGCCGCTGCCCCCGGCGCCCGCCGGCTGTGACGAGACCGTCGCCAACAACATCCTCGCCTGCATGAACGCGCAGGTCGCCGACTCGGCCGCCGATCCCGAGAGCCCCGATCTCACCCCCGCCGAGGCGCTCGCGATCTGCACCGATGGCGAGGCGCTCGGGCCGGTGTTCGATCGCCTGTGCGAGGCGCCGATGCCGGCGGCCTTCTGTGCGGCGGGCTTCGAGGCCTTCGCGCAGGAGATGGGCCCAGCATGCTTCGACGAGCTGTCGCCGTTCGCCGTGCAGTGCGTGTTCGGGGACCAGTATCACGACCTGCGCAGCTCCCACGACGTCGTCAGCGGCCCGCGCGTGCGGCTGCAATCGCCCGCTGGCCTGAGCGAGCTGCAGCGCGCGCAGGTCGTCGAGGCAGTACGCAGCTCGGCCCACACCGACGTGACCGATGTCGACGACGCGTTCTCCCGCGCCGACGAGGGCGAGATCAACCGCACCGAGCTGTGGGACCGCACCAGCGCGCGCGCGTACGTGGTCTACGAGTTCGGCGCCGGCGACACCTCGGTCGGCGCCTACTTCCCGCTCGACGCTGCCGAGCGCGTCGCCGTGATCAGCGACGGCGAGATCGAGCGCTGCAGCGCCGGCGTCGGCTCGCAGGGCCAGGATTGCAGCTCGAACGCGGACTGTGCCGAGGGCACCTGCGTCGGCAGCTCCGAGGCCTCGAACGTGGGCCGCTGCACCCTGCTCGCGGGCTTCGGTGAGCAGACCGAGTGCAGTGCATCGGCCCCGTGCGACCTCGGTCAGGGTCTGATGTGCGCCGGACTCACCCGCGGCGACGAGGGCCTGTGCCTGCCGGCGTGGATGGTCGGCAACTTCGCCGACGGCAGCTTCGAGACCTCACTCGACGTCGCGATCCCCGACGGCGACGCGCAGGGGCTGTCGCGCTCGCTGCTCGTCTACGGCCTCGCGACCGTCGACATGGACGTCGAGATCGACCTGCAGATCGACCACGCCAACCCGCAGGACCTCCGCGTCACCCTCACCAATCCCGCGGGCAACGAGGTGCTCGTGGCACAGGACCAGGCCGATCTGTTCCGCTTCCACGCCGCGCCGGTGGGCTTCTCGGGCGACGAGTCGGTCAACGGCGAGTGGACCCTGCGCGTGGTCGATGCGGTCGCCGGCAACACCGGCGTGCTGGGGTCCTGGACCCTGCGCATCGGCAGCCGCTTCGATTGATGGCGCTGGGCGACGCCAGGAGACCGGCCGCGCCTATCCGAGCGCCGCGCGACCCATGGTGCGTTCGGCCTCGGTGGCGATCTGAACGCAGTCGACGACCGACCCACAGGCGCTGCAGCCGAGCGCGGCCCCATCCATGATCGCGCGACAGCGCACGCAGATCGAGAACGGCACCGGACGGGCGTCGATGAGCTGCTTCAGCTCGTCCTTGGGCATCACCTCGACCACGCGTGGCGCGGCCGATCGGATCGCGCTCACGCCTGCGAACACGAAGGCGAGTCCGAACGCCGCGGTGCCGATGAAGAGCCACGCCGCCCATTCCTCCTGCGCCATGTAGCCGGCCCCCACGACTCCGGCCACGCCGAGGAGGATCACCACGATGCCGCCAGCACGCCCGAGGTTCTGCGGGGACAGGTCCATCGATCTCGTGGTGCCACGGACGCGGATGGGCGGCAACCCAAGTGCGTCCGACGACCCGGGACGGCGTTCGCAAGGAGCGGGCGGTGCCGTCAAACGCGGATGCGACGTCGGCGACGCAGTCCGATCGCGAGGCCCGCGAGCCATGTCGGCGTAGCAGCCGTGCGCGGGGCGACGCTGCATCCCTGCGCCGTCTCGCCGGGGGCGTCCGCGTCCGGATCATCACCGTCGTCGTCGGGATCGGCCTCACCACCGTCGTCGGCCTCACCACCGTCGGCCTCACCGTCGTCGGCCTCACCGTCGTCGGCCTCACCACCGTCGTCGTCACTGCCCGGTGCGGGGTCGCCGGGGAGGGGCTCGACGAGCGCGCCGTGCATGACGAGGTAGATCGCGGGGTCGTAGAAGAACTGGAAGTGGCCGACGAAGCCGTCGCACAGGCCGATGTTGCGGGCGCCGGGGATGATCGAGGTTTCGTAGGGTTGGATGTACTCGTCGGTGCAGGTGTAGATCGACGTGATCGGCAGGCCCTCGGGTAGCGGCGCGTCGTTGACGGCCGAGAGGAACTCGCTGCCGGGGGTGAGGTCGTCGAGCGCGGGCCAGCCGACGATGTCCTGCGCCCACGGAGCCTTGGGCAGGCCGTGCTGCGGTGAGATGAAGGTGACGAGTCGCGAGACCTTGGGCGCGCCGCCGAGCGATTGCACGTAGTGACGCGCGATGAGACCACCGGTGCACTCGGCGAGGATGTCGATGGTGTCGACGCCGTGCTCGGCGCGGACCTGGTCGATGACATCGGCGAGCCGCTCGGAGTTCTCGAAGAGGTCACCGCTCAGCAGCTCGGGCGGCTCGTAGACCACGGGCACGAAGCCGTCGCGCTCGAGCCGTGCGATCATCGGCTCGAACCACGCCGCGGGGATCGTGACGCCGGTGATGAGCAGCACCACGCGCGGCTGCTCGAGCGGAGTGGGACCGGGCTCGAGCTCGTTCAGCACCAGCTCGTCGGCGTACTTGGCGAGGAAGAGGTCACCCCAGTACTGCGGCTGCGTGATGTCGCCGGGCGGCAGATCGAGGTCGCAGGCGGTGACGGAGGTGAGGGTCAGGGCCAGGCCCATCAGGGCGGGGAGGGATCGCGTCGTCATGGTGCTCCAGAGTTCTTGATTGAATGTTCGTTCGAAAAATCTGAGGCGTAGGGAAGCACCGGGAAGCCCACGTGGCAAGGGAAATTCACGGGGAGCTGGCAAAGCGCCCGGAATTGTTCGAACATTCATTCGGTATTTTGGAGGGCAAGCCAAGACGGGGCCGACCGCCAGCCCGGCCGGACCGACGCGAGTCGATCATGGCCGCCGCGCTCGCGTGCTTCGTGGAGCGCGGCTTCCATGGCACCGCCATGCCGCACATCGCCGAGCGTGCCGAGGTCGCGGCCGGCACGATCTATCACTACTTCCCGAGCAAGGAGGCGCTGGTCAACGAGCTCTACCGCAAGTGGAAGTCGGTGGTGATGCAGCGCGTGTTCAAGGCCTTCCCGCAGGGCGTCGGCGCGCGCGAACAATTCCGCGTGATGTGGCTCGAGATCATCGCGTTCGCGCGCGACGACCCCGACGCGTTCATGTTCATCGAGACCCACAACCACGCCTCGTATCTCGACGACGAGAGCGTGGCGCTCGATCGCAACCTGAAGGACTTCGCGCGCAGCATGCTCGGGCTCGCGCAGTCGCAGGGCCTCGTGAAGCCGCTCGACGCAACGTTGCTGATGGAGCTCGTGTTCGGCGCCTTCGTGGGCATGATGCGCGCGCACACCGAGGGCCGACTCGTGCTCGACGACGAGGTGGTCGCGCAGGCCGAGCGTGCGTGCTGGGATGCGATCGCCGTGCACCCCGGGCGTGGCCTCGGCTCGGGCACCGCGAGCGCACCGTCGGTGGCGTGATCCGCCGCCCCCGTCGTCGTCGATTCGAGCCTCACGGCTTGGTGCAAGGGCGGGCAGGGACGGTTGTCGTGTCAGGGCCGCGGTGCAGTGTCGTTCGATCCGCCACCATGCCGCTGCATCGCGATCGTCTGCCGGTGATCGGGCCGTGTCCGAGTGGGGTCGAGCTGGCGGCGCGCGGTCGCGGACGCGCGTGGTGTGAGCAGTGCAGCAAGCCGGTCCTGCGCCTGGGCGAGATGACCGAGCCCGAGGTCCGCGCGCTGCTGGCTCAGCACGACGGCGAGCGGATCTGCGTCGAGTACCGCACCCGTGCCGACGGCATCATCGCGCTGCGACCCGAGCCTGCGAGCCCACGGCCGCTGCTCGCGGCGGCGCTGGCAGGGCTCGCCGCGTGCACGGGGCACGGCGAGGTGTCGCCCAGCACGTGGCCCGAGGCCGAGTCGACGCGGCCGTTCGATCTCGCCTACGCGCCGGCGGTCGACGCAGCGACGACCCCGGTGGCGCCCGCCGACGCCGAGGCGCTGCGGATCGCCGATGAAGACACGATCGAGCCCGGCAACGCGAGCGATGCAGACGCGACTGCCGACGCACCGTGTGACCCGCCCGGCCAGGCCGCCGACGAGGCCGATGCGGACGAACAGGACCCGCGCCTCGTGGCGGGCTCCACCGTCTCGCGCGGCATGGTGCTCGTCCAGACCCACGTGGCCGCGATCGAGCCGCAGTACCGTCGCAGTGATCGGCTCGAGTACGTGCCCACCAAGACGCTGTGGCGCGAGTTCGTCGAGCGCGTGCGGGCGCGTCGGGCCGCGCGCGTGGCCCGACGTGACTGATCGCGATGGAACACCCTGCTCCGCACGCGCGAGACCAGACGCACGCGCGCGCGTACCCTGCAGCGCGCGTCGGCTCGCTATCCTCGCGCGGTCCCCTTGACCGCGAGGAAGCCCATGCCGTCCTGTCGCTCGTTCGCTCCGCTGCTCGTCACGCTCACCCTCGCCGCATGTGGCGACGCCGGTGGCAGCACCAGCGCCGCAGAGACCAGCACCGGCGCCGCCGACTCGACCACCACCGGCGATCCGATCGCGCCGGTGGTCGAGTGGCCGCACGTCGCGTGCGATCCGCTGGTGCCGAGCTTCTGCCCGCTGCCGTTCCCGAGCAACGTGTACACCGTGGCCGACGACGCGACCCAGACCGGTCGCCGCGTGCAGCTCGAGGTCGACGCGATGCCGATGGACTACTACGGCGGTCGGCCCCAGGCCGATCCGTGGAATCGCGCCGATGGCTTCACGCCCGGCATCGCGATGCTGGCCCACTTCCCGGAGCTGGTGCCCTACGGCCTGGTCGGCTTCCCCAGCTCGAAGGACATCGCGCGCTCGATGGCGGCCGACTGCCCCAGCATCCTGCTCGACGCCGAGACCGGCGAGCGTGTCCCCCACTTCGTCGAGCTCGACGCGACCACCGACGATCCCGAGCAGAAGCTGCTCATCATGCATCCGGCGATCCGCCTGCGCGACGATCACCGCTACATCGTCGGCTACTCGCACCTGCGCAACGGCGTGGGTGACGAGCTCGCGCCGACCGCAGGCTTCGCCGCCCTGCGCGACGGTACCGCCTCCGACGAGGCCTCGATCGAGGCCCGCCGACCGCTCTACGCCGACATCTTCGCCCGCCTAGCGGACGCGGGCGTGGCCCGCGACGGCCTGCAGCTGGCGTGGGACTTCACCACGGCGTCGCGCGACAACCAGACCGGCTGGATGCTGCGCATGCGCGACGAGTCGCTCGCGATGGTGGGAGACGATGGCCCCGAGTACACCATCACCAGCGTCGAGGACGACTACGAGCCCGACCACATCGCCTACCGCATCTTCGGCGAGATGACGGTGCCGATGTACCTCGATCAACCGGGGCCCGGCGCCAAGCTCGTCTTCGGCGATGACGGCCTGCCGGTGATCAACCCCGCGATGCCGACCGCGAGCTTCGGCTTCGAGGTGCTCATCCCGCACGCGGCCGTGCAGGCGCCCGCGGGGCTCATCCAGTACGGCCACGGCCTGCTGGGCGAGAAGGAGCAGATCGAGAGCGGTCACTTCCTCGAGTTCATGGACGCCTACGGCTACATCATGTTCGGCGTCGACTTCATCGGCATGGCCGCCGACGACGAGCTGCAGATCGGTGCGTTGATCGCTGCCGGCGAGTTCCACCGCTTCGCCGACGTCGTCGACCGCCAGCACCAGGGCATGCTCAACTCGCTGCTGGCGATGCGCATGATGAAGGGGCGCTTCGCCGCCGATCCGGACTACGGCGGGTTCATCGATCCCGAGCGCGCCTACTACCACGGCATCAGCCAGGGCGGGATCTTCGGCGCCACGTACATGGCGCTCACCACCGACGTCGAGCGCGGTGTGCTGGGCGTGCCGGGCATGCCCTACAACCTGCTGCTCAGCCGCAGCGCCGACTTCGATCCCTTCTTCGAGATCATCCGCGCGAGCTACCCCGACACCCGCCAGCAGACGTATCTGCTGGCGCTCACCGACATGCTGTGGGAGCGCACCGAGCCCGCTGGCTATGCGCCCTACGTGCTGCGCGACATGCTGCCGGGTACGCCCGCGCACCAGGTCTTCATCAACGACGCCGTCGGCGATCACCAGGTCACCACGCTCGGTGCCCACGTGATGGCGCGGACCATGGGCATGCCGCACATCGACAGCGGCGTCCGGGAAATCTACGGGCTCGAGACCGTGACCGCGCCGCACGAGGGCTCGGGCATCGTCGAGTACGCGTTCGGCCTGCCGCCCGACCCGGTCGGCAACCTGCCGCAGCGCGCCTGCGAAGATCCCCACGGCAAGCTGCGCAAGCTGCCGGAGTTCCAGCGCCAGCTCGACACCTTCCTGCGTACCGGCGTGATCACCAACGAGTGCACCGATGGGGTCTGCGCGTTCCCCGACATGAGTGGGTGCCTGTAGCCCGCGAGGGCCTCCGAAAAAGTCGCGGCGCGATGTCGAGAACGCGGGTGGTGGCTCCGACAGGGCCGTGAACGCCGCCCGAATCACCGGCGGCCGAGCACCCGAGGAGACGAAGCCATGAAGTTCATGCTGATGATGAATGCCCCCCGCGGCGACGGTGACTGGAACGTCATGAAGTGGCCCATGGAGGCCATCCAGGCCCACGTGCGGTACATGTCCGAGATGACCGAGGCGCTGCAGCGCGACGGCGAACTGGTCGCCGCCGAGGGCCTCGCGCCACCGGCCCAGGCGCGGCTCGTGCGAGCCGGGGCCAAGGGCGCACCCGAGGTCACCGACGGGCCGTTCGCCGAGTCGAAGGAGTTCCTCGCCGGCTACTGGATCGTCGACGTCGAGACGCCCGAGCGCGCCCACGCGATCGCGGCGCAGGCCTCGTCGGCGCCCGGCAAGGACGGCAAGCCGTTGCGCATGCCGATCGAGATCCGCGAGGTCATGAGCGCGCCGCCGGTCGAGCCGTGAGTACGGCCGCAGCGGGGTCGATGGCGACGCTGCTGCGCGAGCTGGCGCCGCAGGTGCTGGCCAAGCTGGCCCGTCGCCACCGCGACTTCGCGGCCGCCGAGGACGCCCTGCAGCAGGCACTGCTGGCCGCCGCGCGTCAGTGGCCCGACACGGGCGTCCCGCAGCAGCCGCGCGCGTGGCTGTTGCGGGTCGCGTCGCGCAGGCTGGCCGATCACGTGCGCGCCGAGCTGGCGCGCACGCGCCGTGAGATCTTCGTGTTCGATGCCGGGCCGGTCGCGGCCCCCGCACCCGATGACGATGCCGAGGTCGCCGCCGACGACACGCTCGCGTTGGTGTTGATGTGTTGCCACCCCGCGCTGACGCGCACCTCGGCAATCGCGTTGACGCTGCGCGCGGTCGCGGGGCTCACGACCGGCGAGATCGCGCGGGCGTTCCTGGTGCCCGAGGCAACGATGGCGCAGCGCATCAGCCGGGCCAAGCAGACCATCGCGTCGTCGGGCATCGGCTTCGAGCTGCCCGGACCGCAGCAGCTCGATGCCCGCCTCGATGCCGCGCTCCACGTGCTCTACCTGGTCTTCAACGAGGGCTACGCCAGCGGTGGCGCGCACCTGGTGCGGGTCGACCTCGCGCGCGAGGCCATCCGGCTCGCGCGCATGCTGCTGACGCTGCGGCCGACCCACGGCGAGCTGCTGGGCCTGCTGGCGCTGATGCTGCTGACCGATGCCCGTCGGGATGCGCGGACGGGGGCCCGCGGCGAGCTGGTCGCCCTCGACGAGCAGGATCGCAGCCGTTGGGATCGCGCCGCGATTGCCGAGGGCATCGCGTTGGTCACCGAGGCGCTGTCGCGACGGCGGTTCGGGCCCTACGCGATCCAGGCTGCGATCGCGGCGCTGCACGACGAAGCGCCCTCGACCGCGCAGACCGACTGGCCGCAGATCCTCGCGCTGTACGGAGCGCTGGAGGCGATGAGCGACAACCCGATGGTCCGGCTCAATCGCGCGGTCGCGCTCGCGATGGTGCGCGGGCCGGCGGCGGGCCTGGCAGCGCTGGCCGCCCTCGCCGACGAGCCGCGGCTCGCGGGTGGCCATCGGCTCGACGCCGTGCGAGGGCACCTGCTCGAGATGGCCGGCGACCGTGCGGCCGCGCTCGTGCACTACCGGGCCGCGGCCGCGTGCACCACCAGCGTTCCGGAGCGCGACTATCTGATCGCGCGCGCGGCTCGGCTCGAGCAGTGCCCGGGGTGATCGCATCGACGCGGGCATGGTTTGTGTTCGCGCCGGCTGCCCCGCTCGCATGCCTGACCCGCGGGGCGACGTCTTTGGCCGGCGTGCAAGCGCCGGCACGCGCGGGTCGACCGGCCACCGGCATGCCCGAGCACCCACGCTGCGGCCGAGCCCCCGGCCGCGCGCCCCCTTGGCGGGCACGACCCGGCGATGCAGCATGGCGCCTGCACGGCCCTCGGCGCGGCGAGCGACCAGGTCCGGCACGGGCAGCAGCGAGGGGGGCGGCCATGGCCGGTCGCCCACCGCCCTTCGATCGAGGATCCCACCGATGAGCGACCCCCGAGTCACCCATGAGCCCGTGCAGTGGCGCGTCGAGCTGCGCACGATCGCCGGCGAGAGCAGCACGTTTGCGACCACCGTGCGGCGGGTGCGGATCACGGAGGAGCTCGCGCGGCCCTACGCCATCGAGCTCGAACTGCTGGTCGATCACACCGTCGAGCTCGAGGATCTGTTGGGCGCCCATGTCGAGCTGACGCTCGGGCGCGAGAGTGACATCCGCACGATGTTCGGCGTGGTGCGCCAGGCGGCGGTGCTGGGCAGCACGCGCGAGGGCCTGGTGTTGGGGCTGTCGGTCGGGCCCGCCTGTGCGCTGCTCGACGTCGGCCGACGATCGCGGATCTTCCAGGGCATGAGCGTGCCGCAGATCGTGCAGGCCATCGTCGCGCCGACCTTCGAGCGGACGCAGCGCAAGATCGACGTCGCGAAGCTCGGCGAGCACCCGGTCCACGACTACTGCGTGCAGTACCGCGAGAGCGACCTGGCCTTCATCCACCGCCTGCTCGAGGACGAGGGCATCACGGCGCACTTCTTCCACGATCAGGCGGCCGGCGCCGAGGTGCTGCAGCTGATCGACGAGGGGCGCTCCTTCGCCTTCGCCGACGTGCCCGACACGCTGCAGCTGCGCGCGCCGGATCAGCAGGGCGGCATGCTCGAGCTCGAGACGGTGCATGCGTTCGCCGACCACGCCGAGCCCCGCCCGCAGCGCGTGCGCTACCTCGAGCAACGCTGGCGCGCGGGCGACGACGACGTCATCTACGCGGAGATCGGCGACCACGATCCACCGACCTACGAGAGCTTCGAGCACGGCGTCTTCGCAGCGGTCGAC